>NZ_JACAPJ010000049.1:0-29562 GCF_013385765.1 Pseudomonas sp. C8002
TAAGAGCGGAACCAATAGCAGCCGTGACCGCAGCAACGGATATGTACCCATAACCCCGCCATCCCCCCCGCCATCCCCCCGCATTGCACCCGCAGCCCAGAGCCGATAGTCTTGCAAATCATTACCAGCCCAATCGCCCCAGCACCCCCGGGCCCATTGGGTAAAAGGAGAGGTTTGTGAACATCGGACAGTTCGCCTTTCAACGCCAGGTTGAAAATCTATACGTCGACCACAACGCCTGGCTACGTACCCTGTTGCGGCGCAAGCTGGGCAACGCATTCGACGCCGCCGACCTGGCCCACGACGTCTACCTGCAACTCATGCGCAAGGGCCAACTCCCGCCCACCGCCGAATCCCGGCGGCACCTGACCCAGATCGCCAACGGCCTGGTCATCGACCTCTACCGCCGCCGCCAGATCGAATCCGCCTACCTGCAAGCCCTGGCCCTGTTGCCCGAACCCTGTGCCCCCGATGAAGAAACCCGCGCCCTGGCCATCGAGGCCCTGATCCAAATCGACGCCGCCCTGCACAGCCTGCCACCCAAGGCGCGCCAGGCCCTGTTGCTGTGCAAGCTCGATGGCCTGAGCTACCGCGAGATCGCCGCCGAGCTCCAGGTCTCCGTCTCCTCGGTGGAAAAGTACATCGCCGCCGGCCTGCTGGCCTGCTACCAGACCCTGTACGGCTGACCCTCGCAATGTCGACCGAGCAGCCAATCTCCCCGGATATCATCGAGCGCGCCGCCGCCTGGATGGCCCGCCTGTGGGCCGATGACGCCAGCGCCGAAGACCACGCCAACTGCCTGCACTGGCGCGCCGAACACCCCCATCACGAACTGGCCTGGACGCGCCTGCTGGGCTTCGAACAAAAACTCCACAGCATCCCCGCGCCGGTGGCCAGGCACAGCCTGGCCGAACCCGACGCTCCCGACTCCCCCGATCGCCGGAGCACCCTGCTCCTGCTGGGCCTGTTGGTCGCAGCCGGTGGCCTCACCTACGGCGTGCGCCACACCGACGCCTGGCAACTGGCGAGTGCCGGCCATAGCACCCGCACCGGCGAAGTTCGCGAAGTGGTATTGCCCGACGGTACCCGCCTGGTATTGGGCCCGGCTTCAGCAATTGACGTGCAGTTCGATGACGACCAGCGCCTGGTGCTGCTGCGGGCCGGCGAGGTCTTCATCACGACCGCGCCGTCACCCCGGCCGTTTCGGGTGCAGAGTCGCCAGGGCGTGTTTCATGCCCTGGGCACGCGCTTCAGCCTGCGCCAATGCGACGACGGCAACTGCCAGTTGGCCGTGCTTGAGGGCGCCGTGCAGGTGCAGCCCGACCATGGCGCAGGTGCGCGGGTGGAGGCAGGTCAAGGCGCCACGGTTTCCAGGGACACGGTGCAGCCGACTGCGGCGGTGACTGACCGCAGCATCGCCTGGGTCAAGGGCCTGTTGGTGGCCGATGGCACCCGGCTCGACGAACTGATCGCCGAGCTGGGACGCTACCGCCGCGGTGTACTGCGCTGTGCGCCTGAGGTGGCGATGCTGCGGGTCAGCGGTGTATTGCACCTGGACAATACCGACCTGGCGCTGGACAACCTGGCCGCCGCGTTGCCGATCCAGGTGGTGCGGCGCACCCGCTATTGGGTGACGGTCCGCGCCCCTGCCTGAAAATTCCTTGAGGTTTCGATTGAGGGTTTTGGCCGCTCGTTCGGAAGATAAGGTAAGGGCGAGCAAAGGCTCATTCAGTCAGGGAGACTTCATGAGTAACAAGGATGTGGCTGCGGCCAAACCCAGGGGGCGCGGCGCGGTCTCGCAAGTGTTGCGGCCGGTGCGCGGGCGACTGATCGCTGCGGCACTGCTGGCCGGTGTGGGCAGTATGCTGACGCTGGTGCCGCTGGGGGGCATTGTGCATATCGCCAGGGTCGCCCTCGGCGCGCCGTCGATGGCCCAGGCATCGGGCGAGGTCTGGTTGACCATCAGCCTCAGCCTGGCGAGCCTGTTCGCGGGCCTGCTGTTGATGACAGTTGCGGAGACGGTCGCGCACCTGGCCGACAACCACATCACTCGCCACTTGCGCCTGGCCATCGCCCAGCGCCTGAGCCAGGTGCCGCTGGGCTGGTTCACCGAGCGGGCGTCGGGCGAGGTCAAGCAGGCGATGCAGGATGACATCGGCACCCTGCACAGCCTGACTGCGCATTTCTACACCACCGTGGGCCGTTGTGCCG
Source organism: Pseudomonas sp. C8002 (assembly GCF_013385765.1). Taxonomy (NCBI): domain Bacteria; kingdom Pseudomonadati; phylum Pseudomonadota; class Gammaproteobacteria; order Pseudomonadales; family Pseudomonadaceae; genus Pseudomonas; species Pseudomonas sp. C8002. The sequence continues at coordinate 2,212 of NZ_JACAPJ010000049.1, forward strand.
GGGCCGTGCTGCTGTCGGCGGCTTATCTGTTCATGGTGGACTGGCGCATGGCGCTGGTCTCGCTGTTGCCGTTTCCGGGGTTTTTGCTGTTTTTTACCCGGGCGATGAAAGCCAGCGGCAGCCACATGCAGTCCTTTGTCGAGCGCATGACCCGGGTCAATAACGCGGTGGTCGAGTTCGTCAACGGCATTCCGGTGGTCAAGGCCTTCGGTGCCACCGGCAAGGCCCACGCCAGTTACCGCAAGGCGGTAGATGAGTTCAGCGAAGCCTTCGTTGAGTTCACCCGTCCACTGGTGGGGACGATGGCCAATGCCAACGCGATGATCGCCCCGGTGACGGTGCTCGCCATGGTGCTGACGTTTGGCCTGGTGTTTGTCAGCCTGGGCTGGATCAGCGCGGTGGAGGTGCTGCCGTTCGCCATTGTCGCACCGGGTATTTGCGCGCCACTGCTGCTGCTGAGTTACATCGTGCATGATCTGGACAACGCCACCGGCGCGGCCCAGCGCGTGCAGGCACTGCTGGCGACGCCGGTGCTGGCGCAGGTGGAGCCGGGGTGCGAACGCTTGCCCAAGGACGCCGAAGTACGCGTCGAAAACCTCGGGTACGCCTACGACCCGCAGCACCCGGTACTGTCGAACATCAGCTTTACCCTCAAGCCTGGCACCGTAACCGCCATCGTCGGCGCCTCGGGTTCGGGCAAGTCGACCCTGGCGCGCCTGCTGCTGCGGTTTTTTGACCCGACCGAGGGGCGTATCACCCTGGGCGGCGTCGACCTGCGGCAGATCGAGACCTCGCAGCTCTACAACCTGATCGGCTTTGTGCTGCAAGAGGTGCGCCTGGTCCACGCCAGCGTTGCCGAAAACATCGCCCTCGGCCGGCCCAGCGCCAGCCGCAAGGAAATCGAGGCGGCGGCACGGGCCGCGAATATTCATGAGTGCATCATCGGCTTGCCACGGGGCTATGCCTCGGTGATCGGCGAGGACGCGCAGTTGTCCGGTGGCGAGCAGCAGCGTATCAGCATCGCCCGCGCAGTATTGCTGGCGCCGCCGGTGCTGGTGCTGGATGAACCCACGGCCGCCGCCGATGCTGCAAACGAGGTGGCAATCCAGGAGGCGCTGTCGCGCTTCGCCCAAGGGCGCACGTTGTTGGTGATTGCCCATCGCCTCGATACCGTGATGCACGCCGACCACATCATCGTGCTGGAAAACGGCCGTATTGTTGAACAGGGCACCCATCCTCGACTGATCGCGCAAGAGGGCCGTTATGCGCGCCTGTGGGCGTCGGGCGGTTACAAACAGACCCGCGAACAGGCGCTGCCGACATGCTGAAAACCTTTATCGAACTGTTGGGCGATGACGGGCCGGTCTTCCGTCGCTATGTCGGGAAAGTGATGTTCTACGGTGCGCTGTGCGGGCTGACCCTCGCCGCCCTGGTGCCGGTACTCACCGACATGCTCAACGGTGATCTGGCCGAAGCGGCGTTGTGGCTGGTGGTGTTCCTGGCGGCGGTGGCGACGTGTTGGGCCACGCGACGCGAGGTTGAAAAGGCTGGCGTCGCGGTGGGTGTGGCGGTGCTGCAAGGCGGGCGCCAGCGCATCGGCGACCATGTGGCCGAACTGCCTGTCGGTTGGTTCACGCCTGATAACACGGCGCGGCTCAACCAGGTGGTGACCCAGGGCATGATGGCCGTGGCTCAGCTGCCGGCCCATGTATTTACTCCGGTGCTCAGCGGCGTGGTGACGCCATTGGTGCTGGTACTGGCGTTGTTTGTGCTGCACTTGAAAATGGGCCTGATCGCCTTGCTGGCGTTGCCGATTCTCGGCGGCGCGTTCTGGCTCAGCGCCCGCCTTGGGCGGCGCGCCGACCGGGCGTTCCAGCGCAGCTCGGCCGACACCAGCCAGCGCATGCTGGAGTTCGCCCAGTCGCAGTCGGTGTTGCGTGCCTTCAGTGGCGGCGGCAGCTCGGTGTTCCTGCAACGGGCGATCGAGCAGCAGCACGCGACCGGGGCGCGCCTGATCCTGCTGTCCGCCACCTCGATTCTGCTGAACATGTGGCTGGTGCAGGTGGTGTTCGCGGCCTTGTTGATCGCCGCCGCGCTCTGGCTTGACGCTTACCTGGGAAATGCCTTGCACGTGGGCTCGGTGATTGCGGTGATGGTGTCGCTGTTGCTGGTCAGCCGCTTCATTGACCCGTTGCTGGAGGTGGCCGGCTATGGCGAAACGTTGCGCGGTGCCGGGGTGCAGCTTGAGGCGGTGCGCGAGATATTGGCCGCGTCGCCCCTGAAGGCGCCGAGCGCGCCGCAATCGCCACGGGATGCCTCGGTGGAATTGTTCGATGTGAGCTTTCGCCACGCGGCCGGTTCAAGGGACGTGCTGCGCGGGGTGAACCTGCGTATCGAGCCCGGCAGCATGACGGCGCTGGTAGGGGCTTGCGGCTCAGGCAAGACCACGCTATTGCGATTGGTCGCGCGGTTTTTCGAGGTCAGCCAGGGCCAGGTGTGTATCGGTGGCGTGGACGTGCGACAGATGTCCGGCGAGCAGCTCAACGCGCAGATCAGCCAGATCTTCCAGGACACGTACCTGTTCCAGGGCAGCATCGCCGACAACATTCGCCTCGGCAAACCCGACGCCAGCGACGCACAAGTGTTGGAGGCCGCGCGGCAGGCCGGTGTGCAGGCGATTATCGAGCGCCTGCCCATGGGCCTGTCGACCACGGTGGGTGAGGGCGGGGCACGCCTGTCCGGTGGCGAGCGTCAGCGTGTCGCGATCGCCCGTGCGTTGATCAAGGGCGCGCCGATCCTGCTGGTGGACGAAGCCACGGCAGCACTGGACGCCGAGAACCAGGCGGTCATCGCCGAAACCCTGGCACGCTTGCGCGGCACATGCACGCTGATCGTGATCGCGCATCAGTTGTCGACGGTGGTGATGGCCGACCAGATCGTGGTGCTCGATGAAGGCCGGATCGTGGAGCAGGGCACGCCTGAGCAATTGACCGCAAGGCAAGGGCGCTATGCCCGGTTCCTCGCGCAGCGGCGGGCGTCGAAAGGCTGGCGTATCGCTTAGTGGACCCGCCAGGGCGGCGGGTCCGAAGGGCAGGTCAGAGCTTTGGCAGTTGCCCGATGCGGCCCATCATTTCGGTGACGATCTGCAGGTCCAGCAGGAACTGGTCGACGGTCTTGAACTCGTTGTCGGTATGGCCGGTGTACTTGACCTCCGGCCGTGCCAGGCCGAATTGCACGCCGTTGGGCAGCTCATGCACCGAGGTAGCGCCGGCAGACGTGCCGTACTTGTGCTCCATGCCCAGGTTCTCGCTGGCCACCGCCAACAGCGCCTTGACCCACTCGCCCTCAGGGTTGCGGTACATCGGCTCGGCGATCGAGTAATCGAAGGTCACAGCCACGTGGTTTTTCTTGGTCCAGGCGCTGAGCTTGTCGGCGATTTCGGCCTTGAGCGCTTCCGGTGACTTGCCCTTTGGCACCCGCAGGTTGACCGCCAGCTTGAAGGTAGTGTCATCTTCGCCCACATAGGTCAGCGAGGTGGTCAGCGGGCCCATGAACGCATCGGAGAAGCCCACGCCCAGCTTGGCGCCCAGGTAATCCAGGCCCCAGTTGTTGGCGGCGTAGTGCGCGGCGTCGGTGAACTGGTTGTGCTTGAGCGCGACCTTGCCGTCGAGGCTGTTGAGGAAGTCGAGGACCCTGGCTACCGGGTTCACCCCGGATTCCGGTTCGGAGGAGTGGGCGGACACGCCAGTGACGGTCAACTGAACGTCCTTGCCGACGACCTTGGCCGCCACTTCAAAGTCGCCGCCATTGCGCTTGGCGTACTCGCTGCCGGCCTTTTGCAGGCTGGCGGCCAGTTCGGCAGGCTTGTCGCTGAGCAATGTCACCACCGACGCCGACGGAATCTGGTTGGTGGCCTTGCCGCCGGTCATCGAGATGATTTCTGCGCCTTGGCCTTCAGCCTTGCGCTTGGGGAACTTGGCCATGACCGTGCCGTAGCCTTTCTCGGCGATCACCACCGGGTAGCCGCCGTCCAGCGCCAGGTTGTAGTTGGGCGTTGGGTTGTGCTCGAAGTAGTACGGGATCGCGTCGCCGGAGGTTTCCTCGGTGGTGTCCACCAGCAGCTTGAAATTGCGCGCCAGCGGCAGCTTCTCTTCCTTGATCACCTTCATCGCGTACATCGCCACCACGATGCCGTTCTTGTCATCCTCGGTGCCGCGACCATACATCCGGTCGCCGATCAGCGTGACCTTGAATGGGTCGAGCTTGGTGCCGTCCTTGAGCACCCAGTTTTCCGGGGTTACCGGTACCACGTCCGCGTGAGCGTGGATGCCGACCACTTCATCGCCGCTGCCTTCCAGGGAAATCTCGTAGACGCGGTTGTCGATGTTGCGGAAGTTCAGGTTGAACGACTCGGCCAGGCTCTTGATCTTGGCGGCGATCTTGATGAACTCGGGATTGTCGTGCTGGGCCACGCCGGCGACCTGGAAGGTCGGGATCTCTACCAGCTCACGCAGGGTTTCAGTGGCGGCGGCGCCGTACTTAACCCGCGCATACAGGCCCAGCAGACGATGGATTTCATTCTGCTGGTCGGCGCTCAGGTCCTTGTTGTCGAGAAAGGCACTGATGGCCGGGCCGAGGTTGTCGCTCTTGGCCACGTCACTCTTGGCCAGGCTGGCGAGGAACTGCCGGAAATCCTTGACCGAGGCATCGCTGAAGGTCTTCAGGATGACGGCGTTCTGTTGTGGGGTGAGGTTGGCTTGAGCTTGGGTGGTGAACACCGAAAGGCTGGCGGCCATCAGGGTGGCTACGGCCAGTTGCTTGAGGGAAAAATCCATTGCTGGGGGCATTCCTTTGCAGGGAGTGAGTGAGAAATGTCTGATCGAAAGGTCAGAAACAATTTCACACACTACCATCGGGAGGCAGGGGTAGGGGAGTGCCTGAGTGGGAAATTTCCCATAGAAATGCACAGCAACCCATTGAACGGAAAGCTACGGTATGGTTCTCCTGTCAGGGTGTTAATTGTGCAAAGGAGTGAGATTGATGATGCTTTCAGAGCGTTACCGCGGCAGCCTGCTTGGCCTGGCGTGCGGTGATGCAGTAGGGACTACTGTTGAGTTCATGCGCCGTGGGTCGTTTGCCCCTGTCATCGATATGGTTGGTGGTGGGCCCTTTCAACTGTTACCGGGCCAGTGGACGGATGACACGTCCATGGCGCTTTGTCTGGCCGAAAGCCTGCTGCGCAAGAATGGTTTTGACGCTGCCGATCAGATGGGCCGTTATCTGAACTGGTGGAAGTGGGGCTACCTTAGCTCGACGGGTGAATGTTTCGATATTGGCACGACGGTTCGTGAGGCATTGGCGGAGTATCAGTACACCGGTGACCCGTTCGCGGGCTCCACCGATCCTTACTCAGCGGGTAACGGGTCGATGATGCGCCTGGCGCCGGTGGTGCTGTTCTATTTTCCGGATGCCGAGCGCCTGCGTGAGTTTACCGTCGACAGTTCCCGCACGACCCATGGCGCGATGGAGGCGATTGAATGTTGCCTCGTGCTGGCTGAGTGTATTGCGAATGCGCTGCGGGGGGATTCGAAACCGCAGGTATTGCAGGTCGGCTACCTGGAGTTGAGCGAATCCAAAGTTGCGGACATTGCTGATGGGCACTACCTCGACAAGGCGCGCAGTGACATCGTGGGTTCTGGCTACGCAGTGGCTTCGCTTGAAGCGGCGCTATGGTGTTTTCATCACACCAACAGCTTTGCCGAGGCTGTGTTGGCTGCCGCAAACCTGGGGGATGACGCCGACACTACCGCAGCGATCGTGGGTCAGTTGGCGGGCGCGTATTACGGCGTGCAGGGCATTCCGTCCGAGTGGTTGGGCAAGTTGTGGCAGTGTGAAGATATTCAAGAAACTGCTGACGCGTTGTATCAGGCGGCGCAACTCCAGGCAGCCGCACTTTAACTCAGTGTCTGCTAATCTGCGCTCGTTGAATCTCGACCGCCACCCGTGGACCTCTCAATGACATCGCCATCCGATCAAAACCTTGAACCCCAATCCGTCTGCAGCCCGATCACCAGCAGCGCCATTTTCATGGTCGCGACCCTGGCGCCTGGCAGTGACTCGGCTGAGGCGGTGCGCAGCTGGTGCGCCGATATCGCCGGCCTGGTGCGCTCGGTCGGCAAGCGTGTACCGGCGGGCAACCTGACGTGTGTCGCAGGGTTTGGCTCCAAGGCGTGGGACGCGCTGTTCGGGGGGCCGCGGCCAGCAGCGTTGCATCCGTTCAAGGAAGTGGGCGTGGCCGGGCGCCTGGCGCCGGCCACGCCGGGGGATATCCTGCTGCACATTCGTGCCGAGCAGATGGACCTGTGTTTCGAATTGGCCACCCAGTTGATGGCGGCGCTGGGGGATGCGGTGACGGTGGTGGACGAGGTCCAGGGTTTCCGCTATTTCGACATGCGCAGCATCATCGGTTTTGTCGACGGCACCGAGAACCCGGTCGGGCGCAAGGCGGTGGGTTTCACCATCGTCGGTGATGAGGATCCGGCGTTCAGCGGCGGCAGCTATGTAATGGTGCAGAAGTACCTGCACAATATGCAGGCCTGGAATGAATTGTCGGTGGAGGCGCAGGAGCGGGTGATCGGGCGCACCAAGCTGTCGGACATCGAGCTCGACGATGCGACCAAGCCGAGCAACTCCCACAGTGCGCTGACCACCATCACCAAGGACGGCGAGGAAGTGAAGATCCTGCGGGACAACATGCCCTTTGGCCGGCCGGGCGCGGGGGAATTCGGGACGTACTTTATCGGCTACGCGCGCTCGCCAGAGCCTTTGGAGTTGATGCTGGAGAACATGTTTGTCGGCCGACCGGTCGGCAACTATGACCGCCTGCTGGACTTCAGCACGGCGGTCACCGGCGGCCTGTTCTTCATACCGTCAGCGGATTTGCTCGAAGAACTGGCCGACCGCGCGCCTTAGGCCAACAGCCCGGTGCTCACCGCCACAATCAGGAAAACCCCCAGCACCGCGCGGTAGATCACGAACGGCCAGGTGGAGAATCGCTCCAGGAACTTCATCAGGCCCCAGATCGCGAAGAACGCCGACACACTGGCGACCACCAGCCCGAAGATCAGGTGCGGCCAGGCGTGGGCGGGCAGGTCGGCGTGGAACAATACCCACAGCTCTTTCAGCCCCGCGAGGGCGATCGCCGGCAAGCCCAGCAGGAACGAAAACCGCGCCGCTTCTTCACGCTTGAAGTTGAGGAACAGTGCGGCGGTCAGGGTCGAGCCCGAGCGGGAAACCCCTGGAATCAGCGCGCCGATCTGCGCAATGCCGACAATCAGCGCATCCCGCAGGCGCATTTCGCCCACCGTGCGCTTATGCCTCGCGCTGAGTTCAGCCGCCGCCAGCAGCACCGCCATCACCAGGCAGGAAATCCCGATCACCATCAGCCCGCGCAGCGGCGAGTTGCAGGAGTTGAGGGTCGACGACAAGGCTATCCCGGCGATCCCGATCGGAATCGTCGCCAGCACAATGGCCACCGCCAGCTTGAACCACTGGTTGTTGTAGTCACCCTGGCGCACCGCAGTGATGCTGCCGACCGTGACCTGGCGTACATCCTTCCAGAAGTAACTGACCACTGCTGCCAGTGCGGCCAACTGCATGGCTGCGGAAAACGCCGAGCCGGGATCCGGCCAGCCGAGCAGGGCGGGCACGATGCGCATGTGGGCGGTGGAAGACACGGGCAACAATTCGGTGATGCCCTGAATGATGCCCAGGATGCCTATTTGCAGGTAATCCAGGGACGCAAAGCCGACATCGAGGCCGCTGGTGCAGACGTTTGTCAAAGTACTTATCCTGAAAGCAAGGGGAGGGAAGTGACGCGGAGTTTAGTCTAACTTTGTAACGATTTTGTCGTTGACACGAGAAAAGCGCGATCGGTTCAGCAAGCAGAAAGCTTGGCCGGTGTATTGGCATTGCAGGTGGCTTTGTTGACAATGACGGCCTGTTTTTTTGCCGAGATGCCCATGCCTGCAATCCCCGATACTACCGTCGAACTGATCGAGACCGGCCCGGAACACGCCACGTTGATCGCCAACCTTTACCAGTTCTACGCCTACGAGTCCTCGGACTGGGAACAGGAAGATGTCGAGGTGGACGGTCGCTTCTACATCCATGAGGAGCACCTGGCCCGCTACTGGGAAGACCCGCAGTGGAGTGCCAACCTGCTGCTGGTCGACGGCTTCATCGCCGGCTTCCTGCTGATCGAAGGCAGCGAGTTGCCGGGGATCGATGCGCTGGAACTGGCGGACCTGTTCATCCTCAAACGCTACCGCCGCAAGGGCATTGGCCGCGCCATCGCCACTCAGGTGTTGAGCAGCGGCGAGGCGAACTGGCTGGTGCGTTTCTATGATCAGGATGAAGTGAGCCAGGCGTTCTGGCGCACGGTGTTGGATAACCTGCCGCGCCCGGTGCAGGCCATCGAGTTGGATGATGAGCCGAATTTGCTGAGCTTCCTGGTGACGCGCGCAGCGTTGCACTGAACCATCAACTGAACGCGGCGCCAGCCCCTGCACTGAACAATGCCGCCTGCATCGCCTGTGGCGGCTGGCCGAACGCCCGCAGGAACGCCTGGCGCATGCGCTCGCGATCACCGAACCCGGTCTCGCGGGCGACCACTTCCACCGGATGCCGACTGGTTTCCATCATTGCCCGGGCGGCTTCCACCCGCAGGGATTCGATGGCCTTGGCCGGGGTTTGCCCGGTCTCCTCGCGAAACACCCGGCTGAACTGGCGTGGGCTGAGCCGCGCCACGGCCGCCAGGGCCTCGACCGAAAGGTCGTGGGTCAGGTTCTCCCGGGCGTAGGCCAGGGCCAACTGCACACGGTCGGACTTGGGGTCGAGTTCCAGCAACGCCGATAGCTGCGACTGTTCGCTGCCACGGCGCTGGGCAATCACCAGCTTGCGCGCGATGCGGCGGGCGAGGTCGCTGCCCAGGTCGTTCTCCACCATCGCCAGCGCCAGGTCCACCCCGGCGCTCATGCCAGCACCGGTCCAGATCTGGCCGTCGACCACGAACAGCTTGTCTTCCTCCAGGCGAATCTGCGGGTAGCGCTTGGCAAAGGCCGGTGCGTGCAGCCAGTGGGTGGTGGCGCGCTTGCCTTCGAGCAATCCGGCCTCGGCCAGCACGAAGATGCCCATGCACAACGAAGCAATCCGCCGCGACTGTTTGGACGCCGCCTGGACCAGCCTCGGCAGGCTGGCGTCAGGCAGTTGGAACTCCAGGTAACCGCTGACGATCAATGTGTCATAGCCCTCGGGCCGGATCGGCGTGCTGTTCACCGAGAAGCCCTGGGACGTCATGATCGGGCCGCCACTTTCCGACACCAGGTGAAATTCATACGCCTGCTCGCCACGCAGCAGATTCGCGCACTCGAACACCGAGCCCAGGCTGAGGCTCAAGGATTGAAAGTTCGGGTACACCATCAGCGCAATGCTGTGCATCTCATCTCTCCAGGGGGCGCGGAGCGGTGATTGTCGGCGTGTGCCAGGGAAACGGCAACCGCCTTGGCGCAATGTCCGGAATCCTTGCGGACATGACATTGTGCGGTTTTGGCCCGGCTCTTAAGCTTGATTCCATTCCAACCCACATCACCCCGAGGCACTGGCACATGAAAGTATTGATGGTTTTGACTTCTCACGACCAGCTTGGCAACACCGGCCGCAAGACCGGGTTCTGGCTCGAAGAATTTGCTGCTCCCTACTACGCGTTCAAGGACGCCGGGGCCGACGTGACCCTGGCTTCGCCGGCCGGTGGGCAGCCGCCCCTGGACCCGGTCAGCGACCTGCCGGATTCGCAAACCGACCAGACCCGCCGCTTCGCCGCTGACCCGGCGGCGCAACAGGCCCTGGCCACCACCGTGAAGCTGGAGTCGGTCAACGCCGGCGACTTCGACACCGTGTTCTACCCAGGCGGCCACGGCCCGCTGTGGGACCTGGCAGAGTCGAAAACCTCCATCGCCCTGATCGAAGCCTTCGAGCGTGCGGGCAAGCCGATTGGCTTTGTGTGCCACGCCCCGGGTGCCTTGCGTCACGTCAAGGCGGTCAACGGCGAGCCGCTGGTCAAGGGCCGACGCGTCACCGGCTTCTCCAACTCTGAAGAAGCAGCGGTTGGCCTGACCGACGTGGTGCCGTTCCTGATCGAGGATGATTTCAAGGCGCTGGGCGGCACGTATGAGAAGGGTGCCGATTGGCAGTCCTTTGTGATTGAAGATGGCCTGCTGGTCACCGGGCAGAATCCTGCCAGTTCCAGTGACGTTGCCAAAGCGCTGTTGAAGCTGACCGCGTAACCCGCTGAGTCCCCCCCAAAAGTACGTTGTTGGCGGCTCCCCTGAGCGGGAGCCGGCAGCTTCTGCTTGTCTGAAATTTGAATCCGGAACTTTCCCCCCATGAGCAACAGCGCTTTAGGTACCCCGATCAAACTGGGGCACCACACCCTGAAAAACCGCATCGTCCTGCCGCCGCTTACCCGCCAGCGAAGTGCCCAGCCCGGTGATATCGCCACGGACTTGATGGCGCTTTATTACCGCCAGCGTGCTACCGCCGGCTTCATGGTCAGCGAGGGCACGCAGATCGAGCCTCGCGGCCAGGGTTACGCCTGGACCCCGGGCATCTACACACCGGAGCAGATTGACGGCTGGCGTACCGTGACCGATGCCGTGCATGCCGAAGGCGGCGTGATCTTCGCCCAGCTTTGGCATGTGGGCCGCGTGTCCCATCACGAACTGCAGCCCGACGGCGCAGCACCCGTTGCGCCGTCGGCGATCCAGCCGCAGCAAGCCAAGGCATTCGTTGCAACCGGGCCCGGCACCGGTAAGTTGGTGCAGCCACCCGAGCCGCGCGCCCTGGCTACCGCCGAGGTCAAGGAGTTGGTGGGGCTTTACGCCCAGGCTGCAAAAAATGCATTGGCCGCAGGCTTCGATGGCGTGGAAATTCATTCGGCCAACGGCTACCTGGTCAACCAGTTCATCTCGGCGCATTCCAACCAGCGCGACGATGAATACGGTGGCTCACTGCACAATCGCCTGCGGTTCCTGCGGGAAATCGTCGAGGCGGTGGCCGAAGTAGTCGGCCCGCAGCGCCTGGGTGTGCGCTTTGCGCCGTTGTTCAGCGGCACTGACCAGGACCGGGTCTACATCGGCCTCGTCGAGGAAGACCCGCATCACACCTACATCGAGGCGATCAAGGTGCTTGAGGCGGCCGGCATCGCCTACGTGTCGATTGCCGAAGCCGACTGGGACAATGCCCCCGAGTTGCCCGAGTCGTTCCGCCAGGCGGTGCGTGACACCTTCAGCGGCCGGATCATCTACGCCGGCCGCTACACCGCAGAGCGCGGCGTGCGGTTGGTAGAGGCGGGGCTGGCAGACCTGATCGCGTTTGGCCGGCCGTACATTGCCAATCCCGACTTGCCCCAACGCCTGCTCAACGGTTGGCCGCTGAACCCGTTGAACGCGGACGGCCTGTATGGCGGCACCGAGGTGGGCTTCACCGATTATCCGGTGTATGCCGGGTAGGCACGGGCTACTCGATCGGGTATTTGCCGAATGCCGGGTGCTGCTCGGCGAGGGCCGCGTGGCGTTGCAAGTGGGGAAACGCATCGGCCTTCACGACGTCGGCTATCTTCAGCTGGGTGAAGGACCAGGCGACCGCCACCGTCAGGCTCGCCTGGGTCAGCGGCGCGTCGCTGTCGCGCTCGGCCACCCGCGCCTCCAATAATGCATAGGCCGCCAGCAGTTGCCCGGTCACGCGGTCGATCCACGGCTGATGCAGTTTTTCGGCGGGCCGCAGGTGATGTTCGTAGACGATCTGCACAGTCTTTTCGCACGCTGCCAGCGCCAGGCCGATCACTTGCAGATCCCTGGCAAGCGCTGGGGCTGACGGGGGCAGCAATCGGCTGCCGGCCGGCGCCAGGGCTTCCAGGTACTCGAGGATCAAGCCGGAATCCATCAGCACCGTGCCGTCGTCGAGCACCAGCGTCGGTGCCTTGACTACCGGGTTGATCCCGGAAAACTCATCGAAGGTGCTGAACACCGACAATGCCTGGTGTTCGAACGCGACGCCGTACAGTTCCAGGGAAATGGCCACGCGGCGCACGTAGGGCGAGTCCAGCATGCCGACCAGTTTCATGAAGCCTCCATTAACCGCAGTGTTTTGTTCTGATGACGTTATAAACCGTTTTTCCGCATGTTTATCAATCCACCCGCAACACAATCTTGCCGATATGGTCGCCACCTTCCATGCGCGCATGGGCCTTCGCGGCGTCGGTATAGGCATACACCTCATCGATCATCGGCAGGCAACGCCCGGCCGAGAGCACCGGCCACACGTGTTCGCGCAGTTGTGCGGCAATCGCGGCTTTTTCTTCCCGGGTGCGTGAGCGCAACAACGAGCCGGTAACGATCGCGCGTTTGCCGAGGATCGCCAGCAGGTCGATGTCCTTGGCGCGTGCGCCGCCGAGGAAGCCCAGCATCACCAGGCGACCTTCCATGGCCAGGGCGCTGATGTTGTCGTTCAGGTAGGAGCCACCCATGATGTCGAGGACCACATTGACACCCTTGCCCGCGGTCTTGTCAGCGATGACCTCGGCGAAATTCTGTTCCCGGTAGTTGATCGACTCGGCTCCCAGCTCGCGGATGGCGGCGCATTTTTCCACGCTGCCGGCGGTGGCGAACGCTTCGATACCGAACTCGCGGCAGAGCATCAGCGCGGTGGTGCCGATGCCGCTGGTGCCGCCATGGATCAACACGCGCTGGCCTTTATGCGCACCGCCGATGCCGAACAGGTTGGCCCATACGGTGAAGAAGGTTTCCGGGATCGCTGCCGCCTGAATCCAGTCCAGGCCATCGGGAACCGGCAAGGTCTGGCTGGCGGGCACTGCGCAGTACTGCGCATAACCGCCGCCATTGGTCAGGGCGCACACCTTGTCGCCCAGCGCGTACTCGCTGACGCCTTCGCCCAGCGCGACCACCACACCGGCCACTTCCAGCCCGGGAATCGGGCTCATGCCGGGTTTCATCGGGTATGTGCCGGCGCGTTGCAGGGCGTCCGGGCGATTGACGCCGGCGGCGTGCACGCGGATCAGCACTTCGCCGGGGCCGGCGACAGGGACCGGCTCCTGGCGTGGTTGCAGGACTTCGGGGCCGCCGGGGCTGGTGATTTCGATCAGGGTCATTTCGTGGGGCAGAGTCATTTGAGCGCACCTGTAGCAATGAACGTGTGGGTTGGGACCGCGCCCGTCACCGAGCGGTTCAGCCTGCTGGCGATCCTGGGTATTTTCTCTGGTGCCCAGCATAGCCGTGATGAGTGATGCAATAATGCTGCGATTACACGTCACGCTGATGCAAAAATGCATCGAAGGGGAAAGCCATGAATTGGGACGATGCGCGGGTGTTCCTCGCGGTGTGCCGCGAGTCCACACTGCGCGGGGCCGCGCGGGTGCTGGGGGTAGATCAAGCCACCGTGGGCCGACGGGTCAATGCCCTGGAAAAGTCCCTGAACGCAACATTGTTCCTGCGCACCTCCGAGGGCTATGCGCTGACCGCCGTGGGTGAGGCCGCGTTGCAATCGGTGGAGAACATGGAGCGCTCGGCCCTCGACCTGGAGCGCCAGGTCCTGGGCCTGGACGACCGCCTGACCGGCACCGTACGGGTGACCACCACCGATTCCCTGGCCATCGATTTCCTGATCCCGGCCATTGCCCGGCTGCACGATGCGCACCCTGACGTGCGCGTGCAGATGGACGCTTCGACCCAGTTGCTTAACCTGGCCAAACGCGAAGCCGATATCGCGGTGCGCAATACCCGCCCGGACAACCCCGACCTGATCGCCCGGCGCATCGCCCGCTGGCCGGTGGGGCTGTTTGCCTCGCAAGCGTATATCGATCGGCACGGCGCACCCGAACCGGGCAGCCTGTTCGAAGGACACGACCTAGTGGTGTACCAGCCGCACCTGCAAAGCCAGAAGGACCTGACCCTGGTCAGCGAGCCGCTGGGACGCGGACGTATTGTTGCGGCCTTGAGTTCAAGCCTGTTGGTACGCCGCTCCATCGCCGCAGGGGTCGGTATCGGTGAGGTTCCGATAGTTTCCGGCGAACGCGACGGTCTGGTGCGGCTGTGGCCGGACCGTACGCGGCCGTTGCCCTACGATGTGTGGCTGGTGACCCATGCCGACCTGCGGCACACCGCCCGGGTGCGGGTGGTGATCGACGAGATCGTCGCGGGGTTTGCCGGCACCGGGGAATAGTACGACTGCCTGAAAAGGCCGGGTGTCAGCCCGGCCAGAAATAAGCCGTCGCAGGAGAACGCAATCGGCTCAGCGTTGCAGGAAGGCCAGCAGATCTTCGTTCAAGGCTTGCTGGTGGGTCACCGCAAAACCATGGGGGGCATCCTTGTACACCTTCAACTGCGCGCCTTTGATCATCTGCGCGGCGACCTTGCCGGTCGTTTCGAACGGCACGATCTGGTCGCCATCACCGTGGATAACCAGGGTCGGCACGTCGATCCTGGCCATGTCCGGGCGGAAGTCGGTTTCCGAGAACGCGGTGACGCAATCCACCGTCGCCTTGAGCGAGGCGAGCAGGGCGATGTTCAGTGTTTGAGTCAATACACCGCTGGAGACCTGTTGGCCCTTGTTGATGCCATAGAACGGCGTATTGAAGTCTGCCAGGAACTGCGCGCGATCCTTCAGCAGCGCGGCCCTGAACCCGTCAAACGCTGCCATCTCGACCCCTTGCGGGTAATCCGGCTTTTGCCCGAACAGCGGCGTCACCGCCCCCAGCAACACCAGCCCGGCCACGCGCGCGCTGCCATGGCGGGCGATATAGCGGCTGACATCGCCGCCGCCCATGGAGAAGCCCACCAGGGTCACGTCCTGCAGATCCAGATGGTTGATCAACTGGGCGATATCGTCGGCAAAGGTGTCGTAGTCGTTACCGGTCCAGGGCTGGTCCGAGCGGCCAAAACCACGGCGGTCGAACGCGATGGTGCGGTAGCCGCGGCTGCTCAGGTACTCCATCTGGTATTCCCACATATCGGCATCCAGCGGCCAGCCGTGGCTGAACAGCACCGGTTTGCCGGTGCCCCAGTCCTTGTAGTAGAGCTCGGTACCGTCTTGTGTGCGTAGGGTGCTCATGGCAAAACTCCTTGGGTGAGAGGGCAGCCAATACTATAGGCGCAGAATCGGACGAGGGACTTGTATGCCTGTGCTCGGTTGAACGGTTCAGCGTCTATGCTGGTCAACTGCTTTCTACCGTCTGAACAAACAGGTGAACGAAATGGCCAAGACTTACAGCTACGCCGCTCGTGACTCCAAGGATTCGCTCAAACCCTTCACGTTCGAACGTCGCGCCCCCGGGGCCGATGATGTGCAGATCGACATCCTCTATTGCGGCGTCTGCCACTCGGACCTGCACACCGTACGCAACGAATGGAAAAACACCCTGTACCCGTCGGTACCGGGCCATGAAATCGTTGGCCGAGTGACCGCCGTGGGCGCCAATGTCAGCAAGTTCAAGGTGGGCGATTTGGCCGGTGTCGGCTGCATGGTCGACAGCTGCCAGCACTGCGAATCCTGCGCCGAGGGCGAGGAGCAGTATTGCGAAAACGGCTTCACCGGCACCTACAACGGCCCGGCTTTTGGCGGCGAAAACACCTTCGGCGGCTACTCGGACAATATCGTGGTCAAGGAGAAGTTCGTCCTGCGCATCTCCCACGACGAGAGCAACCTGGCGGCGGTCGCGCCGCTGCTGTGTGCAGGCATCACCACCTACTCACCGCTGCACCACTGGGACGTCGGGCCGGGCAAGCGCGTCGGCGTTGTCGGCCTCGGTGGCCTGGGCCATATGGCGGTGAAAATCGCTCATGCCATGGGCGCCTACGTGGTGCTGTTCACCACCTCGCCGAACAAGCGCGAAGACGGCCTGCGCCTGGGGGCCGATGAAGTGGTGGTGTCGAAGAACGCGGACGAAATGGCCAAGGTTGCCAACTCCCTGGACTTCATCCTCAACACCGTGGCCGCGTCCCACAATCTCGACGCCTTCCTCAACCTGCTCAAGCGCGACGGCACCATGACCCTGGTGGGCGCCCCGGATAGCCCGCACCCGTCACCGACCGTGTTCAACCTGATCTTCAAGCGTCGCAGCCTGGCCGGGTCGTTGATCGGTGGCATCCAGGAAACCCAGGACATGCTGGATTTCTGCGCCAGGCACGGGATTGTCTCGGACATCGAGATGATCGACATCCAGGGCATCAATGACGCCTACGAGCGCATGCTCAAGGGCGATGTGAAGTATCGGTTCGTGATCGACATCGAGAGCCTGAAGAAAGAAAAACACGCGGCCTGATTGATCGCCGCAGATCCCTGTAGGAGCGGGCTTGTGTGGGAGCGGGCTTGCTCGCGAAGGCGGTGTGTCAGTCGCTCAATAGGCTGGCTGAACCACCGCTTTCGCGAGCAAGCCCGCTCCCACCCAAGCCCGCTCCCACATTTTGATCTTCGCCGGTTTCTAGGCCGACAGGTGCTCATACAAAATCGTCGCACCCACCAGCATCAACACCACGCCGCCAACCATCTCGGCGCGCTTGCCGACCACAGTCCCCAACACCCGGCCAAGCATCATGCCGATGGTTACCATGGTCATCGTCGCCAAGCCGATCGCCGCAGCGGCCACCAGGATATTCACGTCGACAAACGCCAGGCCCACACCCACCGCCAGGGCATCAATGCTGGTAGCAAACGCGGTCACGGCAAGAATCATGAACGAGTGCTGGCTCGGTTTCTCTTCCTCTGGATCATCGGCCTTCAAGCCGTTGTAGATCATGTGCAGGCCCAGGGCTACCAGCAGGGTGAAGGCGATCCAGTGGTCCCACTGTTCCACCCAGCGAGTGGCGGCCTGGCCGATGGCCCAGCCGATAATCGGCGTGATCGCTTCGATCACACCAAAGATCAGCCCGGCCCGCAGGGCTTCGGTCAGGCGTGGTTTGTGCAGGCTGGAACCTTTGCCAATGGCCGCCGCAAAGGCGTCCGTGGACATGGCAAGGGCGAGAAGAATCAGGGAAATGGGGTTCACGGTAAGGCTTCCAGTCGGGCTGTATGAGTCAACGACACAACCACACGCCCGACTTCAGGCATGGATGTGTCGCTGGTCTCACCAACCAAAATGGTGTTCGCACCACGGCATGTTGCCGAGAATGTTGATACGAACGCTTCGAGAATCCGAAGCAGGCTACTCCCCAACGAGGTGGCGGATCATAGCCGCGCAATCATGAAAATTTCGTTAAGGACGCCTCACGGATGTTCCAGGTGACAGCGCACCTGCTGACTCATCCCTCCCGTCAACCGCTGCGGCCGCTCACAGCCTGGTGTACGCCTCGGGCAGCGGTCGAGAAAGAAACACCCACCCGGCAACACCCGGTTCCCCGGCAGCTCTGTCGGTGCACTGACATACGCGTCGTCCAGCGCCACCCCCAGCTTGGGCACCGCCTCCAGCAACAGCTGGGTGTACGGATGCTTCGGCTGCTCCAGCACTTGCTCGGCACACCCCAGTTCCACGATCTGCCCCAGGTACATCACCGCCACCCGGTCGGCCATGTGCCGCACCACCGAAACGTTGTGGGAGATCAGGATGTACGTCAGCCCCAGCCGCCGTTGCAGCTCGGCCAGCAGGTTGAGGATTTGCGCCTGCACCGAGATATCCAGGGCCGAGGTCGGCTCGTCCAGCACCAGGATGCTCGGGTTGGACGCCAGCGCGCGGGCGATGGCGATGCGTTGGCGCTGGCCACCGGAAAACTGGTGCGGGTAACGGTCCAGGTATTCAGCGCGAATGCCTACCTGCGCGGCGACCTTGGCGGCGATGGTGCGCATTTCACTCTTGGGCGTGTCGCCTAGGGCGAACAGCGGCTCGGTAATGATTTTCCAGATGGGCAGGCGCGGGTCGAGGGACGATTGCGGGTCCTGGAATACGATCTGCACATGCCGGTGGCGTTCCCGGGCACTTTCGTAGACCCAGTCCACTTCACCGTCGCTGGGCTTGACCAGGCCCATCAGCAACTGGGCGAGGGTGCTTTTACCGCAGCCGGACTCGCCGACAATCCCCAGGGTTTCCCCACGGCGCACCTGCAAGTCGATGCCGTTGAGGGCGTGGGCATAACCGCGCGGGCGGCCCAGCCAGTCGGTTTTTACCGGGAACTTGACCCGTACATCCCGCAAAGCCAGCAGTGAATCTTGAGACACGGTCATTGCACCGACTCCCCGGCAGTCAGCCAGCACGCGCTTTTGCGGGTGCCGGCAGGGTTGATCAGGTCCAGGCGCGGGCGCTCGATGCATTGGCTCATGGCCTGGGGGCAGCGTTCGCGAAAGGTGCAGCCTGAGGGCAGGGCGGCAAGGTTGGGCACCTGGCCGGGGATGGTCAGCAGGTCGTCGCCGGGTTTCACCTGTTCCGGCAAGCCGCTGAGTAACCCTTGGGTGTAGGGGTGGCGCGGGTCGCTCATCACCTGGGCGGTGGGGCCTTCTTCCACCACGGCGCCGGTGTACATCACATACACCCGGTCGCAGAACTGCGAGACCACAGCCATGTCGTGGGTGATCAGCAGGATCGCGGTGCCGCGTTCCCGGGCTTTTTCCCTCAGCAGCAACAGCACCTGGCGTTGCACGGTGACGTCGAGGGCAGTGGTGGGTTCATCGGCGATCAGCAACTGAGGGTCGCAGGAAAATGCCAGGGCGATCATCACCCGCTGGCGCATGCCTCCGGAGAGTTCGAAGGGGTAGCTGTCGAGCACTTGCTCGGGGTCGGCGATGTGCATGTCCCGCAGCAGGGCGATGGCCTTGGCACGGGCGGCGGCCTTGCTCAGGCGCTGGTGGTGGATGATCACATCGAGCATCTGCCGGCCAATGCGCCGGGTCGGGTTCAGCGCGGTCATCGGCTCCTGGAAGATCATCGCCGCGTCACGCCCGCGGATCTGCAGCAGCTCCTTCTCGCTGGCACCGAGCATGTCGCGGCCGAGCATCTGCAAGCTGCCGGCGGTGATCCGGTAACTGCGCTCCGGCAGCAGGCGCAGGCTGAGCATCGCGGTCACGGATTTGCCGGAGCCGGATTCACCCACTACGCCGACGACTTCGCCGGGGTTGACGTGCAACGACACGCCGTTGAGTGCCTGGACGTTGTTGCGGTAAGCCGGGAATTCCAGGCTCAGGTTGTCGATGGCAAGCACTGCCGGACTGGACATGGTCATTTCCCCTGTTGCCGTGGGTCGAGCAGGTCACGAACACCGTCACCCAGCAGGTTGAAGCCGGTCGCGGTGACCAGGATCGCCAGCCCCGGAAAGGTCGAGTACCACCAGTTGTCGAGAATGAAATTGCGCCCGGTGGCAACCATCGCGCCCCATTCGGCGGTGGGCTGTTGTGCACCCAGGCCGATGAAACCCAGGGCCGAGGCCATCAGGATCGCGCTGCCGATGTCCAGGCTCAGTTGCACCAGCAACGGCGGCATCGCATTGCGGCCTACGTGCCACGACACGATGTGCCAGCGCCCGGCGCCGAAGGTCTGGGATGCCTTGACGTAGCCCATCTGCCGAATGCTCAGGGCCTGGCCCCGGGCCAGGCGCACGTAGAACGGGATGCGCACCACGGTGATTGCCAGCATCGCATTGAACAGGCTCGGGCCCAGTGCGGCGGCCAGGGCCATGATCAGCACCAGGGACGGCACCGACAGCATGATGTCCATCAGGCGCATGATCAGGCTGTCGAAACGCCCGCCGATAATCCCCGACAGGCAGCCCAGCAGCCCGCCCACCAGGCAGGACGAAAACGCCACGAACAGCCCCACGCCCACCGACTGGCGGCTGCCGTACAGCACCCGGCTGAACAGGTCGCGGCCGACTTCATCGGTGCCGAACCAATGTTCGGCGGAGGGCTCGGCCAGGCGTTGCGCCAGGTTCAAGGCATTGGGGTCATGGCTCGCCAACCAGGGGGCGAAGGCCATACAGATCAGCACGATCAAGGTGATGGTCAGGCCGGCGATGGTCAGCGGGCTGCGGCGTATTTGATAGCCCAGGTACTCCATTCGCGCACGCCAGGTGGGGCGCTGTTCCAGGGGCACCGGTACGGGCATGGTCAGGGGAGCGGTCATCTCAATTCACCTCGCCGATGCGCGGGTCGACCACCCGGTAGAGCAGGTCGATCAGCATGTTCAGCAGTACATAAATAAACGACACCAGGATCGCGAAGCCCATCACCGCCGGGAAATCCAGGGACTGGATCGACTTCACCACATAGGCACCCATGCCCGGCCAGGCGAACACGGTTTCGGTCAGCACCGCGCCGTACAGCAGGTCGCCGAGGGTCAGGCCGAGCACGGTGATCGACGGGATCAACGCGTTGGGCAGGGCGTGGCGCAGGATCACCGCCCAGCGCGACAGGCCGTAGGCGCGGGCGGTACGGATGTAGTCCTCGCCCAACTGGTCGAGCATCGCCGAACGAATCTGCCGGGCGACTACGCCGAGGTTGACGAAACCCAGGGTGACGGCGGGCAGGATCAGGTGTTCCAGGGCATTCAGGAACAGTGGGATATCGCCGGCCAGCAGCGAGTCGATCAGGTAGAACCCGGTGATGGTGCGCGGTGGTTCGAGGCCTTCATCCAGCCGCCCGCTGCCGGGCAGCCAGCCGAGCTGGCCGTAGAACAACACGATCAGGCCCAGGCCGAGCCAGAAGGCCGGCGTGGAAATGCCGGTAACCGCCAGCGTTCGGGCGATCTGGTCGATGGCGCGGTTGTGATATACCGCTGACAGCACCCCCAGCGGTACGCCCACCAGTACCGAGAGCAGCAGGGCGGCGACCGCCAGTTCGAGGGTCGCGGGGAAGAACGCTTTCAGGTCTTCCAGCACCGGGCGGCTGGTGCGGATCGAGGTGCCGAGGTCGCCGTGCAGCAGGTCGCTCATGTAGCGGCCGTATTGCTGGTACAGCGGCAGGTCGAGGCCCAGTTGATGGCGGATGTTCTCGACAATGGCGTCGCTGGCCCGGTCGCCGGCAATCAGGCGCGCCGGGTCACCCGGGATCAGGTGGGAGATGCAGAAGGTGATCAGCGAAACGCCGACGACGACCAGGATCAGGCCGAACAGGCGTTTGCGCAACATATTCAGGAAGGCCATGAGGGCTCCTCGGTAACGCGAGACATTTGGATCAGGAATACAGCCTGGAAAACACAGCAGGTCCAGTGTGGGAGCGGGCTTGCTCGCGAATACGGTGGGTCAGTCATACATCGGGTAACTGATACACCGCTTTCGCGAGCAAGCCCGCTCCCACATTTGATCGCGTGTTACTTACTGATCTCAGCCACGTTGAACACCTGCTCCAGCATCGGATGGAACACATAACCCTTCACCGAATCACGCATCGGCAGGGTGTAGTTCTTCTGATAGAGGTAGGCGTACACGCTGTCCTTGAGCACGATCTTCTGGGCTTCCTGGTACAGCTCGGTGCGCTTGGCCGTGTCGTTGTTGGCCGCCGCATCGCGAATCAGCTTGTCCACCACCGGGTTGCTGTAGAACGAACGGTTGCCCGGCAGGCCTTGCAGGGAGGAGTCGAACCAGAAGTTCATGTACATGTAGGGGTCGGAGAAGTCCGGTGCCCACGAGCCGATGGACACGTCGAAGTCACCCTTGCCCAGGCGCTCGCGCATGGTGGCGTTGGCCAGTTTTTCCATCTTCAGGTTGATCCCCAGCGGCGCCAGGCTGGCTTGCAGGGTCAGGCCGATGGATTCCCAGTCCGGGTCCTTGTCGGAGTACATGTAATTCAGGTTGGTGATTTTTTCCGGGAGTTTCTTCAGGTTCGCGCCCGCGCTGTCCAGGTCCTGTTTCATCAAGGGCAGGCTCGGGTCATTGGCCCACATGCCGGCGGGAATCGGCCCGTTCATCAACTTGGCCTGGCCCTTGAGGATGCCGTCGACAATGCCTTTGTAGTCCACCGCATCAACGATTGCCTGGCGCGCATTCTGGTTGTTCAGCGGGGCTTTCTGGTTGTTCAGGTACAGGTAGGTCACCCGCAGCGACGGGAACTCCTTGATCACCACGTCTTTCTTTTTGGCCAGGTTGGTGAGCTGGTCCTGGGGCATGTCTTCGGCGATGTCCAGGTCACCGCGTTCCAGTTGCAGGCGGCGTACCGAGGCTTCGCTGATGATCTTGATCACCACCTTGTTCAGCGCGGGCTTGGTGCCGGCGTAGTAGGTGTTGGGTTCCAGGGTCAGGCTCTGGCCTTTCTGCCAGTTGCTCAGGCGAAAGGCGCCGGAGCCGGCGGTGTGGGTGGAGAGGTAGGCGTTGACGTCGCCCTGTTTCACCACGTCCGGGTTGATGATGCCGGCGCCGTTGTGGGCGAGGGTGTAAAGGAAGGGCGCGTAGGGCTTGGCCAGGGTGAAGCGCACGGTGAGCGGGTCGACCACGGTGACTTTCATGTCATCCGGGAACGCACCCGACGGGCCTTGCTTGAGCTGCATCACGCGGTCGAAGGAGAACTTCACCGCATTGGCGTCGACCTCGGCGCCGTCATCGAACTTGTTGCCGGGCTTGAGTTTGAAGTCCCACACCAGACCGTCGGCCGAGGTGGTCCAGCTGTCGGCCAGGTCGCCCTTGACCTCGGTGCTGCCCTTGCCGTTTTCGACTTTGTAGGCCACCAGCTTCTGGTACGCCGGGTACGTCACCGCCCAATCGTTGTTGTCGATGGTCACGGCCGGGTCGAGGGTTTGCGGGTCGGCGGCCTTGCCGATCATCAGGGTGTCTTTGGGGGCGGCGGCACTTACCGATTGCCACGCGCCCAGGCTCAGGGCGGCGCACAGCAGGGAGAGTGCGAGGGTCTTGCGGTTGCTTGGGGTCATGCCGGTTTCCTTGATTATTTAGAGGAAAAAGCGGGTTGGTTTATTTTTATGAAATCTATAACCGGGCAGTTGGAGCTAAAGGGTGCTGCTCATTATTGTGATGGTACGGTCCTTGGGATCAGTGTGACTCCTCAATTAATGGGAAAAGTTCGGCATCCGGCAACTCGTAGTGCCACCACTCGGTGGCAATCGCCTTGAAGCCGGCGCCAAGCATGATGCCCAGCAACAGCAGGCGGTTGCGCTGCACCTGCGGCGGCAGGTCGGGGTAGAACTGGTGGGACTTGGGCTCCATGGCATCAAACGCCGTGCCCATGTCCAGGGGGGTGCCGTGTTCATCAATCAGCGTCAGGTCGACGGCCACGCCGCGGGTGTGGTGCGAGCCCAGGCGTGGGTCGCGCACGTAGTCCGGGTTGGGCAGGGCCTGCCACAACAGTTGCTGGGCGTAGGCCGGGCGATAGGCGTCGTAGATCAGCAGGGTCATGCCGGCCTGGCGTGCCAACAGGCTCGCCTTGCGCAGGCAGGCCGCCGCTTCGGTGTGCAGCAGGCAGCGGGTGTTGCGGTAGATCACGGTGCCTGCGAGGTTGTCGGCACTGGCGTAGATCAGGTCGACCTGTACCGGGTATTCCGGTGGGGCGATTTCTACCAATGGGCTGGTTTTCACTCAAAGATTTCCTTTCCAGGGTCAGGATTCGAACTGGCCGAAGGCCTGTTGCAGGGCGCGGTTTTTTGCCAGGCGTGCATCCAGTCGCTCGCCGTAGCGGTCAGCGACGGCAGACACCATCAGGTTGAACAGGCACGTCAGGGGCGCCATGGAGTCCCAGAACTGGCCGACATCGGTTTTCAGTTGCAGCAGGTCCAGGTCGTAGTCCCGGGCCCAGGGGCATTGCAAGTCAGTGATCAGCGCCAAGGGTAGACCCTGGGCGTTCGCGGTCTCGCAGAACGTGGGCGTGATGCTGGAATAGGCGCGGAAGTCCGCTGTGATGGCGTAGGGTTTTTCAAAGCCGGAGTTCAGGGTCTCGGCGTAGATCCCCGACAGGCCATCGACGTAATAGACCTTGGGACGGATGTATTCCAGGTGGCTGTGGAACGCATTGAGGATGCCCCGGGTGGACTGGATGCCGAGGATGAACACGGCGTCGGCGTCCACGATGTGCTGCACGATATCGGCGAAACCCTGGCTGCGGGCCAGGCCGTATACATGCTGAATGGCTTCGATCTCGCGGTTGAGGGAACGGTCGAGGGCGTCTTCCTGATCGTTCTCCTGGCGAAACGCACCCAGGCGGTCGGTGATCAGCCAGGAGGCTTGCGGGTCGCCGCGCAGGCCTTGCTTGACGTCATCGAGGTTGCGATAACCCAGGGTTCGCAAGAAACGCCCCACTGAAATCCCGGTGGTGCCGGCTTGCTGGGCGATGCTGTCGGCGGTTTCGAACGGCAGCTGTTGCAGGTTGCCCAGCAGGTAGGTCGCGATGCGCTTGCCGGTGGGCGTCAGCGTCGGGAACTGCTGTTCCAGCGTGCGCTGGAAGCTGTTTTTATCCATGACGTTTTCGCGCAGGCCGGTCATTGATGTTACTCATGTTTCATGATTTTGATGTCTGTTAGAAACATAACATCGGCAATCGCGATAACACAATGGCTTTTTTTGCACTGGGCGGGCAGGGGGGGACAAGCGGCGATCAAGGCCGCTGGGGTTTCACCGAAGTACCGAACGTATTGCCCATGCGCACACTGGTCGCTGCGGGTGTAGAGAGCCCGATCTGGTTCGGCTTGCGTTTGTCGATGGGCACCTGTTGCGCCTGCTGGTTCTTTTGCGTGGCCTTGGCGGCGTCCGGGTTGTTGCCCATCTGCTGGCTCAGGCAGCCATAGTCCGGTGCCTTGTAGCCATCCACGTTGACCTCGGTGCAGCCATTCGGCGTTCCTTCGGCGTGGGCCATCAGCGGCAGGGCAGCACACAGCAACAGGCTGGCGAGGGTCGGTAACAGGTTCATCGGTGCCTCCTGGCGAGCCCTGGGAAATGGGCCGGTATGGCTCAAAAGTGTAGTGCAGCGGGCTGCCCGTCACCGTGATGTTTTTTTTGCTGGCACCGTAACATCAGGTTCATAAACTGGCCTCAGGATGACGGTTTTGTAGGCTATGTCGGACGTGTTGCGATGCTGAGCAGGGGGGCTTGGAGGCGCGCGGGCTGCTGCCTGGCTCTGCTGTTGGGGCTGGCGCAGGCCGTGCGCGCCGAAGTGACCCTGGACCTGCCCGCGCAGAACCTGGATAGCGCCCTGCAGGCGTTCAGCCATGCCACCGGCATGGCGGTGCTGGTGGACCGCGAGTTGACCCGGGGCCGGCGCTCCATCGGCGTGCATGGCCGCTACAGTGCGCAGCAAGCCCTGGGCCTGCTGCTGACAGGGAGTGGCCTGATGGCGCGTTATGCCCGCAGCGATGCGTTCACCCTGCAAGTCCCCGAGGTCAGCCAGCCGGCCACGACGCGGGGGCTGAAGGCAGGGCATGCAGCACGGATCAACAACAGCTATGCCGCGGCCTTGCAGCAGGCGATCGAACGCAGTTTGTGCCGTTCGCCGCTGACCCGCCCCGGCAGTTTCCGGGCGCTGGTGCAGGTGTGGGTCAACGGTGACGGGGTGATCGAACACAGCCGCCTGGTCAGCTCCACCGGTGACCTGCAGCGTGACGAAGCGCTGGTACGCGGCCTGGGCGCCACCCGGGTCGAACGCCCGGCGCCCAGTTCGCTGCGCTTGCCGGTGACTTTACTTTTGATGCCCGATTCAACAGGAACACGCATGGAATGCACAGCAGGGGAAGGAGTTTCCGGGGCATGAAAGATACCGGCCACAGCATGATGGTCAGCCTGTTCCTGGCGTCCTACGAGGACTTCAAGGTACGCCTGCGCAAGCGCCTCGGGTCCGAGGACCTGGCCAACGACGTGCTGCACGAGACCTACCTGCGGGTCGACCGCATGGACGTACCGCCGAACTTGGCGCAACCCAATGCCTACCTGTATCGAATGGCGCTGAACATCGCCGCTGACCGACGCCAGGCGGATGCGCGACTGTTGACCGGCAGCGAAGTCGAAGAGCTGCTGCAGACCGTCGATGAAGCCCAGGACCCGTCGCGGGTGGTGGGTGGCCAGCGGGAAATCCAGTCCTTGCTCAAGGCCCTCTACGAACTGCCGGCGCGGCGGCGCCAGATCCTTATCGCTGCACGTCTGGAAGAGGCGCCACACCTGGAGATCTCCAGGCGTTTCGGGATTTCCACGCGCATGGTCGAAAAGGAAATCAAGGCCGGGCTGGGCCACTGTGCACAGCGCCTTGAAAGAAAAGTGATCCAGCGGTTCGGTCCCGGGGCCGGAAAACCGTCTTAGTGATTGAGTCCCTGATAATCCGTTGAGTACCTGCGCGCTTGAACATTTTTAACCTCTCCGCTGCCCGTGCTGCGCCCGACAGCCCCCTGCACGATGAAGCGCGTGACTGGCTGGTGCTGCTGACGTCGGGCCGGGCCACCGTTGCTGATGCCAAGGCGTTGCGCCAGTGGTGCGCCCAGAGCCCGGAGCATGCCCGGGCGTTCGAGCAGGCCAAGGTGTTGTGGCAGCAATTGGCTCCCGCCGCCGAGCAGTTTTCCCGGCCGCGGCATTTTGGGCGGCGGGCGTTTTTGGGCGGGGCGATTGCGGCGTCGGCGGCGGTGTTGATGGTGCGGGTGACGGTGCCGGGTGGGTTTGCCGGGTTGACGGCGGATTACCGCACCGAGGTCGGGGAGCAGCGGCGGGTGGAGTTGGGTGATGGGGTTCGGCTGGAGCTCAATACGCAGACGCGGATCAGCCGGCGTGAGGGTGGGATTGAGTTGTTGGAGGGGGAGGTCGAGGTGCTGGCCGATGCTGCGATGCCGCTTCAGGTTCAGGCGGGTGGAGGGTGGTTGAGTGCGGCTCGGGCGCGGTTCAATGTGCGCAATACGGATCACAGTGTGTGTGTGACGTGTATTGATGGGGCGCTGTTGGTGGGTGTTGGGGGGCGTACGGTTCGGCTTGAGGGTGGGCGGCAGCTGACTTATGACGCCAGCGGTGTGGGTGAGCCGGTGGCGGTGGACGTGCAGGCTGTGGTGGCTTGGCGGGAGCAGGTGCTGGTGTTTGACAATGCGACGCTGGCGACGGTGGTGGATGAGATCAATCGCTATCGGCCGGGGATGTTGCTGCTGATGAATGCGCAGTTGGGCAAGCGGCGGGTGCAGGCGCGGTTTAGTCTGCATCAGTTGGCGGGGGTGGCGCTTTTGATTCGCGATGCGTATGGGGCCAAGTGTACGGAGTTGCCTGGCGGTGTTGTTTTGTTGAGTTAGATCGGTGTGCATATCCGTTATTTAGGTAACGGCTGCTTCAAAATCAAAAGCACAACGGCCTCCCGGCCGGCTTGAGTGTTAAAAGCAAAGGCAAAGACCAGAGCGAAAACAGA
>NZ_JACAPJ010000049.1:29622-37412 GCF_013385765.1 Pseudomonas sp. C8002
CAAGCCCGCTCCCACATTTGGTCCGTGCCCGCTTTAGCTTTTGATTTTGCTCTTCAACACTCAAGCCCAGGCGAGGAGCCGAGTGGTGGGGCAAGAGCGTTTTGCTTACTTTTGACTGGGCCGGCATTCCGGCTTTTCGAAAGTGAGCGGAACCCATATCAGCCATAACAAAAATAACGGATATGTACACCACCCCAAAAAGCCCTACCGCAAGGGCCCCAAAACCTGCCGATACCGCTCCACCCCCTGGCCCGTCTCCCGCACCAGAACCACCTCGATCCCCTGCGGTTCATCCTGCCGATTCCCACTCAACTGCCGCCACCCCTTGTCCCAAACCCGCACCTGCAAATCCCTGACCTGCCCAAGCACCGCCACCGCATCCCTGGGCGCCGGCAGCGGATACCGATCCCGCGCCGGTGCAACTGCCCGGTACAGCGTGTCGCCCTTGAGCCACCACCGCACCCGCTGCAACCCATCCCCAGGAATCGGCGCACTCCGGATCACCTCCAGCCGAAACCCCTTGCTGTCCGAACTCCTCACCGACACCGCCGCCAACCCGCCAGGCTTCGGCGCGTCTTCGCCAATCGGCGGCCCCAACTCAACCCCCGCGCGCAAGCTCACATCCAGCTGCATCTGGTTCAGCGCCCGCAACAACACCTCAGTCTGCTCACTGCTGGCCTGCAAATGCTGATCAGCCCGGGTCACACTGTCCAACCCGCGCCAGGCAATCACACTGACCACCGCCATCAACATGATCGCCACCATCACCTCGATCAGCGTAAAACCCTTCTGGTCACTCATGACTCACCACCCGCAACAACCCCGCCGCATCCCGTTGCAGGCTCAGGCTGTATTGCCCATCCGACAGCAGCACCCGCATGGGCGGGTTCACCCATTCAGCATCCAGCACCAATGTTTTCCCAGGCTCGATGCGCACCTGCATCGGCGCACTGTCCCAGGCCCGCGGACGCAGTTGCTGATCGCCGCTGAAGTTCTCCACTCCCAGCCCATCATCGGTAACGCGGCTGAAGCGAAATCCCTTGGCATCGGCTTTCCAGGTAATCGCCCGGCCATCGGCACGCGCCTCGGCCTGGGCCACCTGCAGCAATTGGCTCAAGCGTTCCGCGTCCTTGCGCAGCAGGTGCAGCGGATCAGGCTTGATGCTCAGGCTGATGGCCGCACTGGCGATGCCGATGATCACCAGCACCACCATCAACTCGATCAACGTGAAGCCCTGCTGTTTCATTTTTTGCTCCCTGATCAACCGCTGAAATAAAAAGGTGTGAATTGCCCTGTAGCCTGAGGCGACGGACAAACAGGAGGTCCCGCCCATGGCATTCATCCATCGTTTTTCACCCGCCCATGGCGTCCAGGCCGTGGCGTTGCTGGCGGCGCTGGCAGGGGTTGCGACCTGGACGCCGCTGTTGCTCACGTCGGCCGAGTCCCACACCCCGCAGGCCGCGCCCCAGGCGTTGGCGGCTCGCAGCGACAACCCCGCCGTGCAATGGTTTTCCAATACCCCGGCGGTGATGCAGATCAAGGTCTCCGGGGTGCTTGCCGGGGCGCGTGGGGCGGTGGCGATCCTCAGTCTCAACGACGGCCCGCCCCGCAGCTTTTTGTTGGGTGAACGCCTGAGCCCCGGCGTGCGGCTGACGGCTATTGAAGGCGATAGCGTGGAGATCGAGCGCGGCGCGGAAAAAATCCGCGTGCCCCTCGACAAGTTGCCCGACGGGCCGGCGTTGCCAAGCCTCATTCGGCAGTAACCGGGCGCTTCACCGGCGGGCGCCCCAGCAGTGTCTCCAGGCGTGCCAGGGGTGGCGCTTCCCGGGTGGCGTCCAGCACCTGCACGCTGACCTGGAACAGGCGCCCATCCGGCCCGTTGCTGATGGTCTGTTCGCAACGCAGTTTCAGCCGGCCCTGGTCGCAGTCGAACGTCTTGCGCCCGGTGCTCACCCGACCTTCCAGGCGCAGTTCCGCCATCCGGCCCTGGGCTGCCAGCAGCGCCATCGACTTGTCCCGCAGCAGGCCGTTGCTGGTGGTCATCAGCCCGGCCACGCGTACCGCCGCCGCCATGGCCACGGCGATGATCGCCAGTGCCACCAACACTTCAATCAGGGTGAAACCTTGCTCGTTGCGGGGCCCGCCCATGGCGTACTCAAAACCGGGAAACAGGCCCGCAGACTAGCCCCGGGAGTTGACCGATTGGCGACCAAAGCTCCCGAGGATTTTCAACATGACTGACATGTGTTCTTGCAACACTGCGCCACGAAATGCACTCAAGCCAAGGAATGTCGACATGGATATCGCACACTTCACGTCAGCGCGCAGGCAGCGCGGTTTCACCCTGATCGAGATCATGGTGGTCGTGGTGATCCTGGGGATTCTGGCGGCGCTGGTGGTGCCCAAGGTGCTCGACCGCCCCGACCAGGCGCGGGCCACAGCGGCCCGGCAGGACATTGGCGGACTGATGCAGGCCCTGAAACTCTACCGCCTCGACCACGGCTCGTACCCGAGCATGAACCAGGGCTTGAAGGTGCTGGTGGAACGCCCGGCCGATGCGAAAAACAGCAACTGGCGCGCCTACCTCGAACGCTTGCCCAACGACCCGTGGGGCAACCCGTATCACTACCTCAACCCAGGGGCCAACGGCGAAGTGGATGTGTTCTCCCTCGGCGCCGACGGGAAACCTGATGGTGACGGCGTGAACGCCGATATCGGCTCCTGGCAGTTGTAAGGCCGGCGATGAACAGCCATTCGCCCACAGCGGCGAAGCAGCGCGGCATGGCGATTATCAGTGCCTTGCTGATCGCGGCCGTGGTCGCGGTGCTTGCCGGCGCCATGCTCACCCGGCAAACCGTGTTCACCCGCAGCCTGGAAGCTGAACAACTGCGTATCCAGGGCCAATGGTTGTTGAATGGCGGCCTGGAAACCAGTCGCCAACTCCTGTGGGATGCGCGCCGTCAGGATGTATTGACCCGGCTCGATCAACCGTGGGCACGGCCCCTCGGCGGTGCTTTCGAGGGGCGGATTGAGGATGAGCAGGGCAAGTTCAACCTGCGCAATCTGGTGACCCAACAACACCTGGACGCCGGGCAATTGCAGAGCTTCGAACGCCTGTGCCAGTTGATCGGCATCGAGCCGGCCGTGAGTCGCCGCATCAGCCGGCGAGTGATCGACTCATACGACCAGCGCGAGCTCGGCGCCTCACTTACCGGCGGCTTCAACAGCAGCCGGGATACCTCGCCCGGTGCCGCTGCGCCATTGATCCCGGCCAAGTACCCGATGTTGCGCAGCCTCACCGACCTCAGCGGTATCGAAGGCCTCGACCCGCGCCAACTGCGGCGCATGGCGAGCTATGTCAGCGTGCTGCCCGGCAATACCTGGGTCAACGGCAATACCGCCAGCGCCGAGGTACTCAGTAGCGTGGTGCCGGGGCTCAGCCTGTCCCAGGCTCAGGCACTGGTGGCCGAGCGCGACGGCGGGCGCTGGTTTGTCAATCGCGGGGATTTCGTCAACCGGTTGCGCATGCCACAAGTCGCGGTGGACACGGTGCAGGTGGGGATCACCAGCGAGTGGTTTCGCGTGCACGGCCAGGCGCGCCGCGAGCAGCGTCGGGTCACGCTGGAGGCGTTGCTGTATCGCCCGGAAGACCGTCAGCCCCAGGTGATCTGGTCGCGGGTGGGCGTATGAAGCGTTTGCGCATCGGCTTGCCGCCGCTGGATGAACTCACCACCGAGAGCCAGGTGCAGTTCGCCTGGCTGGACCGCGCCGGGCAGGTCAGCCAGCAGGGCGAGGGCCGCCTGGCGCAATGGGCGAATACCCAGGCGGAGTGTTTTCTGCATCCACGGGACAGCTTGCTGACCAGCCTGGAGCTGCCGCAATTGCCCTCCGCCAAGGTCGACGATGCAGTGACCTGTGCGGCCCAGGCATTGATCCTCGGCCCGCTGGAATTGATGCATGTGGCCCACGGTCCACGGGACAGCAGCGGCCTGGTGCAGGTCGGCTGGTTGCCCAAAAGCAGCCTCGAGCACCTGGGCCGGATAACGACCCAGCTGAAAATCAAAGTGCGTGGCCTGTACCCGGCGCCCTACGCGCTGCCGGTCAGCGGGCCAGCGAGCGCGGCCTTCTGCGACGGGCATTTGCTACTGCGCCATAGCCTGCAGCAGGGCGCGGTACACCCTCTGGGGCAGCAGGCGCTGGATGATCTGCTCGCCACCGGTGTCGATGTGCTCCATGTGGCCGACGAGGCCCGTTGGAGCGGTACCGCGCCGGGCTGGGGTTTGCACGGTCGGCTCCAGCAGGCGGCAACCGGTGGCTGGGGCAGGGCGGCGGCCTGCACGGCGCTGGCGGTCGCCATCTGGGCCCTGGGCCTGAACCTCTACGCCGCCCGCCAGGTCGACGAAGGCCAACGCCTCAAGGCGCAGATGAGCCAGCAAGTACGCCAGGCCTTCCCCGAACTGCCGGTGATTCTCAACCCGCTGCAACAAGCCCGTCAGCAACTGGCCGCACGCCAGAGCGGCGCGGCGGCCGAACCTGGGCAGCGCTTTACCGGCTTGCTGGCGCTGGCGGGCAGCAGCCTGCCGTCCATGGCGGGCAGCGTCGAGAGCTTGAGCTACGAGCAAGGCCGCCTGCAGCTGAGCCTGCTGCCCGACGCCCGGACCCCGGCGCTGGCCGCTGACGCGCAGGCGCTGCTGGCCCAGGCCGGGTTCAGCGCCAGTCGCGACGACCAGGGCTGGACAGTCGGCCCGCTTACCGAGCGCGTTGAAGCCGATGCAGACGATGAGGCCGAAGATGAATAAGCGTTGGCAGCTTCTGCGCAGCCAGGCCCAGGTGTTCTGGAACGGCCTGGCCATGCGTGAAAAACGTCTGTTGGTGGGTGCCGGCCTGGTGCTGGCGGGCCTGCTGACCTGGTTGCTGTTGATCCAGCCACCGCTGAAGAAGATCGACTACTGGCAAGCCGAAACCCCGAAACTGCGCAGCCAGGCCGAGGCCTTGCAGGTGCTGCTGCAAGGCGTCGCCCCAGCCCCGCGCAGCAGTGACCTGGAAACCGCCTTGCACCAGTCCCTCGACAACGCCGGGCTGCAGGGCCGCTATCAATTGCAGCCGCAGGACACCGGCAGCTGGCGCCTGACCTTCGACGACGCCCCGGCGGACGCGGTGATCGACTGGCTGCTGGCCAACCCCCGGCCGTTCTCCCTGGAAGTCTCTGCGGCCCGCCTGCAACGCGCAGGCGAGGCCACCCCTTCAAACTCGGCCGGCACCTTGTCCGGGACCGTTCGCATGGATCAGGCGCCTGGCGCTAAGGAAGCTTCATGAAGTGGTCATTGCCCAACGCTGCGCCTTATCGCAAAGTCGCCCCTTTGCTCTTGTTGGCGCTGGGAGCGTGCAGCAACCCCCAATCCTCCGCGCCGTTGCTGGTGGACAGCGAGCTCGGCCAACCCCTGGCCGACACCCGGCGCAGCGGCGACACACCACTGGACCGCCAGCGCGAAACCGTGCCGCCACCCCGGGTGCAACACCCGGTGACCAACAGCGCCCGCAGCCATGGCGCCGCACCGGCCAGGGCGCGCAACCCGCTGGGTGATCAACCGGTACAACTGAACTTCGTCGACGCCGATATCCAGGCGGTGGTGCGCGCCTTGTCCCGCGCCACCGGCCAGCAATTCCTGGTGGACCCGCGTGTCAAAGGCAACCTCACGTTGGTCAGCGAAGGCCAGGTACCGGCGCACCAGGCCTACGACATGCTGCTGGCGGCGCTGCGCATGCAGGGCTTCAGCGTGGTCGACGTAGGCGGCGTGGCCCAGGTGGTGCCGGAGGCGGACGCCAAGCTGCTGGGCGGGCCGATCTACAGCGGCGCCAACCCGGGCGGGCAGGGCATGCAGACCCGCACCTTCCGCCTGCAATACGAAAACGCGGTGAACCTGATCCCGGTGCTGCGCCCGATCGTGTCGCCGAACAACCCGATCAACGCCTACCCCGGCAACAACAGCATCGTGATCACCGACTACGCGGAAAACCTGGCGCGGGTGGCACAGATCATCGACGGCATCGACACACCGAGCGCCATCGACACCGACGTGGTGAAGGTGCAGAACGGCATCGCCGTGGACATCGCCGCCATGGTCTCGGAGCTCCTCGAAACCCAGGGCGCCGACCAGACCCAGAAGATCAACGTGATCGGCGACCCGCGCTCCAACTCCATCATCATCCGCGCCGGCAGCCCGGAGCGCACGGAACTGGCGCGCAACCTGATCTACAAGCTCGACAACGCCCAGAGCAACCCGAGCAATATGCACGTGGTGTACCTGCGCAACGCCCAGGCCGGCAAGTTGGCGCAGTCGCTGCGGGGCTTGCTGACCGGCGAGAGCGACTCCGGTACCAGTGATAATGCCCGTGGCAAGTTGAGCAGCATGGGCGGCAACACCCAGGGTGGCCAGGGCAGTACCCAGAACAGCAGCGGCACTCCCACCGGCAGCGGCACTGTCCAGCCCAGTGGCTATGGGCAGGACACCAGCAGCACCGGAGCCTCTTCCCCCAACGACCAGAACACCGCGTTCAGCGCCGGTGGCGTGACGATCCAGGCGGACGCCACCACCAACACCTTGCTGATCTCGGCGCCGGACCCGCTGTATCGCAACCTGCGGGAGGTGATCGACATGCTCGACCAGCGTCGCGCTCAGGTGGTGATCGAGAGCCTGATCGTCGAAGTGGGTGAGGACGATGCCAGCGAGTTCGGGGTGCAGTGGCAGGCGGGGAACCTGGGCGGGAAGGGTGGCTTTGGCGGGGTGAACCTGGGGGGCAGCGGCTTGAATGGAACCCCCACCAGCAAGACCAGCATTGATGTGTTGCCCAAGGGTTTGAACATCGGGCTGGTGAATGGCTCGGTGGATATTCCGGGGATTGGCAAGGTGCTGGACCTCAAGGTGCTGGCCCGGGCATTGAAGAGCAAGGGCGGGACCAATGTGTTGTCGACGCCGAACCTGCTGACCCTGGATAACGAGGCGGCGAGTATTTTTGTGGGGCAGACGATTCCTTTCGTCACGGGCAGTTATGTGACCGGCGGCGGCGGGACCAGCAATAACCCGTTCCAGACGGTACAGCGGGAGGAGGTGGGGCTGAAGCTGAACGTGCGGCCGCAGATTTCCGAGGGGGGGACGGTGAAGCTGGATATTTATCAGGAGGTCAGCAGCGTCGACACGCGTGCTTCGGTGGATGCCGGGACGGTGACGAACAAGCGGGCGATTGATACGAGTATTTTGCTGGATGACGGGCAGATCATGGTGCTCGGGGGGTTGTTGCAGGATGGGTATAGCCAGAGCAATGACGCGGTGCCTTGGTTGTCGGATATTCCGGGGTTGGGGGCGTTGTTCAGGAATGAAAAGCGCAGTGTGACGAAGACTAATTTGATGGTGTTTTTGCGGCCCTACATTATTCGTGACGGTGGGGCGGGGCGCAGTATTACGCTGAATCGCTATGAGTTTATGCGCAGGGCCCAGGGTGGGTTGCAGCCGGAGCATAGTTGGGCGATGCCGGATGTGCAGGCGCCGCAGTTGCCTTCGGTGGATAAGGCGATTCCCGGGGGGCAGGGGGTTAGGGCGGTGATTCGGGCGGTGCCGCGGTGATTTGGGGTTTGGATGGGGGGCATATCCGTTGCTGCGGTAACGGCCACCTATGGTTCCGCTCTTACAGCGGGTCACTTTTGGCAAACGCCCCAAAAGTAACCAAAAGGTCTTTGCCCCACCACTCGGTGCCTCGCCTAGGCTCGGCATGCCCGCACTCCGGCCCGGTTC
>NZ_JACAPJ010000050.1:0-7543 GCF_013385765.1 Pseudomonas sp. C8002
TGCTGTTGCTTCACCACACTCAATCCTTTCACTTATTGAGAAACCTCCATGCCGACCTCTTTCACCGAACTGCCAGTGATCCAGGGCCAACAACTGGAAATCCGCCCCAACCGTCACCTGAGCATCACCCATCACGCGGGCACCACCCAACCCGACACGGTAGTGTTCTTCTGCCACGGCGCCGGCGGCAACAAGGACCAGTGGCGCCACCAATGGCAATCCCTGAAAACCCAAGGCTACAGCCTGGTCGCCTGGGACCTGCTCGGCCACGGCGCCAGCGCAAAACCCCGCAACCCCGAGGCTTACGCCTGGCCCGAACTGGTCGCCGACTACCTGGAAATCCTCAGGCGCTACGGCGGCTCCCGCAACCTCATCGTCGCCCACTCCTTCGGCACTGGCCTGACCCTGAGCGCCTTGCTGGCCAAACCCGCGATCCCCATCGAAGCCGTATTGCTGCTGGGCACCCGACTCCACAGCATCAGCCGGAGCGGCGGCCTGATGCGTCTACCCGCATGGCTCCTGGAATGGCTGCGCCCACTGCTGGCCAAAGGTTTCCGCCAGGCCGCATGGAACGCCAAGGCCGACCCCGCACTGGTCGCCTACGAAGAAAAACTCACCGAGCGCAACCCGCTGTACATGTTCAAGGCCCTGATGAAAAACGTCCAATGGCCAGACGCCAATGCACTGCTTACCCTGACCCTGCCCGTGAGTGTGCTGGCCGGCGACACCGACGGCCTGACCCCGGCCAGCGGCGGCGAAGCACTCGCCCGGCATTTGCCCAATGCCGAGTATCAGTTGCTGCCCGAATGCGGCCACCAACTCATGCTTGAAAAACCCGGCGAGGTATTGGCCGCATTTCAACGCCTGTTGTCAGCTCAGCGGGACGGCAGTTTCCAGCGCTCACGGTAGAGGTCGTACTGCGCGGCGGGCAGTTGCACCAGCAGC
Source organism: Pseudomonas sp. C8002 (assembly GCF_013385765.1). Classification (NCBI taxonomy): domain Bacteria; kingdom Pseudomonadati; phylum Pseudomonadota; class Gammaproteobacteria; order Pseudomonadales; family Pseudomonadaceae; genus Pseudomonas; species Pseudomonas sp. C8002. The sequence goes on from NZ_JACAPJ010000050.1 coordinate 946, forward strand.
GGGTTTTCTCGCGGGTCCAGCCAGGCAAACAACGCCTGGATATTCACCGGGTCCATCGCCGTGCAGCCCAATGTTCCCGAACTGACGCTGCGCCAGATATGCAGGAAAATACACGAGCCGCCGTTGGCCAAAGCCGGTGTGTTGTGCTCGACAAAAATCCCCTGGCGGTACAGCTGGTCCTTGCGCAGCATCCGCTCGGAACTGGTCCAGTCCTTGTTCACCGCCGAGCTGTCCACCAGGGTGTTGTAATGGCTGGACTGGCTGTCATCCACGCATTCGCGGGTGGCGGTACTGGCCGCGTAAGGCAAGCGGGTGTCAGCGGTGGGGGCGTAGCCGAAGGCACCGCCGAGTTTGAAGATGCCGGCCGGGGCCTTGCCATCGCCTTCATGCTTGAGGGGCTGCTGGTCGGGGGTGGGCGTCGTAAGGCCGGTGCCCCACGCCATGCCGTTTTTACCGACCACGATGGCAAAGGGTTCGCCGACTTTCTGAAAGCCTTGCCCGTGCCGCTCATAGCGTTGTGCGGTGCCCTGGAGGGCGTTCCAGCCCGGGGTGGTGACCACGATCAGTTGCCGGCTGGTCTCGGGGATTTGCGCGAGTGCCACGTTTGAAAGCAGCGTCAGCAGCGCCGCGCAGGTTTTGATGAGCGTGTTCAACGGCGTTCAGTCCTTGAAAAGAGGGAAACCTCAAACGCTAGTTTTTGCCCCGGGCTTTATCAAGCTGAAGCTGTGTTGTGATGTTACCGCAGCGGTTCGATAGGGAAGTCCATCGGCTCGGCCCGCACCGGATTGCGGCTGTAGGTGAAGTGCCACCATTCGCCGGCATAACCGGTAAAGCCTTCCTTGGCCATCGCAGCGCTCAACCGTTGGCGATTCTGGCGTGCCGCCTGGCTGATGTGGGGGCTGTTGGTGTGGGCCATTTCGTCGAAGCAATCAAAACCGGTGCCCATGTCCAGGCCGCCATCGGGCAAGCGTCGACCGTAACCGGCGGCGCAATCCACCGCCGCGGTGTCGGCGCTCCAGGCCTGGGCTGGCCGCGCATCGGGACCGGTCAGGGTCACGTCCACTGCCGCGCCCCGGGAGTGGTTGGAAACCTTGGCCACGTAGCCCAGGCGCCAGAAATCCTGCTTGTTCACCCGGGGGTAGAACTCGGCCTTGGCCGGATCCCCCGGCAGGCTGGCGAAGCGGCCCATGTTCGCCACGGCACGGCTGGGACGATAGCAGTCGAAGACCTTCAAGCCGTAACCCTGCCTGGCCAACTCGGCCTGGACCCGTACCAGTGCCTTTGCCGCGTCGGCAGACAGCACGCATTCGGCTGCGTTGTAGCCGTCCAGCGGCGCTCCGGTGAAGTTGTGGGGGCTGGCGTAGCGAATGTCCTGGGCGATGCTCGGGTCGAGGCTGCGCAGGTAAACCATGTTGGCCGGCATCGGCGTGTCTGCCGCTGCCGGCGTGGCGAGCACGATCAGGCTCAGGGCGGCAAGGGAAAGGGAAGAGTAGGGCATGGCGGGCCGGGCTCGGACGGTGGCTTAAGCGCGCCACACTAGCAATGCCCGCCCCATGCCGCCAGTGCTACGGCGCGGCGTTGGGCACAAATGCCACGCTGCCACCGTCACGCTTGTGGAACAACCGTTCACCATTGTCCGGCTGGGTAGTGATGACCTGATGATCGTTGCCCAGGTAGGCCAGCGGCGTCGGGTCATCCTTGGTGGACTGCGCGACAATAATTGTGCGCTTGGGATCAAAGGTGCGGCCGCTGGTTTTTTCCAGCCAGGCCATGAACGCCGCACTGTCGCCCTGGCGCGGGAAGTCCTGGGTTTCGGCAACGTAGTAGAACGGCGTCCCGTGATTTTGCAGGTACATCGGTACCTTGTTGTCGACTTCCACCATCACCATCTGCCACGCGTTCCATGGCGCGCTTTTCACTGCTTGCGCTTGAACGTCCTCGGCGAAACGGGTCACGCCGCCATTGCCATTGGTCCACGGATACACCACCCCGAGTACCAGCAGCATCACCCCGGCAGCGATGCCGAACCCACGGTACCAACCCCGGCCGACCGTGCCTTTGCGGGCGATGCGCTCACTGACCCACCACGCCGCCAGCAACTGCGCGAACGGCACCAGCGGCAGCACGTAGTAACTGCGCCGGCTGCCACTGGCGGTGAAGAACACAAACAGCAGGCCCAGCCCCCACACCAGCCAACGGGTGTTGGGCGGGGTGTCGCGCCAATGCCGCACGGCGAGCCACAGGCCCAGCACCCAGCACGGCGCCCAGGGCAAGGTGTAGGCCGGCAGGTAGATCAGGTAAGTGTAGATCGGACCCATATGGTCGAACGGGTCGAAGAAGCGCACCACGTTTTCCCGGAACACCAGTTCCAGGCCGCTTGCACCGTAGGTCGGTGCGCCGTAGAGGTGGGACAGCACAAACGGGATCGCGTAGAACGCCCCGGCAATGATCACGGCCAGCACCAGCCGCAGGTTGAGGTGGCGTTTGTAGCGCTGTTCGCTGAGCAAGTGCGGCAACAACACCAGGCCCGGCAGCACAAAACCGATCAAGCCCTTGAACAGTGACGTCGCCGCCAGCAACAGGAAGAACACCGTGTAGCGCCCCAGCCGCGTATCGTCCGGCCCGCGCCAATACCACCAGACGGCGGCGAGCACGCCGCATACGGTCAGCACGTCCGCCGTGGCCACCCGGGCCCAGAAGAGGAAGTAGAAGGTGGTCGCGAGCATCCAGCCGGCAATCAGGCCGGTGCCTTTGCGGAATAGTTGCTCGCCGATCAGGTACACCAGCCAGATGCTCAGCCACGCCGAGATCACCGATGACAAGCGCAACGACCACGGCCCCAGGCCGCCCATCAGGTTGGCAAACCCGGTGATCAGCCAATACGACGGCAAGGGTTTGTCGTAGTACGGGGTGCCCTTGAGGTACGGGTCGAAGTAGTCGCCGCTTTGCAGCATCTGCAGGGTGATGTTCGCCCAGCGGGTTTCCGGGCCCCACAGGTCGCGGGCGCCCAGGCCCAGCAGCAGGATCAGGGCCGACACGCCCAGGAGCAGCAGCAGGGCGCCGCGTTCGGTTTTCCAGAAGTTCATGCGGCGGTTCCGATGTGGGACGAGTGTTGAATGGGGTCACCCCACATTAGGGCGCCTGTGTTACGGCAATTGCGGGTAGATGATGATCTCCAGGTCACCCTTGTAATAACGCTTGCCCCCCAACGGCAGCTGGCCGGCTTCGCGCATTTCGCTGGTGCTCCTGACCCGCATCAGCACGCCCACCGGGCCTTGCTGGCGCGCCTGCTTGAGCCAGGCTTGAACGCTGTCGAGATCCACCTTGCGGTGCATCGAGTCGGCGTATTGCAGGCCGTAGCGCAGTTCGCCTTCGGTGTTGTAGAGCGTCACTTCGGGCCGGCGCAGGCGCCATGCCAGGGCCGACGCCGACTCCAGTTCGTTGCTCAGCAGCGCATGGGTCTGTTGCAGCTCGTCCAGGTGCTGGAGCACGAACTGATCAGGCATCTGGTTATCTTCGATCACCGCCGGCATGCCGGCGGGCAACAGCGCCACCAGCAGGCCAATGCCCAACGCCGGCATCGCCCACAGCGCCAATGGGCGGAAGGCTTGAAGCAGGTTGGCGAGCATCCAGCCCATCAGCACGATGAACGTCAGGGACAGGTTGAACATCTCGCTGTGGCTGTTGCCGTACAACGGCCGGTCGATTTGCAGGTAGATCAGCGTCACCATTGCCGCGACGCCGATGCCCAGGTTGAGCAGGCCATTGACGCGCAGCGTGCGGGTGCGGGCGTTGGCCAGCAGGTCGATCAACGCATGGCCCATCAGAAGTGCCAGCGGCAGCAGGCACGGCATGATGTAGGTCGGCAGCTTGCCGTTGCTCAGGCTGAAAAAGCCCAGGGGCAGCAGCAACCACAGCGCCAGGAAGACGATGGCCGGTTGGCGTTTTTCCTTCCAGGCCTTGCACAGTGTCGCCGGCAGCAGCGCCGCCCACGGCAGGCACGACACCACCATCAGCGGCAGGTAGAACCACCAGGGGCGTGCATGCTGGGCATTGTCGGAGGCGAACCGGCGGATGTGCTCGTGCCAGAAGAAGAAACGCCAGTAGTCAGGTTCCTGCAGGTGGATCGTCAGTGCCCAGGGCAGGCACACCACGGCCGCCACCAGTATCGCCAGCGGCCCGTAGCGCAGCAGTTCCCCCAGGCGACGTTGCCAGAGCATGTAAGGCAGGGCGATCAACACCGGCAGCAACCACGCCAGGAAACCCTTGGTCATGAAACCCATGCCGCAGGCCACACCCAGCAACGTCCAGCTGGCGAGGCGGGCACGGGGGGTGGAGCTGTCGAGGGCAAACCACAGCGCCGCCAGGCTCAGGTTGACCCAAAAGGTGAATTGCGGATCCAGGTTGGAATAACCGGCTTGCCCGGCCACCAGGCCGAAACTCATGTAGAGCAGCGCGCAGGCGAAGCTCTTGCGCGGGTCGTTCCATAGCCGGCGGGCGATCAGGTAGGCGAGCACGAAGCTCAGGCCGGTGGTCAGGGCGGAAGCGATGCGCACGCCGAACAGGTTTTCACCGAACAATGCCTGGCCCAGCGCGATCAGCCAGTAGCCGGCGGCGGGTTTTTCGAAATAGCGCACGCCCATGAAGTGCGGTGCCACCCAGTTGCCGCTGATGAGCATTTCCTGGCTGATCTGGGCGTAGCGGGTTTCGTCAGGGATCCATAGGCCATGCAGGCCCAGTGGCAACAGATAGAACATCACGAATGCCAGTAGCAATACGGGCAATGGTTTAAGGCGGGTCATGGCTATTGCACTCTCAAGCGGTATTGACGGTGAATCAGCGCGAGCGGATCAGCCATGCGCGAGGGGTGGAAGGTGGTCATGGTCGGGTAAAAATGCGGCACAGAACGTTATTCCTTAAACAGTCTGTTAGTGGGGGGCGAAACTGAATATCCCTGTGCCCCAGTCAAGCTCGTTAAATGTGTGGCGTCCAATAAGTCATCGAAGGTCGTCGTCATGTTGTTAACTTGTGAAAAGTTAGTGAGCTAATAATTTTTTGACAAAAATTCAATTAAAACCATAGAAGATGCCACGGTCTGGCTGTCTTTTTGCTGAACGAACTTGAATGATTAAATGTTAAGAAGTGTTCTAAAGTTGTTTAAGCACGGCGGCCCAGTCCTTACTGTTCAAAATACCCAGCGCCTTGAACTTGCCATCGGGCAGCAGCTTTACAAACAATGCACTGCCGTACTCGGCATGGGCGGCGTGTGGGTAGCCCAATGCCTCCTCGAAGTCGCTGATGCAGGCGCTGTGGGTGACCACCAGCAGGTTGCGGTCCGCGTGTTTATGTGGGCGCAGTTCCTCGCCGATGGCAGGGCCGCAGATGGCCAGGGGCCCGGGTGACAATTCGGCCTTGCCGAACATGAACAGCGAGCTCTGCGCGGTACGGGTGGTGGGGCTGCTCAGTACGTCGGTGTTTTCCATGCCCAGGGTCTGGAAGGCCTTGCCCACGGCACTTGCAGACAACGAGCCGAGCGTGGTCAGGCCGTCTGCCGGGCCCAGGCAAGGGTTGTTGGAGCGGTCACAGCGTTCCTCATGGCGGACCAGCACCACCAAGTCTCCGTTGCGCCAGGCTTCCAGGGTTCCGGAGCTGAGCAGGCGGTGGCCCACGCCCAGGTCCAGCGGCGATCTTGGCCACCAGATGAACGCCGTTACTGCCAGGCTGGCCATTACGATACCTGCCACGCCCAGCCACAGTTTGTTCAGCTGTTTTACAAACGCCCAGCGCGAGCGAGACTTGCTCAGGGTCAGGTCAACCACACTATTCACCATTGGTAACTTCCAGGCGTTAATCCGGTAACTGGCAGCGGCAAGTTAGGCAGGCGCCAAGTGAGTAGCGCTGATGCAGGAATATGCAAAAGCGTGTCACAGGGGCGCTGTCTTTTTGCTGAACATACCGATATAAAAAATTGTTCACTTGCACTAACGGGCGTTTGAAATAACCAGCCTGTTATCTGCCCATGGACGGCAATTTAAAGTGCAGCAGGTGGCGGCCGGGTGAAATCGATGTGAAAAATTTGCAGGGGTCATGGGGCGCTCCTTTTGCCCATGGTTGTGACATAAAAATGTGACAACCGTTATTCTCCGGCTTAAGTCCAGAAGCTTGTGGGGAGGGGTGATGCTGCAGGTACAAGGGGTATTCAAGAGTTATGGCACGCCGCAGGGGCCGTTGACCGTGCTGGCGGGTGTCGACCTGTACCTGGGAGCGCGCAGCAGCCTGGCGTTGATGGGTGAGTCGGGCAGTGGCAAAAGCACGCTGCTGCATTTGGTGGCCGGGCTCGACCAGGTCGACTGTGGCAGCATCCAGGTCGGCGACCAGCGCCTGGACCAGATGAGTGAGGCGCAACTGGCCCACTGGCGTCGCACCGAGATCGGCCTGGTGTTCCAGCAGNNNNCCTGGCCTTCCAGGCGCGCCTGGCCGGGCGCCTCGATCCGGCGTGGCAAGCGCAGCTTGTGGAGCGACTCGGCCTGGGTGACTTGCTCAGGCGTTACCCCGAACAACTGTCCGGCGGCCAGCAGCAACGGGTAGCGGTAGGACG
>NZ_JACAPJ010000050.1:7559-12106 GCF_013385765.1 Pseudomonas sp. C8002
ACGAACCCACCGGTAACCTCGACGAAGGCACCAGTGACGAAGTGCTGCAACTGCTGCTGGACCTGCTGCGGGACAGCCCCACCAGCTTGCTGATGGTCACCCACAGCCCGCGCATCGCGGCGCGCCTTGACCAGCAGGTGGTGTTGCATCGCGGCCAGGTACTCGCTGCGGACGCCCGCTGACATGCGCGTCTTCCACTGGACACTGCGCGCGCTGCTCAGCCATTGGCGTCGCCACCCTGTGCAATTCTTCAGTGTGCTCACTGGCCTGTGGCTGGCCACCGCGCTGTTGACCGGCGTGCAAGCCCTCAACAGCCAGGCGCGGGACAGCTACGCGCGGGCCAGCCAGCTGATCGGCGGCGAACCCCAGGCCAGCCTCAGTGCACCGGACGGTGCGAGCTTCCCCCAGGCGCTGTTTGCCGACCTGCGCCGCGCCGGGTGGCCGGTGTCGCCGGTGGTGCAGGGCCGCGTGCAGCTTAAGGGTCATGAAGACCAGCGCCTGCAAGTGATGGGCATCGACCCGGTGTCGTTGCCCGGCGGTGGCGCGCTGGCCGGGCAGACCCTGGACCGGGCGCAGATGGTCGCGTTCTTCAACCCGCCGGGACGCACCTGGATCGCGCCGCAGACCTTGCAGTCTCTGGGCCTGAAAGAGGGCGACCAGCCGCTGACAGCTGCCGGGCTGGTGCTGCCGCCGCTGCATGTTCAAGCGGACATGGCCCCTGGCGTATTGCTGACCGATATCGGCTTCGCCCAACCGCTGCTGGACATGCCCCAACGCCTGTCGCGGTTGCTGCTGGACAAGGCCTTTGCCGCCGCGCATCCCGCCCTGCCGCCGGAACTGGGCGCGCAACTGCAGCTCAAGCAGGCCGAGGAAAACAACCTCGCGCGCCTCACTGAAAGCTTCCATCTGAACCTCGATGCGCTGGGCTTTCTGTCCTTTGTGGTGGGCCTGTTTATCGTGCATGCCGCCATCGGCCTGGCGCTGGAGCAGCGGCGCGGCCTGCTGCGAACCTTGCGTGCGTGCGGGGTCAGTGCGCGGATGCTGATCCTCAGCCTGGCGGTGGAGCTCGGTGGCCTGGCCGTGCTGGGTGGCCTGGCGGGCGTGGCCAGCGGGTACTTGCTGGCCAGCCTGTTGCTGCCGGATGTAGCCGCCAGCTTGCGCGGCCTGTATGGCGCCGAGGTACCCGGCCAACTGAGCCTCAGCCCGCTGTGGTGGCTCAGTGGCCTGGGCCTGGGTTTGCTCGGTGCGTTGCTCGCCGGGGTCAGCAGCCTGTGGCGGGCGGCGCGTTTGCCGCTGCTGGCGCTGGCCAATGCCCAGGCCTGGCACCAGGCCCATGGGCGCTGGCTGCGACGCCAGGGCTGGGTGGCGGGTTCGGCCTTACTGGTTGCGCTGTTGGCACTGGTATTTGGCGACAGCCTGGCCAGTGGTTTTGTATTGATGGCGGCCTTGTCGCTGGGCGCTGCGCTGGGCTTGCCGGTGGTGCTCAATGGCGTGCTCAAGGCGGTATTGGGGCGCAGCCGTTCGGTGCTGGGGCAATGGTTTCTCGCCGATTGCCGCCAGCAGTTGCCGGCCCTGAGCCTGGCGCTGATGGCCTTGCTGCTGGCGTTGGCCGCCAATATCGGCGCGGGCTCGATGACCTCGGGCTTTCGCCAGACCTTCAACAACTGGCTGGAACAACGCCTGACCGCCGAGTTGTACCTCAACCCGCAAAATCCGGCCCAGGCCGAGGCGCTGCAAACCTGGCTGGTACAGCAGCCCCTGGTGCAGACAGTGCTGCCGACCTGGCAGGTTGCGGTGCAGTTGCAGGGGTGGCCGGCTGACCTGTTCGGCGTGGTCGACGACCCTACTTATCGCCAGCATTGGCCGCTGCTGGAAGCGGCGGCGAACCCATGGAGCCAGTTGTTGCAGGACGACAGCCTGATGCTCAGTGAGCAAATGGCACGCCGGCTCAAGGTGCGGCTGGGCGATGTGGTCAGCATCCCCACGCCCCAAGGTCCATGGTCGCCGAAGGTCGTGGGGATTTATGCCGACTACGGCAACCCCAAGGGCCACTTGCTGGTGAATTCGCGGCACCTGTTGCAGCACTGGCCGGGATTGTCGCCGGCGCGTTTCAACCTGCGGGTTTTGCCGGGCAACGTGCCGCCGCTGGTGCGTGCAGTACAGGAACGGTTTGCCCTCGAAGACAGCCGCATCGTCGACCAGCAGCAGCTCAAGGGCTGGTCGAGCCAGGTCTTCGAACGAACTTTTGCCGCCACCGCCGCCCTTAACAGCCTGACCCTGGGCGTCGCCGGCGTGGCGTTGTTTATCAGCCTGCTGACCCAGAGCCAAAGCCGCCTCGGCCAGTTGGCGCCGTTGTGGGCGCTGGGCGTGACGCGCCGCCAATTGATGCTGCTCAACCTCGGCCAGACCTGGTTGCTGGCGGTGCTGACCCTGGTGCTGGCGTTGCCGCTGGGCTTGCTGCTGGCGTGGTGCCTGGACGTGGTGATCAACGTCCAGGCCTTCGGCTGGCGCCTGCCGTTGCGGGTGTTCCCGGGGCAACTGGCGCAACTGCTGGGTCTGGCGATGCTGGCCACCTTGCTGGCTTCGGCCTGGCCGTTGTGGCAGCTGTACCGCAGTCGCCCGGCGGATTTGCTGAGGACCTTTGCCAATGAAGATTAAGTGCCTGCTATGGGCGACGTTCCTGCTGCTGGGCGCCTGCGACAAACCACCTGCACCTGAAGAAAGCTTCGCCGGACTGGGCAGCCAGGCCGCGGACTTTGCCCAGGTGGTGCCCGGCAAGGTCTTCAGCTTTCCCCAGGACCATGGCCCCCATGACGGCTATCGCATCGAATGGTGGTACCTCACCGCCAACCTGAAGGATGCCGAGGGCAATGCCTACGGCGTGCAATGGACGCTGTTTCGCAACGCACTCAAGGCCGGCCCGACACAACCGGGCTGGCACGACTCTACGATCTGGCTCGGCCACGCCGCCGTCACCTCGGCCACCCGCCATTACGCCAGCGAACGCTACGCCCGCGGCGGCGTGGGGCAGGCAGGGGCCCAGGCGGTGCCGTTCAATGCCTGGATCGATGACTGGAATTTCGCCACCCGCCCCGGTGCAGCCAGCCCCCTGGCGGACATGCAACTCAAGGCTGCAGGCGAGCATTTCAACTACGACCTGCACCTGACCTCCAGCCGCCCGCTGGTGCTCCAGGGGGATAACGGCTACAGCCGCAAGTCCGACCAGGGCCAGGCGTCGTACTACTACAGCCAGCCGTTTTTCCAGGCAGATGGCCGCGTGACCATCGATGGAAAATCTTACCAAGTCACCGGCAACGCCTGGCTCGATCGCGAATGGAGCAGCCAGCCCCTGACCGCCAGCCAGACCGGCTGGGACTGGTTCTCCCTGCACCTGGACAGTGGCGAGCAATTGATGCTGTTTCGGGTGCGGCAGAAAGACGGGCCGTCGTACCTGACGGGCACCTGGATCGACCAGGAGGGCCGCACCCAGACCCTGCACAACCAGGACATCCAGCTGACCCCACTGACCACCACCGCGATCGATGGGCGCAGCATTCCCACCCAGTGGTCATTGAAGATCCCGGGCAAACATCTGGATATCACCACGGAAGCGGTCAACCCAAAAGCCTGGATGAACCTGAGCATTCCTTACTGGGAAGGGCCGGTGAAATTTCAGGGTGGGGTGGGGTATCTGGAGATGACGGGGTATTGAGTCCGACGATTTTTTGTAGGCCTTGATTACCTGCCAGGTAGGTGATTTCCCAAATGTAATTTCAGCTGTTCCAACCTTGTGTCCGGGCCGTGTTCGCCTGCCTATATTCCTGCGCCATATCCATTACATCAGGGATGTAAGTGATGGCGCAGGGATACATCAATGACCGCACCACGGACTACCTCAGTTTGAAATCCCGGTTACTGACCGGGGCCAGTGGGCAACTCTCCGATCAATTCGACGCGTTGAACCTGCATTTGCGTCAGGCAAGCCTGGTGACGCCGGGGCAGATGGTGATCGTTCCCGATGCCTACGCTGTGGCTTGCACTACTGATGATGCATGGTTGATGCGCCATGCCCAGGAGATTCAGCGCAATCTGGAGTTGGATGCCTCGGCTGGGGCGGCGGTGATCAATAACTATGATCTATTCCAGAGTTTATTGGCTTATAGCTCGGTGGGAGTCGGCAGTTCGACGGCGGCCTGGGGGCGACACCTGGACGAGGTTCAGCGCACTCTGGAAGAAATTGAGCGTTTGCATCAACAACTCAAGGATGGAGCCTTGAATAAGAAAGCGTTTATCCAGAAGCGGCAGATGTTGTTCCGGCGCTTGGATACTCAACTTCAAGGTGCGGCGCGATTTGGCACGAGCCTGAAAACCAATAAGTCACTGAAAAAAGTACTGGGTATTTCCACCAAGAGTTATCTGCACAAGAGTGAAATCGTGGGCTACACGCAGCGGATTCGCAGCATTGCCGAGACGTCGAGGTTTTTGGGCAAGGGGACGTATGTGGGGTTGGCGTTGGATGTGGGTGTGGCGGGGTTGGAGATCAAGGA
>NZ_JACAPJ010000050.1:12135-20846 GCF_013385765.1 Pseudomonas sp. C8002
GTTGGTGGGCGGGGTGGGCGGTGCCGCTATTGGAGGGACTCTGGGGGCTGCGCTCGGGAGACGTTTATGCGGGATAGTCATGGGGGTTGCGGTGAAAGGGCAGGGTGCGCTGGTCTGCGGGATCATCGGCGGTGCTGCCGGAGGTTATGCCGCCGGGAGTACGTTTGGGCGTGCCGGTGAATGGGGTGGAGAAATGATGGGTGACCTGATGTATCAGCCTGATGGGGCTTGATCATGTCTTATTATGATTTTCTCACTGTTACGTTGCTTTTATGGATGCTTATCAACTTGGGACTGTTGCTCTTCGTCGCGTACAGAAAACTCGATGAGTTGGAAAGCTATTTCACCGAAAACGAGGCCGTTCAACGCACCAAGCGTTTTTGGCGCAGGAATCTGCCGATCGACAAAACCATGCGAATGGTTGTGATCGTCGAGCTGCTGTCCATGCCAAAACGCCATTTGAAAAAGGGCGAGGTAACTGAGGCAGAGTTGACGTCCGTCCCCGTGGCCCTGAAGCGATGGGCAGTATGGCCCTATTACGGCGGAATGGTTTTGATGGTCCTGGCAATCATTTGGGAGGTCTGGTCCAAGCCATAGCCGAGGGGCTTTTTTTCGTTATTGCGCCAACGCCACCTTGAGTGGCAAGCGCGCCATACCGGTGTTTTTAAGCGAACCCAGATACAACCAGTCACCGTACTCACGTGCCGTGGTGACGGGCGAGTAGCTACCGCTGCTGCCATCCTGCAGGTTTGCGATGACCTTGCCGTTCACGTCCAGCCCGAGCACAAAGGCCTTACGCTCGATGGGCTTGGGCACCACCATCAGTGCCCGTACCATGATCTTGCGCATCAGCGGGTAGCCGGCAAAACCGTCGAGCAGCGGGTTGCGCGGTGAATACAAGGCAACCCAGAACCGGTCCTTGCCGTTGAAGCTGAGGTTGTCCGGCAGGCCCGGCAGGTTGTCGATAAACAGGTCGTGGACGCCGGCCTTGTCGCCCTTGAGCCAGTAGCGGCTGATGCGATAGGCGCCGGTTTCGTTGACCAGCACATAGTCTTCGTTCGGCCCCAGGGCCACGCCATTGGCGAATTGCAACTGGTCCAGCAATACCTCGGTGTGGCCGGTGCTGAAGTCATACCGTAGCAAACGGCCGTCACCGCCGTGCTCGATCACCGCCTCGCCGTCTTCCCCATAACCCCATCGGCTTGATGCATCGCTGAAGTACGCATAACGCCCGGCGGCGTCGACGGTGATGTCATCGACAAAGCCAAACGGCAGGCCGGCGGCGCTGGTGGCCAGGGTGGTGAGATTGTGCTGGGTGTCGAGGGCGAGCAGGCCCTTGATCCCATCGGCAATGATCAACCGCCCGTCCGGATGCAGGGCCAGGCCCAGGGGGCGACCCTGGGTGTTGGTCAGCTCTTCGAGAACGTGGCTTTCGGGGGCCGTGCGGATGATGCGCCCGTCATGCAGGCCGGTGATGAGGAACCCTTTGCCATCCAGCAACAAGGCTTCGGGCCCGGCGATGTCCTGGGCGCCGGTTCTTTTCACGTCCTTGAGGCGCTGGTTTTCGGCGTAGGGCCCGTCCTTCAGGGATGGCGCCTTGGGCGGCGACCAGTTGACCGGTTGCACTTTGGTGGGCATCAGCAGCAGGAAGGCGACGATGGCGGTCAGGATCAGCAGGACCAGACGACCAACGTTGCTTGGACGGGTACTCATGACGATTCCTGGTGATCAGTGGTGGGCGGTTCCCAATGCAGGGTGCCGAACAGGTAGTCCATCAGCGGCAGGACGATGTTGAAGTTGCGTCCCTGCATCAGTTCGCGCCGGTGATGCAGGGCGTGCAGGTGGTGCATCTGGCGGATCCACGGCAGGCGGGCCACGGGGTGGTCGGGGGGCAGGTGTTCGCAGGCGTGGAAAAACTCGTAGAGCAGGTAGCCGAGGATCATGCAGCCGGCGAACAGGCCGGCGACGTTGGGGTTGAGGTGTTTGAGCAGCCACCAGGCGGGGAGGGTGATGACCAGGCTGTGGAACAGGATGAGCCAGGCGGGGAACAGGATGACACGCCAGTCTCGAGGGCTGTCGTAGGTCATGTGATCGGGGGTGAAGAAGCTGTGGTGGTCGCCGGTGTGGCGGGCGTAGAACAGGCGGGCGAAGGAGTGTTTGTGATGGCCCAGGTGACGGTGGACGAGATAGATACACAGGTTGAAGAAGATCAGGGTGAGGGGGATGGTCAGCCATTCCAAGGGTTGGATTTGTTGGGTGGTTGACCAGAACAGGCTGATGCAGAGCAGGCCGTAGCCGAAAACGAAACCAGCGTGGAGCCACGGGTTGTAGCAGGGGTGGATGCTGGCGCGGTAGGTGGTGCGGAAAGCCTCGGTGGGGTGAGTCATTGGGGGAGCTCGGTGTTGTTTTTGTTGGGGATGAGCGTAGTCGGGATTGGCGCATCTATCCTGCCGCCATAAAAATACTGTACATGCATACAGTTGTGTCCTACATTCCATCCCAGGTGACCGGATGTCGCCGATCACCTGAGCTTCAATTTTTTAACTATGGATGGATAAAAAATGAAATCGAAAAAAGCGTTCATGCTCGGAGCCGCCATCGCGGCGTCCTGCTTCGTTTCGGCCTGCGCCCTGGCCGAACAATCTCCTGCACACTTGACGCCGCAACCGTTGCAGCAAGCCGTGCAACAAGCCCTCAAGAGTGGCGGCAACGTCACGGCGCAGAAGGCGTCGGCTGCCTTCCTGGACAAAATCAAAACCTCGCAGCAGCTGAAAAAGCCGGTGCAGGCTGCCAAGGCCTTGAGCGGGGTTGTGGTCGCCGAGCCTGTACAGGCAGATAGCGCCAAGGTGGATGCCCAGGCCGTGGCGGCCCAGGCGTTCACGCCGCTGTGCCAGACCCTCGGTATCAACCAGATGTATAACCTGGACGGTGTGCAAACCGGCAACGACGTCTGCTACCACTTCAACGTGCCCCAAAAGGCACGGGCGACAGTGATGCTGGTAGGGCAGAGTGCTGCCACCAACATGTCCCTGACCCTGTTCCAGGACGACGGCCAGAACAACATCACTTCTCTCGGCACGTCGGATAACCCGGGCAATGCCAACGAGGTGTTGGCTGGCGTACTGCCACCTGGCGACTACTACTGGTTCATGCATGCCAATTCGGCTGACGGTTCGCCGTTCAGTTTCGGTGTGGATATCAACATGACGATTGACGATTTCGAGCCTAACGACAGTTTCGAAACGGCTTATCAACTGCCGGATACCCTGAACTACGTCACGGGTAACTCCGACACGGCGACCGATGAAGACTACTTCTCCTTCAAGGCCCTGCGCGGGCAGAAGGTCAGTGCCTATTTCGACGGTGTGAACGAGAGCGATCGGGGCCAATGGATTTCCGAGTATTTTGACGGCGTCAAATGGATCCCGATCAGCCCCAAGGCGAAAATCACCTGGCCAACGCCATCGGTTAATGGCGTGGTGAACGTACGGGTGCGGCCTAACCCGGCCGCAACCTGGAAGGCTACGGCGCGCTACAAGCTGTCGCTGGGCTCCACACCCGAGGTGTTGAGCCACAGTGTGCAAGGTGACAACGTGGTGCGGATCCCGGCTTCGGCCAATGACTACGACCCGTTCATGACCACCCAGGCGGCACGTGACTTGAGCTGGGCCGTGACCTGGGCCGACAGCACCGGTAAACGCCTGCAGGGACTGACCCCGTATCTGCAACTCGACAAGCACGTCAACCGCAATACCTACCTGCCGGTGTACATCCCTTACTACGGTTCGGTAACCGGCGTGTCGGGCGCGGCATCCGGTACGGTCAACCTGGGCAACTGCGCGGGTGAGGCGACTGTCAGGTATGTGTCCTACGACTCGGGTTACAAAAATACCTGGGAGACCAACTACAACTTCGCCGTCTGGCGCCTGCGCATCGAGGAGTACCCGGATGTCGGCGTGGGTGGCGACGCTACCCCGGTGAGCATGGCTCATATCTGCAGCCAGCGCGTGATCTCCAGTGAACGGTGATCAACCCTCCGCCTGATCCGTAACCCCGGCGCCAACTCTTCGGGTTGGCGCCCCCAGCAACCCTTCAAACTGCGCCTGAACCCGCCCTTCGTCGCAATGCGCCACATTAAACCGCATGAAATCCCGCAACCCCGGCTCATACCCGAACAACGCCCCCGGCGCCAACACCATCCCGCGTTTCAACCCGGCTTCAGCCAGCCGCTCACCATTTACCCCCGCCGGCAACCGCGCCCAGATGAACATCCCCCCCTCAAACCCCATCGGCAATTCACACCCACAACGCCGCAGCCACTGCTCAACCCGCCCCCCAGCCTCCAGCAGCCGCTGAACCATGCGCTTGCGATGCCGGGCATACCCACCCTCACTCAGCAGCCGATACACAATCTGTTCGAACAGCTCGGACGTTATGCCGCCGCTCATCAACTTCATATTGGTCAGATTCGCCGCCAATTGCGGCGCCGCCACCACATAACTGACCCGCGCGTTCGCCGTCAGCACCTTCGAAAACCCCGACAGGTACGTCACCTGCTCCAATCCCGCCAAAGTCGCCAGGCGCGGCGGCGGGTTAGGGTGCAAATCCCCGTAAAGATCATCCTCAACGATATGGCAGCGATACTCCCGGGCCAGTTGCAACAACCGAAATGCCTGGCTCGGGCTGAATGAATGCCCGGTGGGGTTATGCAACACGCTGGTGGTCAGGTACAGGCTGGGACGGTGCTGCGCCAGCAACTGCTCCAGCGCGAAAAAATCAAAACCATCAGGCCGCCGGGCGATCGTCACCACCTTGACCCCATGCAACGCCAGGTTCGCGTGGAAGTTGAAATAACACGGTGCATCCAGCAGCACCGTGTCCCCGGGCCGCGCCAGCAGGCGCATGAGCATGTCCAGGCCTTGCACCGTGTTGGGCGTGGTGATGATTTGTTCCACCGGCACCGACAACCCTTCACCGTGCAGTTTCTGTTGCAGCGCCTGGCGCAACGGCAGCAGGCCCGCCGGGGTGCCCAGCCCGGCGATGCGCAGGGTAGGGGCGCGGACTGCGCTGCGCATGGCCTGGCGCAGGGCTTCGGAATCCAGCCAGTCTTCCGGCAGATGGCCGCCGCCGGGGCGCAGGTCGCCCTGGGCCATGGCCAGGGGGCGGCGCAGTACGCTGAGCAAGTCCTGGGGCAGCAAGTCGACCCAGGTGCTGGACGACGGCTGTGCCAGGCTGCTGGCGACAAAGTGCCCGCGGCCCTGGCTGGAGGTCAGGAGGTGACGCCCGCGCAGGCGATCCAGCGCTTCATTCATGGTGAATTTTCCGACGCCCAGCAAGGCTCCCAACTCACGCACCGAAGGCAGTTTGCTGCCAGCGGCCAATTCGCCTTGCTCGATCGCATGGGCCAGGGCATCGACGATCTGCTGCACCTTCGGTGCTCGGTCATGAAAGTGAATCGCAGGAATGGGCATCACACTGTCCTTAAGTTTGCCGCCAACTTCACCGGTAAAGTCTGCGCGTATATCCGTAGAGTTTACCTGCCTGTGGCGGCACGTGCGCCCTAGACTGCAAGCCCTCTTTCCTGCTGTGAAATTCCACGCCATGGCCACCGCGCTGACGCTGTCTTCGTTTTTGTATTTCCTGCTGCTGTGCACCACCCTGGCCTTCAGCCCCGGGCCCATGACCTTGTTGTTGCTCAGCCTCGGCCTGAAGGACGGCCTGCGCCGCTCCCTGCCGGCGCAGTTCGGGGCGAGTGTTTCCTACCTGGTGTCGATCCTGATCTTTGCCGTGGGTTTTTCCGAGCTGATCAAGGATTACCCGCTGATCACCCGGATCATCCAGGTGGTAGGCGTGGCCTACATCCTTTACCTGGCCTACAAGCAATGGACCAGCAGCGGAGTGACCATCAAGACCAACGATGCAACCCCGGAAAATGCCCGCAGCCTGTTCGGAAAAGGTCTGCTGACCGGGTTGTCGAATCCCAAGGCGATCATTCTGTTCAGCGCGGTATTCCCGCAGTTCGCCGCCATCGGCCAGGGCAGCGCCGCCGCCGACATCGCGATCCTCGGCCTGACCTTCCTGCTGCTGCAATTTGCCAGCGGCTGCCTGTATTGCTACTTCGGCCAGCGCATCAAGCACGTGCTGGAAAACCCCAAGCGCCGGGTGTTGCTGCAACGGGCCACGGCGGTGTTGCTGCTGGGGGTGGCGCTGATGTTGGCCCGGGGCTTTTCCAGCTGAAGGTCAGCTTATGAGCGGTAGTGGCGATCTGCCGGTGCCCTGATAGACTTCGGGCATTCATCCAGGATCAAGCCAGACATGCCAGCCGCAGGAGGAAACGGACTTTCGCTCGCTTCACGCTTGTACAAGTCGCGCACCCTGGGATTGACCCTCGGGTTTGTCTGTGTGGCCGCCGCCATCTACCCGCTGGATAAATCCGCTTGGGTCTGGGGAGTGATGATCGCCAATGCCTTCATCTGGCCGCATGTGGCCTACCAATGGTCGCGGCACTCGAAAAACTCCCTGCGCTCGGAACACCGCAACCTGCTGTTCGACTCGTTTTGCGGCGGGTTCTGGGTTGGCGCCATGCAGTTCAACCCGCTGCCCAGCGTGACCACCTTGTCGATGATGACCATGAACAACGTCGCCATCGGCGGCCCGCGCTTCATGCTCGCCGGTTGGGTGGCCCAGGCGCTGGGCATCGGCGCCTCGATGCTGGTGTTCACTCCGGCGGTGACCGCCCTCACCAGTGAAGTGCAGCTCTACGCCTGCCTGCCGATCCTGATGCTGTATCCCCTGGCGCTGGGCTGGATCTGTTACCGGCAAGCGATCACCCTGGCCCGGCACAAGCGCGAGTTGCTGGCCCTGAGCCGCACCGACAGCCTGTCGGGCCTGCTCAACCACGGCGCCTGGAAAGACCACCTGGAAATCGAGTTCCAGCGCTGCCGCCGCGACCAGCAGGGCGCCGCCATCGCGCTGATCGACATCGACCACTTCAAGACCATCAACGACACCTACGGCCATGTCACCGGCGATATCGTGCTGCGTCAATTGAGCAAAGTGCTGCGCCAGAACCTGCGGGCCACTGACCTGGCCGGGCGCTACGGTGGCGACGAATTCTGCGTGATCCTGCCGGACATGCCCCTGAACCGCGCCACCGAGGTGATGGACGCCCTGCGTGATCGCTTCAACTCCCTGGCCTACGCACAGGACCCGACCTTGCGCGCCAGCCTGAGCATCGGCCTGGCGCCATACCGGCCGGCACACGCCGACGCCACCAGTTGGCTGAACGATGCCGACCAGGCCTTGTACGAGGCCAAGAGCAGCGGGCGCAACCGGGTCAGTTCGGTGCAGGGAAGTTGGCTGAGGTCGATCTGAGGATCAACAAATCGGTGTTTGTCAGGTAGGGTGGAGCGCTACCTTCCAACAAAAACAAGGATCGGTTCATGCTCTTCAACTTCCCGCGTACCTTGCTGGCGGCCACCCTGGCGCTGTCTTTCGCCATGCCGGCCTTCAGCGCCGAACCCCACAAACAGATCCAGGCCGATTCCGAGCAGTACAAGGCCGACGCCTTGAAACTGCTGGAGCGCCTGGTGAATATCGATTCGGGCTCCGGCTACGAGCCGGGCCTGACCCAAGTGCGTGACATCGCCGTCGATGAGCTCAAGCAACTGGGTTTCAGCATCCAGCTGGTGCCGGATGCCGCCGCTCATAACAGCCATGTCATCGCCACCCTCAAGGGCACCGGCAAGGCCAGGATCCTGCTGATGGCCCACATGGACACTGTGTTCAAGGAAGGCTCGGCGGCTGCCCGGCCGTTCCACATCAAGGACGGCCGCGCCTATGGCCCGGGCGTAATGGATGACAAGGGCGGCATCGTCGCCGGCATCTACGCCTTGAAAGTCCTGAAAAACCAGGGCTTCAAGGACTACGCACAAATCACCTTCCTGCTGGACGCCAGCGAAGAAACCGGCACCGACGGCGCGTCCGAGCTGATCCGCAACACCGCCAAGGGCCACGACGTGACGCTCAACCTGGAACCAGGTCGCCCGGCCGATGGCCTGGTGGTATGGCGCAAAGGCAGCGCCACCGCCGTGGTCGAGGTCAAGGGCAAGGCCGCCCACGCCGGCGTCGCCCCGGAATTGGGGCGCAACGCGGCGATGGAAGCGGCGCACCAGATTCTGCAACTGGGCAAGCTGGGGGATGCCGAGAAGAAAACCACCATCAACTTCACCGTGATCAACTCCGGCGACCGGGTCAACGTGATCCCCGACCAGGCCACCGCCAAGGCGGATGTACGGGCGGCGTTGCCGGAAGAGTTTGACCGGATCGAGAAAGACCTGGCACGGGTCTCGGCCAACAAGCTGATCCCCGAGACTGAAGTGACCACCAGTTTGCACCGTGGCCTGCCGCCGATGCCGCAGACGCCGGAGTCGGACAAGCTGGTGGCGATTGCCCAGGGGATTTATGGCGAGCTGGGGCGCAAGCTGACCATTGAGGGCAGCGGCGGGGCGGCGGATGCGAGCTTGTCGGCTGGCGTGGGTACGCCGACCCTGGACGGGTTCGGGATTGTCGGGGGCAATATCCATACGCCGGAGGAATATGCCGAGGTGGAGAGCGTGGCGCCGCGGATTTATCTGCTGAGCCGGATGATCATGGAGCTCTCCAAGCGCTGACTTAAAAACGCCACACCTCTAAATGTGGGAGCGGGCTTG
>NZ_JACAPJ010000050.1:20888-27677 GCF_013385765.1 Pseudomonas sp. C8002
CCGCTCCCACATTGGTTTGTGGTGTTGGTTGGATCAGGTTGCAGGCACCACTTCCCGGGTCTTCTCCCGCCCCAGCACCAGACTGCACAGCGCCGGCAAGAACAGCAACGTCAACACCGTCCCCACCAGCACCCCGCCAATCAACACATACGCCA
Organism: Pseudomonas sp. C8002; assembly: GCF_013385765.1. Lineage (NCBI taxonomy): Bacteria > Pseudomonadati > Pseudomonadota > Gammaproteobacteria > Pseudomonadales > Pseudomonadaceae > Pseudomonas > Pseudomonas sp. C8002. The sequence goes on from NZ_JACAPJ010000050.1 coordinate 21,044, forward strand.
GCGACGACCAGAACACCGACAGTGTCAGCGGAATAAACGCCAGCGCCGCCGCCAGCGCGGTCAATATCACCGGCCGTGCCCGGCGCACCGTGGCCTCGATGATCGCCTCGCGAATCACCATGCCCTGGTCCTGGTTCTGCCGAATCTGGTCGGTAAAGATCAGCGTATTGCGCATCAGAATCCCGCCAATCCCGATCAACCCCAATATCGCGTTGAACCCGAACGGCTGGTTGAACAGCAGCAGCGTCGGCACCGCCCCGATCAGCCCCAGCGGCGCGGTGGCGAACACCATGAACATCACCCCGAACGAACGCACCTGGAACATGATCACGGTCAACGTCAGCAGAATCATGATCGGGAACAGTGCCGCCAGCGCCACGTTGGCCTTGGCGCTTTCTTCCACCGGGCCGCCGATGACGATCTGATACCCGGCCGGCAGCTTGGCGATCAAGGGTTGCAGGTCCTTGTACACCGCCATTTCCACATCTGGCGGCTGGGTGCCGTCGACGATGTCGGCGCGCACTTCCACGGTCAGCGCACGGTTGCGGCGCTTGAGGATCGGTTCTTCCATCACCGCCTGGAAATGCCCGACCTGGGCCAATGGCACCGAGACGCCGGCACTGTTGGTCAGGGTCATATTGTCGAGGTTGCCGAGGTCTTCGCGCTGGCTGCCCTGGGAGCGGGCAACCACTGAAACGGTACGATTGCCTTCGCGCACTTCGGTGATCGGGTTGCCGCTGAGCAACGCGTTGAGCTGGGATTTCACCCCGTCGGGGGTAAAGCCCAGCAGGCGCAGGCGGTCCTGGTCGAGTACCAGGCGGTAACTGCTGGCGCGCTCGCCCCAGTCGAGGAAGCTGTCCCGCGTGAGTGTGTTGGCCGCGACCACTTGGCGCACGTCTTCAGCCAGGCCGCGCAGCACATTCAGGTCGGGGCCGGACACGCGAAACACCACCGGGAAGGGCACCGGCGGGCCGAATACCAACTGGGTGACGCGCACCCGCGCCGATGGAAATTCGCCGGCCGCGATGCGTTCAGCCATGCGTTTTTTCAGGCTGTCCCGGGCATGGGCGTCGGCGGTCTGCACGATCAGCTTGGCGAAGGCGGGATCTGGCAGCTCAGGGTTCAGCGACAGGAAAAACCGTGGTGCACCACCGCCGACATAGGTGTCGACCATCACGGTTTGCGGCTCCTCCATCAGCGCCTTTTCCACCTGCGCCGCTACCGCCTCGGTGCTTTTGAAGGCGCTGCCCGGTGGCATGTACACCTCAAGAATCAGCTCGGAACGGTCGGAGTTGGGAAAGAACTGCTTCTTCACCACGCCCATGCCCAGGCCACACAGCACAAAGGCCGCCACCACCAACCCGGTGACCAGCCAGCGTCTGCGCACGCAAGCGTCCACCAGGCGCCGCAGTTTCTGGTAATAGCGCCCGGCGTAAATTGCATCGTGGCCGCCGACAACCGGCTCGATGTGCGGCAACAGCTTGACCCCCAGGTACGGGGTGAACACCACCGCCACCAGCCACGAGGCGATCAGCGCAAAACCGACGATCCAGAAAATATTCCCGGCATATTCACCGGCCCCCGAGCGGGCAAAACCCACCGGCAGGAAGCCGATAATCGTCACCAGCGTGCCCGTGAGCATCGGCGCGGCGGTGGAACTCCAGGCGAAGGTGGCCGCGTGGATCCGGTCAAAACCTTCCTCGAGTTTGACCACCATCATCTCGATCGCAATGATTGCGTCGTCCACCAGCAGGCCCAGGGAAATGATCAACGCGCCCAGGGTCACCCGGTCGAATTCGCGGCCGGTCATCAGCATGATCACAAACACGATCGACAAGGTCAGCGGCACCGCAGCGGCCACCACCAGCCCGACGCGGAACCCCAGGGCCAGCAGGCTGATGACCATCACCACCGCCAGGGCGACGAAGAACTTCAGCATGAACTCGTTGACCGCCAGGCTGATGTTTTTCGCCTGGTCGGAGACCTTGGCGAAGTTGACCCCCAGCGGCAGGTCGGCCTGGATTTTCGCTTCCTGGGCCTTGAGNNGTTCCAGGCCGTTCCAGTGCTTCTCCATGATCACACCGAGCATCAGCGACGGGTCGCCCTGATGACGGATACGGTAGCTGGGCGGGTCTTCATAACCCCGGCTGACGGTGGCCACATCGGCGATGCGCAGCAGCTTGCCGTTGGCTTCCAGCGGGACGTTTTCGATCAGCGCCAGGCTATCGAAGGCCCCGTCGATGCGGATATAGGCGCGTGCCCCGGCGGTCTCGACAAAGCCTGAAGGCGCCACGGCATTCTGGGCGGCGAGGGCGGCGAAGATCTGCTCGGGCTTGATGCCCAAGGTGGCCAGGCGCTCATAGGAAAACTCGACGAAGATCCGCTGCGCCTGTTCGCCGAGGATATTGACCTTCTTCACTCCCGGCAGATTGAGCAGGCCCTGGCGCATGTCCTCGGCCATTTGCACCAGTTGCCGGTGGGGCAGATGTTCGGCCTCCAGCGCGTACAGGGAAAAGTACACGTCGGAGTATTCATCGTTGAAAAACGGCCCGATCACCCCCTTGGGCAACTTCGCGGCTTCGTCGCTGAGCTTTTTGCGGGTCTGGTAGAACAGGTCCTGGATCTCGCTGGGACGGGTGGACTCCAGGTACGTCATGCGCATCGAGACGAAGCCCGGTTGGGCGATGGTTTCGACGCGGTCGTAATAGTCCAGCTCCTGCAGGCGTTTTTCCAGGCGGTCGGCCACTTGCTCCTGCATCTCTTGCGCGGTGGCGCCGGGCCAGGCGGCGGTGATGGTCATGACCTTGACGGTGAACGAAGGGTCTTCGGCGCGCCCCAGTTTGCCAAAGGCAAAGACCCCGGCGGCGAGGATCGCGATGATCAGGAACAGCGTGACCGCGCGATGCTTGACCGCCAGTTCGGAGAGGTTGATCCCGCGCATTATCAGTGTTCCTGCTGACGGTTGAGGGCCAATACCTGGGCCGGCAACAGGCGTACCGCGTCACCGCTGTGCAGCAGGTGCGCGCCGAGGGCGACGACTACTTGGCCGGGGTCCACGCCACTGTCCAGCAACGCGTCCTCCTGGCCGAGGCTGGCGACGTTGACCGGGGCGAAGCTGACCTTGTCATCGGCGCCAATCACCCACACACCGGTGCCTTTGCCGGCATCCTGCAGCGCCCCGATGGGCACGCGGGTCTGTTGCGCCTGGCCGTTACCTTGCAGGCGCACGGTGATGGTCGAGCCGAGAGCGAAGCGGTCGACGGGGCCATGCAATACATAGCGGGCCCGGTAGGTGCGGGTGGTCGGGTCGGCGCTGGCAGACAGCTCGCGCAACGTGGCGGTCACTGCCTGCTCAGGGGCGCCGAAGGGGAACGCCAGGGCTTTTTGCGAAGCCTGGTCGCGCTGGTTTTCCGGCAGGTTGACGATGGCTTCCCGGGCGCCGTCGTGGGCCAGGCGCGCCACCACTTGCCCCTCGGCAACCACTTGGCCGCGGTCCACCCGTACGTCGGTGATGATGCCGTCGCTGTCGGCCCTGAGCACCGAGTAGGTGCGGCGGTTTTCGATCTGGCTGGCGTCGGATTGCGCGGAGGCCAGTTCGGCTTCGGCCACCCGCAGATTGGTGGCGGACTGGTCGAAAATCTGCCGCGACACGGCGCCGGTATTGGCCAGGCGCTGGTAGCGGGATTCATCGTCCCGGCGTTGGCGCAGTTGCGCCTGGGCCGCACTGACGCGGTTTTTCGCCGAGCGCAGGGCCAGTTCGAAGTCGCCGATATCCAGCACCAGCAAGGTGTCGCCACGGTTGACGTGCTGGCCGGGATCAACCTTGCGCTCGATCACCTTGCCGCTGACGCGAAACCCCAGGTCACTTTCCGTGCGTGCGGCCACTACGCCGGTGTAGGCGCTTTGCTGGCTGCCCGCGGCTTCGACCTTGGCGGCCAGCACCGGGCGGGGCAGGGGCGCTTCGGCGACGGGGTCGGCCTTGTTGTTGCAGCCACTGAGTACCGCCAGCAGGGCCAGGGGGGTGAGAAGACGCAGGGGGAGAGGGTTCATGTCGGGCTCCGTGGGGCGGGGTGAGCTAAAAATTACGCTTGTAATATTTGTCGCCATATTATGGTCGAAATATAAAATAATCCAGCCCGCGAGTATTTGTTCCACTGGTGGGACGATCAGGGCCGGTTTTGCCGTCTAGCGCGGAATTGGTATCGGATTTAAGGTGTATCCATTACTGGAGACACATATGAAAAAGATCATCGGCATCTACACCAGCCCACGCGGCCATTGGGTCGGCGACGGCTTTCCGGTTCGCACGCTGTTTTCCTACGACACCATGGGCAAGCAGATCAGCCCGTTCCTGTTGCTGGATCACGCCGGTCCTGCGGCGTTCACCCCGACCGAGCAACGTCGTGGCGTGGGCCAGCATCCTCATCGCGGTTTTGAAACCGTGACCATCGTCTACAAGGGCGAAGTCGAGCACCGCGATTCCACCGGCGCCGGCGGCACCATCGGCCCGGGCGATGTGCAATGGATGACAGCCGCCAGGGGCATCATTCACGAGGAGTTTCACTCCGAGGCGTTCGCCCGCAGCGGCGGCGCCCTGGAAATGGTCCAGTTGTGGGTCAACCTGCCGGCCAGGGACAAAATGACCGATGCCGGTTACCAGACCATCCTCGATGGCGATATTCCGACGCTGCCCCTGGCCGACAACGCCGGCAGCCTGCGCTTGATCGCGGGCGAGTTCGACGGGGTCAAAGGCCCGGCTCGCACCTTCACACCGATCGACGTGTGGGACATGCGTCTCAAAGCCGGCCGCTCTGTGACGCTGGACCTGCACGCCGGGCGCAACACCGCGCTGGTGGTATTGCGCGGCACGCTGCGGATCAACGGCACTGAAGTGGCGCGGGAAGGGCAGTTGGCACTGTTCGAGCGCGATGGCACGCAACTGCGCCTCGAGTCCAGCGACGACGCCATGGTGCTGTTGCTCAGCGGCGAGCCGATCGACGAACCCATCGTCGGCCACGGCCCGTTCGTGATGAACACCGAGCAGGAAATCCACCAGGCGTTTGCCGACTATCAGTCCGGGCAATTCGGGCAGATGCAGCGCTAGGGCGCTATACCCTCCAAAGGCATTTCATGCGATCTTCATGGCATTCGCCCTGGAGTCGCCTGAATGCCCTCATTTATCTCCGATCACCCGATGTTCTGTGCCTTGGCGCTGGTGCTGATCGATATTGCCGTATGGCGTTTGATCTCTGCCGATTTCGCCAATTGGAAGCTGGCGGCGCGGCTGGTGATCTTTGCGGTGTTCAGCGCCGTGCTGTTCAACGAAGGCATGAACCCGATGCAGGTCGCGCCGTTCGGCGACAACGTGGCGCTGCATTTGGCGGCAACGGCGTTCCAGATCGGCTGGTGGCTGTTTGCGGCGCGCACCCTCACGGTATTGCTCGGCGCGGTGATGATGCAGCGGGTCGGCCACACCGGGCGGCTGTTGCAGGATCTGGTGGGCGCGGTGATCTTCCTGATCGCGATCATCGCCGCCATGGCCTACGTGCTCGACCTGCCGGTCAAGGGCGTGCTGGCCACTTCCGGCGCGGTGGCAATCATCGTCGGCCTGGCGTTGCAAAGCACCTTGAGCGACGTGTTTTCCGGCATCGTGCTCAATACCACCAAACCCTACCAACTGGATGACTGGATCTCCATCGACGGCACCGAAGGCCGGGTGATTGACATCGACTGGCGCGCCACCCAACTGCAAACCTCCCAGGGCAGCCTGGCGGTGGTGCCCAACTCGTTGGCGGCCAAGGCCAAGATCATCAACTTCTCACGTCCCGCAGATATGTTTGGCTTGGCGGTCAGCCTGCAGGTCAGCCCCCATGCGCGGCCCCAAACCGTGCTGGATGCGCTGGAGCGGGCGATGCAGGGGTGTCGGCCGTTGTTGGCCAAGCCGGCGCCCAGTGTTGCATTCAAGACGTCGGCCAGTGGTGGCGTGGAGTATGAGATCAGCGGGTTTGTGCCGGCCATGGCGCTCAAGCGTGAGGTGCGCAATCAGCTTTATGATTTGGCGTTTCGGCATTTGCAGGCGGCGGGGGTGAGCTTGTTGTCGGCGGCCGAGAGTAATGCGCCGGTGACGGTTTCCCGGGCTCGGGCGTTGTTGGAGAGCTCATCTATTTTCTCGACGTTGAGGCAGGAGGAGAAGGAGACATTCAGCCAGAACATGACGCTGCAGACCTTTCGCGCCGGGGAGATGATTTTGCCGGCGGGGGAGGTGAGTGATCACCTGTTTATCATCGAGTCCGGGGTGATTTCGGTGATGTTGACCAAGGCCGGGCACAAGTTTGAAGCGGGGCGGATGGGGCCTGGGGAGGTGATTGGTGAGGCCGGGATTCTTTCGGAGCAGGGTGTGCCTGCGGACTTTTCGGCGAAGACGTTTTGTACGTTGTATCGGATTGAGAAGGAGTATCTGAAGCCTTGTCTGGATGCTCGGCATGACATCAGTGAGGCGATGAAAAGCCTGCTGGATTTCAGGTTGCATGCGGCTCAGAGTTTGACGCAGGAGGCGCCTGTGGTGCCGGTTAAGAAGGGGTTTATGCAGTGGCTGCGGAGTCGGGCCTGAAGGTGTACATATCCGTTGCTGCGG
>NZ_JACAPJ010000051.1:0-13247 GCF_013385765.1 Pseudomonas sp. C8002
AAAGTGAGCCGCTGTAAGAGCGGAACCGATATAAGCCATCACCCAAATAACGGATATACACCCCACCTCAGCAACAAAGCCTACGCCGTCTTCCCGGTATGGTTATTCAGCGAAATAACCTTGGTCTTCCCAATCCGGTGACGATAAATCTCACGCAGGTACTTGATCGCCTTCTTCACACAATCCCGCGACAGACGAATATCGTTGATCGACACAAACTTGTCCTTGTCGTTGATCAACTCACGATACTTCTTCTCGTACATCGGCTTGATCGCATACCAGTTGGTATCCAGGATCTTCGCCGGGTTCTCGAACTCGTTGAGCAGCTCATCAATCCGGTCTTCATCAAAATCCTCATGGATGATGAAATCCAGGATCGAATTATCCAAGGTGTCATCAAACCGATACGGATTACGCGCAAAACAGCGCTTGATAAATGCCACGATCAACGTCAAAAAATCATCCGACAGGCACGGGCTTTTAGCGATCAAGGTCGTGAGCGACAAGTTGGCCGACGCCCCGATCACCAGCGCATACCGTTTGAGCGTCGTATTGGGAAACAGGCTGTTGAGGTGCGTCTTGAGCCGATTCAGGTCCATATAGGACAGCTTGTAATCCTTGGGCAACGACACAATCGACACCACCGACGAGCAGTTCTTGAAGAAATGCAAGTCATGCAACGCCGCCGCGTCATAGCCGGAATTCTTGTACTGCTCCAGGGAGGCCTTGTACCGCTTGGACTCAATCGGCAACAGGCTGATGCCTTCGATCGCCTGGGTCACCTTGTTGAAGTGCGGCAGATCAATGGAACGGAAAAACAGGTCGTCGATGTTCAGCCGCTGCGGCTCTTTTTCGAACACCTTGAACTTGTCGCTCGAAGGCGCCGGCGTTTCCGGCACCACCGATTCGGCATAGGCAATCGCCACCGGGCCGGCCAGGCTCATGAACAGGTCGTTGGCATCCAGGCGGATGGTCTCGCCAATGTCGATACCGGCGCGACGGAAATAGTTCTGGTCGTAGTCGGTGGTAACCGCTTGGGCCGTCAGAATGTTGAAGATCTGCTGCGAGATGTACTGGTTGGCGTGCTTTTCCATGGCATTGACATCAATGTTCTGGATGTTGCCGTCATCGCTTTCCTCGGCGTAACGCATGATGTCGTTGGAGATCAGCATCATCGCGTTCCACGGTCGGATACGGCCTTTCACGCTGGCTTCGCTGCTGTCTTCATTGTCGAAGTTGTACGAGAAGTCCCATTCTTCCGACAGGTATTTGCACAACAGCCGCCCGGCGTTGATGTGCAGCGCCTCGGACATTTCGCTGCGGTGATCGGAGATGTTCGGCAGCACACAAATCCCGCTGGTGAAGATCGGTTCGAACACGAAGGCGTGACCGCTTTTGCTGTCATGTTCATCGGCGGGCTTGGTGTCGAACGTCTTGTTCATGTACGAGTGCTGCTGGGCCAGGCCGAACTCCGAGGCCATGCCTGAACCGGTACCGCCGCCGGCACTGAAGATCGAGAAGTACAGGCGCGACTGGTTGGCCTTGATGCCGCAGGAGTCGATCAGGTACGAGTGGATCATCTTCCAGTCGGGGCTGGAAAAACGTTGGGTGTCTTTGTTGAGGATGATCTTGGCCAGGTACTGGCCGAGGATCGGCGCGTTACCGGCGCCGCCGGCATGGACTTCCGAGAGGTCCATGATTTTCATCTTGCTGTAGTCCCGCAGGAAACCGATTTTCTCACCCTTGCGCGAGAAACGGATGCGCCCGGCAATGTCCTTGTCCAGGTCGCCCAGCATCACCAGCGGCTCGACCAGGAACACCGGTTTGGTGCCCTTGTTCGAACCCAGGCGCAGGTTGTTGCGAATCCACTGGGCGGGGCGGTAGCCCTTGTCGGTGGATTTGTCTTCGTTGCTGAATTCGTTGAGGTAGAACTTGCGGGCGTTGTACACCAGCTCTGCCACATCCAGGGCAATGTTGGAGCCACAGCGGCCCAGGCCGATCAGGCACACCGAGGGGAATTCCTGCTCATTGCGCAGTTCACCGTCGACTTCCAGGTGCGGTGCGCGCGGGAACACCATGTCGCGCAGGCCGTCGAGGTTGTCGAGGATGCGGTCGGTGTTGGTTTCGGTGAAGTACAGGTACTGCTGGGTGGCCAGTGGGCGGGCGGTGCTCAATGACTTTGAACCTGAGGGTTTTTCCGCAGGGGCTGTCAGCAACACGTCGGATACCGCGGTGGCAGAGTTATTTTTAGAAGTCATTGTGCGCCATGTGCCTGGACGGATGGCTGAGTAAGTATCAAATAGCCATCACAGAATGAGAGATCGCGACTTTACAGTGCGTCCTGGTCCTGGGCGATAGGGTTTAACCCTAGGGTTTTAAGGGGAAAGCCTGGCCGGACTCTGATGAATCGGCCGTTCGTCGGGGTTCTTTAGTGAAATGATGGCGATTTGCCAAATAAACGGCGTCAGCGAATTGGCCGAACGATGGACGCCGGGCCCGCACGGCCCGAAGGCGGGTCTTTCGGCGCGGGGTCACCCCCCGTCAGGCCCAGCAGGCTGAACAGGTTGTTCTGGTCCAGGCTGTTGATCACCGCGCTGATATCACTCAACGGCACCGCAGCGCTGAGCAGGTAACCCTGAACAAAATCACAGCCGTGTTTTTGCACCACTTCAAATTGTTGCAGGGTTTCCACGCCCTCGGTCACCACCTGCAGGTGCAGGGTGTGGGCCATGCCGATAATGGCCTGGACGATCTCGATGTCGGCGTTCGACTTGGGGATATCCTGGATAAATGAACGGTCGATTTTCAAGGTGTTCAACGGCAGGCGCTTAAGGTAGGCGAGGGACGAGTAGCCGGTGCCGAAGTCGTCGATGGACAAAGACACGCCCAGGGCGCGGATTTGCCGCAGCAATGCCAGGGTGCTGCTGATATTGCCCATCAGCGCGTTCTCGGTCACTTCCAGTTCCAGGCGATTGGCCGCGATCCCGCCGAAGCGCAGGGCGTTTTCGATCTCATCGGCCAACTCGTCACGGGTCAGGTTCAGGGCCGAGCAGTTCACGGCCATGACCAATTCGGTGTGGCCTTGTTCCGACAGCAGGCTCAGGTCGTGACAGGCCTGGCGCAGCACCCAGTGATCCAGTTCGGCAATCAGCCCGTTGCTTTCGGCAATGCCGATGAACCGGTCCGGGGTCAGCAGGCCATGTTGGGGGTGTTGCCAGCGCACCAGGGCTTCGAGGCGCGTGACCCTGCCTTTTTTCAGGTCAAGTATCGGTTGGTAAAACAGCACCAACTCGTTCTTGCCCCGCAGTGCGGCGCGCAGTTCCTCTTCCAGCTGCAGTTCCAGGAAGGCCCGGGTTTTCAGGTTGGAGCTGAAGAAGTTCAGGCTGTTACGCCCGGCATCCTTGGACTGATACAGCGCCAGGTCAGCGGTCTTCAGCAGCTCTTCGCTGGTTTTCCCGTCTTCGGGAAACAGGCTGATGCCGATGCTGGTGGTCATCACCATGCGCCGGCCGGCCAGTTCGATGGGGTCTTTCATTTTCTGCATGATGCGCTGGGCCATGTGCCGCGCTTCATCGCGGTGATGGATGCTGATCAGGATGCAGAATTCATCACCGCCAAACCGCGCGACCACGTCGTCATGGCTGCGCACCGAGCTTTTGATATGGCCGGCCAGCACCGTCAGCAGTTCGTCGCCGGCGTCATGGCCGAGGCTGTCGTTGATGCGCTTGAAGTGGTCGATATCCAGGAAGATCACCGCCAGCATGCCGTCGGTGGCGGTTTTTTCCGCGAGTTTCTCGGCGAAGATCTGGTTGAAACCACGGCGGTTGAGCAGGGTGGTCAGGGCATCGTAATGCGCCACCTGTTGCAGCGAGGCGCGGGCCTGGTCCAGTTCGGTGAGCAGGGCGTTGACCCGGCGCAGGTCGGTTTCCTTGTGTTGCAGCTTCTTGTCCGCGAGGGCAGCACTGATGCTGCTGCCAATCACCAGCAGGGCGATGACCGCCACCAGCAGCCCCAGTTGGACCGGGTTGTTGTCCACCGGCAGTGCCGACTGTACGAGGTCTTCGGGTACCAGCAGCTGCATGGCCGCCATGCCGGTGAAGTGCATGCTGATAATGCCCGCGCCGAGCACCAGGCTGGCCGCGTACTTGAGCAATTGATGGAACATGCCGGTGCCGTTGCGCAGGTACAGCGACAGCAGCAACGCCGCCAGGCTGGCGCCGATCGCGATCAACACAGAGGCGAGGAACAAGCCAGTCTCGAAATACACGCCCGCCTCGGAGCGCATGGCCGACATGCCCACGTAGTGCATCAGCGCAATACCCAGCCCCATCCACACCGACGCCAGCACATATTGGTGGGCGCGCAGCCTTGGATGACTAAGGGTTTGCATGGCGAACAGCGCCGCGATCAGGGCGATCAGCAGCGAGGCGAACGTCATGATCAATTCGTAGTGAATCGCGATAGGCGCCTGGAAGGCCAGCATGCTGATGAAGTGGGTCGACCAGATGCCGCCTGCCAGGCAGCCCGCGCCTACCCAGCGCCAGTGCCGTTGAGCCTTGGGGTTGTCGACATGGCCGACCCGCTCGGCCATGTCCAGGGTGCCGAAGCCCGCTGCACAGGCCACCACGTAAGCCAGTAGCACCAGAAAGGGGTTATGACTGCAATTGAGTAATAAGTGCCCACTGTCCGGAAGGTCGGTAAAAAAATGCAAACCAAGCCATTCCATAGCATGTCCCGTCACAGAGTTTTAGTCTGACTGCGTCTTTCAGTATAGAGAGCGTGAGCGAGTTACAAGGATTGATGGCAGATTGCTTCTAATCATTTGGCGATGAGTTTATAAACAACTAGAACCAAATGATTAGGGATGACCGCCCGGGTCGCCCGATGGAGTGACATCAGACTTACGAATCATTACAGACAATCCCCACGAGGCTGACTAGATTGCAGGTTCCGGGCTCAGGATGCGTCTGGCATCGCGGCTCACATAACAATAAAAGAGACGGACCCATGCAGAACTCGACCCAAGCGGCGAATGCCTGGCGCATTCTGTTCCTGCTGTTCCTGGCCAACCTGTTCAACTTTTTCGACCGCACCATTCCCGCGATCATCATCGAGCCGATCCGCATGGAGTGGCACCTCAGCGACTTCCAGCTCGGGATCATCGGTACCGCGTTCACCATTGTTTATGCAATTGCCGGCTTGCCGCTGGGGCGCCTGGCCGATACCGGCTCGCGCAGCAAACTCATGGGCTGGGGCCTGGCGGCGTGGAGTGGCCTGACAGCGGTCAATGGTCTGGTGGGCAGTTTCTGGACCTTTTTGCTGGTGCGCATGGGCATCGGCATCGGCGAGGCCAGTTATGCGCCGGCGGCCAACTCGCTGATCGGTGACCTGTTTCCCGCCCACCGCCGTGCCCGGGCCATGGGGATCTTCATGCTGGGCCTGCCCTTGGGCCTGTTGCTGGCCTTCTTCACCATTGGTGCGATGGTCAAGGCGTTCGACAGCTGGCGTGCGCCATTCTTTATTGCCGCGGTGCCGGGGCTGATCCTTGCGGTGTTCATGTTCTACATCAAGGAACCCAAGCGCGGCGCGGCGGAAGCCGTGCAAGTCTCCCAGGAGAAAGTCGACCGGCCGATTCGCCGGGTGCTGGCGGTGCCGACATTCCTCTGGCTGGTGCTGGCCGGGTTGTGCTTCAACTTCGCCACCTATGCCTGCAACTCGTTCCTGGTGCCGATGCTGCAGCGCTATTTCCTGCTGCCGTTGCAGGATGCGGCAGTCGCCACCGGTGTCATCGTCGGTATTACCGGCCTGGTGGGCCTGACCCTGGGTGGCTGGATTGCCGACAAGATCCATCAACGCATCGCTAACGGCCGGCTGCTGTTCGCGGCGTGCAGTTTGATTATCTCTACAGTGACCACTGCCTGGGCGTTGCACGCGGGGCGGATCGAGATTGGTGTGTTTGTGGCGCTGTTCAGTGTCGGCTGGCTGTTTGCCTATAACTTCTACACCTGCGTGTACACGGCGATCCAGGACGTGGTCGAGCCGCGCCTGCGGGCGACGGCGATGGCATTGTTCTTCGCCGGCTTGTATTTGCTGGGCGGGGGCATGGGGCCGATTGTGGTGGGCGGGTTGTCGGATCATTTTGCCCATTCGGCGATGTATGCCGACGGTGCCCAGCAGATGACTGAGGCTTACAAGGCGGTGGGACTGCATGACGCCATGTACCTGATTCCGGTGGCGCTGTTTTTGACCATGCTGTTTCTGTTCCAGGCGTCCCGCAGTTTTGTGCGCGATGCCCAGCGGATGAAGGATGGGTTGGGGGTGGTGGAGGTGCCGGCCAGGGCGGTTACTGCCTGAGACCGAGGTGACGCCTTCGCGAGCAAGCCCGCTCCCACATTTGACCGCATTCTCAAGATGGAACTCGGTCAAATGTGGGAGCGGGCTTGCTCGCGAAGAGGTCATCAATAACAACGATGTCTACAGTGAATAAAAAAGGCCCGCATTGCGCGGGCCTTTTTGTTTGGCAGGGTAGGGCGGCGAAGTTAGCCCGCGACCAACACCCGAATCGCTTCCAGTCGCAGCGCCGCCTTGTCGAGCATCGCCAGGCCTTGCTCGCGCTGTTGGCGCAGGGCAACCAGTTCGCTGTCGCGCACGGTCGGGTTGACCGCTTGCAACGCGGTCAGGCGCGCCAGTTCTTCGTCGGTATCCGCCGCCAGGCGACGTTGAGCCTCGGCCACACGCTCGGCGTGACGCGGGGCAATCTTCTCCTCACCGGCGTTGATCCGCGGCGTCAGCTGGTCGCGCTGGGCCTGCACGAACTTGTTGGCGCTGGCCCGCGGCACGCTTTCCAACTGGTCATTCAAGGTCAGGAACGACACGCGGCCCGACAGGTCATTGCCATTGGCATCCAGCAGGCAACGCAGTGCCGCCGGCGGCAGGTAACGGCCCAACTGCAGCGAACGCGGAGCAACCACTTCGCTGACGTAGAGCAGTTCCAGCAACACGGTGCCCGGCTTGAGCGCCTTGTTCTTGATCAGCGCCACGGCGGTGTTGCCCATGGAACCGGACAGCACCAGGTCCATGCCGCCCTGCACCATCGGGTGTTCCCAGGTGATGAACTGCATGTCTTCGCGCGACAGCGCCTGGTTGCGGTCGTAGGTGATGGTCACACCTTCGTCGTCGCCCAGGGGGAAGCTGGCGTCGAGCATTTTTTCGCTGGGCTTGAGAATCAGTGCGTTTTCCGAATGGTCTTCGCTGTCGATGCCAAAGGCGTCGAACAGGGTTTCCATGTAAATCGGCAGGGTGAACTGGTCGTCTTGCTCAAGGATCGCTTCCACCAGCGCATCACCTTCGCCAGCGCCGCCGGAGTTGAGCTCCAGCAAACGGTCGCGGCCGGTGTGCAGTTCGGCTTCGAGGCGCTCGCGCTCGGCACGGGCTTCGTCGATCAGCCCTTGCCACTCGCCGTCGTCGGCGTTTTCCAGCAGCGGCAGCAGGCGCGGGCCGAACTGGTGCTGCAAGGCGTTGCCGGTCGGGCAGGTGTTGAGGAACGCGTTCAGCGCCTCGTGGTACCACTGGAACAGGCGCTCTTGCGGGCTGGTTTCCAGGTACGGCACGTGCAGTTCGATCACATGTTTCTGGCCGATCCGGTCCAGACGGCCGATCCGTTGTTCCAGCAAGTCCGGGTGGGACGGCAGGTCGAACAGCACCAGGTGGTGGGAGAACTGGAAGTTGCGGCCTTCACTGCCGATTTCCGAGCAGATCAGCACCTGGGCGCCGAATTCTTCGTCCGCAAAGTAGGCGGCAGCGCGGTCGCGCTCGAGGATGTTCATGCCCTCGTGGAACACCGTGGCCGGGATGCCGGAGCGCACGCGCAGGGCGTCTTCCAGGTCCATGGCGGTTTCGGCGTGGGCGCAGATCACCAGGACTTTGGTGCGCTTGAGCATCTTCAGCTGGTCGATCAGCCATTCGACGCGCGGGTCGAAACGCCACCAGCGTTGTTCTTCATCGACGTCCGGCTGCGACTGGAAGCTGACTTCCGGGTACAGCTCGGCGTGCTCGCCCAGGGGCAGCTCGAGGTATTCGTCCGGGCACGGCAGCGGGTAGGCGTGCAGCTTGCGCTCCGGGAAACCTTGCACCGCGGCGCGGGTGTTGCGGAACAGCACACGGCCGGTGCCGTGGCGGTCCAGCAGTTCGCGGACCAGGCGGGCACTGGCTTCGGCGTCGCCATCGTTGACGGCGGTCAGCAGCGCTTCGCCTTCGTCGCCGAGGAAACCCTGGATGGTCTTGTGGGCGGCGGGCGAAAGACGGCCCTTGTCCAGCAGCTCCTGGACGGCTTCGGCCACCGGGCGATAGTTTTCGCTCTCGGCGCGAAAGGCGTGCAGGTCGTGGAAACGGTTCGGGTCCAGCAGGCGCAGGCGCGCGAAGTGGCTGTCCTGGCCCAGTTGCTCAGGGGTTGCAGTGAGCAGCAGCACGCCCGGAATCACTTCGGCCAGTTGTTCCACCAGCGAGTACTCGGGGCTGGCTTTTTCTTCGTGCCAGACCAGGTGGTGCGCCTCGTCGACCACCAGCAGGTCCCAGCCGGCCGCGAACAGCGCGTCCTGGGCCTTCTCGTCGTCCACCAGCCATTCCAGGGCCACCAGCGCGAGCTGGGTGTCTTCGAACGGGTTGGTGGCATCGCTTTCGATAAAGCGCTCTTCGTCGAACAGTGCGACCTGCAGGTTAAAGCGGCGGCGCATTTCCACCAGCCACTGGTGCTGGAGGTTTTCCGGCACCAGGATCAACACGCGGTTGGCGCGACCCGACAGCAACTGGCGATGGATCACCAGGCCGGCTTCGATGGTCTTGCCCAGGCCCACTTCGTCCGCCAGCAGAACCCGCGGCGCGATACGGTCGGCGACTTCACGGGCGATGTGCAGTTGGTGCGCGATCGGTTGCGCACGCACGCCGCCCAGGCCCCAGAGCGAGGACTGCAACTGGCGGCTGGTGTGTTCCAGGGTGTGGTAGCGCAGGGAGAACCAGGGCAGCGGGTCGATCTGGCCGGCGAACAGACGGTCGCTGGCCAGGCGGAACTGGATGAAGTTCGAGAGCTGGGTTTCCGGCAGGGTGACCTGCTCGTTTTGCCCATTGAGGCCGTGGTAGACCAGCAGGCCGTCGACGTCGTCGACTTCTTGCACGGTCATTTTCCAGCCTTCGAAATGGGTGATGGTGTCACCCGGCGAAAACCTCACGCGAGTGAGGGGCGCATTCCGTAGCGCATACTGGCGAGTGTCGCCAGTGGCCGGATAGAGCACGGTTAACAAGCGGCCGTCCTGTGCCAGAACGGTGCCTAACCCCAGCTCTGCTTCGCTGTCACTAATCCAGCGTTGCCCCGGTTGATACTGCTGCGCCATGCTGCCTGACTCCCGCCGTGAAAAAGCCGACTATTCTAACGGAACACGGCTTCCAGACCAAAAGGAATAGGTGCAGCTTCGAGCTTTAAGCTACAAGCGGCAAGAAAAAGGGCGGTATCTTCGTCGGATAGATGACGATTGGTTCACAAGTTGGCGGCTTGACGCTCAAGTCGTCACCCACGCAGCCGACAGTCTGCTGAACAGGAGACTAATAATATGCTGCCACCCATGCTGCCCTTGAGTGTTGTGCCGGTCACGTCGCAGCTTGACCCGGTGCGCCAGAAGCCGGATATCCCGCCCGTGGCGCCGGTTCAGCCAGGCTCCAACGAAAGTACCATCGACTTGCAAAAGCGCGATCCCGAGGAAGCGGCTTTGCTGCTGCGCGAGGAGCAACGTCGCCAGCAGGAACAGCAAAAGCGTCGCCGCGAAGCCGATGAAGACTCGCAGGAGCACCTGGCTGTTCCCGGTGACGAACTCAACGCCGACAACACCGTGCCGGTGGTGCCGTTGATTGAAGACGCACCACGGCAAGGCTTGTGGGTGGACGTCGAGGTTTAATCCCGCAGTTCGCGCAGGGCGGCGATCAGTTGCTCGATGTCTTGCGCCGTATTGAGGTAGCTCACGGAGATTCGCGCCACGCTGTCCAGCTCGCGGGCCTGCATGTCCAGTGGAGTGTAGGGCACGCCATTGGCACCGATGTTGATCCGCTTGAGGCCCAGGCGGCGCTTGAGCTCGAAGGCGTCCCAGCCGGCCAGGTTGAACGCGATCAGGCCGGACTGGTTTGCGCTGGTTCCCAGGTCATGCAAGGTAATCCCGTCGATTCGGCGCAATTGTTCACGGATTGTGTCGCTTAACAGCCGGACCGTCTCGCGGACCCGCTCGATCCCCAATCGATTGACCTCCAGCAACGCATTCCCCAGGCCTGCCAGCAAGGCGAACGACACCTCGCTGGTTTCAAAGCGCCGGGCGTCGTTGCGCAAGTCAAATCCCGCAGGGCTCCAGGGCGCCGAAAACACATCGCGTTGGGCCGGGTTCAAGCGCTCGAGAAAATCCGGCCGCACATAGAGCAGGGCGGTCCCGCGTGGGCCGCGCAGATGCTTGCGCCCGGCGCCCTTGAGCACATCGCAGTGCAGCGCTTGCACATCCACCGGCACCTGGCCGATGGCTTGCCCGGCGTCGATGAAATAGGCAATGCCATGACGCCTGGCCAACGCGCCGATGGCCTCGGCCGGGTTGATCAAGCCGCTGTTGGCGGGGAGCCAGGTCAGGTCGATCAACCGCACCCGGGCGTCGAGCATGGCTTCCAGGCCGGCGACGGAGACCGCGCCGGTTTCATCGCAGGGGATCACTTCTACTTGTGCACCCGATTGCACGGCCGTCTGCATGCTCGCCAGGTTGCCGCCCCATTCGTGGCGGCCCACCAGAATGCGGTCGCCTGGCTGCCACGGGCCCAACGCCTGGAACGCCATGCTCCAGGCGGTCGAGCCACTGCTGGCGAAGGCAATCGATGACACGGGCGCATTGAGCAGTTGCGCGGCGGCGCGACGGGCTTTTTCTGTCAGCAGTGCGCCGTGTTCGCCGGCCTCCATCGGGCCGTCGCGGGCTTCGCGCTGCAACTGGTCAATGATTGCATCGAGCGTCCCTTGGCTGGGCAGGGAGGCCCCGGCGTGGTTGAAGTGGGCGATGCCGGACTGGCAGCCCGGCGTTTCGTCCCGCAGCTCCCGGACCTCGGTCAGGGACAGCGCAGTCACGGCTGCAACTCGAAAATCGCGTCGATCTCCACGGCTACGCCGCCCGGCAAGCTGGCGACGCCCACGGCCGTACGGGCATGCCGGCCTTTGTCGCCGAGGGCGTTGACCAGCAAGTTCGAAGCGCCATTGGCGACTGCACCCTGGCGCTGGAAATCACCGCTGCTGGCGATAAATACGCCCAACCGAATGATGCGCACCAGTCGCGACAGGTCATCGCCCAGGGCATCGCTTAATTGGGCCAGCAGGCCCAGCGCCGCGAGTTCGGCGGCCTTGGCGCCTTCGTCTTCGCTGATGGATTCGCCGAGTCTTCCGATGTAAGTCGGTTTGCCGTCCAGCAGCGGGATTTGGCCGGAGATGAACAGCTGGTTCTGGCTGATCACGTAATTCACGTAGTTGGCAATCGGCTGGCTGGGTGTCGGCAGGCTCAGGCCGAGGGCTTGTACGCGTTGTGAGATGGAGTGGCTCATGATGAATCCTCTTGGAAAGAGTCTTCAGCATGGGCGGGGCGATTTTCGCCGACAAACGGATAGATTTAACTCGACGTATCGAAATAACTCATGCGTCAGCGCAGATTTCCCTGAGCCATTCACTGAAACAAGCGGCCGCCGTGCTGGTTTCGCCATGCGGGGCAATCAGCCAGTAACCGATCTCGCTTTGATAGGGCGGCCAGTCGAAGGCCTCCACCAATGTGCCCTCCTTGAGCCTGCGTTCGATCAGGCGGTGACGGCCCATGGCGATGCCCTGGCCGGCGACGGCGGCTTCGACCACGATGTTGTAGTCGTGCAGCAGCGCCTTGGGGTAGTGCTCCACATCCACCTGATAATGCCGGGACCAGTCGGTCCACTCGAAAGGGCGGTGCGAGGTGGCCATCAGCAGCGGGCCATTGGCCAGTTGGCTGGCCTTGAACGCCGGGCTGCAGACGGGTGACAGTGTTTCGCTCATCAGGCGCGTGGCCTGCACGTCGGTCCAGTCGCCCTTGCCGTAGCGAATCGCCAGGTCGACCTCGGCGGCGGCGACATCTGCCAACTGAATCGCCGGCACCAACTCCACCTGGATGTGTGGGTAGCGGCTGAGAAACCCCGCCAGGCGCGGTGCCAGCCACAAGGTGGCGAACGAGGCGAGCAGGCCGACGCGCAGTACGCTGGTGGCGGGCGGTGTTTGCTGCTGGCGGGTGGCGGCGGCGATGGTGTCGAGGGCGGGGCGGATCTGGTCGTAGTAGTGTTGGCCGTCTTCGGTCAGATCGATGGCGCGGGTGCGTCGGATAAACAGCGGTTTGCCCAGGTGCTGTTCGAGTTTCTGCACTTGATGGCTGAGGGCGCTTTGGGTCACTGACAGCTCGGCGGCGGCCTTGATAAAACTCAAATGCCGGGCCACGGCCTCAAAGGCGCGCAGGGCCAGGAGTGGGGGAAGGTCCTTGTGCAGTGCCACGTCGAACGCTCTGTGTGAGGGTTGGGATGGGGGGATTTTGCGGGCAAATGCGCGGGATGACATCGATTTTGTTTACGCGGGATTGGCGCAGGACGCATTATTGGGGCATCCAAGCCATTACGTAAGCCAAGCCATGAGTGACGATGACAAGCTGATTGACCTGAATGCCGAACGGGCCAAACGTGTTCATGATCTGAATGACAAGCGACTGAATGAAGTGCGCCAGGCGTTTGAACAGGCGATGCCGTTGGGGAAGCCCAAGAAAAAGCCGAAAAGCAAACCGAAAAAGCGTTGATATAGCCTGCATCGTTTGATGCAGGTCAGTTATTTCCCTTCTTTACGCTCCGTCGCGGGCGACATTGATCCTCGTCAATTTCTTCTTTCTTCTTCTTGGTTAACTTAGCCCTATCGCAACAGGGCAAGTGCAGGAGGCCGGTCATGTTTTTCGATAATGTGGTGTTTGCCGGAGTGCTGACGGTTGGCCTCATGGTGATGTTCTTTGTAGGGTTTGGAATTTTTATCTGGAAAGACGCTAATAAGCGTAAGAGGCCTTAGGTCTTTTCGGATACATGAGCACGCAAGGCATTTTGGGCGACTTCGGTCGCCTTTTTTTTGTTTTGGATTTTTTGATTTGTGTACATATCCGTTGCTGCGGTAATGGCCACTTATGGTTCCGCTCTTA
>NZ_JACAPJ010000052.1:0-15608 GCF_013385765.1 Pseudomonas sp. C8002
AAAGACCTTTTGGTTACTTTTGGCTGGGCCGGCATTCCGGGCGTTTGCCAAAAGTGACCCGCTGTAAGAGCGGAACCCTAAGTGGCCGTTACCGAAGAAACGGATATGTACCCCATTCCCCTCACCCAACCCATCTCATCAAGCTGAAATCTTGGCCCGCCAGCAAAACACCGCACTGACCGCAATCGCCGCCCCCGCCACGCCAAACACCCAAGGCGCCGACGCCACCGGCAACAACAACCCCGCCAGCAAAGGCCCAAGCCCCGCCCCCACATCACGCCACACCGCATTCGACGCCAACGCCGAAACCCGCATCGCCCCCGGATTACGCTCCGCCACCAGCGTCGTCACCAACGGCAACTGCAACGCCCGCAACACCAACACCGCCGCCGCCCCCACAATCACCCAATGACTACCAAACGCCCCCAACGCCAACGCACTGAGAAACGAAAACAGCAGCAACATCGACGTAGCACCAAACTGCTGCGCAGCACGCCCCCCCAGCGGGCTCAGAAGCAACTCCGACACATAACGCAACGCCATCAACCCACCGGCAATCAATACCGCATTGCCACCCAACAGCTTCTGCGCCTGAATCGACAGGCCAAAGATAAACAGCCCATCCAGCGCCACCCCTTCGATAAATGACCAGGTCGCCACACTGTCAGGCAACTTGAACCGCCGCCCCGGCGTGCCATGCAAATTGTGACCCGCAGTCGGCAACCCCCGCGCCATCCACAACCCCGCCAGGCAACACACCGCCAGAATCCAGAAGATCGGCCGCGGCCCCACCTGCAACGTCAGCCACCCACCCAACGGCAAGGCCAGCATCGGCCCCAGGGCAATCAACGCCCGCGACCGCCCCGCCCGCCGCGCCGCACCCAGCGGTTCAGAGGTAGCCAATACTTGAGTGGAAAGGTTCAACGCCGCAAAACACAGGCCCCAGACCAACCGCAGCCCGAGCAAGGCCGCAAACCCGGACAGCATCGAGTTGCCAAGAGCACACACCGCCGCCGCGCCGGCGGCAATGGAGCACGTCAGCCGATCACCGTTGCGGGCGTAGAAATTCAGAACATGCTTGTAGCCGAAGATCCGCACCAGGCGGTTGGCCGCCAGCAGCACCCCGGCCTGGGCCAGGGTGATACCGAACGCCTGGGACTCCATCGGCAGCACCAGGTACAGCAACACGTCACTGGGCAGGCACAGGCCAAGGGTCAGCGCGGCATGGCGGGAGTGGGAATCAGCACTGCGTTGGGCCAGATCAGACATAAAAGCTGAAACATTCAGAATTATTTAGACGGCCACGGTAGCCGTCTACCTCAAGGTTTTACAAGGCCCAAATGATTAAACCTTGGCGCCGTCCTGCATCAGGCGCAACCCGCTGGCCACCGCGCCCACCAGGGCAAACCCGCAGCCCAGCCACAACGCGTACTGCGGGCCGCTGCTCAGGGACAGGTGGAAACACAACGCCACCAACGAAGCGCCGAGTGTCTGCCCCATCAACCGCGAAGTGGCGACGATCCCGCTGGCTCCCCCGCTGCGGGCAATCGGTGCGCTGGTCATGATCGCCTTGAGGTTGGGCGACTGGAAAAAACCGAACCCGGCGCCACACAGGGCCATGCGCCAACCGATGTCGAAGGTCGAGGCGTCGTTGCCCAGGGTCGCCAGCGCGGCCATGCCCGCGCTCAACATCACCAGGCCGATGCCGCACAACAATGCCAGGGAGATACGGTCCGCCAAGCGCCCGGCAATCAGCGCCATCACCGCGACCACCGCCGGCCACGGCGTCATCAGGAAACCGGTGGCCACCTGGCTGTGCCCCAACACGGTTTGCAACAGGAACGGCAGCGACACAAACGCCAGCCCCTGGGCGCTGAACGCGCAAATCGCGGTGAGGGCCGACAAGGTGAACAGCGGGCGCTTGAACAGATCCACCGCGAGCATCGGCGCCGGGTGCCCGGCCTGACGGCGGATCAGCAACAGCCCGCACAGCAGCGCCACGGCGATCAGCCCCAGCGTCAACACCGCCTGCGCACCGTGCACCGCCGAGCCCAGGCCCAGCACCAGCAGGGCAAACAATCCGGCGCAGAGAATTGCCGCCAGCCGGTCGAAGGCATGCCCGGTGATCGGGATCACCGGAATCGCCCGCACCCCGAGCCACAGGGCCAGTGCCCCCAGGGGCAGGTTGATCAGGTACAACCAGTGCCAGGTAGCCACCGATAGAATCGCCGACGCCGCCGTCGGCCCCAGGGTAAAGGCCAGCCCTACCACCAGTGAGTTATACCCCAGCCCCCGGCCGAGGATTTTTGCCGGGTAGATGTGCCGCAGCAGCGCAATGTTGACGCTCATGATTGCCGCAGCGCCCAGGCCCTGCACCACCCGGGCGGCAGTCAGCGTCGGCAGTGACCAGGCCAGCCCGCAAAACAGCGACGCCACCACAAACACCAGCAAGCCGCCGAGGAACACCCGGCGGTGGCCGACCACATCACTCAGGGACGCAAAGGGCAGTACCGCGGCAATGGTCGCCAACTGGTAGGCATTGACCACCCAGATCACCGAAGCGGAGTCGGTGCCAATCCCTTCGGCCAGGGTCGGCAACGCGGTGTTGACGATGGCCGTGTCGAGGGTCGCCATGCCGATCCCCAGGGAAATGGCGACAACCGCCGCTAGACGCTTATCACTGGGCAACCCATCAGCTACTGAAGACATGGACAATCCGCACACGTGGCAAAGGTGTCTAGATTACGGGCAGCGGCCTTTTTTTTCAGCGGGCAAATGTGCGGCTGTCGAAATATTCATGTTCAGGTGCGCCATTTGCCCATCTGCGCCATCTGCACCAGCACCTCGGCCAGGGCGGGCTGCGGCGCGCTGTTGACGGTGACCAGCGCCACACAGCGGCTCGGCCGCAAGGTGGCCGCTGCCGTGACGGCACGACCGCCGAGATCGAACCCACCCAGCACAGCCTCGGGAATGTGCAAGGCGTTCATCAGGTCCAGAACGTCCTGGCCGAGAACGACTTCCTGAGTGACGGCGGGCGCAGCCTTGTCCAGTTGCGTGGTGCTGCCATGGCCTCGCAGGTACGGGATGACTACCCGAAAGCCTTGGGACACCAGATGCGGCGAGACCTCGGCAAAACGCTCAAGGTCGCCGTCAGCCCCATGCAGCAAAATGATCGGCCGGCCGCCTTCCGGGCCGGCTTCGTAGTAGCCGATATCCAGCAGGTCGGTGCTGACCTGGCGGATCGTCCAGGGCGCAGGCGCCGCCCATACCGGCAGTGACAACGCCACTGAAGCAATGGCGGTGGAAATCAGAAAGCGACGGCGATTGAAAAAAGACATGGGTTTATAGCTCCGAAAAATTCGACACTGGAAGGTCGTCAACAACCCCCACAATCAACTCGCTGCCGATCCAGCCGGCCAGCCACTCACCGGCTTTTGCCACGCCCTCCTCCTCCCCCAGGCGCTCCACCAGAAACTCGCACAACCCGGCGAAACTGCCGTCACCTTGCAGGTGCACCAACGCCTGGAACTCCAAAGCCTCGACTTGCCGCAAGCGCGAGGTGAACTGGCGACGCCACACCAGCAGCCCACCGGCCTCGGCCAGCATCAGCGCCTCGGGCGCCGGGGTTTGCTGCCACAATGCCGACCAGATCGCCTCGGCGTTGGTGGTCAGCCCATGGCAGCGCAGCGACGGCGTGAGTTGCAGGCGTGCCGTGTCCCAATCCACCGACGCCAGCACGTCCATGGGCAACGGGCTGGCATCGGCGGCGACAAACGCTTCATTGAGCGACGACTCGATCCAGGCCAGTTCATGCACGTCGGGATTGTTGGGAAACAGTTCGCCCAGGGTCAGGTGAAAACCCTCGGGATAGACGTCCAGGGTCCAGGCATGGGGCGGATGCCGGTCGATATGGCTGACGCACGCGGCCAGGAACGCCTCGTCCCCGACCCAGCGCCGCAGGTTGGGAAACGCCTGTTCCAGGCAACCCACCAATTGCGCGCGGTAGTTGTTCTGATACACCGCCAGTCCCGCGGCCTTGTTACCCAACATCTCGGCCGACTGCTCCGAGGCACTCACCAGCCAGGTATGAAAAGCCTGCTGCCATTGCGCGAGATTCATGAGCGCACCTGCGAACGCTTGTAGGCCTCGGAGGCACCGAGCATGCGGGCGATCGACAGCTCCTCCAGCAGCTCTGCCAGGGGCGGGATCTCGTCATCGCGCTCGATCATCGTGGCGACCGGGCCGAGCAACGCAACGGCCTTGGCATACAAGTCCCAGACGCCGTCACACACCGGGCTGTCGTGGCTGTCGATCAGCAAATCGCGGCCCTGGCTATGGCCGGCCAGGTGAATTTGCCGGACCCGCTCGGCCGGAATCCCGTCGAGAAACGCGAGAGCGTCAAAGCCATGGTTGCTGGCGCTGACAAACACATTATTGACGTCCAGCAACAGCTCGCAGCCGGTGCGCCGGGACATGGCGGCGATGAATTCCCACTCGCTCATGGACGCGTCATCAAAGGCCAGGTAGCTGGACGGGTTTTCAAACAGCATCGTGCGGCCCAACACTTCTTGAGCCCGGTCGATATTGGCGCAGACCCGGTCCAATGCCTCATGGGTGTAAGGCACCGGCAACAGATCATGGGAGTTGAAGGCCCCACTGCGGGACCAGCTCAAGTGGTCGGACACAAACAGCGGTTCGATCTCGTCCACCAGCGACTTGAGGCGTTTCAGGTAATCGCGATCGAGGCCCTCGGCCGTGCCGATCGACATCGACACCCCGTGCAGCGCCACCGGATACCGCTCGCGAATCTGGCGCAGGATGTGCCGGGGCTGGCCGCCCGCGACCATGAAATTCTCGGAGATCACTTCAACGAAATCCACCGCCACCGGGTTCTCCAGGAACTCGCTGTAGTGTTCCTTGCGCAGCCCCAGGCCATAGCCTGGAAAACGCGGGTTGGGTGTCGGCATCATGTGGTCTCCGTTGCATAAATAGGCGGCGGGCCCAACCTGGGCCCGCCGGGGTGTTACTTCGGTTCGGTAGTGGTGCCACCCAGCTTCAGGCACTCGGACGGGGTCTTGACGACAACGCCCTGGCCCTTGCAGCTGTTGAGGCCCTTGCAATCGTTCTTGGCCGTGGCGCACAGGCTTTCGCCCTTGCAGTTGTTCACGCCGTAGCAGCGACCCGGCTGTTCCGGCTGGTCGGCGGCGCTGGCGGCCGCCGCGAAGGAAGCGGACGCCATGGCGATCAGGGCGGCAGCAGTGGCAAGGCTCAAGCGGGATTTGATGGATGTGCTCATGGGTATTACTCCTCGGGGGTGGGGTTTATTTGATGACGGATGCCGCGTCTTCGATGACCTTCGCCACAGCCTCGGGCTGGGAGATGTACACCGAGTGGCTGGCCTTGATTTCAGTGACTTTCGAGCCGGCGCGCTTGTACATCCAGCGCTGCAGATCGGGGCTCAGGGCACGGTCTTCGGTGGAAACCACGGCGTAGGTCGGCTTCTTGTGCCAGGCCGCGGCCCACACGGTGCCGCCGAACAGCGCGGTGGTGGCCGGCACCTGGGAGGCGGCCATGAAGTCGGTGCGGTTGGTGGTCAGGTCGGCAGCAAAATCGGCATTGAACTTGGTGCGATCAAAGAACAGATGCCCGTCGCGGGTCTGCATCACGTCATTGCTCGGCGCCGGCATCGACGACAGCAGCTGGCTCATGTTCTCGCCGACTTCCGGTTGCAGGGCCGAGACATAGACCATCGACTTGACCTTGTCGCGGTCACCGGCAATCGAGATCACCCCGCCGCCGGAGCTGTGACCCACCAGCACCACCGGGCCGACCTGCTGCTCCAGCACTTCGCGGGCCTCGGCCACGTCGGCGGCGAGGCTTTCATGGCCCTGATGCACCACGGTGACCTTGTAGCCCTTGTGAATCAGGATGTCGTGCACCACTCGCCAGCCGGAGCCGTCGACAAAGGAACCGGGCACGATCACCACGCTTTTACCGGTGCCCGGCTGGGGCTTGGCTGCATCGGCGGCCGAGGCCACCAACGGTGTAGCGAGTGCCATGGCGATCGCCAGGGAAGAAAGAATACGCATGCGACTCTCCACAGGCCTTGGGGCCTGATCATTGTTGTGAAAGGGTTAACGGCGTTGGCCGGACAGCACGCGGTCCAGTGACCAGGCCCCGCCGCCATACGCCAGCAGCGGCAGCAACAAGCCCGCCCAGGTCAGGTGGGTCGGCCAGGCGTCGGGGTACACGAACACCTCGATCACCAGGGTCATGCCCAACAGCGCGGCAGCCGCCGGGCGGGTCAGCAGGCCCAGCACCAGCAACAGCGGGAACAGATGCTCGGCGTAGGTCGCCAGGTGCGCTGCCCAGTCCGGCGGCACCAGCGGCAAGGCGTATTCCGAGCGAAACAAGGTGTAGGTCGACGGCTTGAGCTGCAGGAAACCGGTCACCTTGGTGCGGCCCGAGAGGAAAAACACCGAAGCGATCCCGAGGCGGGCCACCAGCAACAGCAGCGCCTCAGGCAGCACACGCTTGAGCACCGCAGGGGCCAGGGCAATCATGGTTGTTCCGTCAGGCTGCCGAAGCCTTTGGGGGTTTTGATCTGGGTGCAGGTGCCTTTGTCCACCAGCACCCAGGCGTTGCCCTGGTAATCCGCCTTGGCGGTGCCGGCGCAGGAAGTCCCGGCACCGGCGGCGCAATCGTTGGCACCGGCGAGGGACACGCCGAAGCATTTTTCCTGAGGCTTGGCATCCTCGGCATGGGCGGTGGCGGCGAAGGCACCGAGGGACAATGCGAGGGTGGCGGCAAGGGCTGCGTAATGGCGCTTCATTGTTGAATCTCCTGGCTTGACTGAATGTGGCCAGGGCGCTTGTGCGGTGGGTGACCGCCTGCGCCATCTGGTAGACAGATTTAAAGCCAGGCGTGTATCCCGTCTGTGTCGCGTTTCCTCCTTCTATTCATGCCGGTGTATCAAGTGGGTGCTGATACACAGTCTGATACACAGCCAAAAAAACCACGCCAAACCACCGCCGTTTTATTCGGCATCCCGAACGACACAATTAGAAATATTCGCCTTTCCGAACACCCACCTTCCCCCGCCTTCGACGACCTCAAAAATCCCCATAAATTTCATACGGTTGTTGTCATCTTTGTTACATGCCAACTGGCATACATTCTGCTACATCAGGTTTTCTAGTAATAAAATGTTTCTAAATTGAAACAGTCTCATCGCCTGAAACCCAACGGCCCCGCGCCCTATAACAACGTCCATGCCCCAAAGGAGGGCGACAACTCTCACCTTTTTGATCGACTTCAACTCTCCAAGCCTGCTGCCGCACGTAAGCACCCAAAAGGGCGAATGGCCTGATCGCCAATAACAAGCCCGACTACAAAAAAGGACAAATTGATGAGTTCGAGCAAATACCCCGCAGTGTCCTTCACGGACCTCGTCCCCCAGGCCCCGGACCACACCGAGAATGCAATCGGTTTCGGCCCCTTTCTCTTGTTGGCGCGCCAGCATGTATTGCTGCGCAACGGCGAGCCGGTGACCCTCGGCAGCCGCGCCTTGTACCTGCTGATCGCCCTCGCCAGCCGGGCTGGCGAGTTGCTGGAAAAGTCCGAGCTGATCTCTTTCGCCTGGCCCAAGGTGGTGGTGGAGGAATGCAACCTGCGCGCGCAGATCGTTGCGCTGCGCCGGGCGCTGGGGGATGACGGCAACTTCAGCTACATCGTCACCGTGCCAGGCCGGGGTTATCGGTTTGTCGCGCCGGTGACGATGCAGGCAGTGAGTGAAGGCGCCATCGCCCAGGCGCTGGTACCCGCCCCGACGGTGGACGTGCCCAACCTGCAACCGCCGCCCAGCACAGTGATTGGTCGCGAACAGCTGATCCTGAGCCTGGCCGACCAGGTACTGAGCCAGCGTTTCGTGACCATCACCGGCCCCGGCGGCATCGGCAAGACCACCGTGGCCCTGGCCGTGGCGCAACTGCTGCAGGGCCGCTTTCACCAGGGCATGTGCTTCGTCGACCTGGCCCCCGCCACCAGCGGCCAATGGGTGGCCGGCATGCTCGCCAACGCCCTGGGCATTCAAAGCGTAAGTGACGAGCCCTTGCAAAGCGTGGCCTCGATGCTCGCCAACAGCCCGTTGCTGCTGGTGCTCGACAACTGCGAACACGTGCTGCAAGCCACCGCCGACGCGGTCGAGGTGCTGCTGCGTTGCGCGCCCCAGTGCTGCGTGCTGACCACCAGCCGCGAGCCGCTGCGGGCCGAGGGCGAACGGGTACACGACCTCGCCCCGTTGCTGGTGCCGGACGAAGACGTGAACTTGAGTGCCGAGCAAGCCATGACCTGGTCGGGCATCGCGTTGTTCATCGAACGGGTCAAGGCCCTCGACCCCGGCTTCGTGTTCAAGGACACCGACGTCGCCGCCGCCAGCGCCATCTGTCGCAAGCTCGATAGCAACGCCCTGGCCATCGAAATCGCCGCAGCGCGGGTCCGCACCTTTGGCATCCAGGACCTGGTGGGGTTGCTCGACGGCAGCTTCCGCCTGCAAATGACCGGCCGGCGCACCGCCCTCGCCCGCCACCGTTCACTGAGCGCGACCCTGGACTGGACCTACTCGATGCTCACCGGCGACGAACAGGCCATGTTGCGCCAACTGGCGGTGTTCACCGGTTCTTTTACCCTGGACGCGGTCAAGGCCATGACCGCCAGCAGCACCCTCGATGCCCGCAATGCCCTGCCCTTGCTGGAAAGCCTGATGGACAAGTCGCTGCTGATCGCCGGTGAATCGCAGTTGCTCAAGCGCTACCGCCTGCTGGAAACCACCCGCGCCTACGCCCTGGAGAAACTCAACGAACACGGCGAAGCCGACGCCACCCGCCAGCGTCATGCACTGTATGCGCTGGGCGTATTGCAGGAAGCCGGGCAGACCCTCGACGGGCTTTCTCCCGAGACCTGGATCGGCCTCTACGGCCCGGAAATCAACACCATCCGCACCGCGCTGGAGTGGGCCTTTTCAGCCTCGGGCGACCTGCCCACCGGCATCGAACTGACCCTGGGCGGTGTGCCGCTGTGGCTGCGCCTGTCGCTGGTCAGCGAGTGCCGCACCTGGGTCGACAAAGGCCTGGCCAGCGCCGCCACCACCCCGCTGCCGCTGCCGCTGCGCCAGCGCATGCTGTTGCAAACCGCCCTGGCCAGCGTGCTGATGCTCACCTATGGCACCGGCGGGCCAATGCGCGAAGCCTGGCGCCAGGTGCGTGAAGACGCCCGCGACCTGGGCGATGCCGAGCACAAGCTGCGGGCGCTGTGGGGCCTGTGGAGTGACCGCTGCGGCTGCAACCAGTACGCCGAAGCACTGGAATTGGCCGAGCGCTACATCAGCCTGAACAACTGCGGCAACCAGCAACTGCTGGGTAAACGCATGCGCGCGCTGGCGTTGTTTCACATGGGCGACCTGGCCGGCGCCCGACAGAATATCGACGAGGCGCTGGGGTCACCGTCAGCGCCGCGCTCGCATATTATCGACGTGCATTTTGACCAGCGCATCGCCGCCCGCTGCCTCAAGGCACAGGTGCAGTTGCTGGAAGGCGATGTCGACCCGGCGCTGCGCCTGATCGGCAGTTGCGTCGATGAAGCCATCACCCTCGATCACCCCGCGACCCTCTGGTACACCCTGTGCCTGGGGGCAATTCCCCTAGCGCTGTTGGCGTCCAACCTGCCCAAGGTGCGGTACTACCTGGGCTTGCTGCAAGACAGCACGACCCAGCAGGACCTGCACATCTGGCGTCAGTTTCGACTGTGCTTCGAGAGCATCCTGCTGATCCGCCAGGGGTCGCCCGAAGAAGGCGTGCCGTTGCTGGGTGAGGCCTTGCATCACCTGCATGGGCAAGGCGACAGCCAGCTTTATAGCTTGCTGCGTTGTGAATACGCCCTGGGGCTGGCGCGGCTGGGCCTGGAGAAACTGGCGCTGGAGGTGTTGGAAGACACCCTGCAATTGGCGCTGGGCCGGCATGAGCGCTGGTTCGTGCCGCAGATGTTGCGGATCAAGGCGCAGCTGATTCTGCGCCAGGCCCAGTACGGGTCGGTGGACAAGGCCAAGGTGTTGCTGCGCCAGGCGTGGGTGGATGCGCAACTGGCCGGGGCGCATTTCTGGCGGGCGCAGATTGCCAGTGACCTGGCCAGGTTGCAGGAGCCGAAGATGCGGATTGCTTCGTTGCCAAGGTTTCAACACCGGTAGAGGCTGCCGGCAGGTAACGGTAAAAAGGGGACAGATTTATTTTATAAATAAATCTGTCCCCTTTTCGCTCTTTTTGAACTCCGGCAGCCGCGCTATTGATCCGCCGCATAAATGACGGTTTGCGCACTGTCGGGCGCAGCGGGTCGGCGGGTGAAGTAGGTGTCGCCTTCATCCGTATGAATCTCATATTCAAACTTGCTGGTCGCGCGGCCCGTGGCGGTGGCGTGCTTGATGATCTTCAGCACGCGCTGGAATTTCACACTTTGGGTACCGTTCTGGTTGGGCCCGGTGAGCACGTTGACGCTTTGAAACCAGCCGTCGTTCTTCTTGTTCGCCACCAGGGCGCCGGTCATGGCTTCAAACCGCTCCAGCCGGGTAAAGCCCCACAATGTCTGCTCTTCCACGGTTTGGCCGAGGGCCGCAGAGCCGGTAAACACGAACAGGTTGATCGCCGGGCTGTCTTCACAGAAGAAATCGTAAGGCACCAGGCCGTCGACCATTTTCTTGCCGGCCACGAAGCCTTTTTTGTGCACCTGAAACATCGCCACCTCCACGCCAATGGCGTCACTGAACATCAGCTCACGCAGGAGAAAAGTCTAAAGGCGCAGGGCGTACAGGGCGGTCAAGCCAATGTAATATCGTGTAAAGATCCCACCCGAGGCAGGATGATTTCCACGCTCAACCCGCCGGACGGCTCGTTGTGCGCCTCGATGGTGCCGCCATGCATTTCCACGGACCTCAAGGCGATCGCCAGGCCCAGTCCGAAACCGGCATCGTTGTCATTCGGGCCACGTTCGAAAGGCTCGAAAATACTCCGCAGCCGCAGGTTTTCAACTCCCGGCCCCTGATCGGTGATCAACACCCGCAGCCAGCGCGTGTCGGGGCTGACCTCCGCCGAAACCCGCACCGTGGTATCAGGCTGCGTGTAGCGCACGGCATTTCGAATGACATTTTCGAAACACCGATACAGCAGCTCGCCGCTGGCCCGACTGACAAAGTCCGGACACGCCTGCAAGCTGACACTGCAGCCTTTGATACCCGCCTCGAACTGAGCATCCTCGACAATCACGGCCAGCAATTCGACGATATCCACCGGCTCGCGCTCGATGCTTTCGGGACGGCCCTGCACACGCGCCAGGGTCAGCAGCGCCTCGATCAGCGTGTCCATGCGCGCCGATTCACGCTGGATGCGCCCGAGCATTTCCTGGCGTGCCGGGTCTTGCTGCAACAGCCCGATGGCCACTTGCAGGCGCGTCAACGGTGAGCGCAGTTCATGGGAGATGTCGTGCAGCAGCTGTTGCTGGGCCTCCACCAGCAGCTTGAGCTGGTTGGCCATGCGGTCGCAGTCTTCGGCCAGGTCGACGATTTCATCACGGCGCTTGCCCATCATCGGCCGCACCCGGGTTTCGAAGCGGCCCAGCGCAACGTCGCCCATCGCCCGCCGCAGATAAGCCAGCGGCCACGCCAGGTAGTAGGCCATGTACCCACTGAACAGCGCGCTCATCAGCGTGCCGATGATCAGCGGGATCCAGTGGCCCAGGCGCCCGGGTTCGTGGGGAGGATGGGAAGACCTGAGGGACAGCGCGGCCCCGTCCTTGCTGATCAGCGACTTTTCATAAGCCACCTGCGAGACCGGCGTGCCGGCCAGCAATTGACCGGCACTGTCATAAACGCCAATGGCTTGGCCGTGGGGTGGCTGCCACACCGCCAGGAGCTGGCGGCCCGACTCGACACCGTACTGTTCCAGCAACTGTTCTTCGCTGGCCAGGATCGCATCCAGATGATGGTCCCCGGGGCCCAGGCTGCCCGCCACGAGAATGCTCAAGCCCACCAGGAACGTCAGGCTGGTGGCCAGCCAAAAGGCCAGGAACAGTTTCCAGAACAGCCGGCTGGGTTTCATCATTCGGCGATCAACAGGTAACCGAGGCCACGCACGCTCTGGATCCAGGCCTTGGCATCCGGGCGCGGGCCCAACTTCTGGCGAATGCTGCTGATATGCACGTCGATGCGCCGGTCATAGCGGGTCAACGGGCAGCCCAGGGCATTGAGCGACAGGTCCTTTTTGCTCACCACCTGGCCGGCGCACCGGGCCAGCACTTCAAGTAGGCTGAATTCGGTACTGGTCAGCCCCAGTGCGCAGCCTTTCCAGAGGGCCTGGCGCTTGCCGGGCCAGAGCACCAGGGCGCCGGTCTTGATCACGTCAGCGGCCGGCGGGTCCACGGGCTGCACCCGGCGCATGATCGCGCGCAGGCGCGCCACCAGTTCACCCGGGGAACTGGGCTTGGGCACATAATCGTCCGCGCCGAGTTCCAGCCCGGTGATCCGGTCGATGTTGTCGCCCCGGGCCGTGAGCAACACCACCGGCACCTGGCTGCTGGCCCGGATACGCCGGAGCACCTCGATGCCCGAGAGCCTGGGCAGCATCACGTCCAGCACCACAATGCTGTAGCGCCCCGACAACGCCTCAACTTCACCCTCCTCGCCGGTGTGCACGCAGGTCGCCTCAAAGCCTTCATGCTCCAGGTATTGGCCCAGCATTTCAGTCAGTTCCTGGTCATCGTCGACTAGCAATACGCGGATCATGGCGAGCTCGTGAAAGGGTACCCCCACAGTATCGCCCAGCCTCATCGCCCCGGGGCCAACCTTTACCTAACTTGACACTTGGTTAACCGCACCAAACCCGCGCCGCTCTTATGCTTGCCGTCCACCCGTCTGGCCGCGTTGTGGTGACCCGTCTGCGGCGAGTCATCCCGGCGCGCTTGCGCTGCTTGTCGATGTGTTCTGGAAAAGATCTTGATGAATTTTTCGCGCCTGCTCTGCTCGGTTGCGCTGCTGCTCAATGTCACACTTGCACACGCTGAAGCCTTCAAAATCTCGGATATCCGTATCAACGGTCTGCAACGGGTCTCGGCGGGCAGCGTGTTTGGTGCCTTGCCCCTGAACGTGGGGGACGAGGCGGATGACCGACGGCTGGTGGATTCCACCCGTGCGTTGTTCAAGACCGGCTTCTTCCAGGACATCCAATTGAGCCGCGACGGCACGGTGCTGATCATCAATGTGGTCGAGCGCCCATCGGTGTCCAGCATCGAGTTCGAAGGCAACAAGGCCATCTCCACCGAAGACCTGCTCAAGGGCATGAAGCAGTCGGGCCTGGCCGAGGGCGAGATCTTCCAGCGCGCCACCCTGGAAGGCATGCGCAACGAACTGCAGCGCCAGTACGTGGCCCAGGGTCGCTATTCGGCCACGGTCGACACCGAAGTGCTGCCGCAGCCGCGTAACCGCGTGGGCCTGAAGGTCAAGATCGACGAAGGCTCCGTGGCCGCGATCCAGCACATCAACGTGGTGGGCAACCACGTGTTTACCGACAAGGAACTGATCGGCACGTTCACCCTCAAGACCAGCAACTGGCTGTCGTTCTTCACCAACGATGACAAGTACGCCCGTGAAAAACTCACCGGGGACCTGGAACGCCTGCGCTCCTATTACCTGGACCGTGGTTATATCAACATGGACATCACCTCGACCCAGGTGTCCATCACCCCGGACAAGAAGCACGTCTATATCACCGTCAACATCAACGAAGGCGAGAAATACACGGTGCGTGACGTGAAGCTCAGCGGCGACTTGAAAGTGCCCCAGGACCAGCTTGAAGCCCTGTTGCTGGTGCAGAAAGGCCAGGTGTTCTCGCGCAAGCTGATGACCACCACCTCGGACCTGATCACCCGGCGCCTGGGTAACGACGGCTACACCTTCGCCAACGTCAACGGCATGCCCACGCCCCACGATGAAGACCACACCGTGGACATCGTGTTTGCGGTCGACCCGGGCAAACGGGCCTACGTGAACCGCATCAACTTCCGTGGCAACACCAAGACCGACGACCAGGTGCTGCGCCGGGAAATGCGCCAGATGGAAGGTGGCTGGGCGTCGACCTACCTGATCGACCAGTCCAAGGTTCGCCTTGAGCGCCTGGGCTTCTTCAAGGAGGTCAACGTCGAAACCCCGGCCGTGGCGGGGGTCGACGACCAGCTTGATGTGAACTACGCGGTCGAAGAACAAGCGTCCGGCTCGATTACCGCCAGCGTCGGTTTTGCCCAGGATGCCGGGCTGATCCTCGGCGGTTCGATCACCCAGAACAACTTCCTGGGCACCGGGGATTACGCCAGCCTGGGCCTGACCCGCTCGCAGTACCAGAGCAAGTACAACATTGGCTTTACCAACCCCTACTTCACGCCGGACGGGGTGAGCCTGGGCTATAACGCGTTCTACAGTGCCACCGATTACAACAACTACTACGACGATGGCAGCGGTGTTTCCTACTACTCCATCAACAGTTACGGCCTGGGGGCCACACTCGGCTACCCGATCAATGAAACCTCGCGGTTGAGTTTCGGCCTGACGGTGCAACACGACAGTATCGACCCGGGCATCTACAGCTCTGATGAGATCTACGATTTTCTTCAGCGCGAAGGCAGTGAGTTCACCAACTTCAAGGCGAATCTTGGGTGGTCGGAGTCGACGTTGAACAAAGGCGTGATGCCGACCCGTGGTTACTCGCAGAACCTGAACCTGACGGTGACGCTTCCGGGCAGTGACTTGAGTTTCTACAAACTCGATTATTCCGGGCAGACATTTGTGCCGATCACCAATTCGACGACGCTGCGTTTGCATACCAAGCTCGGTTACGCCAACGGGTACGGCTCGACGGACGGCCTGCCGTTTTATGAAAACTACACGGCCGGGGGTGAAGGTTCGGTGCGCGGGTTTGAAAGCGGCACGCTTGGGCCGCGCAGTACGCCGGCGACCGGGGCGTATGCCAGTGCGGGCCAGCAGTACTACAGCGACCGCAGTCCCGAGGCGTTGGGGGGCAACATCCTGATTACCGGGGGGGCGGAATATCTGTTTCCGATGCCGTTCCTTAAAGATAATAAATCGGTGCGTACGTCTGTGTTCTGGGATGTGGGTAACGTGTATTCGGACAAGTGTGCCCTCAGTACTACCCAGGGTTGTAATGGGGTTGACCTGAGCCAGCTGGGCGCTTCTGTGGGGGTTGGGGCTACGTGGTACAGCCCGTTGGGGCCGTTGAGTATCAACCTGGCGTTGCCGGTTCGTACGCCGGAGAATGCGACCAAGCAGGTGTTCCAGTTCTCCATGGGGCAGAATTTCTGATCTGCCTGGGTACATATCCGTTTTTGCGGTTATGGCCGCTATTGGTTCCGCTCTTACAGCGGCTCACTTTTGAAAAGCGCAAAAGTCCAGTTCGGCCAGCGTGGTTTAACGGGGCGCCCAAGATCAAGATCAAAAGCAGATCAAGAGCACAGCGGCCTACCGGCCGGCTTGAGTGTTTAAAAGCCAAATCAAAAGCTAA
>NZ_JACAPJ010000053.1:0-27543 GCF_013385765.1 Pseudomonas sp. C8002
GGAGTGAGGGCACACCGAGCCTAGGCGAGGTGCCGAGTGGTGGGGCAAGAGCGTTTTGCTTACTTTTGCGCTGTTCAAAAGTGAGCCGCTGTAAGAGCGGAACCAATAGCAGCCGTTACCGCAGCAACGGATATGCCCCCCCCCAAGAAAACTTTCCTCCCCCGAGCGTGACCCAGATCCCACAACCCGTTGATTAATGATGGCATCCGCTCAGCTATACTCCTCTCCATTTGAATGGCCCTCGAGGAATTACTGTGAAGAACTGGACCTTGCGCCAACGGATTTTGGCGAGCTTTGCGGTCATCATCGCGATCATGCTGCTGATGGTAGTGGTCTCGTATTCACGCCTGTTGAAGATCGAGGCTGGCGAAGAGTCAGTCCGCGATGACGCAGTCCCCGGGGTCTACCTAAGCTCCATGATCCGCAGCGCATGGGTCGACAGCTACCTCGACACCCTCGACATCATCGGCCTGCGCAAAGACAAGACACTCACCGAAGCCGACAAGGCCGACTACAAGTCCTTCGAAGCGCGCATCATCACGCAAATGGCCAATTACAAGGCAACTATCAACGGCGCTGAGGATCAGGCCGAGTTCGATAAGTTCGAAGCCCTGCACCAGGCCTACAACAAGGCTTTGGCCGCAGTCACTGAAAACCTGCAACGCAATGACGTCGCCGCCGCCCGCAAAGTGTTCGACGAAGAGCTGACCCCGACCTGGACCGCAGGCCGCATGAAGCTCAACGACATCATCACCGAAAACAAAAACGTCGCGGACCGCGCCACCAACGCTATCGACGACGCCGTGTCCGCTGCAAAAATCAGCATGGGCGTCTCGCTGATCCTCGCGATCCTCGCCGCCGGCCTCTGCGGCCTGCTGCTGATGCGCGCGATCATGGCGCCGATGAAACGCATCGTCGACATCCTCGAAACCATGCGCACCGGCGACTTGAGCAAACGCCTGAACCTCGAACGCAAGGACGAATTCGGCGCAGTAGAGACCGGCTTCAACGACATGATGACCGAGCTCACCGCCCTGGTGTCCCAGGCACAGCGCTCTTCGGTACAGGTCACTACCTCGGTCACCGAGATTGCCGCGACTTCCAAGCAACAACAGGCCACGGCCACTGAAACCGCCGCGACGACCACCGAGATCGGCGCTACTTCGCGGGAGATCGCTGCTACTTCCAAGGACTTGGTCCGTACCATGACCGAAGTCTCCACCGCCGCCGACCAGGCCTCGGTGGCCGCCGGCTCCGGCCAGCAAGGCCTGGCGCGCATGGAAGAAACCATGCACTCGGTGATGGGCGCGGCCGACCTGGTGAACGCCAAGCTGGCGATCCTCAATGAGAAGGCCGGCAACATCAACCAGGTGGTGGTGACCATCGTCAAGGTCGCCGACCAGACCAACCTGTTGTCCCTCAACGCTGCCATCGAGGCCGAGAAGGCCGGTGAGTACGGTCGCGGGTTTGCCGTGGTGGCCACCGAAGTGCGGCGCCTGGCCGACCAGACCGCCGTGGCCACCTACGACATCGAGCAGATGGTGCGCGAGATCCAGTCGGCGGTGTCGGCCGGGGTGATGGGCATGGACAAGTTCTCTGAAGAAGTGCGCCGTGGCATGTTCGAGGTGCAGCAGGTGGGCGAGCAGCTGTCGCAGATCATCCATCAGGTGCAGGCCCTGGCGCCACGGGTGTTGATGGTCAACGAAGGCATGCAGGCCCAGGCCACCGGCGCCGAGCAGATCAACCATGCGCTGGTGCAGTTGGGCGATGCCAGCAGCCAGACCGTGGAGTCCCTGCGTCAGGCCAGCTTTGCCATCGACGAGCTGAGCCAGGTCGCCGTCGGCCTGCGCAGCGGCGTGTCGCGTTTTAAAGTCTGATGAACGACCTCGCGGCTAAACGCGGTGCCGTTGCGGCAGTGAAGAAAGCACTGTTCCTGGTGTTTCACATCGGTAATGAACGGTATGCCCTCAAGGCCACGGAAGTGGCCGAGGTGCTGCCGCGCCTGCCGCTCAAGCCCATTGCCCATGCGCCTGCGTGGGTCGCCGGGATCTTTGCCCATCGCGGGGCGCTGGTGCCGGTGATCGATCTCAGTGCCTTGACCTTCGGTACGCCGGCCCAGGCCCGCACCAGCACGCGCCTGGTGTTGGTCAATTATCAGCCGGATGCACTCACTCCGGCACGCTGGCTGGGGCTGATCCTCGAACAGGCCACCGATACCCTGCGCTGTGACCCGGCGGAGTTCCAGCCCTACGGCCTGGACAACCGCCAGGCACGTTACCTGGGCCCGGTGCGCGAAGACGAGCGTGGCTTGATGCAGTGGATCGGCGTGGCGGACCTGCTGACGGCTGACGTGCAGGCGCTGCTGTCTGCCGCGGGCGAGGAGGGTTGATGAGCAGTGATCAACGCTTCTTCGACTTCCTTAAGGAGCGCATTGGCCTGGACGTTGCCTCGGTGGGCGAAGCGATCATCGAGCGTGCCGTACGCCAGCGCAGCATGGCGCTCAGCGCGCAGACCGCCGATCAATACTGGCAGCAATTGCAGGCCTCCACCGACGAACAGCAAGCGCTGATCGAAGCGGTGATCGTCCCCGAAACCTGGTTTTTCCGTTACCCCGAATCCTTCGCCACCCTGGGCCGGCTGGCGGTCGCCCGCCTGGCCGAAATCAAGCAGATGCGCGCCCTGCGGATCCTCAGCCTGCCGTGTTCCACCGGCGAAGAACCCTATTCGATTGCCATGGCCTTGCTCGACGCCGGGCTTGCACCGCATCAGTTCAAGGTGCAGGGCATGGACGTCAGCCCGCTGTCGGTGGAGCGCGCCCGCCGTGGGGTGTACGGCAAGAATTCGTTTCGCGGCCAGGACCTCGAGTTCCGCGATCGCCACTTCACCGAGCAAACCGACGGCTACCGGATT
Source organism: Pseudomonas sp. C8002 (assembly GCF_013385765.1). Taxonomy (NCBI): domain Bacteria; kingdom Pseudomonadati; phylum Pseudomonadota; class Gammaproteobacteria; order Pseudomonadales; family Pseudomonadaceae; genus Pseudomonas; species Pseudomonas sp. C8002. The sequence continues at coordinate 2,911 of NZ_JACAPJ010000053.1, forward strand.
GCCGACCGGGTACGCGAACAAGTGCGCCTGCAGGTGGGCAACCTGCTGGACCCCACGCTGCTGGCCAACGAGCCCACCTACGATTTTGTGTTCTGCCGCAACCTGCTGATCTACTTCGACCAGCCGACCCAGAAGCAGGTGTTTGAAGTGCTCAAGGGCCTGACCCACGTCGACGGCGTGCTGTTTATCGGGCCTGCCGAAGGCAGCCTGCTGGGGCGCCTGGGCATGCGTTCGATTGGCGTGCCGCAGTCGTTTGCCTTCAGCCGGCATGCGGAGCCCGCGCCTGAACCGGTATTTGTGCCGATGCCCGCGCCGATTCCTCAGCGCAGTGCCGCGCCTATCCCGACCAGGCCCCGGCCGTTCAGCACCGTCAGTGCCCAAGTGGTACCGATCAAGCCGCCGCCCCCGCAGTCGGACGCCGCCGATCTGCTCAGTCAGATTGCGACCCTGGCCAATGAAGGCAAGAGCCTGGAAGCCCGTGCTGCCTGCGAGCGTTATTTGCAGAGCCATCCGCCGGCGGCCCAGGTGTTTTATTGGCTGGGCCTGCTCAGCGATGTGGCCGGCAGCGCCCTGGAAGCCCAGGGTTATTACAGAAAAGCCTTGTACCTGGAACCCCAGCACCCGCAGGCCTTGATGCACCTGGCCGCGTTGCTCGAGTCCCAGGGCGATGTCGCCGGCGCCCGGCGTTTGCAGGCTCGTGCCGCGCGCAGCGAGCGAGCTGACAGTGAGCGTAAATCATGACCCTGGATCCCGACCTGAACCTGACCCTGGCCGATACCCAGGCCATCGATGACTGCTGGAACCGCATCGGCATCCACGGTGACAAGTCCTGCCCGCTGCTGGCCGAGCACATTCACTGTCGCAATTGCTCGGTGTATTCCGCCGCCGCCACGCGCCTGCTCGACCGTTATGCCTTGCAGCAGGACGATCACCGCCCCGTCGCGACGCCGGAAGTCGAGGGTGATGTCCTCACCCGTTCGCTGCTGATGTTCCGCCTCGGCGAAGAATGGCTGGGCATCGCCACTCGCTGCCTGGTGGAAGTGGCGCCGTTGCAGCCGATCCATTCCTTGCCCCATCAGCGTTCCCGCGCCTTGCTGGGCGTGGCCAACGTGCGTGGCGCACTGGTGGCGTGCCTGTCCCTGGTGGAATTGCTGGGGCTGGACAGCACCGGCAGCGGCCCCAGTGGCGCACGAATCATGCGGCGCATGCTGATCATCGCGGCGCAGGACGGCCCGGTGGTGGTGCCGGTGGACGAAGTGGACGGTATCCATGCCATTGATGAACGCACCTTGAACGCGGCGTCTGCCTCCGGCACCCAGGCCAGCGCCCGCTATACCCAAGGGGTGTTGCAGTGGAAAGGCCGCAGCCTGCGCTGGCTGGACGAGGCGCAATTGTTGTCTGCCGTGACCCGGAGCCTCACATGACCCCCGACCAGATGCGCGATGCCTCGCTGCTGGAGCTGTTCAGCCTGGAAGCCGACGCCCAGACCCAGGTGCTCAGCGCCGGCCTGCTGGCCCTGGAGCGCAACCCGACCCAGGCCGACCAGCTCGAAGCCTGCATGCGCGCCGCCCATTCCCTGAAGGGCGCGGCGCGGATTGTCGGGGTGGACGCGGGGGTCAGCGTGGCCCACGTGATGGAGGATTGCCTGGTCAGCGCCCAGGAAAGCCGCTTGTACCTGCTGCCGGAACATATCGACGCACTGCTGCAAGGCACCGATTTGTTGATGCGCATTGCCACGCCGGGCAACACCGTGGGCCCGGCGGACATCGAGTCCTATGTGGCATTGATGGAGCGGTTGCTCGATCCGTCGCAGAAAGTCGCGCCGCCCACTGCGCCAAAGCCTGCGCCGCCGCCCACACCCGCGCCAGAACCTGAATTGTCGATGGAAGCGCTGCTGACCCTGCCGCCGGAGCCCGAACCCGCGCCGCCGGTCAGTGCCGAACTGCCACGCCAAAATAAGCGCATGACCGAAGGCGGAGAGCGGGTGTTGCGGGTGACCGCCGAACGCTTGAACAGCCTGTTGGACCTGTCCAGCAAGTCCCTGGTGGAAACCCAGCGGCTCAAGCCTTACCTCGCCAGCTTGCAACGCCTCAAGCGCATCCAGAGCAACAGTGCCCGCGCCCTGGAAAACCTCGACGGCCACCTCAAGACCGTCGACCTGAGCCTGGAAGCCCAGGAAGCCCTGGCCGACACCCGCCGCCTGTTGAGCGAAGCCCAGGCGCTGCTCGCGGAAAAAACCGCCGAAATCGACGAGTTCGGCTGGCAGGCCGGGCAACGCGCCCAAGTCTTGTACGACACGGCGCTGGCGTGCCGCATGCGGCCGTTTGCCGACGTGCTGGCCGGGCAGGTGCGCATGGTGCGTGACCTGGGCCGCAGCCTCGGTAAACAGGTGCGCCTGGAAATCGAAGGCGAGAAAACCCAGGTCGACCGCGATGTGCTGGAAAAGCTCGAAGCGCCGCTGACCCATTTACTGCGCAATGCTGTGGACCACGGCATTGAAATGCCCGAGCAACGCCTGCTGGCGGGCAAACCGGCTGAAGGCCTGATCCGCCTGCGGGCGTCTCACCAGGCCGGCTTGCTGGTGCTGGAGTTGAGCGACGACGGTAACGGTGTCGACCTGGAGCGCCTGCGCGGCACCATCGTCGACCGGCATTTGTCGCCGGTGGAAACCGCCCTGCGCCTGAGCGAAGAGGAACTGCTCACGTTCCTGTTCCTGCCGGGGTTCAGCCTGCGGGACAAGGTCACCGAGGTCTCGGGGCGCGGGGTCGGCCTGGATGCGGTGCAGCATATGGTGCGCCAGTTGCGCGGCGCGGTGGTGCTGGAGCAGACGGCGGGGCAGGGCAGTCGCTTCCACCTGGAGGTGCCGTTGACCCTGTCGGTAGTGCGCAGCCTGGTGGTGGAAGTTGGCGAAGAGGCCTACGCCTTCCCGCTGGCCCACATCGAGCGCATGTGCGATCTTGCGCCCGACGACATCGTGCAACTGGAAGGCCGCCAGCATTTCTGGCACGAAGGCCGGCATGTCGGCCTGGTCGCCGCCAGCCAGTTGCTGCAGCGCCCGCCGGGGCAGGGCAGTCAGGAAACCCTGAAGGTCGTGGTGATCCGCGAGCGCGATGCGGTCTACGGGATTGCCGTGGAGCGTTTTATCGGCGAGCGCACGCTGGTGGTATTGCCCCTGGACGACCGGTTGGGCAAGGTCCAGGACATCTCCGCCGGAGCGTTGCTCGATGACGGTTCGGTGGTGCTGATCGTCGACGTCGAAGACATGCTGCGATCGGTGGACAAACTGCTGAATACCGGTCGTCTGGAGCGCATCGCCCGACGCACCCAGCAAACCCTCGAAGCACCGCGCAAGCGTATTCTGGTGGTGGATGACTCGCTGACCGTGCGTGAGCTGCAACGCAAATTGTTACTTAATCGCGGTTATGAAGTGGCCGTGGCGGTCGATGGCATGGATGGCTGGAACGCGCTGCGCTCCGAAGACTTCGACCTGCTGATCACGGACATTGATATGCCTCGCATGGACGGTATTGAATTGGTCACACTCTTGCGCCGTGATACTCGCCTGCAATCCCTGCCGGTGATGGTTGTTTCCTACAAGGATCGGGAAGAAGACCGTCGCCGTGGACTGGACGCCGGCGCCGACTATTATCTAGCCAAGGCCAGCTTCCATGACGATGCGCTGTTGGACGCGGTGGTGGAGCTGATTGGAGGAGCACGGGCATGAGGATTGCGATCGTCAATGACATGCCCATGGCCGTGGAGGCCTTGCGCCGGGCGTTGAGCCTAGAGCCGGCCCACGAAGTGGTGTGGGTTGCGGGCAACGGCCTGGAAGCAGTGCAGCGTTGCGCCGAGTTCACGCCCGACCTGATTCTGATGGACCTGATCATGCCGGTGATGGACGGTGTGGAGGCCACCCGGCAGATCATGGCCGAGACGCCTTGTGCGATCCTGATTGTCACCGTCGACCGCCAGGCCAACGTCAGCCGTGTATTCGAAGCCATGGGCCATGGCGCCCTGGACGTGGTTGACACCCCTGCACTGGGCGTGGGCAATCCGAAGGACGCCGCGGCACCGCTGTTGCGCAAGATCCTCAATATCGGCTGGCTGATTGGCCAGCGTGGCAGCCGCGTGCGGGCCGAGCCTGCGCCCCAGCGGGCCACGGGCAAACGCCAGAGCCTGGTGGCCATCGGTTCGTCCGCAGGCGGCCCGGCTGCCCTGGAATCCCTGCTCAAGGGCTTGCCCCGGGACTTCTCGCCGGCCATTGTGCTGGTGCAGCATGTGGACCAAGTGTTCGCCGCCGGCATGGCCGAATGGCTGAGCAGTGCCTCGGGCCTGCCGGTGCGCCTGGCCCGGGAAGGCGAGCCGCCCCAAAGTGGCGTCGTGTTGCTGGCGGGCACCAACCATCACATTCGTCTGCTGAAGAACGGCACGCTGGCCTATACCGCCGAACCTGTGAATGAGATTTACCGGCCGTCCATCGACGTGTTTTTCGAGAGCGTCGCCAGCTACTGGAATGGCGATGCCGTTGGCGTGCTGCTGACGGGGATGGGGCGTGATGGCGCCCAGGGACTTAAGTTGATGCGTCAGCAAGGCTACCTGACCATCGCGCAGGACCAGCAAAGCTGTGCTGTTTACGGCATGCCCAAAGCGGCAGCGGCGATTGACGCGGCTGTTGAAATTCGCCCATTGGACAGAATTGCGCCACGATTGCTGGAGGTATTCGCAAAATGACCGATATCACACGCTGTCCTGGCCTGCAGGTAGTAATTCAGGTGACCGTAAATGAATGATTTGCAGCTCGACGACTTCAAGACCGACGAAAACGCCGCCATGGTGCTGCTCGTCGACGACCAGGCGATGATCGGCGAGGCCGTACGCCGGGGCCTGGCCCATGAAGACAATATCGACTTCCACTTTTGCGCCGATCCGCACCAGGCCATTGCCCAGGCGATCCGTATCAAGCCGACGGTGATCCTGCAGGACCTGGTGATGCCGGGTCTCGATGGCCTGACCCTGGTGCGCGAATACCGCAATCACCCGGCGACGCAGAACATCCCGATCATCGTGCTTTCCACCAAGGAAGACCCGCTGATCAAGAGCGCGGCGTTTGCTGCCGGGGCCAACGATTACCTGGTCAAGCTGCCCGATAACATCGAACTGGTGGCGCGCATCCGCTATCACTCGCGCTCCTACATGACCCTGTTGCAACGGGACGCGGCCTACCGGGCGCTGCGGGTCAGCCAACAGCAGTTGCTGGACACCAACCTGGTGCTGCAACGGCTGATGAACTCCGACGGCCTGACCGGGCTGTCCAATCGCCGGCATTTCGACGAATACCTGGAACTGGAATGGCGCCGCGCCATGCGTGACCAGACCCAACTGTCGCTGCTGATGATCGACGTGGACTTCTTCAAGACCTACAACGACAGTTTCGGCCACCTGGAAGGCGACGAGGCGTTGCGCAAGGTGGCGGCGACCATTCGTGATGCCAGCAGCCGTCCTTCGGATTTGCCGGCGCGTTATGGCGGTGAAGAGTTTGCCCTGGTGCTGCCCAATACCTCGCCGGGCGGTGCGCGGCTGGTGGCCGAGAAGCTGCGCCAGGCGGTGGCGAGCCTGAAAATCCCGCACATTGCCCCGGCAGAAGGGGCGAGCCTGACCATCAGTATTGGCTTGGCGACCATGACCCCGGTGCAGGGTACCGATTGCCGGCAATTGATCTCGGCGGCGGACAAGGGCCTGTACCTGGCCAAGCACAATGGGCGCAATCAGGTGGGGATCGAGTAGGGAATACGGTCTGCGGGATGTCGCAGACCTAATGTGGGAGCGGGCTTGCTCGCGAATGCGGTGTGTCAGTCAATGCATCTGGCGACTGAACCACCGCATTCGCGAGCAAGCCCGCTCCCACATTTGATCTTCATCGCTGTCTGGATGGTGCATATCCCCGCCTTTTCGGCCAAGCGGACTGCCGTTATCAGCCGTTTGTCGTTATACTCGTCGGCTTTCAAAAGTTCGCCAACGAGTGCTGCCCGCCATGGAAATCAACCCGATCCTTAACACCATCAAGGACCTGTCCGAGCGCTCCGAAACTATTCGGGGGTATCTTTGACTACGATCAAAAGCATGAGCGTCTGACCGAAGTCAATCGCGAGCTTGAAGATCCGGCTGTCTGGAACAAACCTGAATACGCCCAGGAACTGGGCCGCGAGCGCGCTGCGCTGGCGCAGATCGTCGACACCCTCGACGAATTGAACACCGGTCTGGGCGATTGCCGCGACCTGCTGGACATGGCCGTCGAAGAAAACGACGAAGGCGCAGTGGGCGATGTCGTCGCCGAGCTGGCCCGTCTCGAGGAAAACCTCGCCAAACTCGAATTCCGCCGCATGTTCAGCCATGAAATGGACCCGAACAACGCCTACCTGGACATCCAGGCCGGTTCCGGCGGCACCGAAGCCCAGGACTGGGCCAACATCCTGTTGCGCATGTACCTGCGCTGGGCCGACAAACGCGGTTTCGACGCGACCATCATGGAACTGTCGGCCGGTGAAGTCGCCGGCATCAAGGGCGCGACCGTGCACATCAAGGGCGAATACGCCTTTGGCTGGCTGCGGACCGAGATCGGTGTACACCGCCTGGTGCGCAAGAGCCCGTTCGACTCCGGTAACCGTCGCCACACTTCGTTCTCCGCCGTTTTCGTCTCGCCAGAGATCGACGACAAGGTGGAAATCGAGATCAACCCGGCAGACCTGCGGATCGACACCTACCGTTCCTCCGGTGCCGGTGGCCAGCACGTAAACACCACCGACTCGGCCGTACGTATTACCCACGTACCGACCAATACCGTGGTGAGCTGCCAGAACGAACGTTCCCAGCACGCGAACAAGGACACCGCCATGAAAATGCTGCGGGCCAAGTTGTACGAGCAGGAAATGCAGAAACGCAACGCCGCGTCCCAGGCGCTGGAAGACACCAAGTCGGATATCGGCTGGGGTCACCAGATCCGCTCGTATGTGCTCGACGCGTCGCGGATCAAGGATCTGCGTACCAACATTGAACGCAGCGACTGCGACAAGGTGCTCGACGGTGATATCGACGAATACCTGGAAGCCAGCCTGAAATCTGGCCTGTAACTCCTTTGTAGGAGCCGGCTTGCCGGCGATCCCCGGCCGCAGGCCGGGGACAACGAACCTGATGGAAAATTTAAAGACATGAGCGACCAACAACTCGACCCGCAAGCCCTGCAACAGGAAGAAAACTCCCTGATCGCCCTGCGCAAGGAAAAGCTTGCTGCCGAGCGCGCCAAGGGCAATGCCTTCCCGAACGACTTCCGCCGCGAAAACTACTGCGATGCCTTGCAGAAACAGTACGCGGACAAGACCAAGGAAGAGCTGGCAGAGGCTGCAATCCCGGTCAAGGTTGCCGGTCGCATCATGCTCAACCGTGGCTCGTTCATGGTGATCCAGGACATGACCGGTCGCATCCAGGTCTACGTCAACCGTAAAACCCTGTCCGAAGAAACCCTGGCCTCGGTGAAAACCTGGGACATGGGCGACATCATTGCCGCCGAAGGCACCCTGGCCCGTTCCGGCAAGGGTGACCTGTACGTTGAAATGACCAGCGTGCGCCTGCTGACCAAATCCCTGCGCCCGCTGCCGGACAAGCACCACGGCCTGACCGACACCGAGCAGCGCTATCGCCAGCGCTACGTTGACCTGATCGTCAACGAAGAAGTGCGCCAGACCTTCCGCGTGCGTTCGCAGGTTATTGCGCACATCCGCAGCTTCCTGATGAAGCGCGACTTCCTCGAAGTTGAAACGCCGATGCTGCAAACCATCCCGGGTGGTGCCGCAGCCAAGCCATTCGAAACCCACCACAACGCGCTGGACATGGAAATGTTCCTGCGTATTGCGCCTGAGCTGTACCTCAAGCGGCTTGTTGTTGGCGGCTTCGAAAAAGTGTTCGAGATCAACCGCAACTTCCGTAACGAAGGCGTTTCGACTCGTCACAACCCTGAATTCACCATGTTGGAGTTCTACCAGGCCTACGCCGACTACGAAGACAACATGGACCTGACCGAGGAACTGTTCCGCGAACTGGCGCAACTGGTCCTGGGCACCACCGACGTGCCATACGGCGACAAGGTGTTCCACTTCGGCGAGCCGTTCGTGCGCCTGTCGGTGTTCGACTCGATCCTCAAGTACAACCCTGAGCTGACCGCCGATGACCTGAACGACATCGACAAGGCCCGCGCCATCGCCAAGAAAGCCGGCGCCAAGGTGCTGGGCTTCGAAGGCCTGGGCAAATTGCAGGTGATGATTTTCGAAGAGCTGGTGGAGCACAAGCTGGAGCAGCCGCACTTCATTACCCAGTACCCGTTCGAAGTGTCGCCGCTGGCCCGTCGCAACGATGACAACCCGAACGTCACCGACCGTTTCGAGCTGTTCATCGGCGGCCGTGAAATCGCCAACGCCTACTCCGAGCTGAACGATGCCGAAGACCAGGCCGAGCGCTTCATGGCCCAGGTGGCCGACAAGGACGCTGGCGACGACGAGGCGATGCACTACGACGCCGACTTCGTACGCGCCCTGGAATACGGCATGCCGCCTACCGCCGGTGAAGGTATCGGCATCGACCGGTTGGTGATGTTGTTGACCAACTCGCCGTCGATCCGTGACGTGATCTTGTTCCCGCACATGCGGCCACAAGCGTAACCGTAGCGAAATCCGAAGCCGCCTTTTATAAGGCGGCTTTTTTATGTGGCGTTTATAAGCGTCAAGTAAACAGCGCCAGGTGATCGTTCCCACGCTCCGCGTGGGAACGCAGCCCGTGACGCTCCGCGTCACACTGTGGAGGAAGATCCGTCGTGAACCGCGTAATGGCTCAAAAGGGTGCCGCCGGCATTGCCGCTGCCGTGGCTGAAAGTGTTCAGTACCAGGGCCGCAAGGCCAGTCGCCGGGGCAGTGAGCAGCGCAGGCAGGACATTCTCGATGCAGCGATGCGCATCGTGGTACGCGAAGGCGTGCGTGCCGTGCGTCACCGTGCGGTGGCGGCGGAAGCCGGTGTGCCGTTGTCGGCCACCACCTATTACTTCAAGGACATCGACGACCTGCTCACCGACACCTTCGCCCAATATGTGGAGCGCAGCGCCGCGTTCATGGGCAAGTTGTGGGTGCGTAACGAAGGCCTGCTGCGCGAGATGGTGGCTTATGGCGACGGCAGCCCGCAGTCGCGCTCGCAACTGGCGGATGACATCGCGCGCCTGACCGCCGATTACGTGCAACGCCAATTGCTCAACCGCCGTGAGCACCTGATGGCCGAGCAGGCGTTTCGCCAGGAAGCGCTGCTGAACCCGCGCCTGGCCGAGCTGGTGCGCTCCCACCAGCAAATCCTGCTGCAGGGCACTTGCCAGTTTTTCCAGGTATTGGGTTCCCGCGAGCCGCAACAGGATGCCAAAGTGTTGACGGCGATTATCGGTCGGATGGAATATCAGGGCCTGCTGGGCGGCGCAGAGCCTCTGACCAGCGAAGAAATGCTTGAGATCCTCAAGCGTTACATGCATTTGGTGTTGGCTTCGGTCTGACACAGGGGATTGTCCAATGAAAGCCTGGCGCGTCGTCGTGATCGCCTTGTCGTTCCTGTTGCTCAGCGGTTGCCTGGTGACCTTCAAGGACCCGTTGCCCGCCAGCGAGGCGGCGCCTGATGGTCTGCTTGGCAAATGGGCCAGCAAAAACGCCTGGGGTGAGCCGCTCAACCTGCAAATCAGCCGCGTCGGTGAGCACCGCTACAAAGCCGTGAGCTACCCTAAGGCCAAGCCGGGCCAGCGGGATGAGTACCTGTTCACGGTTTCCCGGCATGGCAGCCGCTGGTATCTGTCGGCGCCATTGCCGGCCAGGTTCGGCGGGCATTACATCCTCGCCGGGTTCGAATTGAATGATGAGCACGAGCTGGTGATCTACAACCTCGACCTGGATCAGGTCCACCAGGCGGTCGGCCAGAAGGTCCTGAGTGGCAGCACCGTCGAAACCGTCGAGGGTGCCGGTGTGTTGATTGACAGTTCCATGGCCCGGGTATTTGCGTACCTGGATGATCCGGCCAATGCCGATGTGTTCGTCGAAGCCGTGCGCTACCAGCGTGCAGGCAAATAACGTTTAAAGAGGAAGTACCGGGTGGACGATTACCAGCAGACGATACGCGCCTTGTCCGATCGCATTGTGCTGGCGCAAACACCGATTCGCGTCCTCGACGCCGTGAAGTGGGACGAGAATATTCGCCAGGGATTCCTCAAGGCCAAGGGCAAGGAAATGCCGGCGGTGGACCGCGACTACTACCTGGCCCGGCCGCTGTCGTTCGATTCCAGCGCGGTGAAGCTGGAGTTCCAGAACATCGAGCGCGACATCACCCGCCAGCTTGGCCAGTTCAACCCGGTCGGGCAGATCATGCGGCGCATGTGCAAGGAATACCGCATGGTGGTGCGCATGCTCGAAGCGCGGGGCACCGAGGATTTCGGCCTGATCTCCCAGGAGCTGTATGGCGCCGCTTCCGATGCGTTCCATGCCGGTGACCCGACCCTGGCCGACCTCGGCCTGATGATGTCGGACTACCTGAACAATATCGATGGCCGTGGCGACCTCAAGGACGAAGCCAAGACCCTGACCGCCAAGGACGCCGTCAACCTGCTGCAGAGCCGCCTGAACAAGGTATTCGGCGAGGCCGAGGAAACCATCCGGGTGTTCGAGTCCGACGGTATCGTGGCGGATGCGGCGGCAGGTGCCGACTACATCAAGATCCGCGCCGACGCGATGTTCAACGACCGCGACGTGCGCGCCCTGGAGGTCCATGAAGGCCTGGTGCACGTGGGCACCACCCTCAATGGGCAAAACCAGCCGATCTGCACCTTCCTGTCCAAGGGCCCGCCCTCGTCGACCGTGACCCAGGAAGGCCTGGCGATCCTGATGGAAATCATCACCTTCGCCTCCTACCCCAGCCGCCTGCGCAAGCTGACCAACCGCACTCGCGCCATTCATATGGTGGAGCAGGGAGCCGACTTCCTGCAGGTGTTCGAGTTCTTCCGTGAGCAGGGCTTTGAGATGGCGGAAAGCTACGGCAACGCGAGCCGGGTTTTCCGTGGGTCGACGCCTACGGGTCTGCCGTTTACCAAGGATTTGTCCTACCTCAAGGGCTTTATCATGGTTTACAACTACATTCAGTTGGCCGTGCGCAAAGGCAAGCTGGAGCAAGTGCCGTTGTTGTTCTGCGGCAAGACCACCCTGGAAGACATGCGTACCCTGCGCCAACTGGTGGACGAAGGCCTGGTGGTGCCACCCAAATACCTGCCGGATCAGTTCCGCGACATGAATGCGTTGGCGGCGTGGATGTGTTTCTCCAACTTCCTCAACCATTTGAGCCTGGACCGGATCGAGGCGGATTACTCCAATATCCTTTAACGATATCTCTGAAGGAACTCAGTCAAAATGTGGGAGCGGGCTTGCTCGCGAATGCGGTGTATCAGCAACAGATGTGGTTACTGAATCACCGCATTCGCGAGCAAGCCCGCTCCACCTTTGATCTCCATAGGTCTTCAGGATCGTTCCCAACCCATTCACGAGGCTTCAACGGATGAGAATCCTCGGCATTCTTTGCCTGCTACTGACCCTTAACGGCTGCAGCTCCTTATTGTTCTATCCGGAGCGCGGCATGCCGTTCACCCCGGAAAAGGCTCGCCTGCAATACCGTGACGTCACATTGACCACCGCCGATGGCCTGAAGCTCCACGCCTGGTGGCTGCCGGCCAAGGCCGGCGTGCCGCTCAAGGGCACGGTGCTGCACCTGCACGGCAATGGCGGCAATCTCGCCTGGCACCTCGGCGGCAGCTGGTGGCTGCCGGAGCAGGGCTATCAAGTGCTGTTGGTGGACTATCGCGGCTACGGGCTGTCCGAAGGCGAACCTTCGCTGCCGGCGGTTTACCAGGACATCGACGCCGCTTTCAAGTGGATCGACAACGCCCCCGAAACCCAGGGCCAGCCACTGATCGTGCTCGGCCAAAGCCTGGGCGGCGCGCTAGTGGTGCACTACCTGGCGGAACATCCCGAACGTCAGCCGCAGCTCAAGGCGCTGGTACTGGACGGTGTGCCGGCCAGTTATCGTGACGTAGGACAATTCGCCCTCAGCACCTCCTGGCTAACATGGCCGTTCCAGGTGCCGTTGTCGTGGCTGGTGCCGGACGGCGACAGTGCGATCAACGCCATGCCCCGGCTGACCGGCGTGCCGAAATTGTTATTCCATAGCCTGGATGACCCGATCGTGCCGCTCTCCAACGGCATTCGCCTGTATCAGGCTGCGCCGCCACCGCGGGTGCTGCAACTGACCCGGGGTGGCCACGTGCAAACCTTTGCCGACAAGACCTGGCAAACCGTGATGCTGCGCTACCTGGACGACCCCCAGCATTTCAACGGGCTGCGCCGCCTGGGGGAAATCCCCAATTACCCGGCGGCCCCGAATTCCAACGCAGAGAACCCGCAATGAGCGAAGAACGCAACATGATCCCCCTGATCCTCACCGGCATCGGCACCATCATCGGTACCGTTGGCTGCCTGTGGTACTACGGCTATTTGCACTTCGCCAAGCCCGAGGATGCGTTGCTGCTCAGCGACTTCACCATGCTCAAGACCGTGCCGGGCGAGGATTACAAAATCTCCCTGACCCCGGCCGCCCAGGTGGCGCAATGCGTTGATGGCGTACTGGTGCTGTTTGATACCGAACAGAAAGGGCTGACCGGCGTACTGGTCAACAGCAAGAAGCAGGCAGTGCGTTGCATGGGGCAGGAAACGCCGCAATTGGAGCAGTAGCGCGAGTCAAGTGGGAAAGGTCTGGAACCATTTTAAGTGGATTGCCACAGATTCCGTACTGGCCAGCAGCGCTGGATCGGTTATCTCGGATACTTAATTTGGAGTCACTTGAATGGACATTCCTCGCGTAAACAACTCGTCTTCCCCATTCACTGCCGGTGCGGGGGGAGGTGATTCGCGACTTCAGCAATTGGAACAAGATATTCAGAAGTTGAAGAACCAGATCGCCCAAGGAGGCGGTGGTGCACAGGGCGCGCAGGGCGAAGAAAGCCTTGAGGAAAGGCTCAAGAGGCTCGAGGCGGAGCTGGCCCAACTCAAAGGGCAGGAGCAGGATAACTCGGCGCAAGTAAGCTACTGACCCGATGCTCTTGAAGCGCACTGGGACCTCTTGATTCCTGGCCTGCAAATAAAAGAATCCCGCCATTTGGCGGGATTTTTCATGCGGCCTCAAACGATCATTCAGCGACGGAGCGGGCGGCGTGGTGTGCGGGCTGGGCCCTCCGGTGCAGTTGTAGTTGATGATGGAAATATCTGGAACCGTATTGCGTAACGCACCACAGAAGCGATGTGATTTACACGAGTCGGGGCGAGAAGGTGGCGATAGATATTGCTGCAATAAGCAACATGGTGAACATGCTCAGGGGGCACGAGAAGCTGGAAATGCTCGACGCCGAGGATCATAAGCTCAAGCACTTGCTCGACAAGCTGTCGGAACATGGCTACGGCGGGAAGATAGAGCTACCAGCCGAGGATCCCAACCGACCTGTGCGGTTCGACGACCCGAAAAAAAACCCACAGTAACGTGGGTTTTTTTTCCAGCATCAATCGATCAGTTGGCCATCGAAGAACGTGGCTTGACCGGCTGGTTGTCGTTGGAGATGGTCACTTCAACGCGGCGGTTCATGGCGCGGCCCGAAACGCTGCCGTTATCGGCAACCGGGTATTCCTTGCCATAGCCCTGGGTCACGATGCGCGAGATATCCACACCCTGGTTGGCCAGTGCGCGCTGTACGGAAGCGGCGCGGCGCTCGGACAGGCTCTGGTTGTACGAGTCGGAACCGGTGCTGTCGGTGTAGCCTTCGACGATCACTTTACGGTCCGGGTTATCGCGCAGGAACTGCGCCAGCTTGGTGATGTTCACCAGGCCGCTGGACTTGAGGTCCGACTTGTTGGTGGCGAACAGCACGTCACCAAAGGTCACCAGCGTGCCGCGATCAGTCTGCTTGGCGTTCAAGCTGTCTTGCAGTTGCTTGATCTGCGCGTCACGGGCCTGCAGCAGGGCGCGGGCACGTTCGTCACCGGCGTTTTTCAGCTTGGCTTCGGACTCACGCAGGACGATGGTGTCCTTGGCCACTTCAACGCGCTGGTTGGTCAGGTAGGCCAGTTGGTCGACCTTCTTCTGGTCTTCCTTGTCGCGGTAGGCCTTGTCAGCCTTGTCCAGCCAGTCGCTGGCGTCTTTGGTTTCCAGCGCCGCTACCTTGGTGGCTTGCGGGTTGGCTTGCAGGGCCGAGAAGTTGGTCCGAGCATTTTCCAGGTTCTGGTTCGGCGGGGTGGAGCAAGCCGCCAGAGCAACGCTCATCGCCAGCAGGGCAGGGATCATCAATTGTTTACGCATAGTCGTGTCGTCCTTTCAATTCGGTTTCGGGTGCAATGCAATCAGGGGCGGCGGCTTATTGTTGCGGCTGGATCACAGCCGGGCGCATGCCTTCCTGACGCAGCTCCTGAACAGCTTTCTGGGAATCCTTCACAGCCTGTTCGGCCTTGGCAGCCTGGGCTTTACGCTCTGCTACGCGAGCGTCCCACTCGGACTGTTCGGCCAGGCGACGGGCTTCGTCGTAGTTCTTGTCGTGCATGGCGATTTCAGCTTGCTTCAGTTTGTCCTGGGCAGACTTCATCTCCACGGCTGCGAACTCGGTACCGCCGGCGCTGACAGCGCTGTTCACCGCAGATTGGGTCACAGCGTATTGCTCGGTCGGCGGGTTGCCGGCGCAGCCAGCCAGTACGAAGCTGGTGCCGATTGCCAGCGCGGCCAATTTAAGCCCGCGCAGGTGGTTAAACGAGGTTTTGGCAGTGCTGGTCTTCATCGTCTTCAACTCCATTAGGTAACTCCTGAAAAACATCAAATCCATCTCCGGCTTGCAGTGTCTGCGGGGCCCGGCGGTTAGCTCAGGACGCCTATTCAAACGGCTGTTCCAAGTGATGGCTTACTGGCTGTGACCGGAGGCTTTTTTGAATAGTTCAGCGAAGATGGCGATTTGCCTAAAAAAATATTTGACTGAACGGTCAGCGTTTAAAAGTTGGAACTTTTGCATGGCGCAGCGGTATCCAGGGCCTGTGGGAGGCCCTGAATACGGGAGGTCAAGGGGTTTGAGGCGCAGGTTTACTAGTGTTTCTGCTTGTCGGACTGAGCTGACAAATCGTGCAGGTAACGCCGTGACAGGCTGAGAAACCGTGGGGTTGGGCCGACATCCTCATACAGCGGATCGCCTTCCTCATCGGTGGCAATCACCTGCTTGCCCTTGATATAGGGAAAGCTCGCTTCCAGCTCTTCGAGGGCTGCGCCAATCAACTCGCCGAGCAGTTCTTCGGTATGGCGTTTGGGGTACATCTCGGAGATCGCCGCCAGCCTGGCGGCGGCTTCCACGTCCAGATGGATGGCGTATTCGGTTTTGGTCAGGCGACCCTTGGCGTTTTCTTCCCAATGCTGGGCCAGTTCTCGGATTTTCATGGCAACCTCAATGGAGCCCACGGTACGCGGGCGATGATGAGTGACCAGCCGGCCAGCGCGGATAACGCTGCGGCTTACTGTTGAGACTAGCTGCAACTCACAAGGTTTAAAGTTCCTTGTAAGACGTCGCCGTGGGCGGCACTCTTGAAGATCAAAGCGTCCCGGATTTTCTGCTGGAGATTGGCTGATGAGCGATATCGATGCACGTTTGCGTGAGGATGTTCACCTGCTGGGTGAACTGTTGGGCAACACGATTCGAGAACAGTACGGCGATGAATTCCTCGACAAGATCGAGCAGATCCGCAAAGGCGCCAAGGCCGACCGCCGTGGCGCAGCCTCGGAGCAGGTCGCCGGCGAAGAGCTGAGCGCCAGCCTCAATCAACTCAAGGAAGACGAACTGCTGCCGGTGGCGCGGGCCTTCAACCAGTTTCTCAACCTGGCCAATATCGCCGAGCAGTATCAGTTGATCCACCGCCGTGATGAATCAACCCCGGCGCCGTTCGAGTCGCGGGTGCTGCCGGAACTGCTGGCGCGCCTGCAGAGTGAAGGCCACAGCAGCGAATCCCTGGCGCGCCAGTTGGGCCGGCTGGAAATCGAACTGGTGCTCACCGCTCACCCCACCGAAGTCGCCCGCCGCACCCTGATCCAGAAATACGACGCCATCGCCGCACAACTGGCCCTGCAGGATCACCGCGACCTCACCACCGCCGAGCGCGAGCAGATCCGCAATCGCCTGCAACGCCTGATCGCCGAAGCCTGGCACACCGAAGAAATTCGCCGCACCCGGCCCACGCCGGTAGACGAAGCCAAGTGGGGCTTTGCGGTGATCGAGCATTCGTTGTGGCACGCCATCCCGAATTATTTGCGCAAGGCCGATCACGCCTTGCACGCGGCTACCGGCCTGCGCCTGCCTCTGGAGGCCGCGCCGATTCGCTTCGCTTCCTGGATGGGCGGCGACCGCGACGGCAACCCCAACGTCACCGCCCCGGTCACCCGCGAAGTGCTGTTGCTGGCGCGCTGGATGGCGGCTGACCTGTACTTGCGCGACATCGACCACCTCGCCTCCGAACTGTCGATGCAACAGGCCAGCCCGGCATTGCAGGCCAAGGTGGGTGACAGCGTCGAACCTTACCGGGCGTTGCTCAAGCAATTGCGTGAGCGGCTGCGCGCCACACGCCAATGGGCCCACACCTCGTTGACCAGCACCACGCCGGCGCCCGCCGATGTGCTGCAAAATAACCGCGACCTGCTCGAGCCTTTGCAACTGTGCTACGAGTCGCTGCATAGCTGCGGCATGGGCGTGATTGCCGACGGCCCGCTGCTGGATTGCCTGCGTCGGGCTGTGACGTTTGGCTTGTTCCTGGTGCGCCTCGACGTACGTCAGGATTCCACCCGCCACTGCGCGGCCATGACCGAAATCACGGATTACTTGGGCCTCGGCCGTTACGAGGATTGGGACGAAGAGGCGCGCATCAGTTTCCTGATGAAGGAACTGGCCAACCGTCGCCCCTTGTTGCCGGGTTACTTCAAACCCTCGGCAGACACCGCCGAAGTGCTGAACACCTGTAAGGAAATCGCTGCCGCACCGGCTGCGTCCCTGGGTTCCTACGTCATCTCCATGGCCGGCGCCGCGTCGGACGTGTTGGCCGTGCAACTGCTGCTCAAGGAGTCCGGCGTACAACGGCCGATGCGTGTGGTGCCGTTGTTCGAGACCCTGGCTGACCTGGACAACGCAGGCCCGGTGATCGAAAAACTGCTGCTGTTGCCGAGTTATCGCGCCCGTCTGCAAGGCCCGCAGGAAGTAATGATCGG
Source organism: Pseudomonas sp. C8002 (assembly GCF_013385765.1). NCBI lineage: Bacteria > Pseudomonadati > Pseudomonadota > Gammaproteobacteria > Pseudomonadales > Pseudomonadaceae > Pseudomonas > Pseudomonas sp. C8002. The sequence continues at coordinate 20,293 of NZ_JACAPJ010000053.1, forward strand.
CTACTCGGATTCGGCCAAGGACGCGGGCACTACCGCCGCCGCCTGGGCGCAATACCGGGCCCAGGAACGGCTGGTGGAAATCTGCCGCGAACAACAAGTCGAACTGCTGCTGTTCCACGGTCGCGGCGGCACCGTTGGCCGTGGCGGCGGCCCGGCTCACGCGGCGATTCTGTCGCAGCCTCCTGGGTCGGTGGCGGGGCGTTTCCGTACCACTGAGCAGGGCGAGATGATCCGCTTCAAGTTCGGCCTGCCGGACATCGCCGAGCAAAACCTCAACCTGTACCTGGCGGCGGTGCTGGAGGCAACCTTGCTGCCACCGCCACCACCGGAACCGGCCTGGCGCCACTTGATGGACGAATTGGCCGCCGACGGTGTCAGCGCTTACCGCGCCGTGGTGCGGGAAAATCCGCAGTTCGTCGAGTATTTCCGCCAGTCGACCCCGGAGCAGGAACTGGGTCGCTTGCCCCTGGGCAGTCGTCCGGCCAAGCGCCGGGCTGGTGGCATTGAAAGCCTGCGGGCGATCCCGTGGATCTTCGGCTGGACCCAGACTCGCCTGATGCTGCCCGCCTGGCTCGGCTGGGAAGCGGCGTTGAACAATGCCCTGGAGCGTGGCGAAGGCGAGTTGCTGGGGCAGATGCGCGAGCAGTGGCCGTTCTTTCGTACCCGCATCGATATGCTGGAAATGGTGCTGGCCAAGGCCGACGCCGATATCGCCCGGCTGTATGACGAGCGATTGGTGCAGCCCGATCTGCTGCCATTGGGTGCGCACTTACGCGACCTATTGTCGCAGGCGTGCAGTGTGGTGCTTGGCCTGACTGGCCAGTCTCAGCTGCTGGCCCACAGCCCCGATACGCTTGAGTTCATCCGCCTGCGCAACACCTACCTGGACCCGTTGCACCTGCTGCAGGCCGAATTGCTGGCCCGATCGCGGCAACAGGAAGCGGCACAGGACAGCCCTCTGGAACAGGCGCTGCTGGTGTCTGTGGCCGGTATTGCCGCTGGTTTGCGCAACACCGGCTGACATTTATGGCGTGTTCTCAATAGCTTGCAGATACCCCGCGCCGGTCGCCGTAAAATTGGCGACCGGCGTTTTGCTGTCAGGGTTGTACCTGCCTATAAAGCCAGCGCGGCGCGGGTTTCTCCTACTTTCGGCGGCTTGTGTGGTTTGGGCCTGCTGTGTATCTTGATCAGCCTTTGGCCGTTTGTGCGGCCTGGACCCAAAATTTCCGAGATTGGCCCCACGCGGCGAATCCGAGCGTCATCTCTATAAAAAATTGAGGAGCACATCGATGCGCGTCATTCTGCTGGGAGCTCCCGGGGCCGGTAAAGGTACTCAGGCAAAGTTCATCACTGAAAAATTCGGCATTCCACAAATCTCCACCGGCGACATGCTGCGTGCGGCCGTCAAGGCCGGCACCGAGCTGGGCCTGATCGCCAAGAGCGTGATGGACAGCGGCGGCCTGGTCTCCGATGACCTGATCATCAACCTGGTCAAGGAACGCATCAGCCAGGACGACTGCAAGAACGGTTTCCTGTTCGATGGCTTCCCGCGCACCATTCCCCAGGCTGAAGCCCTGGTGAAGGCCGGCGTCGAGCTGGACAACGTGGTGGAAATCGCCGTTGAAGACGAAGAGATCGTGCAGCGTATTGCCGGTCGTCGTGTTCACGAGGCCTCGGGCCGCGTCTACCACATCGTCTACAACCCGCCGAAAGTCGCGGGCAAGGACGATGTCACCGGCGAAGACCTGGTGCAGCGTAAGGACGACACCGAAGAGACCGTGCGTCATCGCCTGTCGGTCTACCATTCCCAGACCAAGCCGCTGGTGGACTTCTACCAGAAACTCTCGGCCGCCCAGGGCAAACCGAAGTACAGCCACATCGAAGGTGTGGGTTCGGTTGAAGCCATCACTGGCAAAGTACTGGAAGCGCTGATCTGATCGTTCATCCGCTTGATTGACAACGGCCCGCTTGCGGGCCGTTGTTGTTTATACTGACGCACTTTTTTTCAACGTGGATGCATACACCGATGAGCACCTTGCTGGCCCTGGACACCGCGACTGAAGCTTGCTCCGTTGCCCTGCTGCACGATGGCAAGGTTACGAGCCACTACGAGGTGATCCCGCGCCTGCACGCGCAGAAGCTGTTGCCGATGATCAAGCAATTGCTGCTGGACGCGGGCACCACCTTGTCGGCGGTGGACGCCATCGCATTCGGGCGTGGCCCGGGTGCGTTCACCGGTGTGCGCATCGCTATTGGTGTGGTCCAGGGCCTGGCGTTTGCGCTGGAGCGTCCGGTGTTGCCGGTGTCCAACCTGGCGGTGCTGGCGCAGCGGGCATTTCGCGAACACGGCGCCAACCAGGTCGCGGCGGCCATCGATGCGCGCATGGATGAAGTGTATTGGGGCTGCTACCGCGAAACCGCTGGCGAGATGCGCCTGGTGGGGGCTGAAGCTGTGCTGTCGCCTGAAACGGCGGCCTTGCCGGCTGATGCCAGCGGCGACTGGTTCGGTGCCGGCACCGGCTGGGGCTACGGCGAGCGCATTGGCGTGACGCTTGCCGGCCAGGATGCCGGGATGCTGCCCCACGCCGAAGACCTGCTGGCCCTGGCACGCTTTGCCTGGGAGCGAGGCGAGGCGATTCCGGCGGACCAGGCGGCGCCCGTGTACCTGCGGGATAAAGTGGCGCAGACCAAGGCTGAACGCGGGATTATTTGACGTCAAAAGTGCGGGCAATTTCAGACAAAAATAGCCAATCGTCAGAATTTGCCCGCGCTTTTAAACCTTTTACCAATTATGTGTTCTAGTTATCACCAGAGCATTTGCGCGCCATGGAAAGCGCCACTAAAATGCCATCACCGATACCGAGTTCGCATGTATGCGCATAGACGGCTTTTCATCACAGTCCTACCCCCTCAAGCGCAAGCCTCGCAAGGCGAACGTGACGGTAGACGACTCCGTCGAAGACTCGCCCGATTTTGTTGAAATCCAGTCCGACAACACTGCTGTTTCAACCCGTTCCCAGGGTTCCGGCGGTGCACGCACCAGCGGCGTTCCTGCCCGCCAGCAAGACATGATCTTCCCGCGCTCCATGAGCAAAAACGTCGCCAATGCCCTGGCCAGCTACCTGACCACTGCCGGCTTTGTCGAATGGGATATGGAAGTGCTGGGCCTCGATATCCATATCTGATGCTGTTGCCTTACTACCTCGGTTGTCCGTCCTGGAGTGAAAACGCCTGGCGCGAATACCTGTATCCTGCCGACGCCCGCTCCAGCGATTACCTTGCCCTGTATTCCCAGGTCTTCAACGCCGTCGAGGGCAACACCACGTTCTACGCCCGTCCTTCCGTCGCTACCGTGCAGCGCTGGGCTGAAATCATGCCCGAGCATTTTCGCTTCACGGCCAAGTTTCCGGGGGATATCAGCCACAGCGGCAACCTGATCGAGCAGTTGCCGGCGGCGGAAAGTTTCCTGGGGTTGATGAGCCCGTTGGGCGAGCGTATTTCGCCGTTGTGGCTGCAGCTGCCGGCCAGTTTTACCCCGCAGCGCCTGGGTGAGTTGGCCGGGTTTATCGACGGGCTGGAGCGACCGTTGGCGGTGGAGGTGCGTCACTCGGAATTTTTCGCCAAGGGCGACGCCGAGCGCAGTCTCAACCGCTTGCTGCGCGACCGCGGTGTCGAGCGCATCTGCCTGGACCCGCGTGCGTTGTTCAGTTGCACCTCCACCTCGGCAGCCGTGCTGCACGCCCAATCGAAAAAGCCCAAGGTGCCGCCTCGCCCGGCGGCGCTGACGCAGTTTCCGCAAGTGCGCTTTATCGGCCATCCGGAGTTGGAAGCCAATGATCCGTTCCTGATGCCCTGGATTGAAAAGGTTGCCGGCTGGATCGAAGAGGGTCGCACGCCCTATGTCTTTCTCCACACCTCTGACAATCGCCTGGCCGCCCAACTGGCTTTTCGCTTTCACGAAAAGCTGATGGTGCGTTTGCCCGGCTTGCCGGCCTTACCGCAGATTCATCGAGAACCCGAAGCGGAGCAACTGGGGTTACTCTAAGGCTCCTTTTCCCGACAGGAGTCAGTCATGGATGCCCAAACCCTTCGCGCCGAAACCTTCAAGGCCCTGCATGAGCGTGACCGCGCGTTCGTGATGCCCAATCCATGGGATGCCGGCTCCGCAAAAATGCTCGCCAGCCTGGGGTTTGAAGCCCTGGCCACCACCAGCGCCGGCTTTGCCTTCAGCCTCGGCCGCCCGGATGCCGAAGGTGCGTTGTCCCTGGAAGACACCTTGGGCAATGCCGGGGCGATCGTCCAGGCGACCTCGCTGCCCGTCGCCGCCGACCTGGAAAACTGCTTCAGTGACACCCCTGAAGGCTGCGCCAAGACTATCCTGCGGGCGGCAGGGACTGGGATTGTCGGTGGCTCCATCGAAGACGCCACCGGAATTGCCGTCGACCCGATCTATCCCTTTGACCTTTCCGTGGAGCGCGTCGAAGCCGCAGTCGCCGCTGCCCGCAGTTTGCCATTCCCCTTCACCCTGACCGCCCGCGCAGAAAACCTCCTGCATGGCCGGCTGGATTTGCCCGACACCATTCGCCGCCTGCAGGCCTACGCCGAAGCTGGCGCCGACGTGCTCTATGCACCGGCCCTGCGCAGTGCCGAGGAAGTATTGGCGGTGGTGAAGGCGGTTGCACCCAAGCCCGTGAATATCTTGATGTCAGGCGCCCTGAAACTCAGCGTGGCGCAGTTGAGCGAGATGGGCGTCAAGCGCATCAGCGTCGGCTCGGCCATGGCCCTGGCGGCTTATGGCGAGTTCTTCAGGGCGGCCCAGGAGGTTCATGAGTTGGGCACGTTTACCTTCACTGAGCGCTCGATGCCGTTCAACCAGGCCAATCAACTGTTCAAGGGCTGAGGCGTGCGTTTCTTCAAGGTGCTGGGCGTGCTGCTGGTGTTGGCAGGTGGTGTGTTGGTTGGCGTGTGGCGGGGCTGGGTGCCGCTGCCCGATGAGTGGAACCCGTGGGCGCCGCTGGACGTGCGGGCAAGCCCGAACCTGCTGACCCGATTCAAGCTTGGGCGTTTGCAGGATGATCCTGCCCTATGTGACCAAGTGCTGAAGACCTCCGGGCTGCGGGTCGCCCATCAGGCGGACAGCCCTGCCGACGCGGCTTGCCCGCTGCGCAATACATTGCGGGTTCAAGGCGCTGATGTCGGCTTGAGCAGCAGCTTTCTCGCCAGTTGCCCGCTGGCCGTGGCGTTCGCCCTGTTCGAGCGCCATAGCCTGCAACCAGCGGCCCAGGCGGTGTTTGGCCAGGTAGTGACGCGGGTCGATCACCTGGGCAGCTTTGCCTGTCGCAATATCTACAACCGCGCCAACGGGCGACTCAGCCAGCATGCGTCGGCCAATGCTGTGGATATCGCCGGGTTTCGCCTGGCGGACGGGCGCACCATCAGTGTGCTCAAGGATTGGCCGGGTGACGGCGAGCGTGCGCGCTTCCTGCGGCAAGTGCGCGACGGCGCCTGCAAGGATTTCAATGTGGTGTTGAGCCCGGATTACAACGCCGCCCACCGTAATCACTTTCATCTGGACATGGGTCGGTGGTGGGTGTGTCGCTGAGGGTCAGGCGGCCAGGCGCAGGTTGTGCAGGATCAGCGGACGCGCCCAGCGGCTGTCGAAATCCAGGGCTTTCTGTTGCTCAACCAGCTCTTCTGCCGGGAACGGTGGCGGTGGTGGTGGCAGCAGGTCCAGTTCGAATTCGGCGATCGGCAAATGCAGCGGGCGTGGTTGCGGCGCCGGACCCGGTTCGGGCAGCGATTGGCCGGCGGCCAGGACGATCGGGCGCACCCAGGCGCTTTCGAAGTTTTGCTGCTTTTGCTGGGCGACCACTTCTTCCGCCGGGTACGGTGGCGGGGCCGGTGGCAGCAGTTCCAGTTCGAATTCGGCGATGGGCAGGAACAGCGGCTCGGGCGGGGCGATCTCGGTGTCTGTCACATCACAGGCGCGCTGGGTGACGATCTGCGACAGCAGGTCACTGCCTTCGCTGGGTTCTACCGCCGGGTCCACAGGTTTCGTCACCGACTTGGCGAGCGCGCCCGGCGTGTCGCCGAGCTGTTCGGCCAACGCCTGGGCGAAGAAGTCCTGCCACACATGACTGACGCCGGCCAGCGCTTGGGTATTGCGCAGGCCGAAGTGGTTGTGGGTCGGCAGTACACCGGTGAATAGCGAAGGAATGTCTGACATTTCTCTCGATCGTCGCTCAGCTCTGGCAAAATGCCGGATCCTTTTTTTTATCGGCCGCTTTTTGCCGATCCTTAATATTTTTGAGCGTAGTCACCGATGAGCGAACAACCAGCGGCCAGCCGCATTCGGGTCGAGGCCTTGGCCGAAGGTTTTCAGGCACGTGCGCAGCACTGGGCCGAGCAGCTGGGGTTGCCTTTGCAACTGGATGAGGCGGACTTTGCCTTGCAGGTGGGGGAGCAGGGGCTGCAGTTGCAACAGCTGGGGCCTGAGGCGCCGGGGCCGGTGCGGGTGGATTTTGTGGAGGGTGGGGCGGCGCACCGGCGTCTGTATGGCGGCGGCAGCGGGCAAATGATTGCCAAGGCGGTGGGTGTGGCGCAGGGCGTGCGCCCCAGGGTGCTGGATGCTACCGCCGGGTTGGGAAAGGATGCATTTGTGTTGGCCAGCCTGGGTTGCGAGATGAGCCTGATTGAACGCCAGCCGTTGATTGGGGCGTTGCTGGAAGATGGCTTGGCGCGAGGTGCAGAAGATTTTGAGGTGGCGCCGATTGTGGCGCGGATGAGGTTGCTCAAGGGCAACTCCATTGAGGTGATGCGCGATTGGGAGGGGGAGCCGCCTCAGGTGATTTATCTGGATCCGATGTTTCCGCATCGGGAGAAGACGGCGTTGGTGAAGAAGGAGATGAGGTTGTTTCGGCCGCTGGTGGGGGATGATCCGGATGCGCCGGCGTTGTTGGCGGCGGCGTTGGCTTTGGCCAGTCATCGGGTGGTGGTCAAGCGGCCGCGTAAGGCGCCTTGTATTGAGGGGGTTAAGCCGAGTCATGCGTTGGATGGGAAGTCCAGTCGGTATGACATTTATCCTAAGAAGGCGCTGAAGTCCTGAGGGTTGGGTACATATCCGTTATTTAGGTAACGGCCACTTAGGGTTCCGCTCTTACAGCGGGTCACTTTTGGCAAACGCCCCAAAAGTAACCAAAAGGTCTTTGCCCCACCACTCGGTGCCTCGCTCAGGCTCGGTCTGCCCTCACC
>NZ_JACAPJ010000054.1:0-6739 GCF_013385765.1 Pseudomonas sp. C8002
GAGGCTCGCTGTAAGAGCGAAACCATAGGTGGCCGTTACCTGAATAACGGATATGCCCCCAACCCCAACACCCCAAGTCAGATGGCCTCAGCCATCAACAACTCCCGCGTATAAGGATGCCGCGCATCAGCAAACAGCGCCGCCGTCTCCCCCTGCTCCACCACCCTCCCCTGACGCATCACCGCAATCCGGTCGCACAACCGCGCAGCCACCCGCAAGTCATGAGTAATAAACACAATGCTCAACCTGAACCGCCGCTGCAGCGACTCCAGCAACTCCAGAATCTGCACCTGGATCAGCGCATCAAGCGCCGACACACACTCATCAGCGATCAACACCCTAGGCTCCACCGCCAACGCCCGGGCGATCCCTATGCGCTGCCGTTGCCCCCCGGAAAACTCATGAGGAAACCGCTCAAACGCCGCTGCCGGCAACCCCACCAACCCCAGCAACTCACGGGCCCGCCGCTCGGCATCCGCCTTGGAAACCCCCTGCACCAAAGGCCCAGTCATAACAATCTGCCCCACCGTCTGCCGCGGATTGAGCGAGGCAAACGGATCCTGGAAAATCATCTGCACATCACTGCGCAACGCTCGCAGCCGCCCTTCAGACAACCCCGCGACCTCCCGCCCCAACCACTCGATCCGCCCGCTGTCAGCACGCAGCAAACGCACCAGGCACCGACCCAGGGTCGACTTGCCCGACCCCGACTCCCCCACAATCCCCAACGTCTCGCCTTCACGTAATTGCAGCTGAACCGCATCCAACGCCTGAGTCGTACGCCGCCCCCACCAACCGCTGCGGCTGCGGAACACCTTGCCCAGCGCTTCGGCCTTCAGCACCACAGGGCCAGCCACCTGCGTACGTGGCACCAGCGGTTGCGCCGACACCGCCGCCAACAACTGCCGGGTGTAATCTTCCCGGGGCACACGCAACACCGCCGGGGCCGTGCCCTGCTCCACCACCCGGCCCTTTTCCAGCACCAGCACCCGGTCGGCAATCGCCTCGACCACGGCAAAGTCGTGGGTGATAAACAACAGTGCCATGCCCTTGTCCTGCTGGATCTTGCGCAGCAGGTCGAGAATCTGCGCCTGGGTGGTCACGTCCAGCGCCGAGGTCGGCTCATCGGCAATCAACAGCGCCGGATCAAACGCCAGGGCCATGGCGATCACCACCCGCTGACGCTGCCCGCCAGACAGTTCAAACGGATACGCCAGTCGCAAGCGCTCAGGGTCGGGCAAGCCGACATAACCGAGCAAATCCACCACCCGCTGACGCCGCACCCGTGCCGCCGCCACGCCATGGGCGCGCAGGGTTTCATCGATCTGTTCGCCCACCCGCAACAGTGGGTTGAGGGCGCTCATGGGCTCCTGGAATACCATGCTGATATCCCGCCCGCGCAGTTGGCGCATGGCCTCTTCGCTGCGGTCGGCCAGGTCTTCGTCGCGAAACACCAGGCGCCCGCTTTCCACCTTCAGCGGCTCCGGCAACTGGCGCAGCAAAGCCTTGGCCAGCATTGACTTGCCGGAACCGGATTCACCCACCACACACAAGCATTCGCCACGGTTCAGTTGCAGCGACAGGTCATACAGCGCATGGCTGCGGTCCGCACCGGCCGGCAAGGCGATACGCAAATGTTCAACACTCAACAACGTCATAGCGACCTCCCGGGCTCAAAGGCCACACGCAAACCTTCGCCGACTCGATTGACCGCCAGCACGCACAGCACAATCGCCAACCCCGGCAGAAAGCTCATCCACCAGGCGTCCCGCAGCAAGCCACGGGAGGCATTGATCATGTAGCCCCAGCTCATGGCTTCCGGGTCGCTCAAGCCGAGAAACGCCAGGGCCGCTTCGGTGAGGATCGCCGTGGCCATGACAAAGGTCATGGTCACCAGCAGCGGCGCCAGGGCGTTGGGCAGGATCTGCTGGGCGATGATCCCCAGCGGCGACTGCCCCAGCACACGCGCGGCCTGCACGAATTCGCGCTGGCGCAGGGTCAGGAACTCACTGCGCACCAACCGCGCCACCGCCGGCCACGCTACGAGTGCGATGGCCAGCACGATGGAGAACAGGGACGGCTCAAGGATCGCCACCAGGATCACCGCCAGTACCAGTTGCGGAATGATCTGGAAGAACTCGGCAATGCGCATCAGCACACCGTCGAGCCAGCCACCGAAATAGCCGGCGACCGCGCCGACCAGCAGGCCCACCACCAGGGTCGCCAGGCTGGCCAGCGCCCCCACGGCCAGGGACACCCGCGCGCCGTACAGCAGGCCACTGGCGAGGTCGCGACCGAGCAGGTCACTGCCCAGCCAATGGGCCGGGTCGTGGAATGGCGCGAGCATCGGCTGGCTGTTCATCTCCCATGGCGAGCTGCTGGTCAGCCAGGGGGCGGCGATCGCCAACAGCGTCAGCAGCAGCAAAAACAGCGCACCGATCAACGCCGCAGGCTGGCGCACAAAACGTCGGAAAACCAGCATCAGCCTTGCACTCCTGCACCGATACGCGGGTCGAGAAAACGACAGATCACATCGGTCAACACGTTAAAGCCCACCACCAGAATCGAGATCACCAGGAAACCGCCCATCAACACGCCGTAGTCACGCTGGGCCAGCGAGTCGTACATCAAGCGACCAATCCCCGGCCAGGAATACACCACCTCCACCAGCAACGCGCCGCTGGCCAACTGGCCCAGTTGCAAACCGGCAAAGGTCACCACCGGCAACAGCGCATTGCGCAACACATGCACGTACAAAATCCGCCGCGGGTGCAGGCCCTTGGCGTGGGCGGTGCGCACGTATTCCTGGCCAAGGGCGTCGAGCACGGCGGCGCGGGTCAGGTGGATATACAAGGCGAGGAACAGCACGCTCAACGACACGCACGGCAGCAGCAGGTGCTTGAGCCGGTCGAGCAGGGAAAAGTCCTGTGCCACCGTTTCCATGCCAAACGCCGGCAACCAATCGAGGCTGACGGAGAACAACAGGATCAGCAGCATCGCCAGCCAGAATGGCGGCATCGCATACAGCAGCAATGCGCCGTGGGAGATCACGCCATCCAGCCAGTGACGCTTCTGTCGGGCCCGGGCGGCCAACGTCCCCAGGGTGACGCCAAGCACCGACGAGAGCAAAAATGCCGAGCCCATCAGGGCCAGTGTTGCCGGCAAGCGCTCGGCAATCAGCGACCACACCGAGGTCTGGTTGCGGTAGGAATAACCCAGGTCCAGATGGGCGATATTGCCCAGGTAGATCAGCAACTGCGTGAGCAACGGCTTGTCCAGGCCCATGGTCTGGCGCAGGTGTTCGATGAACTGCACATCATCCACCCCCGCCTCGCCGGCCAACAGCAGCGCCGGGTCACCCGGCGCCAGGCGGATCAGTAAAAAGCCCAGCACCAGCACCGCCACAATCATCAACAGTGCCTTGAGCAGGCGACCGCTGAAATACAGCAACCCGTTCATGGTGCAGGCGCGTCGAGGTAGACGCTTTCGTAGTCTTCGTTAAGGCTGGTGGCGGTTTGCAGCAGGTTCTTCACCTCTTTGTGGAACAGTGTCGGGTAGCGCATTTCGAAGATCGGCGCGATCGGCAGGTCGGTGTTCAGCACGTTTTCCAACTGGCTATAGAGCCTGGTGCGTTCCGGGCCTTCCGGGGTGTTGGCGACCTGAGTCCACAGGGCATCGGCCTCGGGGCTGTTGTAGCCGCTGACGTTGGCAAACGGCGAAGTCTTGAGGATGTAGTCGGAGCGGTACAGGTAGGCGTTGGTCAGGTACGGGTCGCCGATCTGGAAGATGAAGTTGTAGGTCAGGTCGAAGTCCCAGTCGCTGACGCGCTGGAACCAGGTGGCGGCGTCGGACGTCACCACTTGTACCTTGAAGCCCAGCGGCTGCAGGGCTTGCTTGGTGTATTCGGCCAGGCGCTCCCAGGCACCGCCCTTCTCGCCGTTGAGCAGGCGAATCCGCACGGCGCCCACGTCCACGCCGGACTCGGCAATCAGCGCCTTGGCTTTTTTCACGTCATAGGTGTACTGCGGCAATTGCGGGTCGTGGTACGGCGAGGTGGACACGAACTGGCCGGGGGCAACCTTGCCCGAACCGAAGAAGATGTTGTCGACGATGAACTGGCGGTTCAGCGCATACAGGATCGCCTGGCGCACCTTGGGGTTGTTCAGCGGCGGCTTGCGCGTATTGATCTGCAGGAAGGCCAGGCCGGAATACAGCTCCCAGCCTTTTTCCGACGACTGCACGTCCGGCAAGGCGGTCAGGCGCTTGAGGTCGGAATAGTCGGCATCACCGCTGCGCAGCACCTGCACGTCGTTGCGCTCGAACGCCGCAGCGCGGGACGAGCCGTCCGGGATCACGTGGAAGATGATCGCATCCAGGTGTGGCAGGCCCTTTTTCCAGTAGTCGGGGTTCTTTGCCAGCTTGATATAGGCGCCGCGTTTCCACTCCACAAACACAAACGGGCCGGTGCCGACAGGCTTGAGGTTATAGGGGTTGTTGCGAAAGTCAGTGTTCTCGTAGAGGTGCTTGGGCACCACAGGCCGCAGCCCGCTGCCCAGGGCCGAGAGCAACGGCGCGAAGGGTTTCTTGAGCTGGAACACCACCTGCAGCGGGTCCTTGGCGGTGATGCTGTCGACGTACTCGGTGAAGACCCCGCCCAGGCGCTTGTCCACTTCGGGGTAGAAGGTCTGGAAGCTGAACACCACGTCATCGGCGGTGAACGCGTGGCCGTCATGCCAGCGCACGTTGTCCTGCAAATCGAAGGTGTAGGTCAGGCCATCGGGAGAAACGGTCCAGGCCTTGGCCAATACCGGTTTGGGTTTCAGGTCGGTGTCGAAGGTCAGCAGGCCCTGGAGGATCTTGCCGCTGACGTACTGGGTAGACACGTGGCTGACCACGCCGTGCATCAGCGACGGCGGTTCGGGTTGGGCCACCAGGTTCAGCACTCCGCCGTCATGGGGTTGCGCCTGAGCGGTGCCGGCCAGCAGCACGGCGCCAAGTCCCAGGTATGAAAGGACACGGCGAAAAGATAAAGGGCGCATGGAGACTCCTTGACTAAGGTTTTGTCAGGGATTTAGCAAGGGCTGTGCCATGGGGCGACGGGCCGCGTTTGCGGGCGTCGTAGACCTTGGCAGTGATGAAAAAACCACAGTGGCCGGGACGAGTGTGGAAAAAGCAACAGCCCGCCCTCTTGAGGAATGGTTGTGCGTAGCAGCTGCCGAGCCTTGGCGAGGCTGCGGCTGCGGTGTGTCAGGTATGCCGCCAACGCAGCCTCGACAAGGCTCGGCAGCTGCTACGGTAAGGTTTGAAGTTTGAGGGCCCCATCACTGGCACAAGGTTTGCCCGTCTAACCGCTATCTGAACCCATGAGTTTGAAGCGCATGTCACTGGATTACCTGGGCAACCCCATCGACACCCGCAACCCCGCCACCCGTCAGGGCCTGGATGATTTCGTCGGCGGTTTTCTCGGCTATCAGCCCCGTGCCGAGGGCATCCTCGCGGTCGCCGATGCCGACCCCGACTCAGCATTGGCCAACGGATTTGCCGGCCTGCTGCTGATGTTTATCGAGTCGCCCGAGGGCCCTGTGCTGGCCGAGAAGTACCGCCAGCGGGCGGCGGCGGTGAACTCCCGGCATCCCCGGGCGCTCGTGTATCTGCAAGTGCTGCAAGCCTGGATCAACGACGAGCTGGATGAAGTGCTGCGCCTCAGCGAGCATCTGCTGGATCTTTATCCGCGGGACCTGCTTGCGGCCAAGCTCAACCAGTACCTGGAATTCAACCGGGGCAACTGGCCGGCGCTGCTGCGGATCGGTTTGAAAGCCACCGCCGGCGCGCCGGATATCGCCCACAGTCAGGGGCTACTGGCGTTTGCGTATGAGCAGTGTCATTTGCTGGAGGAAGCCGAGGCCAGTGCGCTTGAGGCGTTGCGGTTGCAGGCGTCCGAGCCATGGGCCCATCACGCATTGGCCCATGTGATGCTGACCCAGGGGCGTATCGAGGAAGGCATCGGGTTTCTGGAGGGCGTGAAGCAGCACTGGGACGGGCTTAACTCGTTCATGTACACCCATAACTGGTGGCATCTCGCGTTGTTTTATCTGGGGCGCGGGGAGGATCAGCGGGTGCTGGAGATTTATGACCGGCATGTGTGGGGGATCTTGCCGGAGTACTCCCAGGATCAGGTGGGCGCGGTGTCATTGCTGGCGCGGCTGGAGCTGGCCGGGATTGATGTGGGTGGGCGGTGGCAGGCGTTGGCGCCCTACCTGCAGCGTCGGGTTGGGGATGCGGTACAGCCATTTTTGAGTGTGCAGTATTTGTATGGGTTGGCCCGGGCGGGCAAGCCTGAGGCGGATCAGTTGTTGGCGGCTTTGCGCAGGCACAGTGTGGAAGCGCGGCCGGTTTGGCGGGAAGTGACGTTGCCGTTGGCTGAGGGGTTGTTGGCGCATGCCCGGGGGGATGCCCGGCGGGCGTTGGAACAGCTGGGGATAGCGTTGCCGCGGCTGAATGAGATTGGCGGGAGTCATGCGCAGCGGGATTTGTTTGCGCAGGTGGAGCTAGACGCACGGTTGCGGGTTGGAGATTGGCTTGGGGCGCAGCAGACGCTGGAATTGCGCCGGCGGTATGACGGGCTGGATGTGCCGACGAACCGAGCTTTGGTGGTGGTGTATGAGGCTTTGGGGTTGCCAGGGGAGGCGCTGCGGGCTCGGGCGCGGATTGGGGGGATATCCGTTATTTAGGTGATGGC
>NZ_JACAPJ010000055.1:0-334 GCF_013385765.1 Pseudomonas sp. C8002
GCCGCCGCGACGGGCCATCCATGGCCCGGCGCGGCTAAATCGGCATCCTTGCCGATTTACCCGCTCCACCGTGCCTACTTGCGGCCATCGTGGTTGACGGGGCCCGCAGATCAAAATCAAGAGCAGATCAAGATCAAAAGCACGCAGCCTCGCTGGCGCTCGACAGCTGCTACGGGCGGTGTGGCTCTGCTTTTCTGTAGGAGCTGGCTTGCCGGCGATGCAGACACCTCGGTACATCAGACACACCGAAGCGATGCCATCGCCGGCAAGCCAGCTCCTACAGTGGACCGTGCCCGCTTTAGCTTTTGATTTTGCTTCTAAACACTCAAGCCGG
>NZ_JACAPJ010000056.1:0-2732 GCF_013385765.1 Pseudomonas sp. C8002
GACGAAGCCGCCGAGCGTATCGCTCGCGTGCTGCACAACGACCCGGCGACCGGCGTGATGCGTCATGCGGATGCGGGCTACCAGATCGCGATTGATTGCGCCAAGGAGCAGGGTTTGAACCTGCCGATGGTCAAGTAAACCAGGCAGGCAGTTGCACCCTTTGCTTCATGGACGTCGGGCAGGTTGAGACGGATTTCAAGGTTCCGGTGCTTTATGTGTTTTCGGTAGGAGTGACTTGATGAGTCTCATGCAGATGCTCAGTTTTGGCGACACGGGTTGGGGGATGGCCTTGCTCAAGGCCGCCCTCATGACCGTGTTGTTGACCCTTGCGGCGCTGGTGGTCGGTGCGCTGGTCGGCAGCCTGGTGGCCATGGCCAAGCTTTCCAAAAAGCGTGCCTTGCGATACCTGGGGGATGCCTATTCCATCCTGTTCCGGGGGATTCCGGAGCTGTTGGTGATCTACCTGTTCTATTTCGGCGGTGCCAGTGTGGTGACGGCCGTCAATCACTGGTTTGGCGGTGAAGGCTATGTCGATGTCCCGCCGTTCATGGTGGGGGCCATCGCCGTCGGATTGATCTCGGCGTCGTATCAGGCTGAGGTCTATCGCGGTGCCTTTATCGCGGTGGCCAAGGGTGAGCTTGAGGCAGCACTGGCGATCGGCATGAACCGCGCAACGCGGATTCGCCGGGTGCTGATCCCGCAGATCTGGCGGTACGCGCTGCCGGGCCTGGGCAACGTCTGGCAAATGAGCCTGAAAGACTCCGCGCTGATTTCGGTGATTGGCCTGGTGGAACTGATGCGCGCCAGCCAGGTGGCGGCGGGTTCCACGCGCCAGTACTTCACGTTCTACATCGTCGGCGGCGTGTGCTACCTGATTCTGACCGGGCTTTCGGGCCGTCTTTTCAATATTGCCGAAGCGCGCGTACAGCGTACGCAGCGGCGCAATCCTGCACAGTCGTGAGAAGGGACCGTTTGCCATGATCGATTTCGCCTTTCTTGCCGACACCATGCTCAAGTTGCTGGGTGCCTTGCCCATCACCCTGGCCTTGTTTTTTTCGTCCCTGACCCTGGGGTTGCTGCTGTCGCTGGGCGTGGTGTCCATGCGCGTCAGCCGCTGGCCATTCCTCAGCTACCCGGCGCGTTTCTACATCATGCTGTTTCGCGGCACGCCGCTGATGATCCAGATGTTCCTGATCTATTACGGCCTGGGGCAGTTCCCGGCGATTCGCGACAGCTTCCTGTGGGTGGTGTTGAGGTCGCCTTATGGCTGCGCCGTGGTCTCCCTGGCGCTGTGCACCGCCGGTTACACCGCTGAAATCATTCGCGGTGGCCTGCTGAGCGTGCCTCAAGGGCAGATCGAAGCGGGGCAGGCGGTAGGCATGGGGCGTTGGACCCTGCTGTGGCGAGTGATCGGCCCGGTCACCTTGCGCCAGGCGCTTCCGGCCTATTCCACCGAGGCCATTTTGCTGGTCAAGTCCACCGCGCTGGCCAGCCTGGTCACCGTGTGGGACGTCACCGGCGTGGCGCAACAAATCATCCAGCGTACCTACCGCACCATGGAAGTGTTCATTTGTGCGGCGTTGATCTACCTGATCCTGAATTTCCTGGTGGTGCGTGTGGTGGCCTGGATTGAACATCGTCTGTCGCCCCATCTGCGTGAGCGGCCGAAAGACCTGCCGGTCAAGCAAACCCCCGAACCTATTTCTCATTCCTGATTGCAGCGGAGCTTGTCATGAGTACTCAGATTCAGAGCGCCCTTACGGTTAACAACATTCACAAGGCTTTCGGTTCGGCACAGGTTCTCAAGGGGATTTCGCTGGAGGCTCACAAAGGTGACGTGATTTCCATCCTCGGTGCCAGCGGTTCGGGCAAGAGCACTTTCCTGCGTTGTATCAACCTGCTGGAAACCCCGGACGAGGGCAGTATTGTGCTCGACGGCGAAACCATCGAGCTCAAGCGCCAGCGCAACGGTCGGTTGTTGCCTGGCAGCACGCGGCAGGTGGAGACCATGCGCAGCAAGCTGGGCATGGTGTTCCAGAGTTTTAACCTGTGGTCGCATATGACGGTTTTGCAAAATGTCATCGAGGGGCCGATGCGGGTGCTCAAGCGTTCGAAGGCCGAGTGTGTGGAGGAAGCTGAGCAACTGCTGCACAAGGTGGGGCTTTATGATCGCCGTGATTATTACCCGGCGCATTTGTCGGGTGGGCAGCAGCAGCGGGTGGCGATTGCCCGGGCGTTGGCGATGAACCCGCAAGTAATGTTGTTTGATGAGCCGACTTCGGCGCTGGACCCGGAGTTGGTGGGGGAGGTGTTGCGGGTGATGCGGTCGCTGGCCGAGGAAGGGCGGACCATGTTGGTGGTGACCCATGAGATGGGGTTTGCGCGGCATGTGTCCAATCGGGTGGTGTTTATGGCCAATGGGTTGATTGATGCCCAGGGCACCCCGGCGGAGTTGTTTGAGGGGTTGCCGACGGAGCGGTTTCGGCAGTTTGTATCGAGTCATACGCAGCGTAGTGCGGAGTAGTGGTTGGGTGTTGGTTGGGTTTGGGTATATATCCGTTGCTGCGGTAACGGCCGCTTATGGTTTCGCTCTTACAGCGAGTCACTTTGCAAAAGCGGCAAAGTAACCAAAGCGCTCTGCCCCGCCTGTCGGCGCCTCGCTAGGGCTCGGCGTTCCCTCACTCCGGCACCGCGAAGCGGGCCGCCGCGATGGGCCATCCTTGGCCCAGCGC
>NZ_JACAPJ010000057.1:0-866 GCF_013385765.1 Pseudomonas sp. C8002
CAATCAATCGCGATCTGGTAGCCCGCATCCGCATGACGCATCACGCCGGTCGCCGGGTCGTTGTGCAGCACGCGCGCGATACGCTCGGCGGCTTCGTCGGTACCGTCGCAGACAATCACCATGCCCGAGTGCTGGGAGAAGCCCATGCCGACGCCGCCGCCGTGGTGCAACGAAACCCAGGTCGCGCCGCTGGCGGTGTTGAGCAGGGCGTTGAGCAGTGGCCAGTCGGACACGGCGTCGGAGCCGTCCTGCATCGATTCGGTTTCACGGTTGGGGCTGGCCACCGAGCCGGAGTCCAGGTGGTCGCGGCCGATCACGATGGGTGCCGACAGCTCGCCGCTGCGCACCATTTCGTTGAATGCCAGGCCGAGCTTGGCGCGCTGGCCCAGGCCAACCCAGCAGATACGCGCCGGCAGGCCCTGGAAGCTGATGCGCTCGCGGGCCATGTCCAGCCAGTTGTGCAGGTGCGCGTCGTCCGGGATCAGCTCTTTGACTTTGGCGTCGGTCTTGTAGATGTCTTGCGGGTCGCCCGACAGCGCAGCCCAACGGAACGGGCCGATGCCACGGCAGAACAGCGGACGGATGTAGGCCGGGACGAAACCCGGGAAGTCGAAGGCGTTTTCCACGCCCACTTCTTGCGCCATCTGACGGATGTTGTTGCCGTAGTCGAACGTCGGGATGCCTTGTTTCTGGAACTCGAGCATGGCCTTGACGTGCACGGCCATCGACTGCTTGGCGGCCTTGATCACTTCGGCCGGTTCGGTCTTGGCGCGGGCGCGGTATTCGTCCCAGGTCCAGCCGGCGGGCAGGTAGCCGTTGAGCGGGTCGTGGGCGCTGGTCTGGTCGGTGACCATGTCCGGGCGCAC
>NZ_JACAPJ010000057.1:995-1640 GCF_013385765.1 Pseudomonas sp. C8002
GCGCCGCCCATGCCGCCGAGGCCGGCAGTCAGGACCCAACGGCCCTTGAGGTCATCGTTGTAGTGCTGGCGACCGGCTTCGACGAAGGTTTCGTAGGTGCCCTGCACGATGCCCTGGCTGCCGATGTAGATCCAGCTGCCGGCGGTCATCTGGCCGTACATGGCCAGGCCCTTGGCATCCAGTTCGTTGAAATGCTCCCAGCTCGCCCAGTGCGGTACCAGGTTGGAGTTGGCGATCAGCACGCGCGGGGCGTTGCTGTGGGTCTTGAACACGCCGACGGGTTTGCCGGATTGCACCAGCAGGGTTTCGTCGTCGTTGAGGTTGGTCAGGCTTTCGACGATCTTGTCGTAGCATTCCCAGTTACGTGCCGCACGGCCGATACCGCCGTACACCACCAGTTCTTTCGGATTTTCGGCAACCTGCGGGTCGAGGTTGTTCATCAACATGCGCAGCGGCGCTTCAGTCAGCCAGCTTTTGGCGGTCAGCGTGTTGCCGCGTGCGGCACGGATTTCAACGTCACGGTATTGGGTAGGCTTGGTCACAAAAAAATCCTCAACGATCAATGCGCGAACATTGATGGGTGCGAAGAGGATGTTCATGGACTCTTACGCACACATCTTTACTTGTACATACAAGCATATGCAA
>NZ_JACAPJ010000058.1:0-364 GCF_013385765.1 Pseudomonas sp. C8002
TCATCCCGCGCTCGTATGGTTGGTGCAACTCGTGCAAGCAGACACCTGCAATTTGGCGGCTGACAAAGACCAAATGTGGGAGCCGTCGAGCTTCAGCGAGGCCGCGATAGCGGTGGGTCAGGCACCCTCAATGTCGACTGTGCCGACGCCTTCGCAGCCTCGCTGAAGCTCGACAGCTCCCACAGGGGATCTACTCCCGCCTTCAGTCCGCGCTCGTGTGGCTGGTTCAACTCGATCCAAGCAGTCCCCCTGAAATTTGGCGGCTGACAAAGACCAAATGTGGGAGCCGTCGAGCTTCAGCGAGGCCGCGATAGCGGTGGGTCAGGCACCATCAATGTCGACTGTGCCGACGCCATCGCAGCCT
>NZ_JACAPJ010000006.1:0-196549 GCF_013385765.1 Pseudomonas sp. C8002
CAAAAGTGAGCCGCTGTAAGAGCGGAACCATAGGCGGCCTTTACCTAAATAACGGATATACACCCATCAGCCGAGCCCCAACCGCTCATGCCACTCGGCAATCGACTCCTCTGGATACTCCTCAAACTCCAGGTCCCCCGCGCGAACACTCACCTCAACCCACGGCGCCTTCGACCCCAGCATCAAATGCGTATGCTCCGGCGGCACCGGCAACGGCGTATCAATCGCCGAAGCAAACGGATGAATCAACTCCGGCCACTGCGGACTGAACAACCACAACCCCGACCCACACTGCGAACAAAAATGCCGCTCAGCCGTACTCGCATGCGCCCGGCTATCCCCCGGCCCTTTCATCCGCGCGTGATAAATCGAAATCAACTTGCGCCCCCGCACCTTGAGGCTCCTGGCATCCCCCCCAAGGTTGATCGCATACCCGCCACCCCCCTGGGTCTTGCGACAAATCGAGCAATAACACCGCTGATAAGGGTAGGGATGCGCACTCTCAAGACTGAACGAAACCGCGCCGCAATGGCAGGAACCTTCAAGCTGCATGACCAGATCTCCTTCGCAAAAGGGCAACGTTAGCTTAGGCGCCCGGCAGCCGGGGCGGTTCCATCTCGGGCATCAAGGTCGCGATCAACGCCCGAATCGTCCCCGGCAACGCCTCCAGTTCCCGCACCAGAATACTGCGCTCACGCACTGCCCAAACCTCATCCAGCTTCACCGTCACCAGTTGCATGGTCCGGCTGTGCCGCACGGCGGCCGACTCGGGAATGATGCCGATCCCCACGCCCGCCTCAACCATCCGGCAGATCGCCTCGAAGCTCGACATTTGAATGCGCAACGACAAGTGCTTGCCCAGCCGCTCCACATGCTCACGCAGGAAACTCAGCAACGTGCTGCCGTCATGCAAGCCGATATGCTGATAAGCCAGGGTTTGCTCCAGCGTCACCGAAGGCAGGCCCGCCAGCGGATGCCCCACCGGTACCGTTAGCACCAGGTGGTCGGTGCTGAAGTGCAGCACCTGCAAACCCGATGCTTCCACAGGCCCGGCAATAATCCCCATGTCGCTGGTGCCATCCAGCACGCCCCGCACGATGTCCCGTGACAGCCGCTCCTGCAGGTCCACCGTCACGCCGGGGCGCTGGGACAGGAAGCCGGCCAGCACCTCCGGGAGAAACTCGGTCACGGCGGTGGTGTTGGCAAAAATGCGGATATGCCCGGCCGAGTCGATGCCGTATTGGGTGAACTCGCTTTTCAGGTAATCCACCTGGCGCATGATCAGCCGCGCATGGTGCAGCAGTCGTTCGCCCGCCGGGGTAATTTCCACACCACGGCTGTCGCGGTACAACAGGCGGGTGTCGAGTTGGCCCTCCAGGGCCTTTATCCGCGCACTGGCGGCGGCCGGCGAAAGGAACGCGCGCTTGGCGCCCTGGGTCAGGCTGGGGGATTCGGCGATATGGATAAACAGGCGTAAGTCAGCCAGATCAAAGTGCATGCAAGGCTCCGGGGCAGCGACGAAGAACCCATGTGGGAGCAGGCAAGCCAGCTCCCACATTGATCATCCGGGTTCTTGAGATCTTTTTATGGGCGATGGCGTTCAGCATAGCCGAACGCTGCTTTATTGAAATGCAAATTCTCAGAACGGCCAGGGCCCAGCATGATCCGGTTCAGATTCCCTGCCCGAGGACATGCACCCGATGAGCGCCACAGACTGGATCGGCCGTAGCGAAACAGCCCACGACCACTTGAGCCACAACCTGCTCAAACGCATCGCCGCCACCTTTGGCGAAGCGGCACCGGCAGATGGCGAGCCGGTTCCGCCCTTGTGGCAATGGTGCTTTTTCCAGGACCCGCTGCCCGAGTCCGCCCTGGGCGGCGACGGTCATCCGGCCCGTGGCGGCTTCCTGCCGCCGGCCGATAATCGCAACCGCATGTGGGCCGGCGGGCGCATCGAGTTCTTCCATGCATTGCGTGCCGGTGAGGCCGCCACCCGCGTTTCGACCATCACCCAGGTGGAAGAAAAAACCGGTCGCACCGGCTCGTTGTTGTTCGTCACCGTGCGCCACGACTATTCCCAGGACGGCCGCCTGGCCCTGCGCGAAGAACAGGACATCGTCTACCGCGAACCCACGCCGCCCAAGCAGGGCAGTGGTGACGCGCTCCCCGAAGGCGCCTGGCGCGAAGCGGTCGACCCGACGCCAACCCTGTTGTTCCGCTATAGCGCCGTGACCTTCAACGGCCATCGCATTCATTACGACTACCCCTATGTCACCGGCACCGAAGGTTATTCGGGGCTGGTGGTGCACGGTCCGCTGATCGCCACCTTGAGCCTGCGCGCATTTTGCCGCGCCAACCCCGCGGCCACGTTGCGCCGTTTCTCGTATCGCGGCGTGCGCCCGTTGATTGCCCCGCAAGCCTTTGAAGTGGGCGGGCACGTCACCGCGCCGGGCGTCGCGGAACTGTGGGCGGGCAACGCCGACGGCCTGGCCCAGCGCGCCGAACTGCATTTCGAATAAACCTCCAAGAACAACAGGCGGAGAGCCGTTAATGAACCCGAATGACAACGAAGAACTGAATGCCATCCGCGAAGGGGTGCGCGCACTCTGCGCCGAATTCGACGCTGCCTACTGGCGCAAGGTCGATGAAGAAAAGGGCTTCCCGGAAGCCTTCGTCAAAGCCTTGACCGACGCCGGCTGGCTGTCGGCAATGATCCCCGAAGAATACGGTGGCTCCGGCCTGGGGCTGGCGGAAGCCTCGGTGATCCTGGAGGAAGTGAACCGCTGCGGCGGCAACTCCGGCACCGTCCACGGCCAGATGTACAACATGTTCACCTTGCTGCGTCACGGCAGCGAAGCACAGAAAAGCTTCTACCTGCCCAAGCTCGCCAGCGGCGAATTGCGCCTGCAGTCGATGGCCGTGACCGAGCCCACCACCGGCACCGACACCACGAAAATCAAGACCACCGCCGTCAAGCGCGGCGACAAGTACGTGATCAACGGGCAGAAAGTCTGGATCTCGCGGGTGCAGCATTCCGACCTGATGATCCTGCTGGCCCGCACCACGCCGTTGGCCGAGGTGAAGAAAAAATCCGAAGGCATGTCGATCTTCCTGGTGGACTTGCGGGAAGCCATCGGCAACGGCCTGACCGTGCAGCCCATCGCCAACATGGTCAACCACGAGACCAACGAACTGTTCTTCGACAACCTGGAATTGCCGCTGGACAGCCTGATTGGCGAGGAGGGCAAGGGCTTCCGCTACATCCTCGACGGCCTCAACGCCGAACGCACGCTGATTGCCGCCGAGTGCATCGGCGATGGCCGCTGGTTTATCGAGAAAGCCAGCGCCTATGCCCGCGACCGCGTGGTATTTGGTCGGCCCATCGGACAGAACCAGGGCGTGCAGTTCCCGATTGCCGAAGCCCATATCGAGATCGAAGCGGCCGACTTGATGCGCTGGCGTGCCTGTGAGGAATACGACAGCGGCGCCAATGCCGGGGCCAGCGCGAACATGGCCAAGTACCTCGCGGCCAAGGCTTCCTGGGAGGCGGCCAACGCCTGCCTGCAAACCCACGGCGGCTTCGGGTTTGCCTGCGAATACGACGTGGAGCGCAAGTTCCGCGAGACCCGCCTGTACCAGGTCGCGCCGATCTCCACCAACCTGATCCTGTCCTACGTGGCCGAGCATCTGCTCGAACTGCCACGCAGTTTCTGAGGGCCCGACCATGAGCCATACCCAAGCGCTGTGCCGGTTCCTCGCCGAGTTGAATTACGCACAATTGCCGGACGCCGTACTCGCCCGCACCGAAGACCTGTTCCTCGACTGGCTCGCCTCGGCGCTGGCCAGCAAGGGCGCGCATCCGATCCCGCTGTTCGAACGCTATGCCCGCAGGATGGGCCCGGCTGATGGCCCGGCGCAGATCATCGTCAACGGCGGCAGCAGCAGTGCCTATTTCGCCGCGCTGGTGAATGGCGCGTCGTCGCACCTGGTGGAGCAGGATGACCTGCACAACAGCTCGGTATTGCACCCGGCGACCGTGGTGTTTCCGGCGGCATTGGCGGCGGCGCAAGACCTCGGCAAGTCCGGTCGCGAACTGCTGCTGGCCTCGGTGGCCGGTTACGAAGCCGGGATTCGCATCGGCGAATTCATGGGCCGCTCCCACTACCGGATCTTCCACACCACGGCCACCGTCGGCACCCTCGCGGCGGCGGTGGCCGTGGGCAAATTGCTCGACTTCAACCAAGAGCAATTCATCAACCTGCTGGGCAGTGCCGGCACTCAGGCGGCCGGGCTGTGGGAGTTCCTGCGAGATGCCGCCGACTCCAAGCAACTGCACACTGCCAAGGCCGCTGCCGATGGTTTGCTGGCGGCTTACCTGACGGCGGACGGGCTGACCGGTGCGCGCAATATTCTGGAAGGTGATCAGGGGATGGCGGCGGGTATGTCCACCGACGCCGACCCAGGCAAATTGTCGGATCGCCTCGGCAGTCGCTGGGCGCTGCTGGAAACGTCGTTCAAGTTCCATGCTTCATGCCGGCATACCCATCCGGCCGCCGATGCGCTGCTGGATCTGATGCAGCGCGAAGGGCTGGGCCATGAGCAGATCGCCCATGTGGAAACCCGCGTTCACCAGGGCGCCATCGACGTTTTGGGCCGGGTGACGCTGCCGCAGACCGTGCACCAGGCCAAGTTCTCCATGGGCACCGTGCTGGGGTTGATTGCCGTGCATGGCAAGGCCGGGCTGACCGAGTTTCACGAGCTGGCGCTGAGCGACGGGGACGTGGCGGCGATTCGCGACAAGGTCTCCATGACCCTCGACACCGAAGTCGACGGTGCCTATCCGCAGCGCTGGCTGGGCCGGGTGATCGTGACCACCGCCGATGGTCGCACCCTGCACGGCGCCATCGACGAACCCAAGGGCGACCCGGGCAACACCCTGAACCGCTCGGAGCTGGCCGACAAGTTCCAGCGCCTGACCCAATTCAGCGGTGCCCGCACACCCGCGCAAACCACCGGGCTGATCGAAAAAGTCTGGGACCTGCGCAACGCCGCGTCCCTGGCTCACTGGCTTTAAGGAACTGTCATGACCGCTAATCAACGACCGCTGGACGGCATCACCGTTGTCAGCCTGGAACACGCGATTGCCGCACCGTTCTGCACCCGCCAGTTGGCCGACCTGGGCGCGCGGGTGATCAAGATCGAACGTCCCGGCGCCGGCGACTTTGCCCGGGGCTATGACGAGCGCGTGCGCGGTCTGGCCTCGCATTTCGTGTGGACCAACCGTTCCAAGGAAAGCCTGACCCTGGACCTCAAGCACGACGATGCCGGGGACATCCTGGAAACCCTGCTGGCCGATGCCGATGTGCTGGTGCAGAACCTCGCACCGGGCGCGGCCGCGCGTATGGGATTGTCATTCGAGGCGCTGCATGAGCGCTTCCCGCGGCTGATCGTCTGCGACATCTCCGGCTATGGCGAGGGTGGCCCGTATGAAAAGAAAAAGGCCTACGACCTGCTGATCCAGAGCGAAGGCGGCTTTCTCTCGGTCACCGGTGGCCCGGGTGAAGACCAGATGGCCAAGGCCGGCTGCTCCATCGCCGATATCTCGGCCGGGATGTACGCCTACAGCGGCATCCTCTCGGCGCTGCTGCTGCGGGGCAAGACCGGGCAGGGCAGTCGCATCGACGTCAGCATGCTGGAAAGCCTGGTGGAGTGGATGGGCTACCCGATGTATTACGCGTTCGACGGCGCGCCCCAGCCACCGCGCGCGGGTGCGGCGCATTCGACGATCTACCCCTACGGGCCGTTTCCCACCGGCGACGGCGGCACGGTGATGCTCGGGTTGCAGAATGAGCGGGAATGGGCGGCGTTCTGCGACAAGGTGCTGCTCACCCCGGAATTGGCCACCGACGAGCGTTTCTCGGCCAACTTCAAGCGTTCGGAAAACCGCGACGTGCTGCGCCAGATCATCGTCGACCGTTTTGCGCAGATGAGCGCCGAGGGCGTGATCCAGCGCCTGGAAGACGCGCAAATCGCCAGTGCACGAGTCAACGACATGCAAGGGGTGTGGGACCACCCGCAGCTCAAGGCTCGGGACAGTTGGCGTGAAGTCGACAGCCCGGCGGGCAAGTTGCCGTCGTTGCTGCCACCGGCACGCAATGCCGCGTTCACCCCGCGGATGGATGCGGTGCCGGGGCTGGGGCAGCACAGCCAGGGGATTCTCGACCAGCTGGGTTACTCCGCTGAAGCCATCGACGGCCTGCGTATCCGCGGCGTTATCTGACAAGGAATCGAACGATGCCAACCTCTCTTGTGCGCTCTGCGCTGTTTGTACCGGGCAGCCGACCGGAACGTTTTGCCAAGGCCCTGGCCAGTGGCGCCGATGCGGTGATTGTGGATTTTGAAGACGCGGTGGAAGAGCCGCTCAAGCGTCAGGCCCGGGACAACCTCGGGGTGTTTTTGCAGGCGACGCCGGCGGCGCGGGTGTGGGTGCGGATCAACGCGCCGGAGCATCCCGAGCATTTTGCCGATGTGGCGTTCTGTCAGGCCCACGCCGGGGTCGCGGGGGTGTTGCTGCCCAAGGTTGAAAGTGCGGCCCAGGTGGCCGTGGTGGCTGCAACGGGCAAGGCTATCTGGCCGATTATCGAGAGTGCGCGGGGTTTGCTGGCGGTGGCGGAAATCGCCCATGCGCCGCTGGTGGAGCGCCTGTCGTTTGGTGGCCTGGACCTGGCGCTGGACTTGAACCTGAGCAGCGGCTCCCCGGCCGCGCAATTTGCCCTCGACCAGGCTCGCCTTGCCTTGATCGTGCATTCCCGCGCCGCCGGGCTGGTGGCGCCGCTGGACGGCGTGCACCCGGCCATCGACGACCCCGAAGGCCTGCGCCGTTCGATTCGGCATGCCTATGAAATGGGCTTTGCCGGCGCGCTGTGTATCCATCCCAAGCAGGTGGCGGTGATTCACCAGGCGTTGGCCCCCAGTGCCGAGGATCTGGCCTGGGCCAAACGGGTGGTGGACGCCGGTGCCCATGGGGCCGGGGCGTATCAGCTGGACGGGCAGATGGTGGATGCACCGGTGTTGCTGCGGGCCCAACGATTATTAGCCGCGCAACCGTAGAAATGTGGGAGCGGGCTTGCTCGCGAAAGCGGTGGGTCAGCCAGTGCATCCGGTGACTGGCACACCGCTTTCGCGAGCAAGCCCGCTCCCACATTGGATCTCTGTCGTTTGCAAAATCGGCGTTCGTCCACGCCGAACGCAGGTATCTAAAATTCGAAATTCTCTATACGCGTGACATCAGGCACCTTGCCCTATAACACAACAATAAGAAGGTGATTTTCCATGCTCAAGCTTTCTCGGGCGCTGTTCTGCGCCGCCACCTTGTTTGCCGCGGGCCTGGCCCAGGCGGCCGACCCCATCGTGATCAAGTTCGCCCACGTCGTCGCGGAAAACACCCCCAAAGGCCAGGGCGCCTTGCTGTTCAAGAAGCTCGCTGAAGAACGCCTGCCCGGCCGGGTGAAAGTCGAGGTGTACCCCAACTCCTCGCTGTTCGGCGACGGCAAGGAAATGGAAGCGCTGCTGCTGGGCGACGTGCAGATGCTGGCGCCGTCCCTGGCCAAGTTTGAGCAGTACACCAAGCAAGTACAGATCTACGACCTGCCGTTCCTGTTCAACGACCTGGCGGCGGTCGACCGTTTCCAGGCGGCCCAGGGCAAGGCGTTGCTGACCTCGATGCAAGACAAGAACATCCTCGGCCTGGCCTATTGGCACAACGGCCTCAAGCAACTGTCGGCGAACAAGGCATTGCGTGAGCCCAAGGATGCCCGTGGCCTGAAGTTCCGCGTGCAGGCCTCCAGCGTCCTGGAGGAGCAGTTCAAGGCGATCCGCGCCAACCCTCGCAAGATGAGTTTTGCCGAGGTGTACCAGGGCTTGCAGACCGGCACCGTCAACGGCACCGAGAACACCTGGTCGAACTATGAAAGCCAGAAGGTCAACGAAGTGCAGAAGTACTTCACCGAATCCAACCATGGGCTGATCGACTACATGGTGATCACCAATGCCAAGTTCTGGAACGGCCTGCCGCCGGATGTGCGCACCACCCTGGACCAGGTCATGGTTGAAGTCACCGTCGAGGTGAACAAGCAGGCCGAGGCGCTGAACCAGTCGGCCAAGCAGAAGATCATCGACGCCAAGACCAGCGAAATCATCGAGCTGACACCGGAGCAACGCCAGCTCTGGCGCGAAGCCATGCGCCCGGTGTGGCAGAAGTTCGAAGGTGAAATCGGCGCTGACCTGATCAAGGCGGCCGACGCGTCGAACCAGTAATTTGGAGAGCACCGAGATCAAATGTGGGAGCGGCGGTGCGACGATTCGACTTGCTCGCGAATGCGGTGTATCAGTCACCGAATGCATCAACTGAAAGACTGCATTCGCGAGCAAGCCCGCTCCCACATTTTGATCCGGTTCCCGCCTCCAAGCCTTGCACACACCTATCTCCGCTTCGCGAGGTTTTGCCATGCAAACGCTAAGGCGCGTCTGGGAGCACCTGGAGGAAGGCTTTATCGCCATCCTGCTGGCCGCCATGACCCTGGTGACTTTTGTCTACGTCATGCTCAACAACATCTACACCCTGTTCTTTGCCCTCGCCGACAAGTGGGCGTGGAGCAGCGGTTTCTTCAACGCCCTGGGTGACCACACCATGGGCTGGGCCCAGGACATGACCTGGAGCGTGGCGCTGACCAAGGCCATGTTCGGCTGGCTGATTTTCTTCGGCATCTCCTACGGCGTGCGCACCGCCGGCCACTTGGGCGTGGACGCGCTGGTCAAGCTGACGCCGCGCCGGGTGCAGCGCCTGCTGGGCATGCTGGCTTGCCTGTGCTGCCTGGCCTACGCCGGGTTGTTCATGGTTGCCAGCTACAAATGGCTGAGTGCGGTCACCACCGCGCACATCGGCGCCGAAGACCTCGACAAGTTCGGCATCGACGTCGACGACATCGTGGTGATCGTGCCCATCGGCTTTGCCCTGGTGTTCATCCGCTACCTGGAAATTTTCTACCGCATCTTCACCCACCGCCAAACCGGGCTGGGCCTGGCCGACGAAGCCGGTGAAGCCAGCAAGTTGGCCGGCAGCCATGAGGAGCGTCACTGATGGCCGTTCTGTGTCTGTTTTTGCTGCTGTTCGTGTTCATGTTCCTCGGTGTGCCCATCGCGATTTCCCTGGGGTTGTCGGGCGCGGTGTCGATCCTGATGTTCAGCCCGGACTCGGTGAGTTCCCTGGCAATCAAGCTGTTTGAAACCTCGGACGCCTATACCTTCCTGGCGATTCCGTTCTTCCTGTTGTCGGGTGCGTTCATGACCACCGGTGGCGTGGCGCAGCGGCTGATCGACTTTGCCAACGCCTGCGTCGGGCATATCCGCGGCGGGCTGGCGATTGCGGCGGTGCTGGCATGCATGCTGTTTGCCGCACTGTCGGGCTCCTCGCCCGCGACAGTGGCGGCGGTGGGTTCGATTGCCGTGGCGGGCATGGTGCGCTCGGGCTACCCGAAGGAATTCGGCGCCGGGATCATCTGCAACGCCGGTACCCTGGGCATCCTGATTCCGCCGTCGATCGTGATGGTGGTGTACTCGGCCGCCACGGAAACCTCGGTGGGCAAGCTGTTCATGGCCGGGGTGATTCCGGGCCTGCTGCTGGGCTTGATGTTGATGGTCGCGATCTACATCGTCGCGCGCATCAAGAAACTGCCGGCCCAGCCACGGGCGACCTTTCGCGAGTGGCTGACCTGCGCCCGCCGGGCATTCTGGGGCCTGTTGCTGCTGGTGATCATCCTGGGCGGGATCTACAGCGGCATGTTCACCCCGACCGAAGCGGCGGCGGTGGCGGCGGTGTACTCGGCGTTTGTCGCGCTGTTCATCTACAAGGACATGAAGATCAGGGATTGCCCCAAGGTGCTGATGGAGTCCGGGCGCCTGGCGATCATGCTGATGTTTATCATCGCCAACGCCATGCTCTTCGCTCACGTGCTGACCACGGAGCAGATTCCCCAGGAAATCACCGCGTGGGTGATCTCCGAGGGCCTGACGCCGATTGGTTTCCTGATCATGGTCAACGTGGTGTTGCTGGTGGCGGGCAGCTTTATGGAGCCGTCGGCGATCGTGCTGATCCTGGCGCCGATCTTTTTCCCGATTGCGATGAAGCTGGGGATCGACCCGATTCACCTGGGAATTGTGATGGTGGTCAACATGGAGATTGGCCTGGTGCATCCGCCGGTGGGGTTGAACCTGTTTGTGACCTCGGCAGTGACAGGGCTGACGCTGGGGCAGACCATCCGCGCGGCGTTGCCGTGGCTGATGATCCTGCTGGTGTTCCTGATCATGGTGACTTACCTGCCGTTCATATCGCTGGCCTTGCCGCATTGGCTGGGGATGTAAACCCAACTAGAATCACGCCACAAAACAATGTGGGAGCGGGCTTGCCCGCTCCCACATTTGAGGTGTGCAGGGATTTATTTATCCATCGCACTCAAGATCGCATGGGCCACTTTCACCCGTTCGGCATTCGGGTAGTTCTTGTTCGCCAGGATCACCACCCCCAGGCCTTTGCTCGGCACGTACGCCACGTAGGCGCCAAAACCACCGGTGGCGCCAGTCTTGTTCACCAGCGTGTCGGCATGGGGCGCTTGCGGTGGTGTCAGCCAGTTGACCTTGTGGGGCTGAAAGGCCATTTGTGCCGAGTTGCCTTCCGTCAATGCATCCAGCGTGATTGGGTAGGGGGACATCTCCCAGCCGAGGCCCTGGGTCATGCCATCCACCGTGTAGTAGCCGGTGTGGGTTGCGGCAATCGCCTGTTGCAGCGGCTTCTCCAGCTTCGCCGGGTGCATGTTCACTTCAACGTACTGAATCAGGTCCGAGGTGCTGGTCTTGATGCCATAGGCCTCGGCGTCCAGGGCGCCAGGCCCGACGCGCACCGGTTTGCCGGACTTGTCGTAACCCTGGGCGTACAGGTTCATTTGTGACTTGGGTACGCTGATAAAGGTGTGCTTGAGGCCGAGTTTCGGCAGCAAGGTCTGCGCCATCAACCGGTCAAACGGCTGGCCCAGGCTTTGCGCTGCCAGGTGGCCAAACAAGCCGATGCTCGGGTTGGAATACAGGCGTTGGGTGCCGGGAGCGAAGTCCGGTTTCCAGTGCTGGTAGTAGCTGATCATCTTGCCGGCGTTATCGGACTCATCGGGGAATTGCAGGGGCAAGCCACCTGCGGTGTAGGTGCCGAGGTTGAGCAGGCTGATGTGGTCAAACGTGTCGCCGCGCAATGCCGGCAGGTATTGGCTGGCCGGGTCCGACAGCTTCAGCTTGCCGTTGGCCAGGGCATAGCCGGCGAGGGTGGCGGTGAAGGTCTTGCTCACCGAGCCGATTTCAAACAGGGTGTTTTCGGTGACGGGCTGCTTGCTCTCCTTGTTGGCGACGCCGTAGTTAAAGTATTGCGCCTTGCCGTTCTGTACGATCGCCACCGACAGGCCGGCGATGTCCTGTTGCTGCATCAGGGGCTGGACCGTACTGTCCACGACCTGGCGCATGTCGGTAGCCGCCATGCAGTTGCCTGCGCCGAGCAATAAGGCGAATATCGCGGTGTTGCGCACGGTTGGAAAAAGGGATGTGTACATGATGACGTGACTTCCATGAAGGTGATCGGGTGAATACCGTTGCCTGCGCAGGCGCCGCAAATCTAGGCAGTTTGTGATCCCGCGGCAAACGATGATATCTCGCAACAGCCATTAGAAAAATTAGGGTCAAGCCATGCTCCGTTCCCATTTGCCACTCAACGCGCTGCGAGCCTTCGAGGCGTCTGCGCGGCATTTGAGTTTTACCCGGGCGGCGATTGAATTGTGCGTCACCCAGGCGGCGGTCAGTCACCAGGTGAAAAGCCTGGAGGCGCAGCTCAATGTCACGCTGTTCAAACGCCTGCCCCGGGGCCTGATGCTCACCAGCGAGGGCGAGACCCTGCTGCCGGTGTTGCGCGAATCCTTCGACCGGATAGCTCAAACCTTAGGCCAGTTTGAAGGTGGGCATTACCGCGAAGTATTGACGGTAGGCGCGGTGGGCACCTTTGCGGTGGGCTGGCTGTTGCCGCGGCTTGCGGATTTCCAGGCGCGCTACCCGTTTATCGACTTGCGCCTGTCCACCAACAACAACCGCGTCGACGTGGCGGCCGAAGGCCTGGATTACGCAATCCGGTTTGGTTCCGGCGCGTGGCACGGCACCGAGGCGTGCCAATTGCTGGAGGCGCCGCTGACGGTGCTGTGCGTGCCGCAACTTGCTCGGCAATTGCAGACTCCGGCGGACCTGTTGAAGCACACGCTGCTGCGCTCATATCGTGCGGATGAGTGGACGCAATGGTTCCAGGCCGCGGGATTGCCAGCCGACACGCTGGTGCCGCGCAGTATCGTTTTCGACTCGTCCCTGGCGATGATGGAGGCGGCGCTGCAAGGGGCGGGGGTGGCCCTGGCGCCGGCGATGATGTTCAGCCGGCAGTTGGCGACGGACGTGATTCGCCAGCCGTTCGAGATCGGCATCACCACCGGCAGTTATTGGCTGACGCGCTTGCAGTCACGGGCCGAGACGCCGGCGATGCTGGCGTTCAAGACCTGGTTGCGTGAAGTGGTCATGCACTGAGGTTGGGTCGACGCTGTGGCGAGGGAGCTTGCTCCCGCTGGGCTGCGTAGCGGCCCCAAAGAAGCGACGGTGTTAGTTCAGCAAGAACGCGGCGGATGGTTTCAGGGGCGCTGTGCAACCCAGCGGGAGCAAGCTCCCTCGCCACAGGTTATTCTCCCACTCGGTCTGCCCATTGATCATAAGAGGCTGCAATGCAAACTTCCGGCGTAGACATCCGTCAACTCAAGGCCTTCGTGGTGGTGGCCGAGGAGCTCAGCTTCGTGCGCGCCGCGACCCGCCTGCATGTCTCGCAACCGGCGCTGTCCCAGACCATCCGCCAGTTTGAGGCGCTGCTGGACGTACAACTGTTCCAACGCAACACCCGCAACGTGGCACTGACCGAAGCCGGCCTGGCCTTGCTGGTAGAGGCGCGGGAAATCGTCAATGGCGTAAGCCGCCTGGTACGCACCGCCCACGAACATGCACGCGGCGTACGCGGCTCATTGAATATCGGCTTCCTGATCGGCGCGGGTGTGGACTTGATGCCGCAAATCCTCAGCGTGTTCGCCAGGCGCTACCCGGAGATCGAACTGGTGGTGCGCGAGTATGACTTCGGCTCGCCCCATGCCGGGATCGACGAGGGCATGGACGTGTCGGTGCTGCGCCCGCCACTGGGCCTGCCGGACATCGAGTTGCACACCCTGGTGACCGAACCCTGCGTGGCGTGCCTGGCGTCCAGCCACCGGTTGGCCGGGGAGAGCAGCGTGAGCATCTACGACGTACTGGATGAGCCGATCATTGCTGCACCGGGAGTGGGCGTGTGGCGCAGTTTCTGGACCGCCGACGCGTACCGCGATGGCCAGCCGGCGCGGATCGTCCATGAAGCTTCGACGGTGGAGACCGAGTTGCAGGCGGTGGCGTCGGAGCGCGGGATCAGTATCACCGCGCTGTCCACCGCACGTTTTTATGCACGGCCCGGCCTGGCCTTCCCGGTGATCAGCGATATGCCGATGTGTGAAGTGGCGGTCGCCTTGCCGCCACAACCGAGTGTGGCGGCGCGCAACTTTGCCGAGTTGGCAATGGAAGTGGCGAGCAGCCGGGGTTAGTCAGGACAGGTCGTGCAGGGATTTGCCGTTGGGCGCACTTACCTGAAGCTCGGAAAACTCCACCTCCAGCCCGCCACGTTCCGGCGTGCAGCAATAAGGCCCCACCTGATACGACGCAGCCACGGGGAACGGCGCCAGGCGCACCAATGGCCAGCTCACACCATCCACCGACACCTGCACGCGCAGCACGCCCTTGGCCACGGTGGCGCGAATCCAGAACGCCTCGGGATCACCCGGGAACACACCGGTGGCCCAGTCCGACACACCATCGGTCAATACGCTGCTCAACAGCGTCGCACCGTCGGACAGTTCCGCACCGATCTTCACCCAATGGGCTTCATCCACCCGCACCATCAACCCGGCCTGGTCATACAGGTGGGTAAACTCACTGTGGATTTTGACTTGGGCGGTAAAGTCGCCGTCGGTTTCAACAAACAGGAAATGCCCGTTGTCGCGCACAAAACCATAGTGGGTTTCTCGCCAGAAATCGGTGCTGGCATCGGTGCGCACCTTGAGGCGCTGGCCTTCTCGGCTCCATTGCTGGGGTTGATTGAGCCAGCTGGCCTGTTCAAACATCGGGAAGCTCCTTGGAGGTGACAAGACAAAACCCCGGCGCCCGGGGTTTTGTTGTTTGGCTGCAATCAGCGGCTAGTGGTCGAGCAATTTGCCGCTCGGCCCGGCGGTGCCATTGTTAAGGCGCGTGCGCAGCGAAAACAACCACCACAGCACGCCGACCCCGAGTGTAACCCCGGTGGTGATGGCGCCGGTGTGGCTTTCTTCGGGCACGCTCAGGGTCAGGATCACCGCGATGGCCCACAGGCCGCCGAGGACGATCATCGGCAACAACCACTTGCCCAGGCTGAACACACCCGCAGGCGCCCCCGGCATCCGGCCATTTTTATAGGCCAGGTACGCGGCAATCAGCGTCAGCAGGTAGGTGCAGTAGTAGGTCAGGCCGACCATCGAGTAGATCGCCGTGACAAACCCGCCGCTCGCCAGGTTCAGCAGCACGGCGATGGCGGTGATCAGCACGATGGCGGCGACCGGCGTACCGAAGTGCGGGTTGATCTTCGCCAGCACCTTGGAGCCCGGCAGCATGTTGTCCCGGGACAGGGCGAAGGTCATGCGCGTGGCCACCGCCATGTTGGCGATGAGGCAGGCGAGGATCGAGGCGAAGGCGATCACGATCATGCCCACGCCGGCGGCGTTGCCCAGTTGCAGGCGCACGATATTGATCACCGGGTTTTCGCTGTGGCTGAGCAGCTCGCTGACCGACCCCGGAATCGCAATGCTCAGCAAGGCGAACACCACGAAGCCCAGCACACTGGACACCAGCACCGCTCGCAGCATCGCCCGGGGCGCGGCGCGGCGTGGGTCCTTGGTTTCTTCGGACAGGTCGGCGGCGCCTTCCCAACCCAGCAGCACCGAGACCGGCAGCAAGGTGGCGAGGGCGAAGGTGGTGAAGCTGAGGGTGCCGCCGCTCACCGGTTGTGCCGAGGTCAGGATCGCCACGCCCTGGGTGTGCTCGAAGAAGAAAAACACCCCGAAGAACAACGCAATCGCCAGCAGCACCGTGCCGATGATTTCGATGATCGCGCCGATGTCGTTGATCCGCGTGGCCAGGCGAATCCCGCAGATGTTCAGCAGGCCTACCACCAGCGTGGCACCGATGCTCAGGCCCTGGATCTGGCCCTGTGTCGGGTTGGCCCAGATCTCCGGCGCGAACACCGTGCCGATGGCCGCCGAGGTGGCGGCTGTACCGGCGACAAACGAGGTGAACGCGACCCAGCCGGTAAACCAGCCGAAGTGATTGCCCGCCAACCGGCTGGACCATTGGTAGGCGTAGCCGGTAAGCGGAATGCGCCCGGCCAGGTGGCAGTAGACCATGACGATGCAGCACACCAGCGGGATCACCAGCAGCCACAAAAGGATGCCGATACCGCCGACGCGGTTGAACGGATCGGCGAACAGCGTGACCACCCCGGTGTTGATCGAGACCATGGAAAAGGCCAGGGCAAAAGAGGTGAACGAACTCATGGTGCGGTGCATCTTTTGCTCGTAGCCGAGGCTGGCCAGGTCGGCGTCGTCGCTGGACAGCGGGGCCTGGGCATTCGGCGGGGCGGTCACGGTGTTTTCAACGAATGTGCTCATGGCCGTTGCTCCTCGATGATGCCGATCACCTCGTCCAGCACATCGAGGGCCTTGGCCAGCAACGGGCGTTCGATATCCAGCGGAGGCTTGACCTTGATCAGGTTACCCAGCCCGGCGTAGCGGCTTTCGCCAAACAATACGCCGCGCTCCACCCCAAGGCGATACACCTCCTGGGATTCCCGGCAGGCCGGTTCCTTGGTGGTGCGGTCCTTGACCAGCTCGATGGACGCCATCAGCCCGGGGCAGCGCACGTCGCCGATCAGCGGGTGGCGGGTTTGCATGTCCTTGAGGCGGGCGGTGATGTAGTCGCCGGAGTCGCGGGCCTTTTCGCAGAGGTTGTCGGCGACGATCGCTTCCACCGTGGCGTAGCCGGCGGCCAGCGAGACCGGGAAGTGGCCGAAGGTCAGGGCTTCTTCACCTTCGTCGAACCACTTGAGCTTGTCATCGGCGAGGATCCCGGCCAGCGGGAAGCCGCCGCCGACGCCTTTGCCGAACACGATGATGTCGGGCAGCACGTCGTAATAGTCCGCAGCGAACATCGTGCCCATGCGCCCGAAACCGGTCTGCACTTCATCAAAAATCAGCAGCACGCCGAGGCGGTCGCAGATCTCGCGCACGCCTTTGTAGTAGGAGCGGGGGAACTCGATATGCCCGCCATTGCCCTGGATCGGTTCCATCATCACTGCTGCCACGCCACCGTCGACGCCCTTGAGGATGGTTTCTTCCAGCAGGCCAAGGCACAGCTGCGACTCGGTTTCCGGGTCCATACCCAGGCGCGTGCGGTACGGGTTGGGGTGGGGGACGCGGGTGAAACGTGGCTGGATCGCCAGGAACGGATTGTTCGGGTGTGGCCAACTGGCGCCGAGGGTGGCCAGGGAGCGGCCGTGGTAGCCGTCCTGCAGCACCAGCAGGTTCTGTGCGCCGGGGCGGTTCTTGAAAGCCAGTTTCATCGCCATTTCACCGGCGAGGCTGCCATGCAGGGCAAAGCCCATCTGGTTGAGGGCGCCCGGGGAGACTTCCCGCAGCTTCTTCACCAGCCGGGTGTGGGCCGGTGAGCCAAAGTTGGGGCGGATGTGAGTCATTTCGCGCAATTGCGCGACGGCGGCTTCCACCACCCGGGGGTCATTGGCCCCCAAATTGTTCGACCAGGCCTGGGCGGTACAGTCGATGTATTCCTTGCCCTGGTCGTCCCATACCAGCGAGCCTCGGGCCTTGACCAGGTTGATCTTGGCGGGTGCGGTGTTCATCACTTCATTCATCTGCGTTATCTCTTTTGTTAGGGCGGCAGTGTTTGGGGATGTGTGCAGTTAGGGTTGTGACTCGCTGCATCGAGTTGACCCGATGCTAGTCCCGGAGACGGGAGGAATAGAAAGACCGATTGCAGTGGGATTGATTGGCGTGGCTTATTAATAGAATCCTCTGAAACAAAATGAAACATTTGTCGCGGGCCAGCCTCTACCGTATCTCCACGACGAGTACTTCTATGAAAATTCCGCGTCCCTCTTCGCGAATGCCCCACCTCACGCAACTGCGCAACCTGAAGATGGCGCGCTCCGCCCACGCCTATGTGCGGGGCAGTACGGTTCAGTTTTACGAGTGGCTGCACAGCCAGCGCGGCCGGCGCTTGCCCCACGGGCCGGCGATCTGGATCTGCGGCGACTGCCACGCCGGTAACCTTGGGCCCACGGGCGATACCAAGGGCCGGATCGATATGCATATCCGTGACCTTGACCAGGCGGTGATCGGCAATCCGGCCCATGACCTGGTGCGCCTGGCCTTGTCCCTGGCCACCGCTGCGCGGGGTTCGGACCTGCCGGGGGTGACCACCGCGCGCATGCTTGAAGAGATGATGGTGGGCTACGCGCAGGCGTTTAAAGACAAGCCCGACGAGGCACCGCCGCGCCCGTCCCAGGTCAAGGCCGGGATGCGCAGTGCGGTGGAGCGCACCTGGAAGAATCTGGCTCGCGAACGTATTGAAAACACCCGGCCGACGATTCCGCTGGGCAAGCATTTCTGGTCGTTGTCGCGGGCGGAAAAATCAGCCCTTGAAACGTTGTGCGCGTCGGATGAAATCCACCGGCTGGTGACTTCGCTCAAAGGCCGCTCCAACGACGCCGAGGTTGAGCTGCTGGACTCGGCCTATTGGGTCAAGGGTTGCAGCTCCCTTGGGTTGCTGCGTTATGCGGTGTTGCTGGGAGTAGGGGACAAGTCTGATCAGGAATACTGCCTGCTCGACATCAAGGAAGCGGTAGGCGCTGCGGCGCCGCGTGCGGCCCGGGCAAAAATGCCTCGGGATAACGGCCGGCGGGTGGTGGAGGGCGCGCGGCACCTGTCACCGGCGTTGGGGGAGCGGATGTTGGCCACGCGGTTTCTGGATCACGGGTTTTTCATCCGCGAACTGCTGCCCCAGGACATGAAGCTGGAACTGGATGAGCTGAGCGAGATCGATGCGATGCACGCGGCCGGGTACCTGGCGCGGGTGGTCGGCGTGGCCCATGCGCGGCAGATGGACCGGGATAC
Source organism: Pseudomonas sp. C8002 (assembly GCF_013385765.1). NCBI lineage: Bacteria > Pseudomonadati > Pseudomonadota > Gammaproteobacteria > Pseudomonadales > Pseudomonadaceae > Pseudomonas > Pseudomonas sp. C8002. Next base: position 18,414 of record NZ_JACAPJ010000006.1, read on the forward strand.
GCGCAAGGACTGGATGGCGCAGTTGCAAGAGAACCGCTCCAGGCAACTGGATGCGCCTTCGTGGCTGTGGACCAGTGTGGTGCAGTTGGTGGGGAGCCATGAGGAAGGGTATTTGAATCATTGCCGGCGGTATGCGCTGGAGCACTGAGCTCAAGAACGCTGAAAGTCCCCTGTGGGAGCGGGCTTGCTCGCGAAAGCGGTGGATCAGTCAAACATCTGCTGACTGACACACCGCGTTCGCGAGCAAGCCCGCTCCCACATGAGTTGGGTGGTGTTTTGGAGGGCGGGTTACACCAGGTATTTCTTGAACCAGCCCAACGTCCGCTCCCACGCCAGATTCGCCGCCGCCTCGTCATACCTCGGCGTCGAATCGTTGTGGAAGCCGTGATTGGCGCCCTTGTAGATAAACGCCTCATAGGTCGTGCCGGCCGCCTTCAACGCTTTCTCATACGCCGGCCAGCCCTCATTGATCCGCGTATCCAGCTCACCGTAATGCAACATGATCGGTGCCTTGATCCGTGGCACATCCTTGGCTTCCGGCTGGCGCCCATAAAACGACACCGCCGCACCCAGCTCCGGATAAGCCACCGCCGCCGCATTCGTCACGCCGCCGCCATAACAGAACCCGGTAATGCCCACCTTGCCGGTGCTTGCATCGTGGTGCATCAACCATTCGATGGCCGCGAAAAAGTCGTTCATCAGCTTCTCGGGATCGACTTTCTGTTGCAACTCCACACCTTTCTCATCATTGCCGGGATAGCCGCCCACCGAGGTCAGGCCATCCGGCGCCAGGGCAATGAATCCGGCCTTGGCCAACCGACGGGCGACGTCTTCGATATACGGGTTCAACCCCCGGTTCTCATGCACCACCACCACCGCCGGCACCTTGCCGCTGGCCTTGGCCGGGCGCACCAGGTAGCCGCGCACCGTGCCGTTGCCCTTGGGTGACGGGTAGGTGATGTAGTCGGCGACGATCTCCGGGTCGGTGAATTTCACCTGCTCGGCCAGGGCGTAGTTGGGGCTCAGGGCGGCGAGCAGGGCCGAGGCCGTCAGCCCGCCGAAGGTGAACAGTGCTGCGCGGTCGAGAAATTCCCGGCGGTTGATCTTGCCGTGGGCGTAGCCGTCGTAAAGCTCCAGCAGTTCAGGGGCGAAGTCTTTGGCGGTCAGACGAGTCATCGGTAGCGTCCTCGATTAGCGGTGGGACTGAATGTAGACCAGTATCAGGCTTCCCGGCCATGGGCGGCGGCGGCCAGTTGCCCGGTGTCCACCCGCACGAAGACCGAATCGCCAATCGCCGTCAGCACGCCATCGGCGTACACCTCGCACACCACGCGGCTTTTGCGCCCCACGTCACCTTCGACTTTCGCGCGCAAGGTCAGCGGCACGCCCATCGGTGTCGGCTTGATGAATTTGATTCCCAGGTTGCCGGTGACGCAGTCGATACGCGGCAGGCTGCCGGGTTCGCGTTGCTCGGCCCGGTAGTGGTAGGCCATGGCGGTCCAGTTCGAGTGGCAGTCCACCAGCATCGCGATCAGACCGCCATAGACCAGGTCTGGCCAGCCGCTGTATCGGGCGTCGGGCTGGTGCTCGGCGATCACGTGGATGCCGTCGGCGTCCCAGCGGCTCTTGATGTGCAGCCCGTGGGGGTTGCTGCTGCCGCAGCCATAACAGACGCCTTCGGGGGCGGTGGTGTCTTGCAGGGAAAGCGCGGGCATCGTGGCTCCTTGTTGTTTGAGTTCCGTCGAGGCACGAGCCTAATGCCAGGCGCGTGAATAAATCCAGCGCCTACGCTGTTAGCAGTGCACAGCGTGTTCATTCCCGGTTGAGAATCCCATGAAATCTCGATTGCCAGCGGTCTTCCTTGCCTTCGCCACCTTGTCTAACGCGTACGCCGTGGAATACACCGACGTGAATCCGACGGCCAGCACCATCAGCTTCACCTATGACCAGATGGGCCAAGAGGTGTACGGCACGTTTGGCACCTATTCGGCGACCCTGAATTTCGACACGCAAAACCCGGCTGCCGCCAGCACCATACTGACCATCCAGCTGCCGAGCATCAATGCCGGCAGCGACGACGCCAACACCGAGCTGCCCAAGCCCGGCTGGTTCGACATGACCACCTACCCGGTGGGCACCTTCACCTCGACCCACATCACTGACCTGGGCGACAACCGTTACCTGTTCAGCGGCAACCTGACCCTCAAGGGCCAGACCCGGCCGGTGGAGGTCAAGGTGGCCCTCAAGGAGCAGAGCGGCATTGGCGTGTTCGACGGCGAATTCGTGCTCAAGCGCGATGACTTCAGGATCGGCGCGGGGGAGTGGGCGGACAGCGTGGTGTCCAATGCGATTGTCATCAAGTTCAAGATGGTTGCGCCTGAGCGCTGATGGCTAGCGGGCGAACTTCTTGGCCCCCGCCACGCACGCAATCACCGCGACGGTCACCCCCAGCATGCCCAGGCTCACCTGCTCATGCAGCAGCGTGGCCGCCAGTGCCAGGCCGAAAAACGGTTGCAGCAACTGCAATTGCCCGACGGCGGCAATGCCGCCCTGGGCCAGCCCGCGGTACCAGAACACAAACCCGATCAGCATGCTGAACAGCGACACATAGGCCAGGCTCAGCCAGGCCGGCAGGCTGATGCTCACGAAAGTGCCCGGGGCGAGGATCGCCGTCAGCGGGGCCACAATCGGCAGCGAGATCACCAGCGCCCAGCAGATCACCTGCCAGCCACCCAGGGTGCGTGAGAGCCTGGCCCCTTCGGCATAACCGAGGCCGCACACCAGGATTGCCAACAGCATCAGCAAATCCCCGGCGGGCGCGGCGCTCAGGCCTTGGGCAACCGCGTAGCCCACCACCAGCAGGCTGCCAAGGATCGAAAACAGCCAGAACACCAACTTTGGCCGCTCGCCGCCGCGCCATACGCCGAAGACCGCAGTGGCTAACGGCAGCAGGCCGACAAATACGATGGAATGGGCACTGGTGACGTACTGCAAGGCCAGTGCGGTGAGCAAAGGAAAGCCGATCACCACGCCCAGCGCGACGATTGCCAGGGGCAGCAACTGACTGCGGGCCGGGGTTTTTTCCTTGAACAGCCACAGCAGGCACAGGCCGAGCAGGGCGGCGATGGTGGCGCGGGCGACGGTCAGGAATACCGGATCGAACTCCAGCACCGCCAGGCGCGTGGCCGGCAGCGAGCCGCTGAAGATCACCACGCCGATCAAACCGTTGATCCAGCCGCTGGCGTTGTTTTCCCGGGTGTTGAGGTGGGTGGTTCGTTCCATGGGTGTAGGGCTCGATAGGGATAAGTTGCGTCCTGCGCATCCTATGATTCACTATCAAGACAATCAAAAAATTGTCATGGATACATCGCCTATGCCCCGCGCCCGCTACAAGACATTGGTGGACACCTTCGCCCGGGATATCCGTTCGGGCGCGCTGGCGGCGGGCACCCGGTTGCCGACGCACCGCCAGTTGGCCGCCAGCCATGGCCTGGCGCTGGTCACCGCCAGCCGGGTGTACACCGAGCTTGAGGCCATGGGCCTGGTCAGTGGTGAAACCGGACGCGGAACCTTTGTGCGGGAAATCGCGTTGTCGCCGGGGCAGGGCGTCGGGCAGATCGCGGTGGCGGCGGGCATGATCGATCTCAACTTCAACTACCCGTCGCTGCCGGGCCAGACCGACCTGCTGCGCACCGCATTGCGCCAGTTGGCGTTGTCCGGCGACCTGGCGGCGCTGCTGCGCTATCAGCCTCACGCCGGTCGGCTGCATGAGCGGGCAGCGGTGGCGCGTCATCTGCTGAGTCGTGGGTTGACGGTGCAGGCCGAGCAGGTGCTGATCGTCAGCGGTGCCCAGCATGGCCTGGCGGTGACCATGATGTCGCTGCTCAGGCCCGGCGATGTGGTGGCGGTGGATGCGTTGACCTATTCCGGGTTCAAGGTACTGGCCGAGACGCTGCACCTGGAAATCGTCGCGATCCCGGTGACCGCGACGGGCCCTGACTTGGCCTTTCTTGAACAACTCTGCGCCCGGCGCCCGGTACGCGCCGTGTACAGCATGCCGACCCTGCATAACCCGTTGGGCTGGGTGATGAGCATGGCGCAGCGCGAGCACCTGGTGGCGATTGCCCGTCGGCATGACCTGATCCTGATCGAGGATGCTGCCTACGCGTTTTTAGCCGAGGACGCGCCACCGCCCGTGGCCGAACTGGCGCCGGAACGCACGGTTTACGTGTCGGGGCTGTCCAAGAGCGTCGCCACCGGCCTGCGGGTGGGTTTTGTCGCCGCTCCGCAGCAGTGGATGGCGGCGCTGGAACGTACGGTCATGGCCACCACCTGGAACACCCCGGGGGTGATGACCGCCGTCGCCGTCGCGTGGATCGATGACGGCACGGTGCTGCAACTGGAAGCGCAAAAGCGTGAAGACGCCCAGGCGCGCCAGGCGGTGGCCGATGAGGTGTTGGCGGGGCTCACTGTGATCCGCCATCCGTCTTCGTATTTCTTGTGGTTGCCGTTGCCGGAGGATGCCCGCGCCGACCAGATCACCATGGCGCTGGCCTGGGAGAATATCTCGGTGTCCACCGCCGAGCCGTTTGCCGTCTCGGCCCACGTGTCCCATGCCTTGCGTGTGGCGCTGGGTTCGGTGGACCGGGAGGTGCTGCGCGAGGCGTTGGTGAAAGTGCGCTGGGCGGTGGAGGCGTGCTAGGGGGCCGGATCGTTCCCACGCTCTGCGTGGGAACGCCGCCTTGGACGCTCCGCGTCCCGCTGTAGATTTGCGCGATAGTGACGCAGAGCGTCACCGGATGCATTCCCACGCAGAGCGTGGGAACGATCCAGGCGGGACTCAGAACTTGTACGCTTGGCGCCCGATCAGCAGCCATTTGCCTTTCTGCTTCTGCCAGACCTGGAAGTTTTCAATTTCGGTGGGCACCTCGACGCCACCGTTCACCGCCTGTGCGGAAAAGTGGTTGCGCACCAGGGCGGTGTCGCCATTGAGGGTGATGGTCTGTTTCTGCATTTCCAGGGTCTTGAAACCGCTTCTGCCGGTTTCAATGTCGGCGATAAATTCCTGCTTGTTCTGGACCTTGCCGCTGGAGTGGCCGTAGGTGAGGTTGTTCGCGGTGAGGGCCTGCAGTTGCGGGATGTCCTTGTGCAACATGGCCTGGGTCAGATGATCGACCGCAGTGGCTACATCCTTGTCACTTGCGGCAGGCGCGGCGGCCGCGTAGCCGCTGAACAGGCACAGAAAACCAATCAGAACCTTGACGTTTTGCATGGGTGTTTCCTTGTTGTTGTGGGTACCGGGACGACTCGGACTGTGTTTTTAAGTCGTCGTACAACCATGCCGTATTTACTGGGATCAAGGAAAGTGAAATTTGTTATTGGCTAGAAGATAAGCGCTGTTTGCCAGTATTGGTTGTCGTATAACTTGCGAAATAGCGGTCGGCACTTCCCGTGGAAATGGCACATGGCTATGCTGTGGCCGGCGACTTCATGGCGTGGATTCGCAACGACTGAGGAAAACAAAAAAATGACACCGGATCAAAAATACGCGGCGGCCATGGTGCGCCTGGGTTACCAACTCAACGAGTTCAAGATCGGCGGCAACTACACGCCGCTGCTCAGGGATGGCAATCACGTTTACATCAGCGGCCAGATCCCGCGAGTAGGCGACACGATCGTGCTGCCCGGCAAGGTCGGCGAAAGCCTCAGCCTGGCCGACGCACAGATTGCCGCGGGCGTCAGCGCACTGCGTTGCCTGGGGTTGCTCAAGCAGGCACTGGGTTCGCTGGACAAGGTCAAGGCGATCCTCAAGATCAACGTGTACGTGCGCAGCGCGGATGACTTCGACCTGCAAAGCGAAGTGGCCAACGGTGCGTCGGACCTGTTGAACGAGATCCTGGGGGCTGCCGGTTCTCACACGCGCACCTCGGTGGGCGTGCTGCAACTGCCCAAGGGTGCCGCCGTGGAAGTCGACATGATCGCTGTGGCGCAGGGCTGACATCGAGTGATCGCCGACGCTTTTACAGTCCTGATTCACTATGGGATTTATCTGCTGCCAGGGCTGATCCTGTTTGGCCTGTGGTTCGGCCTCACCCCGAAAACAATGCCGGGCGTGCGCATCGTTATTCTGCTGTTGGCGTTCGTGCTGATGCGCGATGCGATGACGCCGCTGGGCATGTGGTCGCTGAGCACTGAGGTGCAGATCCAGTTTACGGCCAACCCCTTCGTGCTGGCTGCGCTCGGCGGCTTGTCCCTTGGGCTGATTTCACTGCTCGCGCGCCTGGCTCCGGAGTTATGGCAACTGACGGTGCTGTTCAAGGGCAATCGTGCTGTGGGCCTGGCAGTGGGGCTGGTGGCCGGCTGTGTGATTGGCTTGCCATTGCGCCTGTATCAAGGCATCGAACCGGCGGCGATCCCGGCTTACTGGGCCTGGCTGATGGGCATGCTGGTGCTTGCCTACTGCGCCAATGCGCTGGAAGAGGTGCTGTTTCGCGGCTTCCTGCAGGGCTATCTCGAACAGCACGTTACGCCGCTGCGCGCAGCGTTGCTCAGCGGGCTGGCGTTTGCCGCGTGCCATTCATTTCTGGCGTTGAGCGTGACGCAACTGGGCTGGCCGGTGCTGGCCTTTACCCTGATTGAAGGCCTGGCCTGCGGGCTGGTGCGGATGCGCCACGGCGTGGTCGCGGCGACGGCCACCCATGGCACGGCGATCTTGCTGATTGCCGTGCCGATGGTGTGAACCGTCTCAGGCCCGTAAATCAACGCCGATGTGGGCCTGGAGCCAGTCTTTGTATACCGCGATGTTATCGGTCGACTGGTCGCCATTTTTCGCGGTGACAGTCTTGCCGTCCAGGCGCCCGATATCGAGCAGGTACTGAAGACCGTTGGCCACATGGGTGGCGTCGCTTTTGCTGAGTGACTGAACATCGGGCAGTTCGACGGCGTTGCCTTTATCGTCGAAGGTCGCCCATGAAGGGTTGGCCCTGGCGGTGGCAACGGTTTGCGCGGTCGAGCGCACTTGCTCCTGATAGCTGGCTTCCAGCTTGGTCTTGATCTCGGGCGTGGCGTTGGTGACTTCAATCCTCCCGGCCCGCAGGGTGCCGTTTTCCATGGATTGTGTAAAAGTCTTCTGTCCCAGCGCTAACAGACTTGTCGTGCTTCCTATCATGGTGCCGCTCCCTTATTGGTAGCAGCAACAGAGCAAAACCCGGGCCATGTGCTGCATGCCTTGTGCGGCGCGGGCTGGGTGGTATTGCCGGGGCAGGGCGCAGGCCAGGAGTTGCCGGGGCTGGCAAAGGGTTGCCACGTCGGCTCGCGCGAGCGCATTTCAGAACGTTGGAAACTAAGTTCAGAATCTCCAGTCTGTAATAGCGTATCGCCATCTCTACAAGGAATTAACATGAAGCTTAAGGTCGTTTTGCTGGGCACGGTTTTGTTGGCTGCGCCGCTTTACCAAGCGGTTGCCGAGACGTGCAGGGCGAACAGTTATGGTGGGTCCGATTGCGAATACGACAATGGCACCTCTTCCAAGAGTCGCGCCAATAGCTACGGTGGGCAAGACACCCAATACAGCGATGGTACTTCCTCCAAGAGCCGCTCCAATAGTTATGGCGGGCAGGATATCCAATACGGCGACGGCACCTCGGCCAAGACCCGTTCCAACAGCTATGGTGGGCAAGACACTCAATACAGCGACGGCACCTCAGCCAAGAGCCGCTCCAATAGCTACGGCGGGCAAGACACCCAATACAGCAACGGCTCCTCCTCCAAGAGCCGCGCCAATAGCTATGGCGGGCAAAATACGACAAATAACTAATGGCCCCGCCGCGGCTTTCTACCTCACCAATGACCGCTCATACGCCGCGGTCATCACCTGCCACGTCTGCGCATCCGCCGGAATCAAATGCTCGATGCGCAACGACGTTACCGTGATGTCCTGAGGCATGCCGAAGGTGGTGAAGGTCGACATGAAGTTCAGCTCACCTTCACGGGAGTTGACGCGTGTCAGCACCAGTGGCGGCGGTTCATTGACCAAGGCTTCGGTACTTTGCGGGGCCGGCAGGCTGTCCAGAAGCCTGGCAAGTTCGGAGTTGCCCAACGCCTCGCGCGTCGCCCGTTGCCAGGCGATGGTGCGGATTTCGTCAGCGTTGATCAAATGATCACCCAGGCCGCCAGGCTGTAGCAGGGTGACCAGCAAATTCAGCCCATCAGCCGCCTCCGGTTTGATCCCCACCAGCTCGAACAGCACCTGGGTACTGGCGTTGGCGGCGAGCACTTCCCAGTGGCTGCCCAGCACGATCGCCGGTGCAGGATTGTTCGCGTGGAGCACATGGCTGATTGCCTCGCGAATAGCCTCCATGGAGGGCGAGGAGAGCGGGGTTGCCTCATAGCGCGGGGCGAAGCCGGCAGCGAGGAACACGCTGTTGCATTGCTCCAGCGGAACCTCCAGCGCCATCAGCAAATTATGCAAGGTGCCCGGGCTCGGCTTGGCGCGCCCGGTCTCGATGCAGCTCAGGTGGCGTTGGGAAACCCCGGTGATCAGCGCCAGTTCCAGCTGGCTCAATCTGGCGTGCCGACGCAGCACGCGCAGTTGCGTGCCGGCGGTAGTGTCGGGGTTGGCGCGGGGGAAAGGTTGGCTGCTCATGGGTTGACTCTGGCCGTGCGGGTCGGTGGTATCGATGACCTTCGAGGTCATTGAGAGGGGAACGACGTTATCACTAATGTGCAGCTTCCCGAACCGTTGTCTCCAAGGAGGAGAACATGCGCAGACCCTGGATTGCCCTGGCCGGGCTGTTGGCTTTTGCCCTGTACACATTGATCACGATGCTGATCGCCGAACAATCGCTCATGGCGTTCGGACGTGAATTGATATCGAGGCCGGATACTGCCCAGGTGGTGATTGACTTGTATCTGATGGCGGCCTTGGCGGGCGTATGGATGTACCGGGATGCGCGGGCCAGGGGCAAATCCCTGGCGTCGGTGTTGCCCTATTTACTGGTAACGGCGGTTTTCGTATCCATCGGTCCGCTGCTGTATATCGTGGTCAACGGGTTCCGCGAACCTTCAGGGGGCCGGTGATGGAGGTTTATGCGTTGTGCGTACTGGTGCTGTTCTTGAAGATGCTGGCGATCTCCTGTTACCAGGGTTTCTTTCGACTCAGATTCCGTGCATTCACTAACCACGAGGATGCAGCTTTCTTCCATCGCGATGCGAATCCCCAGGAGTTACCGCAAGTCTCCCGGGCCGAAAAGGCTTGGGCCAATGATCTGGAAAATATTCCGTTGTTCTTCATTTTGGGTGGCCTGTGCCTGGCGATGGAAACGCCAGGCACCGCTACCGCGGGGTTGTTCTGTCTGTTCACCGCTGCCCGTGTGATGCATACGGTGATGTATCTGAGCGGCCGCCAGCCCTGGCGCACCCTCGCTTATGGAGTGGGAGTGCTCTGTTTGTCGGGGCTGGCCGGTCTGCTTGGCGCTGGGCTGATAACAATCAAGGGGTGAGAAAGGCCTGATAGTTGTCCTTGGTGATCTGTTGATAGGGAATGGTCAGCTCCGCCGTGTAGGGCTGCTTCCTGATCATCTTCAGCGCCAGGTCAATCGAGCCGACGGCCTGGCCCTTGTTGTCCTGATAGGCCGTGACTACCAATAGATCTTTTTTGATCGCATCCAGGCCGGCGGGTCCGCCGTCGCTGCCGCCCACCAGGATGTCCTTGCCAGGGTGCATACCGGCCTGGGTAATCGCCATCGCGGCACCGATAGCCATTTCATCGGCATTGGCCGCCACGGCGTCGATTTTCTTGCCCGAGACGATCCAGTTGTTCATCAGGTCCATGGCCTTGCTGCGCTGCCAGTCGGCGCTTTGTTCTTCGACGATATGGATGTTGGGGTAATCCTTCAGTACGTTTTTCACGCCCTGTGTGCGGTTGTGGGTGGCGTTGTTGGAGAGCAAGCCGAGCATGATTGCGAGGTTGCCCTTGCCGTTCATTTTTTCCGCGAGGTAGCGCATCTGAATCTCGCCCGCTTTGATCTCGTCCGAGCCGACATAACCCACCCCGGCCGGTAAGCCGGGGATGTCCGGGCGACGGTTGACGTACACCAGCGGGATACCCGCCTGCTGGGCATTCACAGTCATTTTCTGGGTAGCGGCGGTGTCGACCGCGTTGACGATAATCGCGTCCATGCCTTGGGCAGAAAAGCTCTGCACCTGGTTCAGTTGGCGCACCACATCGCCTTGGGCGTCTTCGAATTGCAGGGTCACGTCAGTGAGGTCCCTGGCGTGGGCCGCCATGTAGTCACGCATCTGGGCGAGGAACACGTCGTCCACCTGGGCGATGCTGACGCCGATGCGTGTCTCGGCGAGGGCTAGCGGGGTAACGATGAGGGTCAGGAGCAAGGTCAGCAGCTGTTTTTTCATGGTGTCAGTCCGTTTTTTTGTTGTTTTGAAAGACGTTGAAAACATTCCTCAGCCTTGGCGTTTGGCGTGTAGTTGCGCAACGCGTTCGGCAAAGGTCTCGCAGGGCCAGCGTTCGTTCAGTGCCTGCAACATCAGTTGCTGCCCGGTTTGCGGAGCCAGGCCCTGTAAGGGTGGGTCGGTATCCAGGTTGGTGGGAAAGGAATAGCCATCGGCGGTGCAGGCGATCACCGCGTGCAGCGCCTCGCCATCCATGACGTTGTCCGCCAGGCGCTCCAACAGGCAGGGGTACAGCGCCAGCATCATCCGGTCGCGGTCCACAGCCTCCATCGTTTTGCCGAACGCCGAGGAGATTTGCAGCAGGTTGGCCATGCGCTGGCGGTCCGGTGTGCGATTGGTGCCAGCGGCGTGAAACAGGGCCGGGTTGAAGAACAGCAGGTCACCTTTGTTCAGCGGCAATTGCACGGCATGCTGCTGGAAGTACTCGATGAATTCAGTGCGCCTCCAGGCCAGGTAGCCCAGTGGGTATTGCTGGGAAAACGGCAGCAGTTGGGTCGGGCCGGTTTCCAGGGGCATGTCGCTGTGGGCCACGGCCCCTTGCAGCGTGAGGTATTGGGACAGCGTGTGCAGGGGCAACGGAAAGCGCTCCACCACGTCGATGGTCTGGAACCCGAGGTGATAATCACGGTGCGGTTGCTGGGCTTGGCCACCGGGGTGCACCACGTTGACCTGGGCCGTGACTTGGTAGCCCGGGCCGAGCCAGGCTTGTGCGATCAACCCCAGCAGTGGGTTGGCGTAATATTCGACAAAGGATGCCGGCGACTGCAGTGCGGCCTTCTGTAATGAGTTCCAGATACGTCCGTTACTGCCGGCCTTGGCGAAGTGGTCGGCGGCCACACCTTGCGCAGCCTCTTGGGCAAAGATCGCTTCGAATACCTGGCTGTGACGGTCGACCACGTCCAGGTCGGCGTAGCCCTGGCGCACCACCATCACTCCCGGCCCCTGGCTGAACAGGCGATGCAGTTCGTCCAGCACGGCGTGACGATCGCCGTTGCGCAGTGCCTGGGCCTGATAGATCGGGATGTTGCTGCACACTTCGGCGCAGTGCGGGTAGTCCTCGGCAGCAGCCTGCTGGGCACAGATCGAGTGAAAATCTTCCAGTTGCACCGCATCGGCGCTGACAAAGGCAGGCATCACGCACCCTCCACCAGGCTCAGGGCCTGATCGGGGCGTGGGGTGCCGCCGTCGCCACAGCCGATGACGCCTTGCTCCAGGTCGATCACCGTGCCGGTCATCATTCCCGACTCGCGTGACAATAGAAATGCCACGCTCTGGGCCACCTCTTCAGGTTTGAGCAGGCGGCCGAAGGGCTGCGCGGCTTCGGCGGCCTCCAACCAGCCATCCCCGGCACCGTGGTAGTGCCGCTGGATTTCATCCTCGTGAGGTGTGTCCATCCAGCCGATGTTCAAGCCGTTGACCCGAATCCGGTTGCGCAGGGCGCTGAACGCCACGTTTTTGGTCAGAATCGCGAGAGCGCCCTTGGACGCCGCGTAGGCACTCAAGAACGATTGCCCGCCGTGGCCGGTGACACTCTGGATATTGACCACTGCACCTTCAACCCTCTGGCTGATCATCAGCTTCAAGGCTTCCTGCATCAGGAAAAACGGCGCCCTCACATTGACCGCAAACAGTCGGTCAAACAGTTCGGGGGAGGTGTCGAGAATGGTGCCGCGATCCGACATCCCGGCGCAGTTGATCAGCCCGTGGAGGGTGCCGAAGTGGGCACGGGCCGCCTCGATCACGGCGCGGCAGTCGCCAATCTGTTCCAGGTCCGCCTGGACAAACACCGCGCGGCAATCGAGCGCTGCCAACTGCCGTACTTGCTCCTGGCCCTGGTCCGGACGGCGTCCGCAGATGATCAGGCCGGCAGCACCGCGCCGCGCCAGGGTATGGGCGACGGCAGCCCCCAATCCCTGGGTGCTGCCGGTGACGACAAAGTATTGGCCTTTGAAGGTATGGCTGAGGTCGGTTGAAGGCATCGGGGTCTCCTGGGTTTTTGTTGTTTTGAAGGCCGGGCTCGACGCCGGGCAAAACTGAGACTAGCATTGCGGTCACCTCAAAGAGTCTCAAAAAGACCTCAAAAAGACCTCAGGTCCAACAGCATGCTCGAACGCGCTAAACACTTTTCCATCAAGCAACTGGCCACCCAGGCGGGCGTCAGCAAGGCGACAGTCGATCGCGTCTTGCATGAGCGCGGCAGCGTGCACGCCCAAACCCGGCGGCGTATCGAACAGGCTCTGGATGAGCTGGAATCCCAGGAAAAAAATGGCCTGGCAGTAGGCCGTACCTTTCATGTCGATGTGATCATGCACACGCCCAAGCGCTTCAGTGCGGCGGTGCAGGCCGCCATCACCGCCCAACTGGGCAGCCTGGCACCGTTTCGTATCGCCCCGCGGTTTCATGTGTTCGAAGAGATCGAGCCTCAGGCGATGCACGACCAATTGCTGCGCTGCCTCGAGACCGGCAGCCAGGGTGTGGTGCTCAAGGCCGCGGACGAGCCGGCGGTGAATCTGGCGGTCAAGCACCTGGCGGCCGCAGGTATTCCGGTGGTGACCCTGGTCACCGATCTGCCCCACAGCGAGCGCATCGGCTACGTAGGCATGGATAACCGCACCGCCGGACAAACCGCCGCGTACCTTCTGTCCCGCTGGCTGTCACCCCAACCCCAGGAAGTGGCGGTGGTGATTGGCAGTGAATTGTTCCGGGGCGAGGAAGAACGCGAAATGGGTTTTCGCATGTGGCTGCGCGGCCGTGCGACGCACCTGCGGGTACTGGATATCAGCGGTGGGTACGGCGTGTATGACCGAACGTTTGCCCGGGTCACCGATGCGTTGAAGCAGCATCCCGAACTGAAGGCGGTGTACAGCGTCGGCGGTGGCAACCGGGCAATTGTCGACGCCTTTGCGGCTCTGGATCGCCCGTTGGACGTGTTTATTGCTCACGACCTCGACGAAGAGAATCGCCAGCTGTTGGCTGAAGAAAAAGTCGCCGCGATTATCGATCACAACCTGCAGATCGATGCGCGCCATGTGTTTCTGCACATCCTGCAATTTCATCGGCTGTGGAAGGCTGGGCCGATTGCGCCGTCACAGGTACAGATCGTCACACCGTTCAACCTGCCGGACTGAATCTCCACACCCAATAACAATCCCAGGAGTTCGACCATGCTACGTATCGCTGTCCTTGGTGCAGGGCGCATCGCCAACATTCACGCGGCCAATGTCGCGGCCCATCCTGATGCCACTCTGGTGGTGGTCGCCGACCCCTGGCGGGAGGGCGTCGATGGCTTGGCTGCGCAGCTGGGTTGCGAGGCGGCCTATGACTGCGCAGCAGTGCTAAGTCGGGACGATATCGACGCGGTGGTGATTGGCACACCCACCGACACTCATATCGATTTGCTGCTGGCGGCCGTGTCCCAGGGCAAGGCCGTGCTGTGCGAGAAGCCCATTGACCTGAATTTCGCCAAGGCGCGGGCGGCGGCGCAAGCTGTGGAGCGCGAGGGCGGCAAAGTCATGCTGGGCTTCAACCGCCGCTTCGATCCCGACACGCTGCGCCTGCGCCAGGCCATCGACGCGGGGCAAATTGGTGCTGTGCGGCAGGTGATCATCACCAGCCGCGACCCGGGGTTGGCGCCACGGGATTACCTGGCACATTCCGGCGGCATCCTGCGGGACATGACCATTCATGACTTCGACATGGCGCGGCACCTGCTGGGTGAAGAGCCCATTGAAGTCGGCGCGATAGCCAGCCGGCTGGTAGATCCGAGCCTGGCGCAGATTGACGACTTCGACAGCGTGATGGTGCTGCTGCGCACCGCATCCGGGAAACAGTGCCATATCAACTGCTGTCGGGAGGCGGTCTACGGGTATGACCAGCGACTTGAGGTATCCGGGGCCAAGGGGGTGCTGCTCACGGATAACCATCGACCCAGCACCTTGCGCCATTGGAACCACGAGCACACCGAGGCGTTGGAGCCGTTGCAGCATTTCTTCCTGGAGCGTTATGCGGATGCCTACCGCAATGAGTTGGGCCAGTTTATCCAGGCACTGAGCGCGGGGCGCGCGCTGCCCACCAACATGCGCGATGGGCTGTATGCGTTGCACTTGGCGGACTGTGCGCTGGAGTCCATCAAGACCGGGCGAATGGTTGAGGTCAATTACGCTATTTAAGGTGTTGCCGGAGCGGGCATGCTCGCTCCGGCAGATTGCGCGTTAGATTTTTGCCAACGCCTGCGCCAGATCCGCCCGCAAGTCTTCCACGTCCTCAACCCCCACCGACAACCGCACCAACCCGTCACCAATCCCCAACTGCGCCCGCGTCGCTGCCGGAATGCTCGCATGGGTCATAATCGCCGGGTGTTCGATCAAACTTTCAACGCCCCCCAGGCTTTCAGCCAACGCAAAGATCTTCACGTTTTCCAGGAAGCGTGTCGCTCCTGCCAGGTCGCTTTTCAGGTCCACCGAAATCATCCCGCCAAACCCGCGCATCTGCCGGCGTGCCAGCTCATGCTGCGGGTGTGATGCCAGGCCTGGGTAATAAACCCGCGCCACTTGCGGCTGTTGCTCCAGCCACGTCGCCAGTTCCAGCGCATTGCTGCAATGGCGCTCCATGCGCAGCGCCAGGGTCTTTACCCCGCGCAAGGTCAGGAATGCGTCGAACGGCCCGGCAATCGCGCCCACGGAGTTTTGCAGGAAGCCCAGGCGCTCGGCCAGTTCAGGATTCTGGCCCACCACCGCAATGCCGCCGATCACATCCGAGTGGCCGTTGAGGTACTTGGTGGTGGAGTGCACCACGATGTCGAAACCCAACTCCAGCGGGCGCTGGATCCAGGGGCTGGCAAAGGTGTTGTCGGCCACGCAGAGGATGCCCCGGGCCTTGCAGATGCGGGAGATGGCGCTGAGGTCGGTCAGGCTCAGCAGCGGGTTGCTCGGGGTTTCGACCCAGACCATCCGCGTATCGTCCTGCAACGCGGCTTCGAAAGCCGACAGGTCGGTCAGGTCGACGAAGCTGAAGCGATGCCCGGCGCTGCGCTGGCGCACTTTGTCGAACAGGCGGAAGGTGCCGCCGTACAAATCATTGCCGGAAACCACGTGGGAACCGGCGTCGAGCAGTTCCAGCACGGTGGAAATCGCCGCCAGCCCGGAGGCGAACGCGAACGCCTGGGTGCCGCCTTCAAGGTCGGCCACGCAGCGTTCCAGGGCAAAGCGCGTCGGGTTGTGGGAGCGTCCGTAGTCAAAGCCTTTGTGAACGCCGGGGCTGTCTTGCAGGTAGGTGGAGTTGGCGTAGATCGGCGGCATCAGCGCCCCGGTGGTCGGGTCCGGGGATTGCCCGGCATGGATCACGCGGGTGGCGAAGGCGCTTTTATCGTGCTGGGTCATGCAAGGGATCTCCGTAGGTGATTGAGCAGGTCGACGCGGGTGATCAGGCCGTGAAAGCCCGAGGCGTCGGCAATGATTGCCACCAGCCCGCGATCCAGCTCGGCCTGCAATTGCGCAAGGCTGGCGCTGGGTGCGAGGGTGTGAAGGGCGTTGGTCATGGCGCTGCCCACGGTCATGGAAAAGTGCGCGGCGTTCTGATGCAGGCCGAGCAATACATCCGACTCGTCGAGCACCCCCACCAGTTGCTTGCCATCCACCAGCACCGGCAGCTGTGAGACGTCGGCCAGGCGCATGCGCTGGAAGGCGGTGAGCAGGCTGTCGTCGGGGCCGACGCTGATCACCCGGCCATCCTCGAAACGACGGGCGATCAGGTCGCGCAGGTCGCCGTAGTGTTTGTATTGCAGCAGGCCGGCGTCGTTCATCCATTGGTCGTTGTAGACCTTCGACAGGTAGCGCGTGCCGGTGTCGCAGACGAAGGTGACCACGCGCTTGGGCTCGGTCTGTTCGCGGCAATAACGCAGGGCGGCGGCCAGCAGGGTGCCGGTGGAGGAGCCACCGAGAATGCCTTCGGCCCGCAGCAGTTGGCGGGCGTGGTCGAAGCTTTCTTCGTCGCTGATGGAATAGGCGTGGCGCACGCTGGAGAGGTCGGCGATCGAGGGGATGAAGTCTTCGCCGATACCTTCCACGGCCCACGAGCCGGGCTCGGTCATGGTGCCGCTGCGGCTGTACTCGGCCATCACCGAGCCGACCGGGTCGGCCAGCACCATGGCCAGGTCAGGTTGCACGCGCTTGAAGAAGCGCGTCAGGCCGGTGAGGGTGCCGGCCGAGCCAACGCCAACCACGATGGCATCCAGGTCATGTTGGGTCTGGGCCCAGATTTCCGGGGCGGTGCTGGTCTCATGGGCCAGGGGGTTGGCCGGGTTGTTGAACTGGTCGGCGAAGAACGAATCGGGAATGTCCTTGGCCAGTCGCGCCGCCACATCCTGGTAATACTCGGGATGGCCCTTGCCGACATCCGAGCGGGTGATGTGCACCTCGGCGCCCATGGCTTTCAGGTGCAAGACTTTCTCGGTGGACATCTTGTCCGGTACCACCAGCACCACCCGGTAGCCTTTGGCGCGTCCCACCAGGGCCAGGCCGAGGCCGGTATTGCCGGCGGTGGCTTCGATGATGGTGCCGCCGGGGCGCAGGCGGCCATCGCGCTCGGCGGCGTCGATCATGGCCAGGCCAATGCGGTCCTTGATGGAGCCGCCGGGGTTCTGGGATTCAAGCTTGAGGAACAGCGTGCACGGGCCGGTATCGAAGCGGCTGACCCGCACCAGCGGGGTATTGCCAATCAGTTCGAGCACGGCGGGGCGGGAAGCGGTGGGCATGTCGTCACCTGGCTACGGAAGGGCGTATGGGATGGACAGCAGCGTTTACAACATGGTTTCGAACATAGGCCGGTATCGGGCCGCTCGCAACCGCGCGGCCGCCAGAATGTCTTTTTTTGGCGCATTGCTGCTTCATGACGGAGCACGGCTGGAGGCGATCCATCGGCGGGTTTTCTGTCAACCTCACGTATTCATTGGCATGCAGCTGATTGGCCCAGGGTTTGCTAAAAGAAATCCAAACTTGGATACAAGATGGAATCCTCAATGCGCAACGAACAACTCGGCTGGACCCTGGGTGAATGGCAAGCTGCCTACCGCACCCAGGCGCTGACTCCCGACATCCTGTTGACCCTGGCGAGCACGTTCCCCGCCGAGGACAACGCCTGGATCAGCCAGGTGCAACCGCAGCAATTGCGTGACCAGTTGGCGCAGTTGGCCGGGCGGCTTGCGGCGGTCGACGGCGATATCGACCAGTTGCCGTTGTATGGCGTGCCGTTTGCCATCAAGGACAACATCGATGCGGCGGGTTGGGAAACCACGGCGGCGTGTCCTGAGTTTGCCTATACCGCCGCGGCGGATGCCTCGGTGGTGGCGCGGTTGCGGGCGGCCGGGGCGATCCTGATGGGCAAGACCAACCTCGATCAGTTCGCCACCGGCCTGGTCGGTACACGCTCGCCCTACGGCGCGGTGGGCAACAGTTTTAACCCGGACTATGTCAGCGGCGGTTCCAGCTCGGGTTCGGCCTCGGTGGTTGCCCGCGGGCTGGTGGCGTTTTCCCTGGGCACCGACACCGCCGGTTCCGGGCGGGTGCCGGCGGGCTTCAACAATATCGTCGGGTTGAAGCCGACCAAGGGGCGCTTGTCCAACACGGGACTGGTGCCGGCCTGTCGTACCGTGGACTGTATTTCGGTGTTTGCTCTGACGGTTGAAGATGCCGAGACGGTTGCGGGCCTCGCTGCTGCTTACGACGCCAGCGACGCCTATTCACGCGTCAATCCCAACAATGCTCCTGTAGCGGTCAGCGCCACGATCAAGCTGGCGGTTCCGGCCAGCCTGGAGTTTTTTGGCGACGCGCAGAACCAGGCCGTATTTGAACAGGCGCTGCTCAGGTTCCAGTCCCTCGGCGCCGAAATCACGGCGGTGGATTTCAGCCCGTTTCAGCAACTCGCCGAGCAGCTCTATTACGGCTCCTGGGTTGCGGAGCGCACGGTGGCACTGGAAGGCATGCTCGCCAGCAACGCCGAAGCGATCAACCCGGTGGTGCGTGGCATCGTGGAAAACGGCCACCAGTACAGCGCCTGCGATGCCTATAAAGCCGAATACCTGCGCGCCGAACTGAGCCGACGCATCAACGACAGCCTGGCCGGTTTCGACGCCTTGCTGGTGCCGACCTCACCGACGATCCGCACCCTGGCGGAAATGGCCGTGGAGCCGGTGCTCTACAACTCGCAGTTTGGCTTCTACACCAACTTCACCAACCTGGCCGACCTGTCGGCACTGGCCGTGCCCGCCGGGCTGCGCAGCGACGGCCTGCCGTGCGGCATCACCCTTATCGCGCCGGCCTGGCACGACGCCGCCCTGGCGCATCTGGGCAAGCGTTGGCAGGCCGGCCTTGATCTTCCGCTGGGCGCTACCCAACGCAATCTGCCGCAACCGGCACCGGCGGGGCAGGCGCCCGGCAGCGTGCGGGTGGCGGTGGTTGGGGCGCATCTCACCGGGATGCCGCTGAACTTCCAGCTGACCAGCCGCAACGCCGTGCTGGTGGAGCAAACCCTGACGGCGAGCAACTACCGCCTGCATGCACTGCCGGGCACGGTTCCGCCCAAGCCGGGGCTGGCCAGGGATGACTCGGGCCGCTCGATCATCGTCGAGCTGTGGGACATGCCTGTCGCCCGCTTTGGTGAGTTCGTCGCCGAGATCCCTGCGCCGCTGGGCATCGGCAACCTCACCCTGGCGGACGGGCGCAGCGTGAAGGGTTTTATCTGCGAGCCCTGGGCCCTGGCAGGCGCTACTGACATCACCGAATTCGGCGGCTGGCGCGCCTACATGGCGAGCAGGAAATAGCCATGCAGCTCTCGACCATGAGAAAGCCCAGCGAACGGCCGGACAGCCTGGCGGAACGGGTTTACCAGCAGGTGAAGGACGACATCTTCGACTTTCGTTTGTTGCCGGGTGACCGCTTCAGTGAGGGTGACGTGGCCGAGCGCATGCAGGCCAGCCGTACGCCGGTGCGCCAGGCGCTGTATCGGCTGGAGCGGGAAGGGTACCTGGAGGTGTTTTTCAGGAGTGGCTGGCAGGTGCGGCCGTTCGACTTCAACTATTTCGAAGAGCTTTACGACGTAAGAATCGTGCTGGAGTTGGCCGCTGTCAGCCGCTTGTGTGGCATGACGGAGCAGGGGCTTGAACGGCTTGAAGCGATCTGGCGGGTGGACGAAAGTGCCCGGCTGGATGACGCACAGGTCGTCTGCGCGCTGGATGAGGAGTTCCACTGCGGGTTGGTGCAGGCCACGGGCAACGCTGAAATGGCGCGCATGCATTACGAGATAACCGAGAAAATCCGCATCATTCGGCGGCTGGATTTCACTCAGCAATCACGTATTGCAGCGACCTATGAGGAACATGCAAGCATCCTCGATGCGATCTCGGCACGGCACCGCGATCTGGCGCAGCAACTGCTCAAGACTCACATCGAGGTGAGCAAGCAGGAGGTGCGCAAGATCACGTTGCATCGGTTGGCGGTGGCGAGAGGATAAGCCCTCGTATCGACGAGTCAGCCCGCCCCCTGTGGCGAGGGAGCTTGCTCCCGCTGGGGTGCGAAGCGCCCCCAAAACCGGTCACCCCATTTTACCTGGCGAAAACGCGGTGCCTGAATTGGGGCTGCTGCGCAGCCCAGCGGGAGCAAGCTCCCTCGCCACGGGTTATTGCCGCACGCCTAATACGTGCTGCAACCGATTTGTCACCGTCTCACTCGCCCCCAACATCGGCGCCCGCAACTCACTGCCGATCAAACCCTCCATCGCCAGCGCGGCCTTCACCGGCGCCGGATTGGGCTCCACGAACAGTGTGTGAATCAACGGCAGCAGCCCGAAAAACGTCTCGCGAGCCGCCAGCAACCGGTTGTCGCGAACCTGTCGATGCAGCGCCACAAAATCCGCGGTACGCACATGCGCCGACGCGGCAATCGCGCCGGTCGCTCCCAGGCACAGCGCGTTGAATATCTGCACATCCTCGCCACACAACACATCCACATTCCCGCTGGCCAGCAGCGCCAGGGTATTGGCCAGGTTGCCGCCACAATCCTTGATCGCGACGATCCGTTCATGGGCGACGATGTTCAGCAACGTCGCCTGTTCGAAGGCGATACCGGTGCGGTAGGGAATGTCATACAGAATGATCGGCACACTGGACGCATCGGCCACGGTGCGGAAGAACGCTTCAAGGCCCGCCTGGGACGGGCGGATGTAGCTCGGCGGCGGTACCAGCAAACCGGCCACCGCGCGTTGCTGGATTTCACTCTGGAACTGCAGCAGCTCAATCTGGTTATACCCCGCCAGGCCCATCACCACCTGCTGCGGCGGTACCAGTTCCAGTACGGCATCCAGCATCGCCAACTGCTCACGGCGGCTCAGTGCTGCGGCTTCGCCGGTGGTGGTACAGACCATGATCCCGGCCACGCCTTGTTCCAGCAGATGGCAGACCAGGCGGCGCAAGCCGATGAAGTCGATAACGCCGTTATGAAACGGTGTAACGACGGGAACCCAGATACCTTGAAACGATGACATGCGCTTTCTCCTGATGGTTGACCGATTTCGTCACCGTCAGAAGGGCAGAGGGAAGTAAGCAAGAGGAGGGGGCCTTCGCGCTCAATGTCCTGTCAGCTCATCTGACGGGACAGCGCGCCCCGGTCACATGAGCGACTGTTTCTTCGATTTGAGGGCGTGCGCAACGCAACCTTGCGCCTTGGCAATCAAGCCAATGACGGAAAAGTTGAAGGTCGTTGCAGACATTGAGGACACACCCTGAAGAAGGCGCTTATCTTTATGGATTATTACAGGGTGTGTCAACTCACGGCGATCAGTCGCGGTTCAACCAGTGGCGCACGAAACGCACCTGCTCTGCCGACAGTTCTGCGTCTTCCGGCGCGCCCATGAAACCGCCGTGGGGCATTGCTTCAAAGATGTGCAGTTCCACCGGTACCTCGGCCTGGCGCAGCGCCCGGTGCAGGCGTACGGCGTTGGACAGGAACAGGTCGCGGGTGCCGCTTTGCACGAACGTCGGCGGGAAGCCTGGTGCGAAATCCCCGAACAGCGGCGACAGGTACGGGTGAGACAAATCCGCGCCAGCGGCGTACAGCAGGTTGGTGCTCATCAGCGGGTTGGGCAACACCACGTCGACGGTGCGGTTGACCTGGAAGCTGTCGCCCGATTCGGTCAGGTCCACTTCAGGTGACAGCAATACCAGCGCGGCCGGCAGCGGCAAGCCTTCGTCGCGGGCGCGCAGCACCATGGCAGCGGCGAGGTTGCCTCCGGCCGAGCGTCCGCCGATCACGATCTTGTCCGGGGTGTGGTGCTTCAGCACATGCCGGTAGGTGGCCATACAGTCATCGAGTGCCGCCGGGTACGGATGGTCAGGCGGCATGCGGTAGTCCACGCCGTAGCAGGTCAGGTTGTGCAGGTCGGCGTGCTTGCCGGCGGCGAGGCGGACGTTTTCGCCGCCGCCGAACACCAGGGCGCCGCCGTGCAGGTCGATATAGGCGAACTCGGCCCCGTATGCCGGCGTCGCCCGGTACACCGTGGCGTCTTCCACGGTGAATGTCTCAACGTGGTCTGCCGTCTGTCCCGCCTGGGACGCCGCGTACTGTTGGGCAACTGCGGCCTGCATGCGGCGCCAGCCAGCGTGGTCATCGGGTGCGGGCAGGGTGTACAGGCTGTTCAGCGGCACGCCATCGGCGTTCACCATGCGTTGCAGCATCGCCTGGGCCTCGGGGCTGATGGACCGCGGAGCCGGGATGATTCGCGGGTCGATCCTTACACCATTACTCATTCTCTGCACCGTTTGGGTTCATGTCAGGACGCGAACGCATTCTTGTCGGTAGCGGTACTACACTGCAAGTCCGAACCTCCACGCTGGAGAACACTCATGCTCAGCAAAAACACGGTGTGCCTTTGGTACGACGGCAGTGCACTGGACGCTGCCAACTTCTACGCCAGGACCTTCCCGGACAGCGCAGTGACCGCGGTCCATCACGCCCCCGGGGATTATCCGGCGGGCAAACAGGGCGATGTGTTGACCGTGGAATTCACCGTCATGGGTATTCCTTGCCTGGGGCTGAACGGCGGCTCCGGCGTGCAGCACAACGAGGCGTTTTCGTTCCAGGTGGCCACCGACGACCAGGCGGAAACCGACCGCTTGTGGCACGCGATTGTCAGCCATGGCGGCCAGGAAAACGTCTGCGGCTGGTGCCAGGATAAATGGGGGGTGAGATGGCAGATTACCCCGCGTGTACTGAGTGCGGCGATCACCCACCCCGACCCGGCAGCGGCCAAGCGGGCGTTTGACGCGATGATGGGGATGACCAGGATTGATATAGCGGGGATTGAGGCGGCGCTCAAAGGTTGATGCACCGATTGAGTCAATCGGCGCCCACCGCAGTCCGGTCCACCAGACGAATACGGTTGCGTCCACCGCGCTTGGATTCATACAGCGCCGCGTCGCCTTGTTCGATCAAGGCCGCGAGGCTGGCGGGCGGCGTGTCGAACAGGCTGGCGCCGATGCTCAATGTCACCGCTTCGGGCGTGGCGAACGCCTGCGAGGCAGCCTGATGAAACTGTTCGCGCAGGGCGCTGCCCAGCGCGACAATGCGCGCGTTCGAGGTGTCATTAAGCAGGATCACGAACTCGTCGCCACCCAACCGCGCCGCCAGCGAATGTTCGGGCAACTGCGCGCGAATCATCTCGCTCAGGGCCACCAGCAGCCGGTCGCCCGCGGTATGGCCGTACAGGTCGTTGATCAGCTTGAAATTGTCGATGTCGATCAACAGCAGGGCACCTGGCCGGGCCTGCGAGACCTCGCTCAGCAGGCTCGGCGCGCGCATTTCAAGGGCGCGGCGGTTGTACAGCGCGGTCAACGGGTCGCGGGCGGCCAACCGTGCAATCTGTTCCTCACGGCGGTAGCGCTCGGTGCCGGTCATCGACAATGCAATCAGCATGATCGCCATGGCGCCTTCCACCAGCGACACCTGAATGATCTCGCCACGAAACGCCGTCAGGTCGATCAGTGTCCCCGGCACGATCGCCACCAGCGACTTGGCCAGATAGAACAGCCCGTGGGCCAGCAGCACATAGCGCAGTTGCACCGCGCCCACGCTGAGTGAACGGCCATGGGGGCGCAACAGGAAACTGGCCCGCAGGGTCGGCAGGGCAACCAGCAGCGAGTTGGCCAGCAGCATGGCCCTGGACCACGACTGTCCTTCCGGCAACAGCAGCATGGCAAACCAGGCCACGAACATCAGGTACCAGGCGCGAGACAGGCGCACCTGGGTGAAACGCGCAACGCCCAGCAGGAACAGCCAGTGGGCGGTGATCAGCAACCCGTTGGCGAACCAGATGCCGATCAACAGCAGGCCGCTGGCCCGCAACAGCGCCAGGGTGCTGCCCACGCTGATGATGGCGAAACCGGCAGTCCAGTACAGCAGCGATGGCTCGCGGACATTGCGCCACTCGACGGCCAGGTACAGCGCGGCGGCGCCTGCCAGGGCGATGGTGAGGACCAGTATGGTGATGGGGTCGAGCGCCATGGGCGAACTGGCCTGCCTGAGTTGCGGTGAGACGGCGATTGTAAGCGTTTTCGCCGGTTTTTCGCAGTGCTCAGGCCCTGCGCGCCATCAGCAATACCGTCGCGGCGGCCGACAACAACCCCGCACAGCAGCGGTTGAAAATCCGCTTGCCCCGAGGCTGCGCGAACCAGCGGCGCATATGCAAACCCATATAGGCGTAGGCGCTGATGGCGAACCATTCCAGCGCCAGGAACATCGCTCCCAGCAGGGCAAATTGCGGCGTGATCGGACGTGCCGGGTCGACGAATTGCGGCAGGAAGGCGGTAAAAATCAGGATTGCCTTGGGATTGCCGGCGGCCACCAGGAACTCCTGTCGCGCCAAGGCCCACAAGCCCGCCTTGGGCGCCGTCGACTCAGCCTCCGCGTGCGGATTGGACCGCCACAGTTGATACGCCAGATAAAATAGATACGCCGCCCCCAGGATCTTGATCCCGTAGAACAGCAACTCCGAGGTTTGCAGCACCACCGCCAGCCCGGCGGACGCGAGGGCGATCATCCCGGCAAAGGCCAGCAGTCGCCCGACGCCTGCCAGGCACGAAGTGCGGTAGCCGTAGCGGGTGGAGTTGCTCACGGACAGCAGGTTGTTCGGGCCTGGCGCCATGTTCAGGGCGAAGCAGGCCGGGAGGAAGAGGGTGAGGGTGGCGAGGTCCATGGGGGGCTCCGGCGGGCGCTGGCAGGTAAGGCCACGAGGATAAGGGATGTGAGGCGGTTGAACAATTTGCGCTAATGGGTAGAACCGATGGCGCTCTGGCCATGTCTGTGAGTCGTGGGTAAATAGATCGGTCACCATGACGCTCATATCGTTAATATGTCCGGCATGCCAATCGGGTAAAGGAAGTTGGCGTGAAGCACGAAGCGCTTTTCTCGGGAATTAAAAATAGAGTAGGCAGGGAATGGAATATCCTTCATTTGAAAACAAATCAAAGAAAAGAACCTTGTTGTTGGTGGTGTGTCTGTTATTTGGAGCATGGATTGCTTATACGCTCTGGGCCGGTCGCATTGTAATGCGAACGGTTTTAATGCCATCGATTCCCGAGTGGACGACCTATATAGTCATTGGTTGTCTGGTTGGACTCTTTTTTGCTGCAAGGGCCACCTACTATCGTCCGGCTGTAAGAAACCCGAACCGTGTTGGAGAATCTTTTTTTGGTGGCTTTTGCGTGGGTCTGATTTTGTCCTTGCACAGTTATGACGTCGTTACGTACCTGTTGCCCGGCGACATTGTTCAGTATGCGTCACCTTACGAGCTGGTGACTCCGGGGCCCTACGTTGGAAAGTTCAGTCGTTGTGAGGCGGGTCTGCGGATTAAGGATTTAAAGACTGAGCGCTGGGTTGCGCTTTGTACCACTCAGTCGGAATTCAACGATCAAAGAAAGACAGGCATGAATGCAGTGTGGGTGACTGCTCATTCAAACAAGATAGGTTCTTATATCGAGGCATATGAATTTATTTATAAATAAATCATGTCGTCGTTGTACCAGCCTTCGTTAATAAGCCAATGACTCATTGTTGGCCGGGAGGGGAAGGTTTCGGTTTGCCATCAGCCACTTGTGTCTTGCCACAAACTTGCTGCGTTGCATTCGGCAGTATTGCGCCCCCCTTGAAAGCCTCAGATGAACAGATCCGCCCCTTGCCTCTCAAAGCGCCGCATAGACAAGGGATGAAAGTCGGCGTGGGCGTGGATCAATCATCGAATGGCTGCCCGAAGTCGTGGTGACAAAACCGAAGCTCACTTGTTTTTCGGGATCAGCGAAACTGATCGGGCCACCAAGCCCGATATGGCCAAAGGTGTTCGGGCCCATTGCATGGGAAGCCGTCGGGTCGCGTTGCTGCTCGAGCATGCAACCCAATCCATAACGCATGGGGCGCATCCATACTCGATCCATGCCATGACTGTGCTCACGGCTGAATTCAGTAAGCAGCTCGGGACCGATAAAGTTTCCTGCCATCAATGCACTGTAGAAACCGGCCAGGCCGTGAGCCGAACCGTGTCCACACACGGCGGGTTGCCGGTAGGCCCACCAGCGAGGGTCACTGGTTCGTCTGGGCACCATTCCGGGGTTGGTGAAGGCGAGCGTCGCGATATGCGACGGCTCGTTTTTCACCACGGTTCGCAACGCCTGCGAGTAAGGGTCACCGACTCGTCCCGTGGCACTGTCGAAACGCGCGATACGGTGAAAGTGTTCTTCGTTCACGCCAAGGTGCACGTCCAACTCATGGGGATCGAGAATCTCTTCGTGGATAAACACACAGGGATCTCGTCCGTCCACCCGGCGAATCAACTCGCCGAGGATCCAGCCAAACGTGGTGGTGCCGTAGCCCAGGTCTGTTCCCGGTTCCCACCACAGCGGCTCGGCCTCCAGCAGTCGCAGCATGTGCTCCCAGTCATACATCATGGGGTTATGGTCGGGCCCCCGCAGCGCCGGCAGGCCTGCGGTATGGTTCATCACCTGGCGCAGGGTGACCTTTGCTTTCCCGCTCCGGGCGAACTCGGGCCAGTAACGGGCCACGGGTGCATCCAGCTCCAGCTTGCCCGCCTCAACCAACATCAGGACGGCCACCGCGACATAGGGTTTTATTACGCAGAAGGTATTGGCCAGCGTATCGCGGGTCCAGGGTTTCGTGCCCGCCTGGTCTGCCATGCCGGCCCACAGGTCGACAACGATCTCTGCGCCTACCTGCACGCACAGGCCGGCCCCACGTTCCTGCGGATCATCGAACATGTCCTCGAAGGCCTGCTTGACCGCTTCAAACTGCTTCGCACATATCCCTTGCGCTTTCATACCTCAACGTCCTCGTATTTGAAGTGTGGCCCTTGATACTTGCCGAACACCGATAATGGTTGTGGAGGAATTCACCCACGAGACCGAGTTTGGGAGTGCTCCATGGAAAAGCGATTGGCTCGTTTGTAGGTGCCGAAGTCATTGAACCTGACACCGGCCTGGGCCATGACTTTATGAGCATAAGGTGCCGTCATCTGACGCAGATAAAACGGGTCTCTCACCACGAAGTGATGGATGCTGTGAGTGCTGCCAAAGTTAAAACAGAACAACTGGAACGGCCACAGCCACCAAGGGTTCATCACCTGGGTTTGTTGTAATGCGTTACGCGGGGCAACATCGCCGTAATAGTGCATATTTGAACTTATAAAGAACAGGCAGAGCTGCCGTATCATATTGGGCGCTATAAGAATAACCACTGCACTATTGACGATATCCATTAGTTCCAGCGTCGTAGCAGAGCTGTGAACCTCTATCCCGGTAATTGACCCAAGCCAGACATACAGGTGGTAGCCGAGGAACACATACCAGCACCCCCAATACAGAAGCCCGAATGGTGTATTGAGCCGAATGATCTTGCCTAACAATTTTACCTTTTGCCGCCATCCCGGGGCAAACACCGCATTTAGAAAACCAAATACAAATCCGTCCACCAGTTTCAGTAATCGCAGTATTCCCCAAGGACTGCCGCTCGTGGTGATCCAGGCTTCAACATCAGAATCAGTTCCGGACTCCTTATGGTGATGAAAGTGCAGACTGCGTCTTAGCCACGGGCTGGGCATACCCGGGCGTGCCAGCCAGCAGAAGAGCATCATGGCATTATGGGCCAGCGGCTGTTTTCTAAAATAAAGGCGATGAATCAGGTCATGTTCGATTTCATGAATGAACGAAGTCAGCAGCGCATTGACCAGAATACACATCCATGCGGGGATAAAACCCTTTAGATAGAGCCCTCCCGTAATGACCATCCCTATCAGGGAAAACGCCATGACACTCGCGCCCAGAGCATCCTGGTGCTGCAGGATCGGATA
Organism: Pseudomonas sp. C8002; assembly: GCF_013385765.1. Taxonomy (NCBI): domain Bacteria; kingdom Pseudomonadati; phylum Pseudomonadota; class Gammaproteobacteria; order Pseudomonadales; family Pseudomonadaceae; genus Pseudomonas; species Pseudomonas sp. C8002. The sequence continues at coordinate 46,281 of NZ_JACAPJ010000006.1, forward strand.
ACGCTTTCGCAGGTAGTTCCCATGATCGGTAATACTGCGGGTTACCTTATCAATCTTTTCCTGATCGGTAGTTGGGCGATCAATTTCGATGGCGCCTTCCAAGACTTTCATCCATTCATCCTCTGATTGCATCGAGAAATTAACAGCCGCGTCAAGCCGGTCATGTCAATTATTTGAGCTGTAAAACAGTAGATACTCATATGGGTTGCTTGAATTGCACGGGGCATTCAAGGAATACGAAATCGACTTTTTTGCGAAAAGCTTGTTAGAATTCCATGCTTCAAAATGATAAGGGAAGTTCAACTCTTTGCAACTGTGTATTTTGGGTGGGTTCAGTGTTACAAGTGCGGTGTAAGGAATTGATGATTTAGTTACAGTTTGTACAAGTATAAAATGACGCTGTACAAGTATTGCCAAGGAGGCACCATGAGATTGCATCGCATCAAATATGTCCGGCGCGCTCTAAAAGAGCCCGAGGGTGGCGCAGAGAAAATAACAAGCGACGATGTATTTGATGCCGTGTTTTGCGATGAGCCGGCAGAAAATGCCGCGAATCCTGCAGGCCTGGAAAGGCTACTCCGCTACCTGCAGTGCGGGGATACCGTGGTGGTGGACAGCATGGCAGCGCTGACTTCAAGCACGGAGCAGCTGTGCGCCATCATTCGCCGGTTGATTGAAAAGCAGGTCACGTTGGAGTGTTTGAACGAAAACCTGGTTTTCCGGCATGACTGTCTTGAAGTCGTGGAGTCGATCATTGCGGTAATGGAGCTGATTGCAGAGTTCGAGCGCGCTGCGATGAGGGAAAGACAGGCGGCGGGAATTGCCAGTGCAAAGAATCGTGGGACTTATAGAGGTCGCAAGAAAAAACTGTCTGACAATCAGGTTGTAAACTTGATTGACCGGGCCGCTGCTGGAGAAAGTAAATCCAAGTTGGCGCGTGATTTTGAAATCAGTCGGCAGACGCTCTATCGGTACTTGAGATCCAGATAGGGGCTTCTACAGGTCGCACGAGGGAGCGGCTACCAACAAGATCCTACAGTTGAAAAAACCTGTAGGACGGCATGGCGCGAAAGCGGTGGAAGTCTTGCCATCATTGATTTCTTCACTGGCAAGACGACCCACTATCGCGGCCAACGCTCCTGCTCCATTTATTCAAGGCAGCCTTCAGATGCTGCGGGCAAGCGCTCGAAAAACTCGGCGATCTGCCGGCCACCGCGCAGGTGCACCACGGGCACCGACGGGCCTGCCGCCAACCGCACCGCCTCGATACCTGGCCGGTGGCCGCGATCAAACGTCCACACGTACTTCAGGAATGTCAGGAACTCCCGGTCGAGTTTCTCGGTACAGCCGGCGGGAATATCCGGGCGCGGGCGGTTCAGCGCACTGCGCAGGATCACCCGGGTAAAGCAGGTGAGCCGTGGCGTGTCGAGCCAGATGATCAAATCGGCACGGGGCAGGCGCAGGTCGAACGTGCGCCGCGCATAGTTGCCTTCACACACCCAGCCATCGGCGGCAACGGCGTCGCGCACGCGGGTACGGAACTGCTCGGCGTCGGGCTCGACCCAGCCGGGCGACCAGAACAGGGTGTCCAGGTGCACCACGGGCAGGCCCAGGCGTTGTCCGAGGGCGCGGGCGAGGGTGGATTTTCCGCTGCCCGCATTACCGAGAATCACGATGCGTTGCATGAAGGGACGTCCTGTCGCGGGAAAGCCCACAATTGTGCAGGTTTTACATGACCGACAAAAGCCATATGAGGTAGGTTGGGCGCCCCGGAATGGACCCTCTCGACCAAGGAAGCGCCTGTCAATGCCAAATGCCTTTTGCCAAATCAGCGAACGCCTGGACAACCGCCGGTTTATCGTCGCGGGCAACACCCATGGTGTGTCCGGTACAGGCACCGTGTTTCATTACCACGTCGATGAAAACGCCATATGGGGCACCTACCAGGGCGGCCGGATTCGCATGGGCAATCAAGTCGGGCGCGCCACAGGCCCCGATACCATCGAGTTGCTGTACCAGTGCCTGACCACCGAGGGCGAGATTCTTGCCGGCTGGTCCCGGGGCACGCTAGGCGTGGATGACGCCGGGCGTACCACCCTGGCCTTCGTCTGGGGCTGGTTGTCGGGCGCGACGGGAGGCGGGGAGTCGAGCTACGTCGAACTCGTTGCCGAGTAATCATGCAATTTCGCGCCTACTGGAACCGCTCAACCAGGTAGTCGACAAAACACCGGACCCGCGCCGGCGTGTGGGTACCGCCGAGGAACACGGCATGGATCTCTTCGCCATCGCCTGGATTGAATGCCTCCAGCAGCGGCACCAGCCGACCCGCCTGAATGGCGTCCGCCACGGTCTCGGCGCAGACCCGCGCGATGCCGATGCCCTCGGCCGCCAATTGGCCCTGGGTGTCACCGTTATTGGTTTCGACATGGCCCTTGATCGTCAGTGAATAGTCGTGGCCATCCTTGCGAAACGGCCAGGTGGGCGCCGCACGCTTGAAGTTGAAACCGATGCAGTCGTGATCCAGCAGGTCTTCCGGCACCTGCGGCGTGCCGCGTCGTGCCAGATAGCTCGGCGCAGCAATGATGACCTTGTGGGTGGCGCCCAGCCGGCGGGACGTCAGGCTGCTGTCGGGCAGCGGGCCCAATCGCACTGCGACGTCGGCTTGCCCGGCGGCGATGTCGACCACGGTGTCGGTCAGGTTGATGTCCACCAGGATGTCCGGGTAACGCTGAATGAACTCGCCCAACAACGGGATCACGAAGGTCCTGCCATACAGCAGCGAACTGCTGACCCGCAGGCGCCCGCGGGGTGAACTCTGGTCGGTAATCTGCTGTTCGGTTTCCCGCAGGTCCGTGAGGATCCGCCGGGCGCACGACAGGTAGGCGGCACCCTCCGGGGTCACGGTCAGTGAGCGCGTGGTTCGCAGCAACAGGCGTACGCCCAGCCGGGCCTCCATGCGGTCCAGCACCCGCGCGATGGAGGAGGGCGCAAGGTTCAAGCGACGCGCGGCCGCCGAGAAACTCGCGGTCTCGGCCACGAGGGTAAAGATTTCCAGTTCGTCCGTTATGTCCACGGGAAACTCACTTGTGCGTTTTTCGCAAAGGCCTTGAGCGGCGTAATGGGGTTCACATCGGTTTTTGTCGGGTTCAGTATTGCGTAAAGCAATGTAATACGGAAACTCACCAGGAGAATCCCATGATCTTGCCCTACACCATCAATGTCCCCGACGAACGTCTTGTGGCCATCCGCGACAAAGTCGCCGCCTACGATTGGACCCGGCTTCCCGATTTGGGAGGGTGGAAGTCGGGCGTTGGCGTGCGCGACCTTCAGCGCCTGGTCGCTTACTGGCTGGAATCCTATGATTGGCGCCGGGTCGAAAAACACCTCAACCAACTGCCCAACTTCATCACCGAGATTGAGGGCGAGCACCTGCACTTCGTCCATGTGCGGGGCGACGGTTCCAGGCCGCCGATCCTGCTGCTCCATGGCTGGCCAGGTTCGTACCTGGAATTCGAGGCGCTGCTGGAACCGCTGGCGGCTGACGGACACGATGTGATCGTGCCGTCGCTTCCGGGGTTTGCATTCTCCAGGCCGATCACCGGAGTGATTGGCCCACGTCGGGCGGGCGAACTCATGCATGGGCTGATGGCCCGGCTGTTCGGGCCAACCCGCTTCATCGTTCAGGGCGGTGACTGGGGTTCGGGCATCGCCGGTTGGATGGCCCACGATCGGCCCGAGGCGTTACTGGGGATTCACCTGAACATGGCCGACCTGCTGGCCCAGGGCACCGTTGCGACCACGCCGGAGGAGGAGGCTTTCGTCGCCCGGCGTGACGTGCTGATCGACTGGGAAACCGGCTACAACCACCAGCAGGAAACCCGCCCGCAGACCCTGGGTGTCGCGCTGGCCGACAGCCCTGTGGGGGCCGCGGGATGGATCCTCGAAAAAATCGGCACATGGGCCGATCTGCCCACTACCGCCGATGGCAGCCCGGATCTCTGGGGCACCTTTACCGAGGAGCAACTGCTGACCAACATCATGTTGTATCTCGCGCCATCTTCCATGGTCACCGCGACGTGGATGTATCACGGCAAGCGCCTTGAGGGATCGTCAAAATTCCCGGTCGGCACCCGCATCCAGGTGCCGACCGGATTTGCCGCCTTTCGTGATCCGGTGTTCGTGCCGCCGCCGCGCTCATTTGCCGAAAAGACCTTCAACATCGTGCACTGGAGCGAGATGCCCGCCGGTGGTCACTTCGCGGCCTGGGAGCAGCCGGCGTTGATGCTGGCGGACCTGCGCGCCTTTATCGCTACGGTCTCGGCTTGATCATCAAATCCAGGTTCTGCACGGCGGCACCTGCGGCGCCCTTGCCGAGGTTGTCGAATATCGCCGCCAGCAGGACCTGGCCCGTCTCGTGGTTTTCACACACGATCAGGCGCACATCGTCCGTGCCGTTCAGCGCTTGAGGGTCAAGGTAGGTCAGCTCCTTGGCGGCCTGCATCGACAGCACCTGGACGTGATTCGTATCGCGGTAGTGCTGAGTCAAACAGTCATGCAACCGCGAGCCATTCACACCCGGCGCCAATAACCGAAGTTGCAGGGGGATGGTCAATACGATCCCCTGGCGAAAAGTCCCGTAGGCCGGCACGAACAGCGGCGGCTGCGTCAGCCCGCTTTGCTGCTGAATCTCCGGCACATGCTTGTGTGCCAGTCCCAGCCCATACACCAGGAACGCGGGCGCCTGTGAGGCGTCGGCGCCCTCATGGTCCTGCACCCCGGCGCGGCCCTTGCCGGAATAGCCCGAGACGGCATGAATGGTCGTCGGGTAGTCCCCGGGCAGCAGCCCGGCCTCAAGCAACGGGCGCAACAGACCAATCGCGCCGGTGGGATAGCAACCGGGATTGCTCACCCGCTGCGCCGTGGCAATGCGTTGCGCCTGTTGCGGGTTCATCTCGGCGAAACCGTAGGTCCAGTCGGGATGAGTGCGGTGTGCCGAACTCGCGTCGATCACCCGCACGGCCGGATTGTGGATGCTGGCGACGGCGTCCCGTGCGGCGTCGTCGGGCAGGCAGAGAATCGCGATGTCGCAGGCGTTGATCATCTCGGCGCGCTGCTGCGGATCCTTGCGGTGTTCAGGGCTGAGGGTGATCAGTTGCAGATCGGTGCGGTCGCGCAGGCGTTGATGGATCTGCAGCCCGGTGGTGCCTTGGTCGCCGTCGATGAATACAAGAGGATTTGCCATGGGATGCACTCGGATAGGAAATCAGGTGTTCCAATCTTCGGCCAGCCGCTAGGATAGGAAAAGTTGAATTTCCAAACGATGAAGTTCAGATTTTATGAACGAGGATTGACCCATGCGCGAAATCAGCCTGGACCGCCTGCGTACGTTGGTGGCGATTGCCGACCTCGGTTCGTTCGCCGAGGCCGCCCGCATGCTCAACCTGGCGCCACCCACCGTCAGCCTGCATATCGCCGACCTGGAGGCGCGAGTGGGCGGCAAGCTGCTATCGCGTACCCGTGGGCGGGTGCAGCCTTCAGCGATTGGCGAAACCCTGGTGGAGCGCGCGCGCCGCTTGTTGGCGGATGCCGAGCAGGCGCTTGAAGACGTGGAGCGACAGGTGCAGGGGCTGGCGGGGCGGGTGCGTCTGGGAGCCTCAACCGGAGCCATCGCACAGTTGCTGCCGCAAGCCCTGGAAACCTTGAGCCAACATCATCCCGCCATTGATGTGCAGGTGGCGGTGCTCACGTCGCAGGACACATTGAAGAAGCTGGCCGAGGGCGCCCTGGAGATCGGCCTGGTGGCGCTGCCCCAGGCACCGGTGAAGGGCTTGCGGATCGAGCCCTGGCGGCGCGACCCGGTCATGGCGTTTTTGCCGGCGCGCCGGGAATGCCCGGAAGTGGTGACCCCCGCCTGGCTGGCCGCACAACCATTGATACTGAATGACGGCACCACCCGGCTTTCGCGCCTGACCTCGGAGTGGTTTGCCAATGACGGCTACCAGCCGACGGCGCGTATTCAGCTGAATTACAACGACGCAATCAAAAGCCTGGTGGCCGCCGGTTACGGGGCCACGTTGTTGCCCCATGAAGCGTCCACGCCCTTTCACGACACCCGGATTGCGATGCGGCCGTTGCAACCGTTGCTGTGGCGGCAACTGGGGATCGCCCATCGCGCCGGGGAGGTTGAGCGGCCTACGCAACATGTGTTGGACGTATTGTGGGGATTGAGTGCGGGGTAGGGCGTTATGGAACGACTCATACGATCAGCCTATGAATACCTTCCCGAATCAGGAATTTACAGAAACCTGAATACCGTTGAAGTTAACGGCTTTTGAGCCGCCAATCGGTTTTTCAGGGAGTCTTCACCATGCCATTCACCCACACACAACTCCCCATCGTCGTCGACGATGTACCGTTGAACATCGCCGCGATCCACCGCGCGGGTACCCTGGCGCCAATCGTGTTCCTGCATGGCTTTGGCTCGACCAAGGAAGATTACGCCGACATCGTCCAGCAACCTGCCTTCGACGGTCATCCATTTTTGGCTTATGACGCCCCGGGTTGCGGTGAGAGCCATTGCGATGACCTGTCGAAGATCTCCATCCCGTTCCTGCTGCAAACCGCCTTGCAGGTGCTGGAGCATTTCAACTTCGAGCGCTTCCATCTGGTAGGCCACTCCATGGGCGGGCTTACCGCGCTGATGTTAGCGCACCGGTTGCCGGGCCGGGTGCTGAGCTTTGTCGATATCGAAGGCAATATCGCCCCGGAAGACTGCTTTCTCAGCCGGCAGATCGTCGACTACCCGGCGGACGATCCCGAGGCGTTTTTCAGCGCCTTTATCGAGCGCACCCGGCAGGCACCGGCCTACGCCAGCGCGCTGTATTCGGCGAGCCTGCGGCACAAGGTGCGTGCCGGGGCGGTGCGGGGGATCTTCCAGTCGATGGTCGAACTGTCGGATAACGCCGACTTGATGGGCAAGTTCCTCGGCCTGGAATGCCCGCGCATGTTCATGTACGGCGAGCAGAATGCCCATTTGTCGTACCTGGCGCATATCCAGGCGCAAGGCGTGCGGTTGGCGCCGATTGCCCGGTGCGGGCACTTCCCGATGTACTCCAACCCGATCGCGATGTGGCAGCAGATTGCGCACTTTCAACACGGCTGATACCCATCGCCAACGATCGGCCAGGCCCGAAAGCACAAGACTTACGCCTCGAAACCCGGATAATGGCGGCCATAATTTGCTCGCTATTCTGGTAATCCCGCATGGAAATCAAGGTCAATTTTCTCGACAACCTTCGACTTGAAGCCAAGTTCGACGACTTCACCGTGGTGGCCGACCAGCCTATTCGCTACAAGGGCGATGGCTCGGCCCCCGGTCCGTTCGATTACTTCCTGGCGTCGTCGGCGTTGTGTGCGGCTTACTTTGTGAAGTTGTACTGCGAAACCCGCAACATCCCTACCGACAATATTCGCCTGTCCCAGAACAACATTGTCGACCCGGAAAACCGCTACAACCAGATCTTCAAGATCCAGGTCGAATTGCCAGCGGACATCTCCGATAAAGACCGCCAGGGCATCCTGCGTTCCATCGACCGCTGCACCGTGAAAAAAGTCGTGCAGGCCGGGCCGGAGTTTGTGATCGAGGAAGTGGAAAACCTGGATGCCGATGCCCAGGCATTGCTGATGCCGAGCGCGGCGTCCGACGCGGGCACCTACATCGCGGGCAAGGACCTGCCGCTGGAAACAACCATCGCCAACATGTCGGCCATTCTGGCGGGCCTGGGCATGAAGATCGAGATCGCTTCGTGGCGCAATATCGTGCCCAACGTGTGGTCGCTGCATATCCGCGATGCGCACTCGCCGATGTGCTTTACCAACGGCAAGGGCGCGACCAAGGAAGGCGCATTGGCGTCGGCATTGGGCGAGTTTATCGAGCGGCTGAACTGTAACTTCTTCTACAACGACCAGTTCTGGGGTGAAGACATCGCCAACGCGGCGTTTGTGCATTACCCGGACGAGCGCTGGTTCAAGCCGGGCCGCAAGGACGAACTGCCGCCGCAGATTCTCGACGCGCATTGCCTGCACATCTACAACCGTGACGGCGAGCTGCGCGGCTCACACCTCTATGACACCAACTCCGGCAACGAAGAACGCGGCATTGTTTCGCTGCCGTTCGTGCGCCAGTCCGATGGCGAGGTGGTGTATTTCCCGTCCAACCTGATCGAGAACCTGTACCTCAGCAACGGCATGAGTGCCGGTAACACCCTGGCTGAAGCGCAAGTGCAGTGCCTGTCGGAAATCTTCGAACGCGCGGTAAAACGCGAAATCATCGAAGGTGAATTCGCGCTGCCGGATGTACCGCAGGAAGTGCTGGCGAAATTCCCCGGTATCCTGGCCGGTATCCAGGGCCTGGAAGCCCAGGGCTTTCCGGTACTGGTGAAGGATGCGTCCCTGGGCGGTGAATTCCCGGTGATGTGCGTGACGTTGATGAACCCACGCACCGGCGGCGTATTCGCCTCGTTCGGCGCGCACCCAAGCCTGGAAGTGGCGTTGGAACGCAGCCTCACCGAACTGCTGCAAGGCCGCAGCTTTGAAGGCCTGAACGATCTGCCGCAGCCGACGTTTGAAGGCCATGCGGTAACCGAACCGAACAACTTTGTCGAGCACTTCATCGACTCCAGCGGCGTGGTGTCGTGGCGCTTCTTCAGCTCGAAGTCGGATTACGAGTTCGTCGAATGGGACTTCTCCGGCCAGGGTGAAAACTCCAATGCCGAGGAAGCCGCCACCTTGTTCGGCATCCTCGAAGGCATGGGCAAGGAAGTCTACATGGCGGTGTACGAGCACATCGGCGCGACCGCCTGCCGCATCCTGGTGCCCGACTATTCGGAGATCTACCCGATCGACGACCTGATCTGGGACAACACCAACAAGGCGCTGTTTTTCCGCGAGGACATCCTGAACCTGCATCGTCTCGACGAAGCGGAATTGAAGGGGTTGGTTGAGCGTCTGGTGGAAAGCGAGCTGGACGACTACACCGACATCACCACCTTGATCGGCATCGAGTTCGATGACAATACGGCGTGGGGTCAACTGACCATCCTGGAACTGAAGCTGCTGATTTATCTGGCCCTGCAGCAGTTTGAAGAAGCCAAGGAACTGGTGGAGATGTTCCAGCAGTACAACGACAACACCGTCGAGCGCGGCTTGTTCTATCAGGCCGTGAATGCGGTGCTGGAGATGGAGCTGGACGAAGACCTGGAACTGGCGGACTACGAAGTGAATTTCCGCCGGATGTTTGGCAACGAGCGGATGGACGCGGCGATTGGGTCGGTGAATGGCAGTGTGCGGTTCTATGGTTTGACGCCGACGAGCATGAAGCTGGAAGGGCTGGACCGGCACCTGCGGTTGATCGACAGCTACAAGAAGCTGCACGCGGCGCGGGCCAATACGGCCAATTAAAAGCTGACACCGTACCTGTGGTGAGAGGGCTTGTTGTGGCGAGGGGGCTTGTCCCCCGTTGGACTGCGTAGCAGTCCCTCTTTTTTGGGGCCGCTGCGCAGCCCAACGGGGGACAAGCCCCCTCGCCACAGGTCAGTGGTCACTCGGGTTATTTGTCACAACGTCCATCCCAACCCCAGCGCCTTGTGCAATGACGCAAAGTCCTTGAGCAACAGCGCATCCCCGGAAATCCGGCTTTCCTGCGCCTGGTACCGCGTACGTTCCGCGTCCAGCCAATCCAGCGTGCTCGCCGTACCTGCCTTATAACGCTGGCGCGTCAGGTCCGCAGCCCGTACCGCCGAAGATTCCACGTTACGCAGCAGCACCACGTTCTGCCGCTGGTTGCCATACCGCGCCAGGGCCACATCCGCATCACGCAACGCACTCAACACCACGCTTTTGTAATGGGCCAGGGCCTCGTCGCGCCCGGCTTGCGCACCTTTGACACTGGCCGCCACCCGGCCGAAATCCAATGCGTTCCAGGTCAGCCGCGGCAACAGCAGCCAGGTGCCGCTGTCCTTGCGCGCCAGGTGCCCGGGATCGGCCGCCGAGAACGACAAGTCGCCCATCAGGCTGAGCTTGGGAAACCAGTCGGCGGTTTTCTCGCCGATCTGCGCGTTGCTGGAAGCCAGTTGGCGCTCGGCCACCCGGATATCCGGGCGTGCTTTCAGGATCGCCGCCGGGTCGGCAAATGGCACCTGGCTAGGGATAGCGGGCAGGGCGCGGGGAGTGTTGAGGCTCGCGTCCAGCTCGCCCGGTTCCAGGCCGCAGAGCAGGTTCAACTGGTCAATCGCCTCGACGATTGACGCTTGCAGCGGCAGGCGTTGGGCCCGGGTGTTTTCGGCCTGTGTCAGGACCTGCTCCAGCTGTAACTGCGAGGCCACGCCACGGCTGCGTCGCTGCTGGGTCAGGTCCAGCGCCTGTTCCTCAATCTCGACACTGGCGTCCACCAGTGCCAGTCGCGCCTGCTGGTCACGCACGTCGGCATAGGTCTGCACCACCTCGGCTGCCAGTTGCACCTGGGCATCGGCCAGTTGCGCCTGCGAGGCGTCGTTTTCCGCCTGGGCCGCCTCGATTGCACGCCGGGTGCCGCCGAACAGGTCGGCCTCCCAACTGGCATCAAAGCCGGCGAGGTAAAGGCTCAATGGCCCGCGACCACCGCCACTGCTGCCACCCAGCGCCGAGGTGTCGGGGGAGCGCAGCTTCAGCATCGCTGCATCGCCGGTGATCTTGGGCAGGGCGTTGGCGTTGGCGCCACTCAGGCTGGCTCGCGATTGCTTGAGGCGCGCCTGGGCGGTCGCCATGTCCGGACTGTTTTGCAGGGCCTGGGCCACCAATTGGTTGAGCTGCGGATCGCCCAGGGCTTGCCACCACTGGGCGACCGCGGGTGTGCGCGGCAGGCCTATGTCGGCGTGGGGCAAGCGCCCGGCCGCGAGGGTCTTTGGCGCGGCATCCGGCGCGCCCTGGTAGTCCGGCCCCACGGTACACGCCGTCAGCAGGCCGACGGTGAAGAGCAAGGGAAGTGAGCGATAAATCATGTTCGTTGGCCTGCCTGCGCCGCGCGCTTTTTCAGGATGAAGATCAGGGGAAGGCACGCCAGCATGGCGAGTCCCAGCACGTAGAACGCGTCGTTGTAGGCCATCACCGCCGCTTGTTGGGCGATGTCGTTGGCCAGATGACTGAGGGCCTGCAGCGAGGCGGTGGACGGGTCGCCGGTTTGCGCCAGGTAGCTGGCGGTATCGCTCGCCATTTGATCCTGGGTCAACTGGGTGTTGGCCTGGATGCCTTCGCGCAACATGTCGTCGTGGAAGTGGCTGCGCCGGTCCATCAGTACGCCGAGCAGCGCCAGCCCCAAGGTGCCGCCGAGGTTGCGTGACATGTTGTAGAGCCCGGCCGCGTCACCCGCATCGCGGGTTTCCACCGAGCGCATCGACAGTTGGCTGAGGGGCATCATCACCAGGATCTGCCCAAAGCCCCGCAGGATCTGCGACCAGTAGAAATCATGGCCGACACTCTGGGCGGTGAGCTGGGTGTCGAGAAAACAGCTGGCCCAGTACATCAACAAACCCACGCCGACCATCATCCGCAGGTCCAGGCGGCCAAGCATTCGCGGCAGGATCGGCATCAGCAGGAACGCCGGAATCCCCGACAGCAACATGATCGAACCCGACTGTTGCGCGTTATAGCCCGACAGGATGCCGAGGAACTGCGGCACCAGGTACGCCGTGCCATAGAGCCCGGCGCCGACCGCCGTGGCGATCAGCAGCACGCTGCCGAAGCTGCGGTTGAGCACCAGTTGCAGGCGCAGGATCGGCGTACTCGAGCGGACTTGCCCGACGGCAATCAGGAAGAAGCCGATCACCATCGTGATGCTCAACCAGATGATCAACTGCGAATCGAACCAGTGTTCGCGCTGGCCTTCTTCCAGCACCACGGTGAGTGAACTCAGGCCCATGGCCAGGCCAATGATGCCCAGCCAGTCGGCCTTGATGAATTGCTGGAGGTTCATGCGGTCGCTGGGCAGGCCGGTGATCAGCAAGGTGATCAAGGTGATGCTGACGGGCAGGTTGATGAAGAAGCACCAGCGCCAGTTGATATTTTCCGTGAGCCAGCCGCCAATCACCGGGCCCAGCAGCGGACCGAGGATCACCGTCATGCCGAACATCGTGGTGCCGATTGCCAACTGATGGGCAGGCAGGCGGGTGCGCACGATGGTCTGCGCGGTCGGGATCATCGCGCCGCCGGCAAAACCCTGGCCGATACGCCCGGCGATCATCGCGCCGAGGCTTGAGGAGAGCCCGCAGAACATCGAGAAAAACGTGAACATCAACGCGGTGCCGATCAGGAACCGGCGCAGGCCGAATACCCGGGTCAGCCAGGCGGCGAGGGGAATCATGACGATTTCCGACATCAGGTAACCGGTGGCGATCCACGTGCCCTCGGTACCGGTCGCGCCGATCTGGCCCTGGATCTGCGGCAGCGCCGAGTTGGTGATCGAGATGTCCAGGGTCGCCAGCAAGGCGCCCAGCGAGCCGGCGGCGACTGCGATCCAGTCGGTCAGCGAAGCGTTGCGCGGTTTGTCCGCGGGCACTTCGGTCAAGATGGCTTCAGCCATGGTTGGCGTCTGCCTTGTGGGTGCGGGTGTCGACTTCCACGGTGGCGGACAAGCCGGGCACCAGTGCCTGGCGCACGTCGTCATCCGGTACATCCAGGGAAATCCGCACCGGCACGCGCTGCACGATCTTGGTGAAGTTGCCGGTGGCGTTGGACGGCGGCAGCAACGCGAACTGTGCGCCGGTGCCGGGGGACAGGCTGTCGATATGGCCCTGAATATCATGGCCTGGCAGTGCGTCCACATGCACGGTGACGGTCTGCCCGGCGCGCATCTCGCCGATCTGGGTTTCCTTGTAGTTGGCGGTCAGGTAGATCGCGCTCACCGGCACCACGGTCAACAAGCGTGTGCCCGGCTGCACGTATTGGCCGACGCGTACACCGCGATCAGCGACGCGGCCATCGAGCGGGCTGCGAATCACCGCGTCGTCCACATCCAGCTGGCTCTGGGCTTCGCTGGCCTTGGCCACGCCGAGTTGCGCCTGGGCTTGCTTGAGCTGGGCTTCGAGGGTGCCGTAGCGGGTCTGGCTGGAGCGCAACGCGGCCTGCTTGGCGGCCACGGTGCTGCGGGCCTGGGCGAGCTGGTTGTTGAGCTGCGCCAGGCGTTCTTCCGGCTCGGCCCCGGAACGCGCCAGCGGCGCATAACGTGCGACTTCGGTTTGCGCGTGCTGGGCGTCGGCCTGGGCGCCTTGTAGTTGGGCGCGGGCTTCGGCGATGGTCGAGTCCTGTTGCACGAGGTCGGCCTGGGCCTTGGCAAAGTCGGCCTCGCGGGCCGCAATCGTCGCCGAGGCTTCGTCACTCACTGCCTGGTATTTGCGCGCATCCAGGCGCACCAGCACGTCGCCACGCTTCACGTTCTGGTTGTCGGCCACCAGCACCTCGGCGACGTAGCCGTTGATTTTCGGCGCCACGCTGATGCTGTCGGCTTGCAGATAGGCGTCGTCGGTGGTCTCGATAAAGCGCCCGGTGAGCCACCACCAGGCGCCCCACGCCAGCCCGGCCAACAGCGCCACGCCGGCGAGTGACAGTAGAATCCGTCGGGCTTTGCCACGTTGGCCGTTGACGGTGGTTTCAGGAATGACCTGAGGAGAGGGAGGTGCTGCGGACATCAAGTCACTCCAGTTTTATATCAGTTGGAATAAATTCGTTTTTTCGCGAATTTTTGTCAACTGGTATATTTTGGTTACGTTAAAAAAATGGAGTGGCACATGGCACGACACAAACCGGCCGCCGAAGGGGGTTATCAGCGGGGTGAAGAAACCCGCGCACGCATTATCGAGGCGGCTGTCGAGGTATTTGGCGAGCGTGGCTACGACGGCGCGTCCACGCGAGACATCGCGAATGCTGCCGGCGTCAATGCGCCCGCGATCCAGTACTACTTCGATGGCAAGGAAGGCGTGTACCTGGAATGCGTCGAGCACTTGATCACGCTGTTGTGGCAGAAGATGGCGCCTACCGTTGAAGCTGCGGAAGGTGCGCTGGCCGATCCCGGGGTCGACGATCAGAGGTTGATCGACGCCTCACTGGGCATTCTCGGCGCGGTGGTTTCAACGATCCAGGACAGTCCCCAGACCACCGCGTGGCGGGCGTTTCTTGATCGCCATCAGGCCGGGCTCTGCCCTGAAAGCGCGACCATGGCGTTCGAGGAACGCTTCAAGGCGCGCATCGCCAACGTGATCCGCCTGCTGATCGCGCGCGTTGCCGGCCTTGCCGTTGACGACGAACGCACGGTGATCCACTCGATGGCGCTGTTCACCCAGGGCCTGGCGTTTCGGGTGCAGAAACCCAAGCTGCTCTCCGCCTTGAACTGGACCGAAGTGAGCCAGAAGGAAATGGAGCTGGTGCGGGATGTGGTGCTGATGCAGGCGCGGTTTACCCTGGAAGGCCTGGTACGGCATCGGGACCGGCGCTGACTTCAGCGCTTGCTGAAGGCCAGCCGGGCCGCGAACAGCACGAATATCATGCCGGTGGTGCGGTCCATCCACTTGATCACCTTTTCACGCCGCAGCACACCGGCCAATGGCTGCGTGGCACCGATCAGTATCAGTGACCAGGCCAGGCTGATCACCACGTGGATGCTCACCAGCCCGAACGTCCACGCCACCAGCGAATGCCCCTGGGGAATGAACTGCGGCAGGAAAGACACGTAGAAAATCCCGATCTTGGGGTTGAGCACGTTGCCCATCATGCCTTTCAGGAACCAGTTGGCACCGGGTTTTCCATCGGCCTCGACGGACGCCAGCGAACTGCGCGGACGCACCAGCATGTTCAAGCCCAGCCACGCCAGGTAAGCCGCGCCGCAGTACTTCAAGACGTTGAAGGCCACCTCGGACACGGCAATCAACGCGCCCAGCCCAAAGGCCACCGCTGCACCCCACAGCAGGCAGCCGGCATTGATACCCAGGGTGGCGCGCAAGGCTTGTTGCTTGCCCTCCACCGTTGCAGTGCGCAATACCAGGGCCGTGTCCAGTCCGGGCGTCAACGTGAGCAGCGTGGCGGCGAAGGTGAAGGCGAGCAGGTTGTCGGTGATGGACATGGATATTTACCTGAAATCAGAAACTCTCAAGACTGGCGTTGATACCGGCGAAACGCGCCAGCTCGATGGTTGCCGCGACCTGTTCAGCATCGATGATAAAGCCCTGGAAATCGTCATCTCCCGAGTCCAGATGAACCTAACGCTTGCCGCACCGAGCCAGCCATTGGTCGAAACGGTCCAGCACCTCAGCCATTGATGACCTGCATACGTTGTATTCATTGTTCGTGGGGCAGGTTACGGTCATGGGCGCGCGGCTGTCGATATTTAATCAAGAGCGTTGTGGCTTTCTGGAAAGGCTCATGACGCACTACACCGTCACGCCACGCGATTACGCCCCGACGACTTGGCCCGATACAACTGCTGATCCGCACGCTTGATCAGCACTGTGGTGTCGCTGTCCGAAGCTTCAACGAGCCCGACGCCAATACTCACCGTGACCTGCCCAACGGTCTCGAAATGCGCTCCGGCAATTGCCGCGCGAATCTTCTCGGCCAACACGTCCGGGCTGTCCGGCGCTTCGACTCCCGGCAACAGCACCGCAAACTCTTCACCGCCGTAACGGGCGACGAAGTCGGTGGCGCGGGTGGCGTCCTGAATCAACTGCGCGAGCTGGCGCAGTACATCGTCCCCGACGGCATGCCCATGGGTATCGTTGATCCGCTTGAAATGATCGACGTCGATCAGCAGCAACGCAAACGCGCGCCCGCTGCGCTGGAACAACAGGCTGTACTCCGCCAGCTTTTCATCGAAGCGCCGACGGTTGTAGACGCCGGTCAGGGCGTCATGGCTGGCCAGGTTCAACAGCTCGGCATTGGCCTGGGTGAGGGCGGCAGTACGCTGGGCGACGGTGGCTTCCAGGGACGCATTGGTGTCCTGCAGCTCGCGCTCTTTGCCAAGCAGCGATTGGGTCATGCCCTTGATGGAGCGCCCGAGCTGGGCGATTTCCAGTACGAAATGGTCTTGAGGGAAATACGCGCCAGGCTGTTGGTTTTGGACCTGCTTGGCTGAACGCGCGAGTTCTTCGATGGGCCGGCTGAGGTACGACGCCAGGTAATACGCCACGAAGCCGAAAATCACCGCGGCAATGACGCCCAACAGCAGCAGTTTGTAGAGCAATACGCGGGCAGGGTGCAGGGCGATTTCCAGCGGCTGGCGCATCACGATGTACCAGGTCAGGCTGGAATTCGACGGGCTGGGCACCGCCACGGCGCTGGTCACGTAGCCGTTGTCGACCGACCAGCCGGTGTCATTGGCCAGGCGGTCCTGGGGCAGTTGCTGGCCGGCCAGTTGTTCCGGGTAGAGCACCTTGCCGTCGTTGTCGATGATCAGCGCCTCGATGTCCGGCGTATTGCCTTTGGCCGCTTCGACAATTTGTGTCACCCATGTCCAGTGGGCGTGAGCCCCCAGTACGCCGATCACCTGGCCCCCGGCATTGCGAATCGGTGCGGCAAAGTCGATGAAGCGCCAGGGCTCACCGTTGGAGCCTGGCAGCAGCTTGGCAAGCAGTACCGCCTCGTGGGGATCGCCGGTGTAGTTGCCCTGCAAACCGGCCTGGAACCAGGGCCGTGCCGTTACGGATTGGTTGACCAGCAGCCCATTCACCGCCTGGCGCACACGCCCGTCGGTGTCGGCGACGCCCATCCATGCGTACTCGGCGCGGGACTGCGTGCGCTGTTCCATGGAGGTCAAGATGTCCGGATCGTCCAGGTTGCCCCGTCTGAACAGCGGTGCGCGGCTGAGCAGCGACACTTCGAGCTGGCGTTCACGCAGCTGCACCGCCAATAGCGCGGCGGTGGAGCGGGCAGTGCTCAACAAGGCATTGCCACTGGCCAGTTTCAGTTGCTCGGTAGCGATGTGCCCAACGTAGAACCCTACGCTCACCAGGGTGAGCAGCGACAAACCGGCAAACCAGAGGGTCAGGTGACTACGCAGGCTGGCTTTGATCATTGGGGGCTATCTGAAAGGAGTGTGACTACATGGTAGTCGTACCATTCGGATAGTTGCCATAGCCTGAAGGTTTATACGCGCATTGATTTCCCACCTGCTTTCCCATGACGGGCATGCCAGAATATGGCGCTTAGCCACTTAGGGAACTCAAGGATGAAAACGCTGTGTGCTGCGCTGTTGTTGATGGTTGTCACCGGGCTGGCTCAGGCCAGTGAGGTGAGGACCGGCTTCCAGGAAATTGTGATTCCCGACGCTGAACACGGCAGGCCGTTGCAGGTGGCGGTGTGGTACCCGACCGATGCCACCGGCACGCCACAACTGATCGCCGACAATCCGGTTTTCTACGGCGCGCCGGCCTTGAAGGACGCCGCACCGGCCGCCGGCGAGCATCCGTTGGTGGTGATCTCCCACGGCATCTTCGGCAACTGGATCAACCAGTCCTGGCTCGCCAGCGCGTTGGCCGGGCAGGGTTACATCGTCGCCTCGCCCAACCACCCCGGCACCACCAGCAAGGACCGCACACAGCCGGCCGCTTCCGAGCTGTGGAAACGGCCCCTGGATATCCATCGGGTGATTGATGCCGTGATTGCCCAGCCGAAACGCTTCGGCGCGGTGGCCCAACGCAAGATCGCCGTCGTCGGGCACTCCCTCGGTGGCTGGACCGCACTCGAAGTCGGCGGTGCCCGCTTTGATCCGCAGCGCTTTACCGAGGACTGCAAGTTGCATCCGGAAATTGCCCCTTGCAAGGCCTACGAACAACTTGAGGTTGGTCGCACCGAGCAGGCGAGGCAGCGACTGGCCGGTGACTTGAGCGACCCGCGCGTGGCGGCCATTGTTTCCCTGGACCTGGGATTCGCCCGCGGCTTCAGCGATGCCAGCCTCGCGGCGCTGAACCGCCCCACGCTAGTGATTGCGGCGGGCACGCCGTCGCCGGAATTGCCCGCCGCACTCGAGTCGGCCGACTTGGCCAAGCGCCTGCCGCAGAAGACTTCGCGCTACGTGGAAATCAGCGACGCCACGCACTTCAGCTTCCTGCCCATCTGCAAGCCGGGCGCGGTGGAGCGGATTGAACAGAGCGACCCCGGCGAAGGCTTTATCTGCCTGGATGCCAAGGGTGCTCGTCCCAAGCCGCAGATCCAGCAGCAGGTCCTCAGCTTGATCAGTGAGTTTCTGCAGCAGTCACTGCGCTAGCCGTCAGATGTCTTCGGACAACACACAGCCTGTGGCGAGGGAGCTTGCTCCCGCTGGGGGTGCGAAGCGCCTCCAACGACAGGACCGCTACGCAGTCCAACGGGAGCAAGCTCCCTCGCCACAATGGTATTTGCATCGGATCACTTCCCCACCCGCCCCGGAATCGCCACCCGACTTGTCGCCTTCACCTCCCGCAACGCCAGGCTCGACTGAATCGACGCAATCCCCAACTGCCGCCGCAACACGCTCTCCACAAAATCGCTGTAGGCGTCCAGATCCTCCGCCAGCACCTGCAGCAGATAATCCGCATCCCCGGTGATCTTGTGGCAGGACTGCACCTGCGGCAGTTCCTTGATCACGGCCTCAAAGTCCTCTGGCGTATGGTCGGAATGCACGGCAAACCGCACATGCACAAACGCCATGATCTCCAGGCCCAGCATCTTGCGATCGAGGTTGGCCTGGTAGTCCTTGATCACGCCTTCTTCCTCCAGCCGCTTGCGCCGTCGCCAGCATGGGGTGAGGCTCAGTGACAGGCGCTCGCTGAGTTCGGCGTTGGAAATACTCGCGTCTTCCTGCAGCAAGGCGAGGATGGCGAGATCGGTGTCGTCAAGTGCGACCTGTCTGGTTTTATTTTTCTTCATGGCGGCTCTTTGGGGTAAAAAATCCCGATTACGCTAGCATCGGCGCACGTAAAAGCAAAGAAAGCCCACCGCAGCCAGAACAAAATAATCACCTGTCTTTCACGGGTGGATGTCTTTCATGTTGACTGTTTTCAGCGACTCTCATCGTTTGCACCATGGCACCGAACTCAAGGATGGCGTGCTCAAGCCGTCCTTCGAACAACCCAGCCGCGCCGACACGGTGCGTGACCGGGTCAAGCACGTGGGCCTGGGCGATATCATCGTCCCGCGCACCTTCGACCGGGCCTGTTACGTCAATGCCCACAGCGAACGCTACGTGTCCTTCCTGGAAACCGCCTGGGCCGAATGGACGGCGATTGGCCGTGCCCATGACGCCTTGCCGCTGGTGTGGCCGGTGCGGGACCTGGCCAATGAGCAGGTGCCGGAATTCATCGACGGCAAGCTCGGGTTTTTCGCGATGGATGCCGGTTCACCGATTACCAGCACCACCTGGGAAGCGGTGAAGACCAGCGCCGATATCGCACTCACCGGCCTGGCATTGATTGATGAAGGCCACGACAGCGCCTTCGCCCTGTGCCGGCCACCGGGCCACCATGCGGCGCGGGAATACATGGGCGGTTATTGCTACCTGAATAACGCAGCCATTGCCGCGCAACAGGCGATCACCCAAGGCGCCAAACGGGTCGCGGTGCTGGACGTGGATTTCCATCACGGCAACGGCACGCAGAACATTTTCTACGACCGCAGCGACGTGATGTTCGTCTCGCTGCATGGCGATCCGTCCGTGTCGTATCCCTACTATTCGGGCTTCAGTGCCGAGCGCGGTGCCGGGGCGGGCGAGGGGTTCAACCTGAACTACCCGCTGGCGAAAAACACCGGGTGGAGCACCTACAAAGAAGCGTTGCTCGACGCCTGCAATCAACTCAGAAAGTTCTCGCCGCAAGTGCTGGTGATTTCCCTCGGCGTCGACACCTTCAAGGACGATCCCATCAGTCATTTCCTGCTGGAAAGCCGCGACTTCCTCGGCATCGGCGAGATCATCGCCAGCGTCGGCGTGCCCACGCTGTTTGTGATGGAAGGCGGCTACATGGTCGATGAAATCGGCATCAACGCGGTCAACGTGCTGCACGGTTTCGAGAACAAACACGCCTGACCCCGATGCCATTCCAACAATAAACAACGCCTGACTTTTTTCTGCCAAAACTCAAAAACATAACAAGAGGTTTTGTGATGAAAACAACCGTGCCCGGGCTGATTGAAAAGCCCGCTTTGCAACGCACCCTCAACAACCGCCATATCCAACTGATGGCCATGGGCGGTGCGATCGGCACCGGCCTGTTCATGGGGTCGGGCAAGATCATCGCGCTGTCCGGCACCTCGATCATCCTGATCTACATGATCATCGGGCTGTTTGTGTATTTCGTGATGCGCGCCATGGGTGAGCTGCTGCTGTCCAACCTGAACTTCAAGAGCTTCGCCGACTTTGCCGGTGCCTACCTGGGGCCGCGTGCGGCGTTTTTTCTTGGCTGGTCGTACTGGCTGAGCTGGAGCGTGGCGGTGGTGGGGGATGCGGTGGTGGTCGGGGGCTTTTTCCAGTATTGGTTCCCGCACGTGCCGGCCTGGATACCGGCGATTGCAATGCTGCTGACCCTGTTTGCCTTGAATGTGCTGACGGTGCGGCTGTTCGGCGAGGTGGAGTTCTGGTTTGCGATCATCAAGATCATCGCCGTGGTGACCCTGATCAGTGTGAGCGTGGTGTTGATTGCCAGCTCGTTTGTGTCGCCCACCGGCGTCACGGCTTCCCTGAATCATTTGCTGGATAAACAGGCGGCGTTTCCCAATGGCGTGTTCGGCTTCTTTGCCGGGTTCCAGATGGCGATCTTCTCGTTTGCCGGTACCGAGTTGATCGGCACGGCGGCGGCCGAAACCCGTTCGCCGGAGAAGACACTGCCCAAGGCAATCAACTCGATTCCGCTGCGGATCATCCTGTTCTACGTGCTGGCCTTGGCCTGCATCATTGCGGTGACATCCTGGGAGCAGGTGTCCCCCAGCAAGAGCCCCTTTGTCGAGCTGTTCCTGGTAGCCGGCTTTCCCGCCGCCGCCGGGATTGTGAATTTCGTGGTACTGACCTCAGCGGCTTCTTCGGCCAACAGCGGGGTGTTTTCGGCGAGTCGCATGTTGTTCGGCCTGGCGGACCTGGGAGACGCACCCGGGATATTCCGACGACTGTCGAAAAACAGCGTGCCGTTTATCAGCCTGGCGTTTACCACCTTCCTGATGCTGCTGGGCTTGTTGCTGCTGTTTATAGTCCCGGAAGTGATGACGGCCTTTACCATCGTCTCCACTGTTTCGGCGATCCTGGTGATCTTTACCTGGTCGACCATCCTGGCGTCCTACATCGCCTATCGGAAAAAGTGCCCTGAGCTACATGAAAAATCCCTCTACAAAATGCCCGGTGGCGTGCCGTTGGCGTGGGTTTCACTTGGCTTCATGGCGTTCGTACTTTGCCTGCTGGCACTTCGCCCAGATACCCGCCTGGCCCTTTGCGTGATGCCTGCATGGTTTATGTGGCTGGCGGTTGCCTACCATTTCTCGCATTTTCGCCACCGACTCCAGCCTGATCAGCGCACGGCGCAGTAGCGGTTGTCGTACAACCGCAGGCCATTCAACCCTCGAAAAAGGCCGGCTTGTACGGCCTTTTCATGACGGTTTTTTCATCGGTACATGACAAAAATTTCACATTCTGCGCCATCAGCCCCATGCCACAATCCGCAGCGTTTGCAGGGCCGCAACGGTATTCGCTCGAAGGACAGTAAAAAAATAATGTTCACAGGGGCGCAGTAAATGAAACTCTCTACATTAGCGTTGGCCATCACGGCGGCTGTCCTTGCACAACACGCCAGCGCAGACGGCTTTGGTCTTGGCTCACTCGGCACGGGTGACGGCCATAGCGGCTTCCTCGAAGACAGTCATTCTTCGATCAGTTCGCGCACCATGTACTACAACGCCGACGTTCACTCCGGCACGGCGAACGACCTGCGGGAAGCGGCTCAAGTACTGCGTTTCGACTATAAATCCGGTTACACCCAGGGCACCGTCGGCGTAGGTTTCGACGTGATGGCTTTCGGCGCGTTGCGTCTGGACGGTGGCGATGGCCACGCAGCGGGCAATGGCCTGTCGGGTAACGGCAACAGCTTCTTCCCGGTGAAGAACAACGGCACCGAGCCTGCTGACAGCTTCGGTCGCGCAGCCGGCAACGTTAAATTCCGTATTTCCCAGACTGAATTGCACGTGGGCGGTGGCCTGGCCCCGATCCTGCCGATCCTGGTGTCGAACGACAGCCGTGCCGCGCCGCAAACCTTTGACGGCGGCATCCTGACCTCCAAGGACATTCCCAACGTCACCTTCACCGGCGGCGAGCTGAACAAGGCTGAAGGTCGTGCATCGAGCAACTCCACGGGCTTGAGCGTGGCCGGTGCCACTCGCGACAGCGACAGCTTCCGTTTCGGTGGTGTCGACTACCAGCCGTTTGGTTCTTCTGACAACGTCTTCGCTAAAAACCTGACGTTGCAGTACTACTACGCCAACCTGGAAGACTTCTACAAACAGAACTATTTTGGCCTGGTCCACGTATTGCCATTGGGCAATGACCAGTCGTTCAAGACCGACCTGCGTTATTTCGACAGCACCAGCGACGGCAAAAACGGTTCGGCCGGCTATGCGTTCAACAACAACGGCGGCTATGCCAAGCACGCCGGTGAAGTCGACAACAAAACCTACAGTGCTGCCTTCACCTATCAGTTGGGCGGCAGCCAGTTGATGCTCGGCCATATCGGCGTGAGTGATGACGGTGGCTTCGTCTGGGTCAACCAGGGCAGCATCGCCGATCCAACCGCCCAAGGCGCGGCCGGTTCCGACTTCTACCTGTTCACCGACGCGGTGGTTGGCCAGTTCTCCCGTGCGGGCGAGCAGGTCAATTTCGGTCAGTACCTGTATGACTTCAGAACCCTGGTGCCGGGCCTGAAAGCCTCGATTGCCTACCTGAACGGCAGCGACATCAAGGCCAAGGTTGCCGGTGGCAGCGATCAGTCGGAACGCGAAACCGATTTCCGTCTTGATTACGTCGTGCAGGAAGGCCCGCTGAAAGGCTTCGGTACTACGTTCCGTACCGGCAGCTACCACGGCCATAACACCGGCACCGCCGACCAGGATCAGACTCGCCTGATCTTCAACTACACCTACGCGCTGTTTTAATCAGTCGTCGGTAACTGCTCCAGATGAAGGCCGCCCATTGGGCGGCCTTCTTTATTGGCGTGGGGTTCCAGCCAGAGCAGGGCGCTACAGTTGTTTTTACACAAGGCAACGTTTAACCATGCGCGGCAATTCCCAACCTACAAGTCAAGACAAGAACCGTTTCCATGAAAGTCAGTGCACGCAACGTATCCAAAGGCCAGGTCAGCCAGGTCCAGCACGGCGCGGTCAATGCCGAAGTGGTGTTGACCCTGCCCGGCGGCGAGCAGTTGGCGGGCGGTTCGAAGGTGTTTTCCATCGTGACCCGCGACGCGGTGGCCGAGTTGGGCCTGAAGCCGGGCGTGAGCGCCACGGCGTTTGTTGTTGAAAAGGGCTATTGCGCTAAGGCGCCAGCCGGGTGAACACATAATCGTGGTTCTTCACCAGCGCCTGATGGCAGGCAAAGCACGTCTCATGCTGCGCCTGGTCTACCGGCTTGCCATTGATGAACCGTCCAAAGCCCCAGCCTCCGGTCGCTGCGTATTTCTTCGAGTCCTTGACCATGAACTGCACGGTGGTCGCCGCGCCGGGAATCGACGCGGTCTTGAACTCGGGCGATTGCACGTGCTTCCAGGCCAGTTTCGCCAGCACGGTGCCGTCGGGGAAGGGCAGCGTGCCGTCGCGGTACGCCTTGAGCGCCACTTTATTGCCCAGCACCACCCGCAGTTCATTCAGCGGGTCGGCTTCCTGGGCCGGCGCGATCAGCTCCCATTGACGGTAGCCGTCGGGAATGGTCACGCCGTAGATCGGCGAAGGCTCGCTGGTAGCCGGGCCGCCAAAGGCGAACCCGGTAGCGGTGGCCACCACGGCAGCTGTTGCAGCGACGAGTGCAGCAAGATGCAGGCGCTTCATCACAGGTGGTCCGCATCGATCACAGCCTTGGCAAAGGCTTGCGGTGCTTCCTGCGGCAGGTTGTGGCCGATGCCGCCGCTGATCAGCCGGTATTCGTACTTGCCGGTAAAGCGTTTGGCATAGTCCTCTGCGGCCGGGTGCGGCGCGCCGTTGGCGTCGCCTTCCATGGTGATGGTGGGTACGTTGATGGAGGGTGCAGTGGCCAGTTTCTGTTCCAGCGCAGCGTATTTTTTCTCGCCCTGCACCAGCCCCAGGCGCCAGCGGTAGTTGAAGATAGATACGGCGACGTGGTCGGGGTTGTCCAGGCCCTTGGCGCTGCGGTCGAAGGTGGCGTCGTCGAATGCCCATTTTGGCGAGGCGATCTGCCAGATCAACTTGGCAAAGTCGTGGGTGTTTTTCGCATAGCCGGCGGCGCCGCGATCGGTGGCGAAGTAGAACTGGTACCACCATTGCAACTCGGCCTTGGGCGGCAATGGGTTCTTGCCCGCGGCCTGGTTGCCGATCAGGTAGCCGCTGACCGATACCAGCGCCTTGACCCGCTCAGGCCACAACGCCGAGACGATGTCGGCGGTGCGCGCCCCCCAGTCATAGCCGCCGAGCACGGCCTGCTTGATCTTCAGCGCGTCCATGAAGTCGATCAGGTCGACGGCGAGGGCGGCCGGCTGGCCGTTGCGCAGGGTCTTTGCCGACAGGAAATGGGTATCGCCATAGCCGCGGGCGTAAGGCACCAGCACCCGGTAGCCCTGGGCAGCCAGCAGCGGCGCTACCTCGGAGTAGCTGTCAATGTCGTAGGGCCAGCCATGCAGCAGGATCACCACCGGGCCATCGGCCGGGCCGACTTCGGCGTAGGCCACATCCAGCAAGCCGGCTTTCACATGCTTCAACGGGCCGAGCGCGCTGTGGGCAGTTGCGCTGGCCGCCGCCGGTGCTTGCGCGTCCTGTGCACTGGCGACGCCGAGGGCACCGAACTGCAACAGCGCAAAGGCCAGCAGCGACGCGCCCATCAGGCGGCGGGGTGGGGTGTTCAACTGTGTGTGCATGGTGAGTCTCCGGCGGCGGGTGGTGTGCCTGGCTCACAGTTGAACGTAGTTGTGTATCCCGTCTGTTTCGAGAAAGCGGTTGGGTTAAAGGTTTTGTATCGCAGCGGTGTTTGGACACACTGCGATACAAAGGTCAGAGGGCCCGCCGGGCCACATACACCAGGCTCGGCGCCTGACCGGGTACATCGTCCAGCTCATCGATGTACTGCATGCCGATTTTCTCCAGCACCTTGATCGACGCTGTATGCGCCGGACGCACCACGCCGTACACCTGCGGCTGGTCCAGTTCGACAAAGGCAAACTGCAACGCCGCCCTGGCAATCTCGGTTGCAAAGCCCTGGCCCCAGGCGCTGACCGCAAAGCGGTAGCCCAGGTTGATCCGCTCAACGTCGTTGTAGGGGTACAAGGTGATGCCACCAAAGCCGATCACGCGGTCCGGCGCCTCTTGTGTGGCAATCGCCCATTGGCCGAAACCATGTTCTGCCCAGTGCAGCAGCCAGCGAGCCAGGGCGGCCTCGGCTTGGCCCAGGTCCGTCAAGGGGCCCGCCGGGTTGTAGCGGTTGGTCTCGGGATCGCCATAAATGGCAAATACACTGGCCACATCGTCGGCCGCTGCGGGCCTGAGAATCAGGCGTTCGGTGGTAATCGGGTGGGTATTCATGGGTGGACTCTGATCCTTGGAGCGAGCGAGAAGGTGTTCACCTATATTTATCCTGCTTTCGGCGCTCTAGCACGCTTGATTCAGTTGTTAGGGCTACTGGCAGGATGCCACAATGGCACTTTGTCGCGGCAGTAAGATCAGGCGGACCAAATGAATGGCCTTGGGCGTGGGCAGGACCAGGATTGCTTCATCGAGGAGCAGGTACGAACAGATCGATTGCACCAGCTGTTTCGCCAGTCATTCTCTGCAGTGTTCGGCAGTTATATGGCGGCCGCCATGCTGTGCTGGCTGTGCTGGGAACGTTTTGATCACCGGGTAATGCTGGTCTGGCTGGTGGTATTGGCGGGGACGTCGTTGCTGCGGGTGTGGATGTTCATGGACTGGTTTCGCTGCCCCAACAGTGAACGCACCCCCGCGCGCTGGGAGCGGCGCTACTGGGTAACGCTGATGTTGTCGGCCGGGGTCTGGGGCATCGGCGCATTCGCCCTGATGCCCACCGACGACCGCCTGTCCCAGGCCCTGGTGATGTTGTTCACCGTGGGCATGTCGGTCAGCGCAGTCTCGTGTTATTCGGCCTATCGCTACATGACCCTGGTCTCCATGGGCCTGGTGCTGCTGCCGTGCACCCTGTGGCTGCTGTTTCAACCGTCGTCGATGCAAGTCGGCATGGCCCTGGCGGTGCTGGTGTTCTCTTCGTTTGTCGGTGGCGCCACGCGCAAGCTGTCGGATGCCCTGGAAAAAGCCTTTCGCCTGACCCGGCAAATGGAACGAGCCCACAACATCTCCGCCCGCGCCGCGCAAACCGACGAACTCACCGGCCTGATGAACCGCCGGGCGTTTTTCGAGCATGCGCAGTTGCTCTACGAACAGTGCCGGCATAACCAGCAGCCGTTGTGCGCGCTGATGATGGACATGGACCACTTCAAGGACATCAATGACACCTACGGCCACCAGGCCGGGGACCAGGTGCTGCGCCAGATCGGCGGGGTGATCAGCGCGTCGTTTCGCCAGGCCGATGTGTACGGGCGGCTGGGGGGCGAGGAGTTTGCGGTGTTGCTGCCGGATACGTCGCTGGAGACCGGGCGGGACATCGCCGAGCAGTTGATCAAGGCCATTGCCGGGCTGACCAGCGAGCCGGTCAAGGGGTTGACCGCAAGCCTCGGCGTGGCCTGGGCTCGCGCGGTGGACCAGGACCTGCACGGCCTGATGAACACCGCAGACAAGGCGCTGTACCGCGCCAAGGCCCTCGGGCGTAACCAGGTGGCCGTCGCGGAATAGGCCTCAGCCCTTGAGCAGCGCCTTGGCCAGCACCTGTGAGACCTGGTCGGCCGAGTAGGGCTTGGGCAGGAACACCAGGCCTTCATAGCCGCTTTCCGCCAGTTCCTCGCTGTAGCCCGAGGTCAGTACCACCGGCAGGCCGGGCCGGCGGCGTCGCAGTTCCCTGGCCAGGGCCACCCCGGTGATGCCGGGCATCACCACGTCGGAAAACACCGCATCGAACCCCAACGCGTCTGCGCCGGCCAGTTCCAGCGCCTGTTCGGCATTGGTTGCCCAGGTGGTCTGGTAGCCGAGGTCCTGGAGGATCTGATTGGCAAAGCGGCCCACTTCCAGGTTGTCTTCCACCACCAGGATATGGCGCTGGGCGCATTCGGTGATCAGCCCGCAGGTGTCCGGGGTGTCACGTTGGAAGCTCTCTTCAGGTACCACTTGCGGCAAGTACAGGGTAAACACCGTGCCCTGGCCAACCTGGCTGGCCACATCGACGTTGCCGCCCGATTGCTTGGCGAAGCCGAACACCTGGGACAGTCCCAGGCCGGTGCCCTTGCCGACTTCCTTGGTGGTGAAGAAGGGTTCGAAGATGCGCTCGAACGTCTCCCCGGGAATCCCGCTGCCGGTGTCGGTGAGTGAAATGGCGATGAACGCCTGGCGTGAACCGGCGTCACCACGGATGCTCGGCAGTGCTTGATCGGCGTCCAATCGCAGGGTCAAGCTGCCCTGGCCGTTCATCGCGTCCCGGGCGTTGAGGGCGATGTTGATCAGGGCGGTTTCAAACTGGCTGGAGTCGGCGCGGATGTAGCACGGCTGCCCGGGCAGTTCGACGTGCACATGAATCCGCGCGCCAGTCACCGTCTCGAGCATCTCGCCGATGTTTTTCACCCGCAGGCCTGCATCGAACACTTCCGGGTTCAGCGGCTGGCGCCGGGCAAATGCGAGCAACTGGCTGGTCAATTTGCCGGCCCGGTCCACGGTGTCGGTGACCGCGCTCATGTAGCGCTGGCGACGCTCTTCGGACAGGCTCGGCATCCGCAGGAAGTCGACGGATGAGCGAATGATGGTCAGCAGGTTGTTGAAGTCGTGGGCCACGCCACCGGTCAACTGGCCGATGGCTTCAAGCTTTTGCGATTGACGCAAGGCGGCTTCGGTCTGGGTCAGCAGGGTGGTCCTTTCGGTGACGCGCTGCTCCAGGCTTGCATTCAGCTCGGCCAGGCGCTGGGACAAAACCACGGTGGCGGTGGTTTCGGTCACGGTGTCGAGCATGCCGACCACCTTGCCCTGTACGTCGCGGATCGGGCTGTAGCAGAAGGTGAAGTACGCCTGCTCCGGCGCGCCGCCGCGTTCGATCGTCAGCGGGAAGTTTTCGATAAAGGTGGCTTCACCTGCGAAGGCGGCATCCGCGATCGGACTGATCTGGGGCCAGGCTTCCTGCCAGATCTCGTTGAATGGCCGCCCGAGGGCATCAGGCTTGTCGCCGAGAATCGGGATAAACCCGTCGTTGTAAAGCGTGATCAGCGCAGGCCCCCAGACGATCGCCTGGGGGAAACTGGAGGCAAGGCACAGGGCGACGGTGGTCTTCAGTACGTCCGGCCAGTGTTCCAAAGGCCCCAATGGCGTATTGGCCCAGTTGTGATGCCGGACCCGTTCGGCCATTTCGCCGCCGCCTTGCAGCCAGTTTGTCATTCGGTGAACGCCTTCTTGCCACGGTTCGCTGAGGTAGGGATGCCAAGCTACAGACATCCCGGGACTCAGCCAGTTCAGCGGGATTATCCACTAGATGGCACTTTAGTGTCTCGGCCGGATAATGCTTCGCTGAGCTCCCTTCAGGCCACCGTAATCGTTACCGCGATATTGCCGCGGGTGGCCTTGGAATACGGGCACGTCTGGTGGGCACGGTCCACCAGTGCCTGCGCCGCCGAGTGTTCGATACCCGGCAGGCTGACCCGCAGGCGCGCTTGCAGGTAATAGCCATCTTCCGGGCTGTTCACCAGGTCCACTTCGGCACTCACCGCCGTGTCGGCGGGCAGGCGGATGTGAAGGGTTTGTGCGGCTTTGCCCATTGCGCCGATAAAGCAGGCGGACCAGCCGGCACCAAACAGTTGCTCGGGGTTGGTGCCGGGCGCCTTGGAGCCGGGCGGCGACAGCTTGATGTCCAGGTGCAGGTCATCGCTGTGGGACGCGCCTTCACGCCCGCCGGTGGTGTGGGTTCTGCCGGTGTAGAGCACGGTGCTGTTCTGGGACATGACGGTTTCCTCGCAAGTGGCCCGGGGTGGGCCGGTGTGCACAGGAAACCGCGCCGGCGTATCCGCAATGTGTCATCGCCGGGGCCCTGCACCTCGCAGTGTGTCGCCTCGCCGGGAAGATACGTTGGGATACAAACCGTTATTGCTGCTGCACGCCAAACAAACCGGTCCAGTAGATGCCGGCATCACTTTTCGGGTCCATGGCGTAGGCGGCGCCCATTTCGCGGAACTGCGGGTTCATCAGGTTGGCACAGTGCCCGGGGCTGGCCAGCCAGCCGTCGACCACCTTGCGTGGGGTGTCCATGCCGGCGGCGATGTTCTCGCCGATCTGCTGGCCGATGTAGCCTGCCAGTTCAGCCCGGTCACCCGGGGTGCGGCCATCGTGGTCCAGGTGATCGAAGAAGTTGCCGTTGGCCATGTTGCGCGCGTGGCCGGCGGCGGCGTTGGCGAGTGCTTCGTTCCAGCTCAGGGGTGTGGTGGCGGCAAAGGCCTGGGCGCCACATTGGCGTGGTTGCTGGCGGGCGGTGTTGATCAGGTCGAGCACCTTCTTGCCTTCGGTCTGGGTCTCGCCCAGGCCGCTGGTCAGCAGCGGGCGGGCCAGCACGATGCGCCAGTCCTGGCCGCTGTTGCTCACGCCGATATCAATGAACTGCGGGTCGAGCACCACCCGGCAAAAACTTTCGCGCACGGCTTTCATCGCGGCTTCGGCGTTCCTGGGCCCGGACAGGCTGATGGCCTGGACGTTGACCATCGGGTACGCCGCCCGCGCCAGCGCCTGCTGCAAGTCGCCGACACTGTTGACCGGCAACACCAGCCGCGTGTCGCTGGCCAGCGGTGGCAATTCCTGGGAACCCTGGTTGCCGCAGCGCTGGACCTGGCTGCGGTATTGATTGATCGAGTCGACCAACAGGCTTTCTTCACCCGCCTGCGCCTGGGCGGTAAACACCAGACTGGCGGCCAGCGTCGTAAGACCCATCATCAATGACAGAACGCGCATGGACGTTTCCCTTGAGCTTGAAAGTGCCCATGATGCGCGATGAAGGGGCATCCATGCACCCGTTGGTCCGAACTTTTTGCCTCAGTTCTTGAATGCCGAGTGTTTACGGCCCTGATCGCACAAGGCGAACACCACCACCAGCAGGGACGAGATCGCGAGGATTATCACAACGCCATCAGTGGAGTGAGTGGCCGACGCCGCCACCATCGACAACGCCCCTAATGGCGCCAGGCCACCTGCGATCGCGGTGCCGATTTCCCGCCCGGTGCCAAAGCCCGAGGAGCGGGTCTGGGTCGGGAACTGGCGGCTCAGGAACGAACCCTGCGGCGCAAACATCATCGGCGCGAGGATGCCGGTGCCCACGCCAATGGCGACATAGATCATCAGGCTTTCACCGGTATTGAGCAGCGCAAGGAACGGGTAGGCAAACAGCAGCGACAGCAGGCCGCCGAGCATCAGCACGGTCTTGCTGCTCCACTTGTCGCACAACCAGCCGAAGCATGGCACGGCGACGATGGCGATCAGGCTGGCAATGGTCACCGACAGCGACGTGACGTGCACATCGACACCCTTGAACTGGGTGAGGTAAGCCAGGGAAAAGGTCTTGAAGATGTAGCTCAGCGCGTTGTAGCCAATCGCCACGAAGAACACCACGGCCAGGCCCTTGAGGTCGTTCTTGAACAGCGCCTTGAGCGGCGACGCCTTGGCCTTTGCGGTTTCCTTGCTCAGTTCCTTGAATTCCGGGGTTTCCGGGATGCTGTTGCGCACCCACAGGCCCACACCCACCAGCGCGATGCTGCAAATGAACGGAATCCGCCAGCCGCCGGCCAGCAGGAATTCATTGCCGTTGATGGTCAGCAGGTACACGGTCAGCGAAGACAGCAGCAAGCCCAGGTTCAGCCCGAGCGCCGGCCATGCACCCTGGCTGCCGCGCTTGCCTTCTGAGGCGTGCTCGTAGGAGGTAACCGCCGCGCCGGACAGTTCGGCACCGGCCCCCAGGCCCTGGATGATGCGGATAAACACCAGCACGATCGGCGCCCAGATGCCGATGGAGGCGTAGCTGGGGATCAGCCCGATCAGTGTGGTGCACACGCCCATCATGCAGAAGGTCAGCACCAGCACTTGTTTACGCCCGAACTTGTCGCCCAGGTAGCCAAACAGAATGCCGCCGAACGGGCGCGCGATGAAGCCGATGGCAAAGGTGGAAAACGCCATCAGCGTGGCGGCTTTCGGGTCGCTGTTATCGAAGAAAATCTTCGAGAACACAATCGCCGCCATGGTGGCGTACAGGTAAAAGTCATACCACTCCAGCATCGAACCGAAGATCGTCGCGGCCGCGACTTTGCGCAGGCGTTTCCTGGTTTGCTCGGGGGTTTCAACGTCCGGGGTGCGGGCTGTAGCCGTCATTCTGTACTTCCTTATGAGTCATTATATTTATTGTCAAAGTGAGGCGTGGTGCGGTGCGTCAGTGGGGCTTGAACATGCGGTCGGCGATCATCGAGCCGATGGGAATCGCGGAGGTGGCAGCGGGTGAGGGCGCATTGCACACGTGGAGCATTCGCGGGGTCTGGGCGAACAGGAAGTCGTGCACCAGGGTGCCGTCGCGCATCACGGCCTGGGCGCGGATGCCGGCTTCATAAGGCAGCAGGTCTTCGATGTTGAGCGATGGGCAGTACTTGCGGCACTGCTCCAGGTAGCCGGACTTGAACAGCGAGTTCTTCATCTCGACGCTGCCCGAACCGAGGTTCTGCCAGATGGTTTTCCAGAAGCCCGGGAAGCTCGCGTACTGCGCCACGTCGCGCCAGTTCACCGAGAATTTGCGGTAGTTCTCGCGACCCAGGCCGAGTACGGCATTCGGGCCAACGGTGACGCTGCCGTCGATCATGCGGGTCAGGTGCACGCCGAGGAAGGGCAGCTCCGGGTCGGGAATCGGGTAGATCAGGTGGTTGACGATGGTGTTCTTCGATTCCGGCAAGCGGAAGTATTCGCCACGGAACGGGATGATCTGGTGGTCGATCTTGACGCCGGCCATCACGGCCAGGCGGTCCGATTGCAAACCTGCACACACCACCAGATGCCTGGCCTGCCAGCTTTCGCCCCGGGTGCTGACGGTGACTTTGTCGGTGTCCTCGACGATCGCAGTGACGGTGCGTTCCAGGCAGATTTCCCCGCCGGCGCGACGAATTACCCGGGCCATGGTTTCGCAGACTTCGCGGTAATCGACAATGCCGGTGGCGTCGAGAAACAGCCCGCCCAGCCCGACGATGTTCGGTTCGCGCTGGCGCAACTGGTCGGCGTCCAGGCGTTCGACTTTCATGCCGTTGAGCTGCGAGCGGGCGTACAGCGCTTCCATCCGTTGTACTTCCAGATCAGTCGAAGCCACCAGCAACTTGCCGCACACCTCGAACTTGATCCCGTGCTCGGTGCAGAACTGCTTGGTCGCTTCGGCGCCACGTTTGCACAAGTCGGCCTTGAGGCTGCCCGGGGCGTAGTAGATGCCGGCATGGATCACGCCGCTGTTATGGCCGGTCTGGTGTTTGGCCAACAGGCTTTCCTTTTCCAGGATCACCAGCGAGGCGTTGGGCTGGCGCTTGAGCAACTCCATCGCGGTGGCCAAACCGACGATGCCGCCGCCGATGATGCAAAAGTCATAAATCATTATTTTAAGTACCTACGCATTTCAGTCTGCTTATCAGGTTGTCAGACTAATGGTTTTGTTAAAAAAACAGCGCGCCATCGGCACGCTTTAAACGGGTTCGGATCGGTCAATTGATAGCGGGCAGTTCCAGATGCAGGCGCCTTGCTGCGGCGCGCAAGTGAGCCTCGGCACAGGCGGCGGCGCCTTGGGCATCACCGTCGACGATGGCCTGGTAGAGCGCGGTGTGTTCCTGGGTGGCATCGGCCGAGCCGCTGACAAAGCGGGTGGCGGAGTTTTCCCAGGCGGTCTTGCGGGCGCTGGCCAGTTGGCTTCTGAGGAAGTCATGGAAGGCCACGAAATAGTCGTTCTTGCTGGCCTCGGCGATGGCGCGGTGGAATTCCACATCGGCCAGGGCGGCGGCGTCGAAGTCGGCGCGTTTGTCGTGCATTTCCTGCAGGGCGGTCTTCATGCGCTGCAGGTCGGCGGCGTCGCGGCGTTGGGCAGCAATCGAGGCGGCCTGGGTTTCGATCCACAGGCGTACTTCGAACATTTGCGCCAGGTCCGGGCGGCGACCGTTTTTTTCCGGGAAGCGGAACACGGTGCCGGCCGGGGTTTGCGAGATAAATGAGCCCAGGCCACGCCGCGCAGTCAGTACGCCGTCGGCCTTGAGCTGGGCAATCGCTTCGCGCACCACCGAACGGCTGACATTGAGTTGTTCAGCCAGTTGCTGTTCGGTGGGCAGGCGCGCTTCGGGCGCCAGTTGGCCGGAATCGATTTCTGCACGAATGGCGCTGACAACGCGCATAACGAGCGAATCAGGGCGCTGGAGCTCAAGCATGGGAAAACCTTGGTAATCAGGTTGTCAGACAATAGTCGTTACGATTTTATCTTGTCAAGGCAGCTGTGGTGTCGAGGCGGGTGCGCAGGGCCAGGAAAAGGCCTGCACCAATCAGTGCCAACGCCACACCGAACGTGGCTTGCATCCCACTTCCCACATCGCCGGGAGTGGCTGTGGCGAGGTCACCTGAAACCTGCGAAAACACTGCGCCCAAGGCCGAAGCCCCGGCGATCAGGCCCAGATTGCGCGACAGATTAAGCAAGCCGGCGATCACGCCACGGCGGTCTGCCAGTACGTCGCTCATCACGGCGGTGTTGTTGGCGGCTTGAAACTGGGCGTAGCCGAGGGTGAGGATGATCAGCGGGGCGATGTACCCGGCAACCCCAAGGTTCAGCGGCGCCAGGGAGAGCAGCAGGCACCCCGCCAGCATCGCCAGCAGCCCGGCGATGGTCATCGGGCCGCAGCCGAAACGGTCGGTCAAACGTCCCGCAGGGATGCCCGTCAATGCCGAAACGCAGGGCCCGACTGCCATTGTCAGGCCCATCCAGGCAGGGTCGAGGCCTGCACCGTGGGTCAGGTAGAAGGGCCCGACCACCAAGGTCGCCATCATCACCGCCGATACCAGCGCGCTCATGGCCAGGCCAGCGCTTAGCGTTGAATCCCGTAAAGTCGACAAGAAACTGAACCCGGATTGCGCGGGCTGTAGCCCATGGCGGTCGACGCGCAGATAGCGCCGGGCGAGGGCAAATGTCAGCAAACCCAGCGGCACGGTGATGAAAAACAGCGCGCGCCAGCCAAACCCCGCGATCAACACCCCGCCAAGGCTTGGCCCCAGCGCGGTACCCATGGCCGACATCGTGCCCAGCAACCCCATGGCGCGGCCGGTGCGTTCCTTGGTCACGGTGCCGCCCACCAGCGCCATGGTCATCGCCATCATGACCGCCGCGCCCAGGCCTTGCAGGGCGCGGGCCGCAATCAACAGCCCGAGGGACGGAGCCATGCCGCACAGGGCCGAGGCAACGGTGAAAAGCAACAACCCGGCCAAGAGCAGGCGGCTGCGGCCCATCAGGTCGCCCAGTCGCCCGACGCTGACGATCACCGCGGTAATCGCCAGCAAGTAGGCGAGCACCACCCACTGCGCCGCCTGGAACGATGCATCAAACGCCTGCACCAAGCTCGGCAGGCCGACGTTGGCGATGCTGGTGCCCAAGGACGCCAGCAACATGGACAGTGACAGGGCGACGAGAGCGCCACGGGGTGCAGGTGATTTCATCAAGAGGCTCCAGGGTTTGACCGCTGTCAGAAATCTACGCCGTCACCTAACATGGCGGAAGGCGCAGCATTTGCACTTTATACGTGCGCCAAACGCCCTATGAGGTTTGCCGTGTCGACACCTGATTTCAATCTGCTGGTCACCCTGGATGTGTTGCTCGCCGAAGGCAGCGTCGCCCGTGCCGCTCAACGCTTGCGCCTGAGCCCGTCGGCAATGAGCCGGGCGCTGGCGCGACTGCGGGAAACCACCGGCGATCCGTTATTGGTCCGTGCCGGCCGCGGCCTGGTACCTACGCCGCGCGCTCTGGCGTTGCGCGAACAGGTCAGCCAGTTGGTGCAGGACGCCGAAGCGGTGTTGCGACCCGCTGCGACGCTGGATGTGAGCCAGCTGGTACGTACCTTCACTTTGCGCACCAGCGACGGGTTTGTTGAAAACTTCGGCCCGGCGCTGTTGACGCGGATCGCCCGGGAAGCGCCTGGCGTGCGGTTGCGCTTCGTGCACAAGCCGGACAAAGGCAGCACGCCGCTGCGCGATGGCAGTGTCGACCTGGAAACCGGCGTGGTCGACAGCAGCGCCAGCCCCGAGGTGCTGACCCAGGCGCTGTTCCGCGACCGGTTTATCGGCGTGGTGCGCAAGGGCCATCCGCTCAGCCAGGGCGAAGTCACGCCGCAGCGCTTCGCCGAAGGCCAGCACATCTACGTGTCCCGGCGTGGCCGTGATCAAGGCCAGATCCATCAAGCCCTTGAAGCGCTCGGGCTGACCCGGGACGTGGTGACCATCGTCGCCGGCTTCTCGACCGCCCTGGCCCTGGCCCGCAGCACCGACCTGATCGCCAGCGTGCCGGAGCGGCATACCGCCAACCTGCACAGCGACCTCTACCGCTTTGCGCTGCCGTTCGTGTTCCCGGACTTCACCGTCTCGATGCTCTGGCACCCGCGCCTGGACGCCGACCTGGCCCATCGCTGGCTGCGCGGTTGCCTGCGGGAGGTATGTGCGCAATGAGCCGAGGCCGGACATCCAGCCCCCCCTGTGGCGAGGGAGCTTGCTCCCGCTGGGCTGCGAAGCGGCCCCAAAACCTGCATCCTGTTTCCCGCGAAAAGAACGCGGTGCGCTTAATGGGGCTGCTACGCAGCCCAGCGGGAGCAAGCTCCCTCGCCACAATGGGTGCTTGCGGGTCCACGGCGGCCCTTCAGCAGGTACAATCCGCCGGGCCTTAAAATGAAACACCAGGAATTCAAATGTTCAGCCTTACCCATTACGAAACCCCATGCCCCGAGCCGATCAACGCGCAGATCCTGCAGATGGTGGTCGACTACCTGACGGACATCAGCATGGTCGCCATCCCGCCAAGCAACCTGCTGTACAACGTCTACCAGTACGCCATCGGCTACGAGGTGCACCTGTACCTGGAAGCGCTGGGCGGGTCCAAGGGCATTGCGGTGGAATTGATCGTCGCGCTGGACGCGCAGGAGCAGGTGATCGGCTTCCTGCTGTACCTGCCGGTGAAGGACGATCCCGAGGCGTGCGGCGTGGCTTACATGGCGGTGCACGCCAGCCATCGGCGCAAAGGCGTGGCGCGGGCGATGATGCAGGACATGCTGGCCCGCTACCCGCATGCCGAACTGACCTGCGCAGTGGAGAAGGTCCCGGCGTTCGAGTCCATGGGCTTTCAACTGCGCGGTGTGCGCGGTACCCAGGTGTTGATGAACACCCGCGACTACAGCACTGACGGCTTGATGGGGTTGCTGGATGTGGCGTCGATCTACAGCTCGCTGGAGGTGCGGCAGATCCACACCTACCTCCTGCAAAAGCACGGCAAGCGGGCGATGGTCGATGCCGAAAAACAGCGTGATCGTCACTTCGACCAGATGACCCACAAGGCTCGGATGTTTGTACATGCAAGGCTGGGCTAACGCGCGCCTCGACTCACCATCGACTTGATGCTCGCAAACAGCTCCTCTTGCGCCTCCAGCGGGCTGATCTCCCCGCTGGCCGCAGCATGGGACAAGGCGTCCGCCGCGCCCAGCATTGCGCGTAAACCGGGCTGGCCAATCACACCGTCCACGGCAAAGGGGGCGAGGGCATCGCGACACTTGCCGAGGAAAATCACGTCGTACTCGCGCTTGATGGTTTCCAGTTCCGGGCTGCCGGCCAGGGCCGCAATCACTCCCGGAATTTCCCGCCCCTGCAACAACACACAGTCGACATAGCACGAGGCAATCACCCGGGCGCGATCATCTAGGGTGGGTTCGCTGGCCTCGATTGCAGCGGCAAATACCTGGTTCTGCCGCGCGTCGAAATCTTCATACAGCGCGGCCAGCAGCCCCGCGCGATCGCCGAAATGATCATACACAACCGGCTTTGTAACGCCGGCCAACTCGGCCAGATGCCCGAGGGTCAGCGCGTCGGTGCCTTCTTCGCGCACCAGTTGCCAGGCCACGTCGAGCAACTGGCGCAACCGGTCATCCCGGGACAGGCGACGGCGAGGGGCAGGGGATTGATCGCTTGACATGCTTATATACCAAAAGTAACTTACCAACGGTAACTTAGCTCAAGCCTACTCAATTTGCCTGCTCATCGCCACCCCCCGAAGGAGTCATTGCCATGCACGCGCTGATCGTCGTTGCCCATCACGACCCACAATCCCTCACCCACAGCCTCGCCAAACAGGCCGCTGCCGGCATCACAGACGCAGGGCACACCTTCGAGATCGCCGACCTCGCCGCCGAAGGTTTCGACCCACGCTACAACGCCGCCGACCATAAAGTGCACCGCACCCGCGCCACGCCGCCGGCCGACGTACTGGCCGAACAGGCCCGACTCGACCGCGCCGATGCCTTGGTGCTGGTGTTCCCGATCTTCTGGTGGTCGATGCCGGCCTTGCTCAAGGGCTGGATCGACCGGGTATTCGTCAACGGTTGGGCGATCGACTACAGCCTTGAGACGAAGGTGGTGAAAAAACTCGGCCACTTGCAGGTGCACTTACTGGGCGTTGGCGGGGCGGACGAAGGGGTGTTTGAACGCCACGGCTATGCCGACGCCATGCGCACGCAAATCGACCATGGGATCTTTGATTACTGCGGTGCGAAAGTGCTGACATCCGAGCTGCTGCTGGACTCGGAAAGCGGCGCTGCCGAACAGCATCTGGAGACGGCGACGAAGTTGGGGCGACAACTGTTCGTCACCCTGCAACCCTTCGAAACCGCCTAAACCAGGCTGCTCTGTATGAGCGCTGCCAGCTGTGCGACCGCAGCGCCTGGCGCTGGATGGCTGCAATGCAATTCATAGCCAAGGGACGGCACCGGCGGCAGACCGTCGAGTACACGCAGGTGCGCAGGCAAACCGATACGGGTGCGCAAGGTCACACCCAACCCGGCATCGACCGCCGCCCAGATCCCACCCACGCTGGGGCTGGTCAAGGCAATGCGCCAGGCAATGCCGGCGCGGTCCAGGGCTTCGGTGGCGGCGCTGCGCAATACGCAGGGTGCCTCGAACATCACCAGCGGCAGCGGCGCGTCCTCGGCGCGCGGTAGTTGGGGTTTGTCCCGGGGCCCGATCCAGTGCATGGGTGTTTGCCCCAGGCGGGTGCGGCAGGACGATGTCTGACCGGTTTCCCAGGTCAGCGCCAGGTCCAGGCTCGCGCTGTCGATCAGGGTCAACAGCTCGGCATTGCGGCCTATCCGCACTTCAAGGCTGATCATCGGATAAAGCCTGGCGAAGCGCCGCAGGATGTCACTGAGCACATGCTCGCCGAAATCCTCCTGCAAACCGAGGCGCAAAGTGCCTGCGGTTTGGGTTTCGTTAAGGCTGCTGAAGACAGTGTCATTGAGGTCCAGCAACCGCCTGGCGTGGCCGAGCAGCGCTTCACCCACCGGCGTCAGCACCAGCCCGCGCCCGGATTTGCTCAGCACCGGCGTGCCGACCTGTTCTTCGAGTTTCTTTAATTGCGCGCTGACGGCTGAAGTCGAACGGCCCAGGCGATCCGCCGCCTTGGCAAAGCTGTTCAGCTCGACGCCGGTGACGAAGGTGCGCAGTACATCAAGGTCGAAGGTGGGGCGGCGCATTGAATGGTCCATTAAAACGGGATGGTGGATGCTATTAAATCTGATATTCGGAATGATCCTGGCTTGCTAGTTTTTGCCCGTCAACTGAATTGTCGGAGCGAGCGTCCATGAGCAACAAATTTACCGAGCTGACCCGCGACGTGCTGTTCGCCGATATCTGGGAGCGCGAGGGCCTGTCGCCCAGGGAGCGCAGCCTGATCACCGTGGCGGCACTGGTGGCGATGTACCGTCTGGAGCAACTACCGTTTCACTTGCAGCGGGCGGTTGGCAATGGCTTGAGCGTCGAGGAACTGGGTGAAGTCATCACTCACCTGGCGTTTTACTCCGGCTGGCCGACAGCGGCGTCGGCGCTGAACCTGTTGGCAGCCATCCATCCTGCGGAGTAACCACCATGCCTTACGCCCGAATCTCCCTGCACCGCGGGAAATCCCCTGAGTATCTGCAAGCACTTTCACAGGGATTGCATGACGCTCTGGTTGAAAGCTTCAAGATTCCTGACGCGGATCGCTTCCACGTGATCCACCAGCACGAAATTGGCGAGATGATCATCGACCCCAACTATTTGGGCGGCCCGCGCAGCCACGACTATGTACTCATCGCGATCACGGGCGGTAAACCTCGTGATACCGAGACCAAACGGCGGTTTTACCAGGTGTTGGTGGAGCGGCTGGAGGCTGCGATTGGGCTGAGCCCTGAGGATGTGATGGTGGTGATTACGACGACGGCGGCGGATGAGTGGTCGTTTGCGGGGGGAAGAGGGAATTGTAGCACGGGCGTACTTTTCCAATTGGAATGATTGCCCACAAGGTATGGAGAGGTGATCGGGAAATGTCAGTCTGGAAAGGAGGACCTTTCTGACAACCTTTCAGGCGGCTCAGTCTTACTCTTTGCGCTCTCGTGGAATCCAGGAGTAAAGGAATGACTTCCAGCGTCTTGAAGGACGGTTTTCCAGCTGCCTATCGCACCACCCGCGAACGGATCGAAGGCAGTATCGACCTCGGCCGGTTGTTTGCCGCGATCGATGCTGACCCGGCGATTGCGGGGGCAGGAGTGGGTGCAACCATGAGTGTCATAGGCAGCGGCGTCTCCGGGAATATCGGGACATTGGCCATCGGCCTATACGAAGAGTTTGAATGATGGAATTGAGGCATTCACGTCAGGCCTTTCTGGCTCGGTATGGCCCGGTTTTTATTGGTGCTTTTTTTTGCGCGCTTCTTGCGCTTGTTATGGCGAGCGCGCTTTTGGGCAGCACCTATCTACATCGGATTTCTGGTTACCGCAATTACTCGGGTCTTGATATGGGCGTAATGTCAGTGATCTTGTCGGTGGGAAATGCTCTTGTTGTGCGAGGGCGAGCGTGGGGAGTCTGGATAATGGTTGGCTGTTGTGTGCTGAGCTTTTCTGCGGTGATGTTCACTATCAGCTACACACCAGATCTTTTTACTTTCTCGACAGGGCTTTTGTTCTCGCTTCTAGGCCTCTACCTCCTGAACACTAAACGCCACCGCCAAATGCGCGCAGAACTCGTCCTGCTTCGTCATGAACGCAAGCGCTACAAAGCCGGTTTTCGGCCCCCGCGTACTCAGGAGATGGCCCAGGCTCGCCTCGAATACCAACAGGCCCGCAGACTCAAGCGAGAAAATCGCCGCAAATGGAAGGCTGCCCTCAACCCTCGCGAAACAAGTCATGAGCATCCAGCAATCGATACGCAATCTCCGGGCGCTTCTCCATGCCCTTGCGAATCGCCGCCGGAATCGACTGCCGGGTCTTGCGACACAACCCCGGCAAGTCATCGATAACGATCTGAATCCCGCGCATCGTCTTCACTTCCGTATGACCCGGCGCGATATGCACGCGAATGCCCAGTTGCTGGTACATCAGCTGTTGCATGCGCTCAAGGTCGGGCAGGCTTTGCAGGTTTTCGAGGCGTTCGAGCAGGCGTTTTTCTTCCTGGCGGGTCAGTTGCAGGATGCGCACATCGGCGCCGGGAAGGTCGAGCAGTTGCTCACGATTGCAGTCGCAGACGCCGGGTGGGCAGGGTTGGCGAATCGTCATGCAGTCTCCCTCCCGTTTCCGGCGCCGTTGGCTTACCAGGTCAGATGAACCCCAAGGCTTTCCAGCTCTTTCCAGTACTCGGGATAGGTCTTGCCGACGCAGTCCGGGTCCTGGATCCTGATCCCCGAGACCTTCAAGCCAGCCAAGGCAAAGCACATCGCGATGCGGTGGTCGGCGTGGGTGTCGATCAGCGCGTTGCACGTGGTGCCCGCCAGGGCCGGATCGCTGGCTACCAGCAAGTCATCACCTTCAATGGTCGCCAGGCCCGGACGGATTTCATTCAGACCGTCATGCAGGGCCTGCACCCGATCACATTCCTTGACCCGCAGGTTGGCCAGTTCCGTGAAACGTACCGGTGTGTTGTTGAACGCGGCGAGCACGGCGAGGGTGGGGATTGCGTCCTGCATCTGCGAACCGACAACCACCGGTTGCATGTGCGGGAACTGCGCGATCACTGCCTGGGCCTTGGCATCGGGCTGGGTGAAATCCTGCGGGGCGACACCGAGGTCGATGCGGCCACCGG
This sequence comes from Pseudomonas sp. C8002, assembly GCF_013385765.1. NCBI lineage: Bacteria > Pseudomonadati > Pseudomonadota > Gammaproteobacteria > Pseudomonadales > Pseudomonadaceae > Pseudomonas > Pseudomonas sp. C8002. The sequence continues at coordinate 87,954 of NZ_JACAPJ010000006.1, forward strand.
TCAGCACTTCGGCGGCCCACAAATAGGTGGCGGCGGAAGCGTCAGGCTCGATCAGGTAGTCGTGGGCGGTGTAGCCGGTCGGGGCCACGCGCCAGGTGCTTTCATCGACGATGTCCACCTGGGCACCGAAGGCGCGCATGCAGTCCAGGGTCAGGTCGACATAGCCACGGGCGCCGATGTCCTTGCCGGTCAGCGCTACTTCAATCGGTGCTTCGCCGCACGCCGCCAGCATCAGCAGCGCCGACACGTACTGGCTCGACAGGCCGCCGTCGATCTCGAAACGCTTGGCTTGCACGCGGCCAGTGCCATGGACGGTCACGGGTGGGCAACCGGTAGGGCTGTCGACCTTGATGCCATTCTGGCCGAGGGTCGCGAGCAGCGGGCCGATCGGACGCTTTTGCATGTAGGCGTCGCCATCCAGCACCACGGTGCCTTGTACGGTGGCCACGGCGGCGGTGAGAAAGCGCATCGCGGTGCCGGCGTTGCCGAGAAACAACGGCTGCGCCGGCAATTGCAGCTTGCCCAGGCTGGTGACGACGAACGTGGTGTCGTCCGGTTCATCGATCACCACGCCCATCTGCCGCAGGGCCACCGACATGTGGCGAGTGTCATCGCTTTTCAGCGCGCCGCTCAAGCGACTGGTGCCCTTGGCCAGGGCCGCCAGCAGCAAGGCACGGTTGGTAATGGATTTGGAGCCGGGGGGCGCTACCTTGCCGTTCAATGGAAAGTTGGGCGGTGTAACGGTCACGGTTTTCTGCGAACTCAAGGTACAAGGCTCCTGCTTCAAGGCGGGTGGCGTTTGGCGGACACGAATAATCGGCCAAACACGCTACCGTTGTCGAGCGTGGATCGTTGACAGTCGCGGGTTATGGCGCCATGCGGCCATTCAAGTCGCCATACGCTCGCAATCGTGAAACCACCACTGGTCGACATTTCCCACGTTGATGTCGATTGAGCGCCTGATGGATCGACTACAGGCACAACAACCCGTCGAATCAGGAGAGTGATCATGTCTTACGTAGATGGCTGTGTGATCGCGGTGCCCACCGCTAAACGCGAACAATTCATCCAGCACGCCAAGGCCGCCGCCGTGGTGTTCAAGGAATACGGTGCGCTGAATATCATCGAATGCTGGGGCGATGACGTGCCCCAGGGGCAGGTGACCTCGTTTCCCATGGCGGTCAAGCTCAAGGAGGATGAAACCGTGGTGTTTTCCTGGATCGTCTGGCCGTCGCGGCAGGTGCGTGACGCCGGGATGAGCAAGGTGATGGAAGACCCGCGCCTGAAGGCAGACGTCAATCCGATGCCGTTTGATGGGCAACGGATGATCTATGGCGGATTTGAGATGATCCTCAACACCTGAGGCCAGGCGTTCATGGACGGCGGCTGTAGTCCGATCGCCTGTCGCAGGGTAGGACCGACGATAACTCTGGTGCAAGACCAGTGCGAAAACTCTGCAAAACAAGGACTTGACGCGATTTGTCTGACAGAAACGTCGTGTAGACAACCCGGCGAGGTGGGCTAAGTTCAAGGCGCTTCCCATGAGGGGAAGTCTTCAATCAAGGAGTGACTGAAATGAACAAACCCCAGACTCAACTCAGGCATGGTCGCGTCGTGACACCCGCCAGTCGTGGCTCGGTGGCGGTAGAGCGTGGCCTGCTGGAAAACTGGCAAGTCAACGAAATGGAAGGCGGCAAGAACTTCCCGGCCCTCAACGCCGGGCCGTTTCCGGCGCCTTACGAAACCGACGATCAAAGCGTCACGCCGCCCGCCGACGGGCACATCCTCAGCGGCGGCAAGACCGATGCCCGTGACTGCGTGAACTTCACCGACGAAGAAATGGCTAAAAAGCTCAACACTCCGTTTAACTGGCCGTTGTTGAATGTTGAAGCCGGCCAGGTGTTCAAGGTGCAATGGGATTACACCGCCGCGCACGTGACCCGTGGCTATCGCTGGTTGATCACCCGGGACGGTTGGGATCCCAGGCAGCGCATCAGCCGCGCGCAACTGGAGGCCAAGCCTTTCTTCGAGGACTTCTATACCCAGGTGCCGTATTACCAGCACTCGGCCGAACTGAAGGCCAAGGTTGAACATCAGGTGACGTTGCCCAAGGGCAAGAAGGGCCGGCATGTGCTGGTGTTGATGTGGATCGTGGCCAACACCGGCAATGCGTTCTATCAGGCGTTTGACGTCGATTTCAACTAGCGGCAACTGAACCCGGAGGCAAAACAAAAAAATGTGGCGAGGGAGCTTGCTCCCGCTGGGCTGCGGAGCAGCCCTAAAAATCGGGGGCGCTTCGCACCCCAGCGGGAGCAAGCTCCCTCGCCACAGGTGTTGCGTTCAGCGCTGGGCCAACCAGTAGTCGTGCAACGCACGGGCGGCCGGTTCGATAGCGGCTACCCGTTGCTGATGGGCATTTACATCCAGGTCTGCCGGCAGTTCAAAGTTGTCCTGCTCGGCGCACCAGGAAATCTTTTCCAGTTGCCCGGCCTGTTCGGCAGGCAGCTCTGGCCAGTTGCCGATAGCGGCGCCACGGATATAACCAAAGCACCATTCTTCCGCCAGGGTCAGTGGCTGGTCCTGATGCTCGGTTTCCTCGAAACGTGCCTTGAAACCCTGGGCGTCGGTCGCCAGTTGCGTGGCAATGGCGTTCATATGGCGCACGCACAGTTCAAGGAACTGGCCAGCTTCTTCCGGGCTTTCCCAATCCGGGTTCTGCCCACCAAAGATACCGGGGAACCATTCGGCAACCTCCACCTGCGCGGGGCTTGAAACCAGGGCGGTGAAGTAACCGTCGAGCTCGGCCAGGTTCAGCACCGAATGGTCGTCGCCGTACTTGAGCAGGGTGTCGTCGATGAACTCGAAATCGGCGGGGGCGAGGGGTTGGTCGTGCATGGGCATATCCTTTGTGCGTGGAACGCCGCTGATGGGGCGGCTTAAAGCGCGGAGGATGGCGCGTGTCGGGGTTTTAATCCAGCTTCTTCAACGCTTTTCCCACAGGACGCACAGCTTGCTCATGCACATCGAACCTGCCACCGCGAGAATGATCGGCACCAGGAAGTCATGGTCGATGCGGGTGAATTCCGCCACCAGCACGATTGCCGTCAACGGCATGCTCATGCTCGATGCCAGGAACGCCGCCGCACCGATGATCGCGAACGCCCCCAGCGGCACGCCGGGCCACAGCAGGCTCCAGGCGCCGCCGAGGATGATGGCGAGCAGGGCGCCGTTGGCCAGCGCCGGGGTCAGCAAACCGCCTTCGGCACCGGCGCGCAGGCTGCTCGCCGTGATCAGTACCTTGACCACCAGCAGCACCGCGGCAAGGCCGATGGTCAGCTCATTGTCAAAGCCCAGTTGCGCCGGGCCCTTGCCGTTGCCGAGGATCTGCGGCAGGAAAATCGCCAGGCCCCCGATGATCGTGAAGTTGATCAACGACAGTACCGGCAACCGCCAGCCACGGGCGGCGTTGCTGCGGGCCGCGCCGGTCAGCCGGTTGAATCCGTAGGCGGCCAGGCCAAACACCGGCCCGCAGGCCAGCGCCCAGGCGATCAAGCCAGGGCTGAGCACAAAGTGCGGCACCACGTATTGCGCCTCTGCGCCCAAGCCAATCCAGGCCACCGATGCACCGATGGCCGAGGTGGCTAACGCAATCACTGCCGCCGGCCAACTGAACACACCCACCAACACTTCGAGCACAAACACCGCGCCGCCCAACGGCACGTTGTACACCGCCGCCAGCCCGGCGCCCGCACCGCAGGCGACGATCAGTCGGTGCATGTCCGGCGCCAGTCGCGCCCGTTGTGACAACCAGGTGGCGGCCAGCGCGCCGACTTCCCGTGGCGCCACTTCACGGCCCAATGGCGAGCCGAGGGCCACAGTGATGATTTGCAGCACGGCGTGGGCGAGGGTGGTTTTGGGCGGCATGATCGGTGCCTGGGCGGAGACCGCTTGCTTGATGCTCACCAACGGGCGGCCATAGCGGTAGATCAACCACCAACCCGCACCGGCCACCAGGCCACAGGTGATCAGCACCAGCACCCGGCGTTCGGGCGCGGCGGCGGTGACGCCGAGCAAAAAGGTTTCATGGCTGATCAGGCTGTCGAGGCTGTAGCCGTAGGCCAGATGCTGAATGCCGTGCAGCAGCAAGGCGAGGAGCATGCCGCCCAGGCCGGCGCCGATGCCGGTGAAGATGACGACGAGTGCGAGAATCAGCAGCGAACGGGTTTTTGAGGGCATGAAGGGTCCAGGGAGCCGGGTTTCCGAGCCCGATTCTATAGCGCAATGGTGACGCGATAGCCCCGAGATGTAATGCATATGCGCGAACTGGCCTTCCACAACATTGCATTACGTTCAGATTACTTTAACGGCCCGGCCAATTGCCTGAATCGGACCTGTCGGCTTGCCGGTTTTCGACCCGCCGGGATTTTCCAGGGTCAGCTCAAACAGCTGGTTCGGCGCCAGTGGCGGGAGTTTGTCCAGTGGCACAGACAAGGTCTGCCCAGGCTTGACCAATCCCAGCGACACCGGGCCTTGCCAGTCTTCGCCCTTGGTCCAGAACTGCAGCGTCTTGTCTGCCGGTACTTCCATGATGCCCAGGGGAATCAGCTGGATTTCCTGGGTATTGCTCGCCTGGATTACCCAGCCCGGCGCCTGGTTTTGCGGGGCTACCAGCACCACTACATAAGCGGTCGGGTTGATGGCGGCCGTACGGGTCAACAGCAGTGTCGCCAATACCAGGCTCGCCGCTATGCCGGCACCGGCCAGTCCGCGCCACAACGCCAGCCTGTTCCACCATGAGACCGGCGAGTCCCGGGTGGCTGAATGCCCCAGGCTGCGCTCGATGCGTCGCCATAAATACACCGAAGGCGTTGCCGGGGCTGCCTGTCCAGTCAGTGGCAGCAGGCGCTGTTCCCAGGCGTCCACTGCCGCACGCAAGTCGGCATCGGTGGCCAGGCGCTGTTCCACCTCGGTGCGTTGCCCGGTGGGCAAGGTGCCCAGCACATATTCGCTGGCCAGTTCGTCGATGCTGTTCATGCCATGCACTCACGCAATGCCGCGAGGCTGCGTTTGATCCACGCTTTCACGGTACCCAGCGGGGTGCCGAGTTTGTGCGCGATTTCGCTGTGGGAATAACCATCTACATACGCATGCAGGATGCAGTTGCGGCGGGCCGGGTCGAGTTGTTCGAGGCAGCTGTAGATTCGTCCCGAGTGCGCCTGATAGTCGAAGGTGTTGGTGGGCGCTGCGCTTTCATGCTCTTCGCTGAGGGGCACTTCGCGTCCATTGCTGCGTACGGCATTTAGCGCCAGGTGCCGGGTCACGCTGTATACCCAGCCGCGGGCCGAGCCTCTGTGCGGGTCAAAACTGGCCGCGCCGTTCCAGATCTTGATGAAGGCGTCATGCACGATATCTTCGGCCACCGCCTTGTCACGCACGATGCGCAACGCGACCCCCAGCAGCCGGCTGCTTTCCTGTTGATACAGCCGGCGCAAGGCCGGTTGTTCGCCACGGGCGCAGGCCAGCAGGCAGGCTTGATAGTCAAAATCGGCTTCAGGCAAAGACAGGTTTCCAGGTGGAGGCCCCGGCGGTGAGCCCGGGGCGCTTTGGCAGCAGCGTAGACGAATCTGGTCAGTTGGCCGCCCAGAAGATGTAGTCGGCCTGGTATTTGACCACTTCCTGCTTGCCCTTGTTGGCCGCCGTGCATTCCGTGCCTGGCGCCACGCCGCCCTTGAGGGCCACCCGCTGGATATACGCGACGCCACTCATCGCGCCCTTGCCTTCGGCGGGGTTGGCCTTGACCAGTTGATAAGGCAGGTTGCCAGGGCTGGACGGCGCCACGGCCAACTGGGTGCCGGTGACTTTCGAACCATCCTTGGCCTGCCAGGTGGCCGGCGGGCCGAAGTAGCTACCGACCTGCTGGCCGCTGCGGTCATTGAGCACCGCCTTGGGACCGACGAAAAACCATTCGGTCTGGCCGGCAGCATTGGCCTTGTCCCGGCATTCGTAGGTGATTTCGCCGACTCCGGTGGTTTCCATGGTCACCTTGTGGCCGTCCGGCACCTTGATGCTGTCGGGTAAACCGGTCTGGGCAAAGGCAGTCGGTGCAGCGGCGAACAGGCAGGTCACGCAGAACAGGGCTTTGGCGTTCATCGGTGTCTCTCCATAAGGGCAGCAAGGCGCTGCTACCTGTACTACCCACGGCACGCGCAAACGGATGCAGCGATTAGAAAATAAATCTTCAAGGGCGCACACTGTGGGCCCCCGCACTACCAGAGGAGAGATTGACGATGACCGGTGTTCACAAGTCTGCTCAACAGGGTTTCTCTACTCAGGCCGTCACGTACGCCCAAGGCCGGCCGGACTATCCACGGCAACTCACGGGTTGGCTCACCGACGCCCTGCAGATCAATCCCCACTCCACGGTCATCGACCTGGGCGCCGGCACCGGCAAGTTCACCCGCTTGCTCAGCACCGTGGCGCCGACGTTGATCGCAGTGGAGCCGGTGGAGGCAATGGGGGCGCAGTTGCACAAACTGCTGCCCCAGGTGCGCCTGCTGTCGGGCACCGCTGAAGCCATCCCCCTGGAGGCGGCCACCGCTGATGCCCTGGTGTGTGCCCAGGCGTTCCATTGGTTTTCCACGGAAGCGGCCCTGGCGGAAATTCACCGGGTGCTCAAGCCGGACGGTCGCCTTGGGTTGATCTGGAATGTGCGGGATGAGTCGGTGGACTGGGTCGCGGCCATCACCGAAATCATCACGCCCTACGAGGGCGACACACCGCGCTTTCATACCGGACGTTGGCGCGAGGCCTTTACCGGCGAGTATTTTTCCGCCCCCGAAATGACCTGCTTCCCCTACAGCCATGTCGGCAGCCCCCAGGAAGTGATCATGGACCGCTTCCTTTCCGTGAGCTTTATCGCCGCATTGCCACCGGCAGAAAAGGCGCAGGTCACTGAGCAGTTGCAGTCGCTGATCAACACGCATCCGGCCTTGCGCGGCCGTGAGACGGTTGCGTTTCCGTACCAGACCCAGGCTTATCGCAGCCAGCGGCTGACCAGAAAGGCATAAAGTCAGATCGTTTTGATATAAGTAGTTATAAGAAAAATCGCTATGCTGCGGCCAGAATTTTATAAGGCCGCAGGTAGTGGTAATGGATGTAGGTAATTTTGGTTTCTCGATTGCTGGCCTGATTGTTGGATTTATCGTGGGAATGACCGGTGTAGGCGGGGGCTCGTTGATGACGCCGATCCTGCTCTGGTTCGGCATCAACCCGGCCACCGCCGTGGGCACCGACCTGTTGTACGCCGCCATCACCAAGTCCGGCGGGGTGCTGGTTCACAGCAAGAATCGCAACATCGACTGGACCATCACCGGCTGGCTGACCCTGGGCAGCGTGCCCGCCGTGTTGCTGACCTTGTGGTTTCTCAAGAGCCTGGACACCGACCCCGCCGCCTTGAACGCGGTGATCAAGCAGTCCCTGGGCGTGGTCTTGCTGCTGACGGCCACGGCGATCCTGTTCAAGAACAAGCTGTTGGCCTTTGCCCAGCGGCATGCCGGCGACGACTACAAGATGGCGCCGCGTAACCTCAATGCGCTGACCATCATCACCGGCGCTGTCCTCGGCACCATGGTGGCCCTGACCTCCATCGGCGCCGGTGCCCTGGGTACCGTGGCGCTGTTTATCCTGTACCCGTTCCTGGCCACCAAGCGCCTGGTGGGTACCGAAATCGCCCACGCCGTGCCGCTGACCCTGGTCGCCGGCCTCGGCCACGCCAGCATGGGCAACATGGACTGGACCCTGCTGGGCTTCCTGTTGCTGGGCTCGCTGCCGGGGATTTATGTCGGCAGCCACATGGCCGGCAAGGTCCCGGACGGGATATTGCGTCCTTGCCTGGCGTTCATGCTGGTGATGATCGGCTTCAAGCTGGCGTTTTAACGCGCCGGCCCATTGCCGATCTGCCACACAAACGGCGGCTCGGTGCGGTTGATCACCCAGTCGCCGACAATCCGCGCCTTGTAGATCACCGGGTTGTGGGACGACACGGTGCGGGCGTTGCGCCAGTGCCGGTCGAGGGCTTTGCCCTGGCGCACATCCGAAGCCCCCAGTGCGTTGAACAGTTCAGTGGTGGCGCGCTGGATCAGTTCCGAGACCACCACCTGCGCCGTAGCTGATTCGATTTCGGCGGCCACATTGGCTTCGCGCTCCACGGCATCGTCCCCACCGAACCGCGCCACATAAGCCCGCTGAGCTGGAACTGCGGCTTTCAATGCGCTGGCTTCGGCCGCATACACCAGCGCTGCAACTTCACCCACCACCTGCTGAATCTGCGAGTCCTGGCTCACATGGGCGGCATTGCCATGGCTGTAGATCCGTTTGCGGCTGCGCACCTGATGCGCCACATCCTTGAGGGCCGCGCGGCCGATGCCGGCAAGGGTGGCGAGCAGCACCAACTGATAGAACGCAGTCTGGTATTTGAAGCGCGTGGCAAAGTCGATGACGTTTTCCGCCTCCACCACCGCATCGGTAAAACGCGAGGTGCCGCTGCCGGTGGTGCGTTGGCCAAAGCCGTCCCAGTCATCGCTTTGCACCACGCCGGGCTGGCGGGTGCGGGTGGCGGCAATCACATCGCCGCCGGTGTCGCTGCGTTGGGCGTAGACGTCGATCCAGTCGGAAAACAGGCTGCCGGTGCTGTAGAACTTTTCACCGTTGAGTTTCCATTTGTCGCCGTCGGGGCTGACTTTAGTGACGACATCGCCGATGGCCACGCTGCCAATTTCGGTCCAGGCGCAGCCCACGATGTCACCGTCGACAAAGCGTTTGAACCAGAGGTCTCGCGCCGCGCCGGGTGCGGCATTCAGGCGGTCTTCGGCAAACGCGAAGTGCCCGCGCAGGGCCTGGGGCACGTTGGAGTCGGCTTCGGCCAGTTCGATCAGCAGTTCGAATAGCTGGGGCAGGGAGGCGCCGCCACCGCCGTATTCCACCGGGACGCGCACGGCGCCAAAGCCGGCTTGCTTGAGCCATTGGATCGGCTCGTAGGGCAGGGCGCGGGTTTGTTCGCGCTCTACGGCACCCTCGGCGATGCGCTGGAAAATCGGCCGGAAGCGTTCGGCCAGGGCGTGATAATCGACGCCGGTGGACAGTGGATTGATCACGTGATGTTCGGTCATGGGGACGGTTCCTGGGCAGTGAGATAGGTGAGCTATTGCACGGTCCATGCCGGGCGCGAAGGCACGTATTTACGGGACGGGTGACGATTCAACTGTTGTTCCTGCAACAGCAAAACGACAAACCGCTGCAATCCATGACAGCTCGGAACAGGCTGCTTTTCGCCTGTTTCCGCGCTCGAAGGCCGGTAGTGCGGGCCTCTCACGCCCACTGGCACAGTTGCTGCTCCACACCTCGTACATGCCAATCCGCGAGGTACAGTCCAATGAGTCAGCAAGCCGTCAAATTTGCCTACTGGGTGCCCAACGTCAGCGGGGGGCTGGTGGTCAGCAAGATCGAACAGCGCACCCACTGGGGCATCGACTACAACCGCAAGCTGGCGCAGTTGGCTGAAGAAGCCGGCTTTGAATACGCCCTGACACAGATTCGTTTCACCGCCGGTTATGGCGCCGAATACCAGCATGAGTCGGTCGCGTTCAGCCACGCGTTGCTGGCGGCCACCACCAAGCTCAAGGTGATCGCGGCAATCCTGCCAGGCCCCTGGCAACCTGCGCTGGCGGCCAAGCAACTGGCAACCATCGACCAACTCACTAACGGCCGCGTTGCCGTCAATATCGTCAGCGGCTGGTTCAAGGGCGAGTTCCAGGCCATCGGCGAACACTGGCTGGAGCACGACGAGCGTTATCGCCGTTCCGAGGAATTCATCCGCGCCCTGAAAGGCATCTGGACCCAGGACAACTTCACCTTCCGGGGTGATTTCTACCGCTTCGACAACTACAGCCTCAAGCCCAAGCCACTGGGCGAGCCCCACCCGGAAATCTTCCAGGGTGGCAGTTCGCGGGCCGCGCGGGACATGGCGGCACGGGTGTCGGACTGGTACTTCACCAACGGCAATACCCCGGAAGGCATCAAGGCCCAGGTCGATGACATTCGCGCCAAGGCGGCGGCCAATAACCATTCGGTGAAAGTCGGTGTGAATGCGTTTGTGATCGCTCGCGACACCGAGGAAGAAGCCCGCGCCGTGCTCGCGCAAATCATCGAACAGGCCGACCCGGAAGCCGTCAACGCGTTTGGCGATGCGGCGAAACAGGCGGGCAAGGCGTCACCGGAAGGTGAGGGCAACTGGGCCAAGTCGACCTTCGAGGATCTGGTGCAATACAACGACGGCTTCAAGACCAACCTGATCGGCACCCCGCAGCAGATTGCCGAGCGCATCGTCGACTTGAAGGCGGTCGGCGTGGACCTGGTACTGGCCGGCTTCCTGCACTTTCAGGAAGAAGTGGAATACTTCGGCAAGCGTGTATTACCGCTGGTGCGCGAACTGGAAGCCAAGGCCGGGATCAAGCAAGTCGCCTGAACACCACCACCGCTGCCCGCAATTTGTTATTGCCGAACCGGCACATTCGCTCGAACTCCCCATGGCTGACCGGCAGATGCTGGCAGTCCATGGGCTGGCGGTGCTGGCTGTGATCCACGTCCGGGTCGTGCAGGTACACGAAGTCTTCGTCGCAGTCGGTGACGATTACCCAGTGGGGCGACTTGGAGCGGGTCAGCCGGTAGCTGCTGATCAACACCAGCGGCTGGCCGCCGTCGCGCAGCACCTGGGGTAAATCCAGCGGGCCGCCGAGCACTTGCTCAACGTCGCTCAAGGCCAACTCTTCCTCGAAGGCGTCATGCACCAAACGCATGACGTCTTTTTTATGCTGATCACGTACCCCGTCGAGAAACAACGGCCCGCTGACATTGACCTGCATGCGCACCCGAAAGCCCCGGCGCCAGGCGGCCAGCGCCAAACCCTGGGGGCTGCAGCCGCCATGGCCGGCGGTCATGAACACGGTGGTTGCCTCGCGCCAGATCTGCAGTTCTTCCCGGCGCTGGGCCACCCGCGCAGGTTCCAGGGCACCCATGGCCATCAGCAGGCTGGCGGCGCCGCAGGTGAAGTCGGTGGTTTGCTGGTAGTAGGGCACGCTCAAGGCGCGCGCGTCCTGGTGCTGGAGGATGCGTTTCTCCAGGCGCAGGGCCGGGGCGTGGTCTTCGTAGTAGTCGTTGACCAGGGCAAAGCGCCGGTAGCCGTTGCGCTCATACAGGGCGATGGCGCCGGGGTTGTCGGTACGCACTTCCAGGCGCAGGTAGGCGCAGTCATGCTCCACCGCACAGGCTTCGATGCGCGTCAGCAGTTGTTTGCCCAGGCCCAGGCCCCGGGAAGACTCGGCGATGGCGATGGAGTACAGGCGCGCCAGCGAGGTGCCACGGTGGAACAACACCAGGGCGTAGCCCAGCAATTCGCCGTGTTTTTCTGCCACCAGCAGTTGCCCGTGGGCGCGACTGACCATCCACTGGAAACTGCGGGTGGAGAGCCGGTCCGTGGTGAAACAGTGCTGTTCCAATGCCACCAATGCAGGCACGTCATCGGGTGTTGCAACGCGAAAGGAAAGAGCCATGTGACCGCCGTAAAAGTTGCGTAACGAAACGGGACTTCTCTAAAAGATCGTGCTTAATAGAAAAGGTCTAGTTCTCTAAAGCGGATCAATCAATATGTCAGCGGTACAAGGTCATTGGCGTGAAGTATCCGAGCAAACAGTGGCGGCGACAATAACTTCCAACGGTTATTTTTCCAGCCCTCCCAAGAGTGCAAGTCAAGTCGTAATCATTGTCGAGCGCAAGGAAGACTGGGCCTCGTACTTCCCCAGCGAAGACATCGTCACCGCCCAGGAATACCTTGAGCAAACCCGGGAAAACGAGACGGGCAAGCGCGTGCAGGTGATCAACCTGTGCCGCAGCTACAAGTACCTGGGGCACGGCTATTACTGCTCGCTGCTGGCCGAGGCGCGGGGGCACAAGGTGATTCCGTCGGTGCGCACCATCAGCGAACTGACGAAAAAGTCCCTGTACGGCCTGGCCCTGGATGACCTGGATAAAACCCTCGATAAAGCCTTGAGTCATCATCTCTACAGCAACACCGAAGGCTTTACCCTGACACTTTACTTTGGCCGGACCAATATTGAACCCTTGCAGGATCTGGCCCGCCAATTGTTTGAAGCGTTTCCCTGTCCGATCCTGTTAGTTGAGTTTCGCAAGAATAACGGCTGGCACATCGAAGGCATCAAGTCTGGCGTATTGCACAAGTTGCGTGATGACCAGGAAGACCAATTCGCGAATGCCCTGGACAACTTCAGCCGCAAGATCTGGCGTCAACCGCGCTCCCGCCGTCTGGCCCGCTATGACCTGGCGATCCTGCACGACCCGCAGGAACAACTGCCGCCGTCCAACGCCCGCGCCCTGGAAAATTTCGTCCGGGTCGGCAAGGGGCTCGGCATCGACGTGGAACTGATCGAACGCAAGGACTACGCCCGCCTGGCCGAATACGACGCCCTGCTGATCCGCGAGACCACCAGTGTCGACAACCACACCTACCGCTTCGCGAAAAAGGCCGAAAGCGAAGGGCTGGTGGTGATGGACGACCCGGCCTCGATCCTGCGCTGTACCAACAAGGTCTACCTCACGGACCTGCTGAAAAGCCATCAACTGGGCATGCCCGCCACCGAAATTCTCTACAAGGAGCGACCCGAAGATTTCGAACGGGTGGGTGAGCGCCTCGGCTTCCCGCTGGTGCTGAAGATCCCCGACGGGTGTTTCTCCCGCGGCGTGATCAAGGTCGAAAGCCAGCAAGCGCTGCTGACCGCCACCGCCGAACTGTTCGAGCATTCCGTGTTGCTGCTGGCCCAGGAATTTTTCTACACCGAGTACGACTGGCGCATCGGCGTCCTCAACCGCAAACCGATCTTTGCCTGCCAGTACTTCATGTCCAAGGGGCATTGGCAGATCTACAACCACAAGGCCATCGGCCAGGACATCAACGGCGAGTGCCGCACCCTGGCGGTTCACGAAGCCCCCAAGGCGGTGGTGGAACTGGCGGTAAAAACCGCCAACCTGATCGGCGACGGCCTGTACGGCGTCGACCTCAAGCAATCCGGCGACAAGGTGGTGGTGATCGAGGTCAACGACAACCCCAACATGGACGCCGGCATCGAAGATGCCTACCTGCAAGACGACTTGTATTCCCTGGTACTGGAAGAGTTCGTGCGACGCCTGGAGTTGAAGCGTCAAGGCCAGGTGTGGTGACGCGCGATGATCCAGCGCTTTGAGTTATCCGAGGGCAAGCTTTACAACACCCTGGGCGATAGCGGGAATATCCTGCTGTTCAGCAATCCGGACCCCCACGAGCGCAAGTACCTGCGCGACTGCTACAAGCTCGATGAACATGCCCTGGCCTCGGCGCTGGACCCGGACGAAGTGTCGCGCATCGAGTTCCACCCCGATAACCTGTTCCTGATCTGGAAGCGCCCGGAGAACTATTCCGGCGGCGGCAACCTGGTGTTTGAAGTGTCGTCCTGCGGCCTGTTGTTTTCCGGGGACCAACTCCTGGTGATCGCCACCGACGACAGCCAGCTCTCCGGGCTGGGTGCGCGCCGGCCATTGCGCACGCCGCTGGATGTGTTGCTGGACTTGCTGCTCAACAACATCCATCACTACCTGGGCCACCTCAAGGTGATCAAGATGGTCGCCCGGGAACTGCAGCAGCAGTTCAATGCATCGATGAGCAATCGCCACCTGATGCAGATGTTCAACCTCAGCGAAAGCCTGATCTATTACATCAACGCCCTGCACAGCAACGGCGCGGTGCTGACGCGCCTGCGCAACCATGGGGAAAAGGAACATTTCAGCGCTGAAACACTGGGCCTGATCGATGACCTGATTATCGAGAACAACCAGTGCTACAAGCAGGCGGAGATTTACTCCAACGTGTTCTCCGGGCTGATCGACGCCCGGGGCAACCTGATGAACAACAGCATGAACAACCTGCTGCGCAAGCTGACGCTGATCAACGTGGTGTTCCTGCCGTTGAACCTGATCGCCAGCGTGGGCGGGATGTCGGAGTTCAGTATGATGACGGCGGGTACGCCGTGGTGGATTTCGTACCCATTGTTCATGGCCGCGATGGGACTCGGGGCGGGGTTGATGGTGCTGGGGTTGAAGCGGATTGCGGGGAGTGGTGACAAGGCAGTATGACTAAAATCCTGAATATCACTGAGGTCTAAATGTGGGAGCGGGCTTGCTCGCGAAAGCGGTGGATCAGTCACTGTAGATGGCGACTGTCACACCGCTTTCGCGAGCAAGCCCGCTCCCACAGGGGATGTGCGCCATTCAGACGTCCGGCTGCAACGTCAGCACCTCAAACCCATCCCGCGTCACCGCCACCGTATGTTCCCACTGCGCCGACAAGCTGTTGTCCCGCGTCACCACCGTCCAGCCATCCTTCAAGCTGCGCACCTTGGCGCTGCCCTGGTTGAGCATCGGCTCAATGGTAAACACCATGCCTTCACGCAGTTCGAGCCCGGTACCGGGGCGGCCGAAGTGCAGGACCTGCGGGTCCTCGTGCATCTCGCGGCCAATGCCATGCCCGCAATATTCACGCACCACGCTGTAGCCGTTGTTCTGGGCATGGCTCTGGATGGCGTAGCCGATATCCCCCAGGCGCGCGCCGGGTTTGACCTGGCGGATCCCGGCCCACATGGCCTCAAACGTCATTTCCACCAGGCGCCGGGCCTTGGGCGCGACGTTGCCGATCATGTACATCTTGCTGGAGTCGGCAATGAAACCGCCTTTTTCCAGGGTGATGTCGATATTGACGATGTCGCCATCCTTGAGCACTGCTTTGGCGCTCGGCATGCCATGGCACACCACCTCGTTGATCGAGGTGTTGATGCAGAAGGGGTAGTCGTACTGGCCCAGGCTCGCCGGCCGCGATTGCAGGTCGTTGCGGATGAAAGCTTCGACGGCGCTGTCGATCTCCAGGGTCGACTGGCCGGCGGCGACAAAGCCGTCAAGCATGGTAAACACCTGGGCCAACAGGCGACCGGATTCGCGCATCACCGCGAGTTGTTCCGCCGTCTTGATCATTGCGCGCGCCCCCGGATCAGGTCGGGTTTGTCCAGCAACAGCTTGTTGATCAGGTCGTTATAGGCCAGGTGCGGATTGAGCTCGGCGAGCAGGCCGATCTTGATCCAGAACTCGGCCTGGGCGTTGATGGAACGGTCCATGGTGGCGCTGGCCAGACGGAGTTGTTCGTGCAATTGGTCGGTGATCTTGACGATGCCCATAAGCTTCACTGTGCAGGGTTGATATACAAAGCGTATACGTTTCGTATGCTTCGCGTAAAGCCTGGCGTTTCGCCATTGACTTGCCGGATGGCGCCGGTTAATTTTGATTCATGACATTTCAAACCTTTCGTTGCCAGCCAAGCATTATTACCGCCATTCCTCATTTGGCGGGATAGCACACGGCTGCACCCAAACCCGCCCTAGAGGCGGGTTTTGTTTTTCCGTCTCCAGGGCCTTGTAAACACCCAGGAGACATCCATGAGTACCCGCCCGGCGAGCCAGCCCCAAGATTCGGGATTGCTTGAGCACTACGTGAAGAAGATCCTGGCCGCCCCGGTCTACGACCTGGCGGTGCGCACGCCATTGCAGGCAGCGCCGGCGCTTTCGGCGCTGCTGGGTAATCAGATCCTGCTCAAGCGCGAAGACTTGCAACCGACCTTTTCCTTCAAGATCCGTGGCGCGTACAACAAGTTGGTGCAACTCAGCGCCGAGCAAAAGGCCCGGGGCGTCATCACCGCGTCGGCGGGCAACCATGCCCAGGGCGTGGCATTGGCGGCGCGGGAGTTGGGGATCAAGGCGACGATTGTCATGCCGTGCAGCACCCCGGATCTGAAAGTGTTGGGCGTACGCTCCCGAGGCGGCGAGGCGGTGTTGCATGGGGCCAGCTTTCCGTTCGCCTTGGCCCATGCGTTGCAATTGGCCGAGGCCACCGGCAGTACGTTTGTTTCGCCGTTCGACGACCCGGACGTGATTGCCGGGCAGGGCACAGTGGGGATGGAAGTGCTGCGTCAGCAGCAGGGCCCGCTGGACGCGATCTTCGTCCCGGTGGGCGGCGGCGGGTTGATCGCCGGTATCGCGGCCTACGTGAAATACCTGCGGCCCGAAGTGCGCATCATCGGCGTCGAGCCCGAAGGCTCCAGTTGCCTGCTGGCAGCCTTGCGCGCTGGGAGCCGGGTGGTGTTGCCGAGTGTCGACAGCTTTGCCGATGGCACGGCCGTGGCCCAGATCGGCGCCTATGGTTTTGAAATCTGCCGGCACCATGTGGATGAAGTGATCACCGTCAGCAATGACGAACTGTGCAGTGCCATCAAGCTGATCTACGACGATACGCGCTCGATCACTGAGCCTTCAGGTGCCCTGGCTGTCGCCGGTATCCGCAAGTATGTCGGGAAGACTGGCCTCCAGGGGCAAACATGGGTGGCGATCAACTCCGGGGCCAATATCAACTTCGATAGTTTGCGGCATGTTGCTGAACGAGTGGCTGCTCAGACAGGTTAAACGTTTAACCTAAAGACTGTTTAATTTAGTTACATTCATCCGTTTGGATAGTGGTTATGAAGGCGTCAAAAAGTTTGTTGCGGGCACTTATAGCGAGCGGTCTTTCAATTTGCATGATGCCAAGGGAGGCTCATTGCAAGACGCATGAATCGACGGCACGTAATTTTGTCCGAAAGCCCCGATTTGTCTGGGGCGCAGGGCAGTGCGTATGGCGGCACGTTTAATGCTTTATAAGATCCTGTTACAACTCTGAATGAGCTACAAGCACGACGGTTCATACCTCAAACGGGAGGGTTGATGGCGGTCTGCCACGTAACTTATATAAGTAATGTCGTCGCTTATGAGGAAAGGATCCAACGCATTTCGAGCGAGCCTAGTACGCTGGGTAAGCAAAGCCGTCTGCTAGGGCTGGTCAGGCGCAAACGGCGAGCGTGTCACCGCGTTCGCCAGCCGTACGAATAAAGAATATTGATAACAATCGATTGGCAATCTCATAAAAGGAGAGGTCGGCCATGCTTTCGGATCTGGAATTACGCGGCATTATTGAAGGAAGTTTTCTGCCTAAGCGCTGTGAAGTCACCAAGGCGCCAGACGCCTCGCTGACGGTGAAGGTTTATCACGAGATCGACCATGACCGGGTCGACTTGGTGGTCACCGGCATTTGCGCGAACAAGCTCGACAGCAGTCGGGCGATCTGCAATTTGATTACCGAGTTGCGTGAAGACCTCAAGCACACCCACACCCATGCCCCGGCCCTCAAACGAGCCGGTGCGCGTCCTTTCTATTAAACGGACGTCTATTAAACGGACGGTTGAGCTTCAATCAGTGAAGACTTGCGGGCCTGGAGAAACGCCAGGCCCAACGCCGTTTCCGTGATCACCGCCAGCAAAATCCCCGGGCCCGCATGGCCGCTGATCCATTCGCTGATCCCCAACATCGCCAGCACAAAACAGCCGATCGCAAAGCCGGAGGTCATGGCATGCCGTGTCGCATCAGGTGGGGAATGGCGGGCGCGGTAAAACATGATGCCAATGGCCAGGAACAGCGCGGCGTTGCGTCGGGCGACCAGGCCGGTGGCACTGGAGTATTCAACACTCCACACCCACAGGAGCAGGTCCGGGCGCAAACCCCAGATCAGCGCGAGGGCAAAGCACAGCAGGGCAGTGAAGGTAGCGAGGGGACGGAAGTGCACTTGCATGGCGAATCCTTTCAGCCGTAACGAGCGCTCAAGGATACCCCTGTAGGAGCGAGCTTGCTCGCGAAGAACGCAAGGCCCGCGTACATTCAGGATGCCCGCGTTTCGCTGGAGTCTTTCGCGAGCAAGCTCGCTCCTACAAAAAAGCCGATCGGTTCAATTCTGGAAATCACAGGCTTCCGACAGTTTGCGATAGCCCACGTCCTGGACTTTCCCTTGACTGTCCACGAACTTGATATCGGCCTTGATCACCTTGCATTCATTGGTATCGGTTTCATGCATGGCAAGCACCTTCTGCACATCCATCTTCTCGCCGTAGTGATAAGGCGTGACGACGGGTGCGGTGTCAGCCTGCGCCATCCCCGTTACAGCCGTCAGGGCCAGTGCAGCACCGAGCATTAACGTACGCAGTTTCATGGTGTTTCTCCGCAAGTCGTTCGCAGGCTCAACAACGTGATGAGCCGCGGCCGCCCTGGGCAACGGTTGGAGCCGTGCGAGTGCGGTCGAATCAACTGTCTTCCCGGGGGATTAACCATCGATTAAGTGAGGCTTTACTGACAAAAGCTTCATCTTCATGGGGGCGTGGGCTGCGTGAGGGAAGCATCTATTACGCCTTTTTTTATCACCTCACAACCTGTCAACTCTGACAGTTGTCTGTCCTGGGAACTGTGCCATAACTAGGTTGCCCCGGCGCTTGAAACGTCTCACCCGCCGGCCATCAAACTGGCCTCCAAGGAAAGAATAGCCATGAACAATTTGATCAACCGCACGCTGGTTCTCGCGATGGCGGGTGCAACTGCCTATACAGGCGCTGTCAGCGCAGCAACATTCGTCGGTGAAGGCACGGCTGCCGGGAAGCAATGTGTTTCCTTGGCGGTCAACAACTCGGGCGTTGTGGTGGGTACCTGTACCCCGGGCACTACTTCGGGGCCATCCGTGGCGTGGGTCGCGTCCACGGCAGGCACTGAAGTTCCGCTACCGCCATTGGTGAGTGGCCAAGGCTGCACCGCCGTGGCTATAGACAATAACGGACAAATAGCGGGCTCATGCAAAATGGCAGACAATCGAGCCACCGCCGTCATCTGGAACAGCGCTACGCCGGGCGCTGCGCCGGTGGCGTTGCAAGCCGTCTCGGTATTGGGCACTGGATTACTGCCTGAGGCGCGCACTGTCATTAGTGCCTTCAACCAGAGCGATGTATTGGCCGGGGCGAGCTTAAGCGGTACCGGTGACGCAACGGCAGTGTTGTGGTTTTCCGGGAGTACAGCCCCGCTTCAAGTGTCCGCCCTGCACGACAACTGCTTTCCCGCCGACATCAACAACACGCCTATAAACGGTGTGCCCACCGTTGCGCTCGACTGCCCGAATCCTGCGTCTGGCAACACCGTCGCCAAAGTCGTGCAGAAAACCGGGCTACTGGGCACCTTGGTCACGACGCCCTTGACCACACCTGCCGGTAGCACGGGCTGCAGCGTAAGCAGCGTAAACAATGCAGTGCAGTTGCTGGGCACTTGCCACTTCTCGGCGCCGGATGTGCCCCAAGCCGTCTACTGGCCCAATCCAAGCGCCACGCCGGTTCAGTTGAGCAGCATCAGCGGTGTATCGGGGGCATCTCGAATCACCGGTTTGCGGTTGAACAATAACGGGCATGCCGTTGTGTCGTACCAAGACAGCAATGGCCATCATCTGTTGGCCTTCTGGACGCCTTCGTCGGGCAGCACTCAGTTGATTCCGCCGTTGGCAGGCGGCACACATATAGGCTTCGTGGATTTGAGTGATAACGACGTCGTGGCACTGACCAGCGAAAATGCCGGCGAGCATCACCAGGCCGCCACCTGGACTTCTGCGACGGGAACCGTGGCCATTCCACAGTTCGGCGGCGGTCAGGAAAGCGGTCTGACGGCGATATCCCCAAACGGCACTTATGTGGCAGGCGGTGCTGAAGACAGCACGGGCACCGACGATGCAGTCGTTGCAACGCTGCCATAGAAAAAGGCTCACCGGTTTACCGGACAAGTCTGATACAGCCAAGTTAATCGCTTTTGCTACCGTCGCCGCCAGGCCCATCAATCGGATGGCGTTGGCATTGGGTGGAGTTGGTTTGCAAAAGAAAATCGCAGCAGAGTTTCTTGGGACGTTCTGGTTGACCTTCTGCGGGTGCGGCAGCGCGATACTGGCCGCGGCGTTTCCGGAACTCGGGATCGGCTTCGCCGGTGTCGCCCTGGCCTTTGGCTTGACGGTGCTGACGATGGCCTACGCGGTGGGCAGTATTTCTGGTGCACACTTCAACCCGGCGGTGACCATCGGCCTATGGGTGGGGCGCCGGATGCCGGGCGTTGACGTGGTGCCGTACATCATTGCCCAAGTCGCCGGTGCGATTGTCGCCGCCGCCGTGTTGGCGCTGATCGCCAGTGGTCGTCCGGGGTTTGAAGTGGGCGCTTTCGCCGCCAACGGCTATGGCCAATTGAGCCCCGGGCATTACAGCCTGCTGGCCGCGTTGGTGGTCGAGGCGGTGGGGACGTTCTTTTTTGTGTTCATCATCATGCGTGTCACCGGCCCGGGTTCGGCTGTCGGGTTTGCGCCGATTGCCATTGGCCTGACCCTGACGCTGATTCACCTGGTGGCCATCCCCGTCACCAACACCTCGGTCAACCCGGCGCGCAGCACCGGGCCAGCATTGTTTGCCGGCGGGGAATACCTGATGCAGTTGTGGCTATTCTGGGCGGCACCGATAGTGGGGGCGGTGGTGGGCGCCATCGTTGCCCGGGCGGTTACCCGCGCTAGGGAAGCGTGAGCCTACCAGCTCATGCGTACCTGCGCATTACCGCTGAAACCCTCCAGCGTATAGCTGTCCAACTGGGTCTCCTCACATCTTCCAGAATTGCCTTTGTGTCGACGGGCGTTGCGCCTGGAACCAACGTGGCCAACACGATCCCGTGCTGCGCAAACCAAGTATCCGGCTCATGCTGGCCACTTCAATAGTGCAAATTGACCCCTATGCGTGTATGTCCGACAGCTTTTCCCGCTCCCGTGCGGCAACTGATCCCATTTGCCGAGGTGCCGTTACAGAAACCCGTAGGGAATCCGGGTTGAGTGGCGCTCTTTTCTGGGCTCAAAGTTTTCAATGGGGCATAGGGTGCTATAGACACAAAGGACACATGTTCCCATGCAATAGACTCCAGGTCTGTCGTGGTATCCAGTGGCGTTGCGCGAGCAACCGACGTGGCCAACACTATCCCTACGAACAAGCCAATCTTGATGTTTTTCATAAAATCTCCCGGCAACACAATGATGTTGGCGCCACTTCCTTGAGATTGAGGCGTAACCGGAGTCTTGACCCGAAAACCACGACTGACAACTGTCAAAGTTGACAGGTTGTGGAGGAAAGGAGAAAGGAGTAAATGAGTTGCCCCCGCAGCGCGCGGGGGCAGGCTGGGCTAGTTCAATTGCTGGCGGTAGGGCAGGTCCGGCCCGGTCTTGCTGCAGGTGAGTGCGGCAGCGCGGATGGCGAAGGTGAGCATGCTGCTGATCTGCTCCCGGGTCAGCTGTTGCAGGCCCTCCACCGAGTCCAGTCGCTGCTCGGTCAGCCAGGCAATCAACGCGGCTTGGAACGTATCGCCAGCCCCTACCGTGTCCGCCATGACGACCTTGGCCGCCGGCGCCGACCAACTGCCGTGCTGGCGGCTGAACACCGTCGCGCCGTCGCCGCCACGGGTCAGGAACACCAGTTGGCAACGGTGTTGCAACCAGCCTTGCAGAATGCTTTCCGGAGCCTGGCCGGGGTAGAGCAGGTGCAGGTCTTCGTCACTGACCTTGATCAGGTCGGCATGCTTGACCAGCTCGGCCACACGGGCGCGCCACAGCTCGATGTTCGGCTCCGGGTTCAGGCGTACGTTGGGGTCGAGGCTGATCAGGCGCTTGCCGCTTTCCCGGCGTACCAGGGCCAGCAACGTGTCGGCAATCGGCTGCACCACCAGTGAGAACGAGCCGATGTGTACGCCACGCACTTCGTCGCCCAACGCCGGTAGATGCTCAAGTTGCAACTGGCGGTCGGCGCAACCTTCACCGCGAAAGCTGTATTGCGGTGAGCCATTGGCACCCACTGCGACCATTGCCAGGGTGGTGGGCGCTGAGAATTCCACGAGGTAATCCTCGCCCACGCCTTCGTCCTTGAGCACCTGCAACAGGCGCCGGCCCAGATAGTCGTCGGAGATCCCGGCGAAAAAGCCCGCGTCGATTCCCAGTCGACGCAAACCTACCGCGACGTTGAACGGCGAGCCGCCGGCAATCGCCTTGTAATTGACCCTGGATGCCTTGCCGCTGGCATCGTCCTCGCTGAAAAAATCAAACAGCGCTTCGCCACATACCAAATACATATTCGTTCGCTCTTAAAGGGATGCCACGTGCTGTTGATAACGCTCATAAGCCTGCTGGTAGGCGCTGACGCTGTCGGCGTGGGGCAGCGTGCGGCTGGCCGCGTCGACGCTGACGCAACGCTGGCACAGCTGCGCCAGGCTTTCACCGGACTGGCACCACGCCGCCTGGATCGCCGCGCCCAGGGCCGCGGCTTCGCTTTGTTCGGTGCAGATCACTTCGGTGTTCATGATATCCGCGACCATCTGCCGCCACACCGGGCTTTTCGAGCCGCCGCCGATCAGGCGGATACTCTGGCTTTGCAGGCCGGTCTGGCGCAACAGGTCGAGGCCGTAGCGCAGGCCGAAGGTGGTGCCTTCGACCACGGCGCGGCACAGGTTGGCGCGAGTCAGGTTGGTCATGGTCAGGCCGTGCAGGCTGCCGGTGGCGTGGGGCAGGGCGGGCACCCGCTCGCCGTTGAGGAACGGCAGCATGCTCACGCCGTCGGCTCCGATCGGTGCCTCGGCCACCAACGCGTTGAACGCCGCCAGGTCCAGGTCGAACAGCTCGCGGATGACCCCAGTGGCGTTGGTCAGGTTCATGGTGCAGATCAACGGCAGCCAGCCGCCGCTGGATGAACAGAAAGTCGCCACCGACGCCTGCGGGCTGACATTGGCCTGATCGGCAAAGGCGTACACGGTACCGGATGAGCCCAGGCTCATGGTGATCACGCCGGGGGCGATATTGCCGGTGCCGATGGCGCCCATCATGTTGTCGCCGCCGCCGCTGGACACCCGGGCGTTCGGGTTGATGCCCAGGCGCTCGGCGATGGCTGGCAGGATGGCGCCCACTGGCTGGTTGGCCTCGATCAATTCGGGCAGCGCAGCTTCCAGGCGCCCGTCGGGATCGATGTGGCGCAACAGTGCCAGGTCCCATTCACGGGTGCGCACGTTGAAATAGCCGGTGCCGGAGGCATCGCCGTATTCGGCGCAGGCGCGGCCGGTGAGCCAGTAGTTGAGGTAGTCGTGGGGCAGCAGGATATGCGCGATCCGTGCGAACACCTCCGGGTGCTGTTCGCGGGTCCACAGCAGCTTGGACACGGTGTAGCCCGGCGCGATGGCCACGCCGAGGCGTTCCAGGGAGCCGCTTTCACCGCCCAGGTGTTGCAGCAGGCGATCATTTTCCGGCGCGGTTTCGGTGTCGCACCACAGTTTGGCCGGGCGCAGCACCTGGCCTTGGTCATCCAGCAATACCAGGCCGTGTTGCTGGCCGGAAACGCCGATGGCGAGGATGTCCTGGCCGTCAACCCCGGCCTGTTGCAAGGCGCGGTGAGTGGCTTCGGTAAACGCGTCCAGCCACTCCTGGGTGTGCTGTTCGCGGCGGCCGTTGGCACCGCTGATCAGCGTGTGGCTGGCGGCGCCCAGGCCCAGGACTTTGCCGCTGCTGGCGTCCAGCACGATGGCCTTGGTGCCCTGGGTGCCGCAGTCGATGCCGAGGTAGAGGTTTTGCTGGGTCATGGTAGGTCGCTCAGCCTATTGTTATGGAGAACTCGGTCAATGTGGGAGCGGGCTTGCTCGCGAATAGGGTGTGTCAGTTAATGCAAATACTGACTGATCCACCGCTTTCGCGAGCAAGCCCGCTCCCACACTTTGATTCGGTTCCGTCAGTTGAGATTGGCGAGCAGCCGCTCCAGCGTTTTGCTCACACCCACATCCTGCAGGCTCTCGAAACACCGCTCAAACGCTGCCACAAACTCGGGCGAGTTGGGAATAGCCGTACCAAAAATCTCTTCCACCCCCAGCAGCCGCTTGCTGATCAACGCATCTTCCGTCACCAGCCCCTGGCAAAACTCGGCGCGAGGGTCTGGAATCCGGTAGATCACCCCATTCTCATCCACGCCTTTCAAGTACAACGCCCAGGCCGCCACCACCAGCGCAGCACGCTCGGTCTCGCGACCATCGGCAATCAGGCGGTTGATGGTCGGTACGGTGAACTTGGGAAACTTCGACGAACCATCGGAACACACGCGCTCCAGCTGGTCGGCAATCGCCTGGTTGGAAAAGCGGTCCACCAGGGTCTGCTTGTATTCGGTCAGGTCGATACCCGGAACCGGCGCCAGGTTGGGCGTGACGTCCAGGTCCATGTAGGCGCGCATGTAGGCCACGAACAACGGGTCGTTCATGGTCTCGTGGACGAAGCGATAGCCCTTCAGGAAGCCCAGGTACGTCAATGCCAGGTGGCTGCCGTTGAGCAGGCCGATCTTCATCTCTTCATACGGTGTCACGTCGTCGGTGAACTGCACGCCCACCGTCTCCCACGCGGGGCGGCCGTTGACGAACTTGTCTTCCAGCACCCATTGCACAAACGGCTCGCAGACCACCGGCCAGGCGTCGTCGATGCCGTGATCGTCATGCAGTTGCAGGCGGTGCGCGGTGCTGGTCATTGGCGTGATGCGGTCGACCATCGCATTCGGAAAGCTCACGTTGGCCTTGATCCACTCGTGCAGGCCAGCGTCATGCAGCGCGGCGAAGGCCAGCAACGCCTTGCGAGTCACAGCGCCGTTGTGGGGCAGGTTATCGCAGGACATCACGGTAAATGCCGGCACCCCGGCGGCCCGGCGCTGGGTCAACGCCGCGCAGATAAACCCGAACACGGTTTTCGGCGAGCCCGGGTTGGCCAGGTCATGCTGGATCTGCGGCAGGTGGGCCATGAACTCGCCGTTGCTGTCGTCGATGCAGTAGCCGCCTTCGGTGATGGTCAGCGAGACGATGCGAATCTGCGGGCTGGCCAGCTTGTCGATCAACGCCTGGGCACCGTCTTCGGCCAGCAGCATGTCGCTGATGGAGCCGATCACGCGCACTTCGGTGTCGTCGGTGTCGCCCAGTTCATACAGGGTGAACAGGTAGTCCTGGCCGGCCAGGTCGTCCCGGGCCTTGCGGTCTTCAGCCCGCAGGCCCACGCCGCAAATGCTCCAGTCCAGGCCCACGCCGGTATTCATCAAGGCATCGGTGTAATACGCCTGGTGGGCGCGGTGAAACCCGCCAACGCCGATGTGCGCGATGCCCTGGCTGGTATTGGCAATCGCATAGGCCGGCAGTTGCACTTCGGGCGCCAGTTGCGTGAGGTTTTGCTTGTTCAGTTTCATCGGGAAATTCTCGCGAAATCAGGCGGCGGCGCGCAGTGGGCGGGCCACGGCAACACCCTCAGCGTCGAACAGATGGCATTGGGTCGGGTCCAGGTACAGCTGCAGGGTCTCGCCATACTGGCTGGCCATGTCGCCACGGATCCGCAGGGTCAACGGCTCCTTGCTGGCGGTAATCACGTGGCAGAAGGTGTCGCTGCCGAGGCGCTCGCCGACGTCGGCGGTGACGGTCAGGGTGGCTTGCCCCGGCGCGGCGATTTCCAGGTGCTCCGGGCGAATGCCCAGGGTCACGGCGCTGCCGACGCTCAAGCTCGCGCTGCTCAGGGGCAGGCTGATGCGGCCGCCGGCGTCCAGTTCGACTTCGCAGCTCTGTGGGTCAACGCGAGTGACCTTGCCCTTGAGGAAACCCATTTTCGGCGTGCCCAAAAAGCCTGCCACAAACAGATTGGCCGGCTGGTGATACAGCTCCAGCGGCGAGCCCACCTGTTCCACGCGGCCGCTGTTGAGTACGACAACCTTGTCGGCCAGGGTCATGGCTTCGACCTGGTCGTGGGTCACGTAGATCATCGTGGCTTGCAGCTCTTTATGCAGGCGCGACAGCTCCAGGCGCATCTGCACCCGCAGGGCGGCATCGAGGTTGGACAGGGGTTCGTCGAACAGGAAGATCTTCGGGTTACGCACAATCGCACGGCCAATGGCGACACGCTGGCGCTGGCCGCCGGACAACTGCTTTGGCTTGCGCTCAAGCAAAGGGCCCAGCTCCAGGATACGTGCTGCTTCGTTGACCTTGCTCTCGACAATCTTCTTGTCGACGCCGGCCAGGTCCAGGGCAAACGACATGTTCTTGCGCACGCTCATGTGCGGGTACAGGGCGTAGGTCTGGAACACCATCGCCAGGTCGCGCTTGGCCGGGGTGACCTCGGTGATGTCGCGGCCATCCAGCTCGATGGTGCCTTCGGTGACTTCTTCCAGGCCGGCAATCAGGCGCAGCAGGGTGGATTTACCGCAGCCCGACGGGCCGACGAACACCACGAATTCCTTGTCGTTCACCTCAAGGTCGATGCCCTTGATGATGGAGAAGCCTTCGAAGCCTTTTTGCAGATTCTTGATTTTCAGGTTGGCCATGATGGGCCTCCGCTTCTAAATATTTTTGAAGGAGCCGTTACTTCACGGCGCCGAAGGACAGACCGCGGACCAGCTGTTTCTGGCTGATCCAGCCAAAGATCAGGATCGGCGCACAGGCCAGGGTCGACACGGCAGACAATTTGGCCCAGAACAAGCCTTCGGGGCTGGAGTAGGAGGCGATCAATGCAGTGAGCGGCGCGGCGTTGGACGAGGTCAGGTTCAGCGACCAGAACGCCTCGTTCCAGCACAGGATCAGCGACAGCAGCACCGTGGAGGCCAGGCCGCCCTTGGCGATCGGCAGCAGCACCCGGACCATTTCCTGCCACAGGGTGGCGCCGTCCAGGCGGGCGGCTTCGAGGATGTCCTTGGGGATGTCCTTAAAGTAGGTGTAAACCATCCAGACCACGATCGGCAGGTTGATCAGGGTGTAGATGATGATCAGCGCAATGCGCGTATCCAGCAGGCCGAAGCTCTTGGCCAGCAGGTAGATCGGCATCAGTACGCCCACCGGCGGCAGCATCTTGGTGGAGAGCATCCACAGCAGCGTGCCCTTGGTGCGCTTGGTCTCGTAGAACGCCATGGAGTAGGCGGCCGGTACCGAGATCAGCAGGCACAGGGCGGTGGCGCTGAAGGAAATCAGTACCGAGTTCCAGGCGTAGCTGAAGTAGTTGCTGCGCTCGTTGATGTGCAGGTAGTTCTCCAGCGTCGGCGTGAAGATGAACTGCGGCGGCGTGGCGAACGCGTCGATTTCGGTCTTGAAGCTGGTCAGCACCATCCAGAAGATCGGGAAGAAAATCAGGATCGCGATGGCCCAGGCCAGGGTGCCGAGCAGCACGCTTTGCAGGCGGCGGGATTGTTGAAGCGTCATGGCGCGGCCCTCAAGGCTTGTCAGTCAGGTTTTTGCCGATCATCCGCACCAGGATGATCGCCGCGATATTGGCGATGACCACGGCAATCAAGCCGCCGGCCGAGGCCATGCCCACGTCGAACTGCACCAGCGCCTGGTTGTAGATCAGGTAGGCGAGGTTGGTCGAGGCGTAGCCGGGGCCACCGTTGGTGGTGGTGAAGATTTCGGCGAACACCGAGAGCAGGAAGATCGTTTCGATCATCACCACCACGGCAATCGGACGTGCCAGGTGCGGCAGGGTCAGGTGCCAGAAGATCGCGATGGCGCCGGCACCGTCGAGGCGGGCGGCTTCCTTCTGTTCCTGGTCGAGGGACTGCATGGCGGTCATCAGCAGCAGGATCGCGAAGGGCAGCCACTGCCAGGACACGATGATAATGATCGACAGCAACGGGTAATGGGCCAGCCAGTCCACCGGCTGGGCGCCGAACAGCTTCCACACGTAGGCGAGGATCCCCGACACCGGATGGAAAATCAGGTTCTTCCAGATCAGCGCACCGACGGTGGGCATGATGAAGAACGGTGAAATCAGCAACACCCGCACCAGGCCGCGACCGAAGAACTCGCTGGCTTCCAGCAGCGCGCTGATCAATACGCCAAACACCACGCTGATCAGCAAGACGCTGCCCACCAGCAACAGGGTGTTGGTGGCGCCGGGCAGGAAGCCCGAGTCGGTGATGAAGTAGGTGAAGTTCTCCAGCCCCACGAATTGGTTTTCGCCGGGGTAGAGCAGGTTGTAGCGAATCAGCGAGAAGTACAGGGTCATGCCCAGCGGCACGATCATCCACAGCAGCAACAAGGCCACCGAGGGGCTGACGAGGAACCAGCCGGGGTTGATCAGGCGGCTTTTACGCGGCTTGTCCGGCGTAGCGGTTTGCACTTGGGCAGTGGTGGTATTCATGGTGATCAGGACCAGTCAGGTACATGCGGAATGCGGGTCGGAGTGCGGTCAAATGTGGGAGCTGGCTTGCCTGCGATGAGAGCGCCTCGGTGAAACTGACAGACCGAGTTGTCTGCATCGCGGGCAAGCCCGGCTCCTACATAAAGCGGGTTCCCACATTCAGTGTGGTGAGACCGCTTTACTTGGGATAACCGGCCCGCTTCATTTCGCGTTCGGTGAAGGTCTGTGCATCCGCCAGGGCTTTTTCGGCAGTGGAGCCACCGGTCAGTGCGCTGGAGAAGAACTTGCCGACCTGGGTACCAATCGCCTGGAATTCAGGAATGGTCACCAGCTGGATGCCCACATACGGCACCGGCTTGGCCGACGGGTCTTTCGGGTCGGCGACTTTCAGCGATTCCAGCGTCACCTTGGCAAACGGCGCGGCCTTCATGTATTCGTCGCTGTAGGTCGATTTGCGGGTACCTGGCGGTACGTTGGCAATCCCGTCGGTCTTGGCGACCAACTGGCTGTATTCCTTGGAAGTGGCCCAGGTGGTGAACACCTTGGCAGCGTCCTTGGCTTTGGAACTGGTTGGAATCCCCAGGGACCAGGAGTACAGCCACGAAGTACCTTTGTCGGTCTTCTCGTGCGGGGCAAAGGTGAAGCCGACGTGGTCAGCCACTTTGCTTTGGGTCTTGTCGGTCACGAACGAGCCGGCGACGCTGGCGTCGACCCAGATCGCACACTTGCCGCTGTTGAACAGCGCCAGGTTTTCGTTGAAACCGTTGCTGGAAGCGCCCGGCGGGCCGGATTTCTTCATGTTGTCGACGTAGAAGTTCAGTGCGTCTTTCCACTCAGGCCCGTTGAATTCCGGCTGCCACTTCTCATCGAACCAGCGTGCACCGTAGCCGTTGGCCAGGGTGGTGATCAGCGCCATGTTCTCGCCCCAACCGGCTTTGCCGCGCAGGCACAGGCCGTACTGTTCCTTGTCCTTGTTGGTGAGTTTGGCGGCGAATTCGCCGATCTGGGTCCAGGTCGGGTGCTCGGGCATGGTCAGCCCGGCGTCCTTGAACAGGTCGGTGCGGTAGTAGGTGATGGAGCTTTCGGCGTAGAACGGCAGGGCGTACAGCGAGCCCTTGACGGAAAGACCGTCACGCACGGAAGGGAAAACGTCGTCCAGGTCGTAGGAAGCAGGCAGGTCCTTCATCGGTTCCAGCCAGCCTTTGGCGCCCCAGAGTGCAGCTTCGTACATGCCGATGGTCAACACGTCGAACTGTCCGCCCTGGGTGGCGATGTCGGTGGTGAGGCGTTGGCGCAAGACGTTTTCTTCGAGTACCACCCAGTTCAGCTTGATCTCCGGATGCTCGGTCTCGAAGGTTTTCGAGAGCTTTTGCATGCGGATCATGTCGCTGTTGTTGACGGTGGCAATGGTCAGGGTTTGCGCGCCAAGACTGACGGCGCTGAGGGTCATGCAGGTGCAGGCAAGCAGAGCTTTGGCTGTGAACTTCATCGCGCACTCCATTTCTGCGCCCAGGGGCTGCAGAAGGACAGTTATTGTTGTTGTGTCTTCCACGACAGCTGGAAGAGTGTGCGTTGATTACAGCCTTCAATTGACGTGCTGACAAATCCTTGGGAGCACTTTTACTGATACTTTTTTGCACTGCAGCGGAAAATTGCTGAAACGATTCGCTGGGAGCGATCGGCTTCCTGCGTGAGCGCGATGCAA
This sequence comes from Pseudomonas sp. C8002, assembly GCF_013385765.1. NCBI lineage: Bacteria > Pseudomonadati > Pseudomonadota > Gammaproteobacteria > Pseudomonadales > Pseudomonadaceae > Pseudomonas > Pseudomonas sp. C8002. The sequence goes on from NZ_JACAPJ010000006.1 coordinate 117,883, forward strand.
ATGTGGGAGCGGGCTTGCTCGCGAAGGCGGTGAATCAGCCGACATTTGCGCTGCCTGACACACTGCATTCGCGAGCAAGCCCGCTCCCACACAAGCGGGTTCCCACAGGAACGCGCGTTTTCAGGCCAGGTTCTGCTCGGTCAAGCGCTGCACCGCCAGGCGCCGGTAGTGCGAGGGGGTCATGCCCTTGAGCTGCTGGAAGCGGCGGTTGAAATTGGAGATGTTGTTGAAGCCTGACTCGAAGCACACATCGGTCACGGCTTTGTCGCCATCGGCCAGCAGCTCGCAGGACTTGCTGATACGCAGGCGGTTGACGAATTCGATGAAGGTGCGGCCGGTGGCTTGTTTGAACACGCGGGAGAAATAGGTGGGTTTCATGCCGAGGTATTCGGCCACCTCTTCCAGGGACAGCTCCCGCGCGTAGTGGGCAAAAATGTAGTCCACCGCGCGGTTGGTGCGGTCGATGCTGTGTTCATCCGCCAGTTGCGGCGTGGTCACGCCGGAGAGCAGTTGGTAGTCCTCGCAGGCACTCAGCACTTCCATCAGGATGAAGAAGTGCCCCAGGCGCGCCATGCCTTGGGCGTCCTCGATGCGCTGCATCAGGGTCATGGCCTGGGCGATGGTTTTCTTGCAGCGAAATTCGATGCCGTATTGCGCCCGTTCCAGCAGTGGCGCCAGGGTCTTGAGCTCGGCAAAGACATGGCTGCCGCCGTCGAACAGCTCGTCGGTGAAGTTCACCAGCATGTCGCGCTTGGGCACCACTTCGTCCTCGGCCACCTGGCTGATCCAGTTGTGGGGCAGGTTGGGGCCGGTGAGGAACAGGCTTTCCGGGTAGAAGTTGCCGATGTAGTCGCCGATAAACACCTTGCCGGAGCTGGCAACGATCAGGTGCAGCTCGTATTCCTTGTGGAAATGCCAGCGCACCAACGGGCACGGGAAGCCGTGTTGGCGATAGATGATGGACAGACCGTTGTGATCGTCCATCAGCTCGTAGGAAGGATCGGTGATTCTCGCTGCTCGGGTCATGCTGCAGTCGCTTTATTGTGGTTGCGAAAAGGATAATGCCCCCTTGCGCGCCACCTCGCCAGCGTCTGTGTCTACAGCGTACGGTTTTTCGCCTCGATCCACTGCGCCATGTACTGGGTACTTTTGTGCAGGTGGTGGCGCAGCATGCTGCCGGTGAAATTGTTCCGACGGTGCTCGGCCAACTGGCGGCGGCACTGCTCCAGGCGCTCCACCAGGGCCGGGCCGTGGAGGTCGTGGGCGTAACGGCGGGCCAGTAACTGCCGGCCATCTTCCTGGGCCTGGGTCCAGCGTGGCGGGTCTTGATACAACGCAACCGCCGCAGCCGCCAGTGCACTGGCGCTGTGTTCGACCACGCCGGGCCACGGTTCGCCCATGGCTTCGGCGCCAATCGGTGTGGTAACGCTGGGTGTGCCGCAGAGCATCGCGTCGGCCAGCTTGCCCTTGATCCCGGCACCAAAGCGCAGTGGCGCCAGGCAGATACGCGCAGCGCTCATGACCTGCAATGCATCCTCGGCCCAATTCATCACGTGGAAGCCCTGGGCCGGGTTGTGCAGCGCGGTGGCCTTGGGTGGCGTATAGGCGCCGTACACGTGGAGTTGAGCGCCGGGCAGTTGCTGGCGGATCAGCGGCCACACACTGTTCTTCATCCACAACACCGCATCCCAGTTCGGCGCATGGCGGAAATTGCCGATGCTCAGGAAGTGGGCACGGTCCTCAAAGGGGGCAAAGGCTTCGGTGGGCGGCGCCAGCATCAGCGGGCACCAGTGGAGCAGGGCAGCGGGCACCTTGAAGTGTTCGGTCAGCAACTGGATTTCCACGTCGGAGATCATCAGGCTGATGTCGCAGCGGTAGATCGCGGCGATCTCGCGCTTGGCCAGGTCGGTATCGGCCATGTCATCGAATTCGGCGGCCAGGTCCCGGCTGAACAGCGCGTCGAAGTCATCAGCTTCGGGGTGCGCCTTCAGGAAATCCTTGAGGCGCTGGTGGCGGGCGTCCCGCAGGCTTTGCAGGTCGGATGCTTCCAGCACCCGAAGAGCATTCGGGCAGGATTTTTCCACGCGCCAGCCGAACTGTTCTTCCATCATGAAACGGTCGAACAGCACGATATCCGGAGCCAATTGCTGGATAAACGCGTCGAAACTGCTGTTATTCAACTCGATCGCACATTCGCGAATGCCCAGGGCGGGCAGGTCGGCCTTGTGTTCGCCGGTGACCGCCGGGCTGCTGAAGGTGATGTCCCAGCCTTGGGCCAGGAAACTCTCCAGAATCTGCATCATGTGCCCGCTGGCCGCCGAGGAGCGAGGCTCTGGCCAGACGTAGCCAATGACCAGGACTTTGGTGGCGGGCTGATTCATCGACAACGGATTCCTTGAAGGGCTGGGCAACGGCGCGCAATTAAACCACAGCCCCTCAAGTTCCGGCGCACTCAGCGGAAGATGTTGACCGGCGTCGGCAGTGTCACCAACCCTACATAACCGTCCCAGAACTGCTTCTGGTCCACCGCGAAGACCACCTTGGCCTTTTGCGTGCCGACCGGCGCGCCTTTCTTGTAGCCCAGTGCCCGGCCATAGTCGGCGCCGAAGGTGGCATCCACGTCCACCCACAGCTCGCGGGATTCGGTGACGATCCCGGGGTTCACGAGAAACAGTGCCGGCAGGCTGTCCCAGGTGAAGCTGTGGTAAGCCGGGTCCTTGGCGAACAGTGGCCCGAACTCGTGCTTGTACAGGTCGGCAATCGGGCCTTTGTGTGCGATCACCCGCTCATACACCGACTTGTCGAAGGTGACTTTCTCACAGACATCGTTGGGAAAAATCACGTGTTCGATGGGCGAGCGCAACACGATCTTCGCCGCCTCCGGGTCGAACCACCAGTTGAACTCCGCCGCCGGCGTGGTGTTGCCCGGAATCTCCAGCGCGCCGCCCATGTACACGATGCGCTTGATCAGCGGCACGATGTCCGGGGCCGAGCGAATCGCCAGGGCAATGTTGGTCAGCGGGCCGACCGCCAGGATCGTTACCTCGTGGGGGTTGGCCCGTACGCTGTCGACGATGAACTGGGCGGCGGTTTCCTTGCGCAGCCTGGTGTGGGTCGCCAGGCCGTCCGGTGGCGCGACCAGTTGTGAGGCACTGGTTGGCCGCGGGTTCTTGAACGCACCCGGCCAGCCGGAACCGAACAGGGCTTTTTCCGCCTCATAGGTGGCGTAGTCATGCAGCAGCGGGTAGGCGGCGCCGGAATACACGCCGACTTCCTTCTCCACACCCATGCGTTCCACCGCCTTGAGGGCGTCGACCTGTTCCTGGTCGACCCAGGCGTTGCCGCTGACCAGGGTCATGCCCAGCAGGTCGATGCGTTTTTGCCCGTGCAGCTGGGCGAGCATGATAAAGGCCTGGCCGTCATCGTTGAGCACGTTGAAGTCGGTGTCGAAGATGACCTTTTCTGCGGCCTGCGCCGTACCGGCACACAGGCCCACGGCGACAAGCAGGGCACAGCGCTTGATGAAACCTTGCATGGAGACTCACCCGAAAAATTGTTGTTGTTAGCGGTTTACCAGCTTCGCCGGCAAGGCGATCACCAGGAAGCTGCTGAGAATCAGGCAGCCGGCAAAAAACCACAAGGCCCCCGCGCTGCTGCCGGTGACGTCAATCGCCACGCCCATCAACGAGTTGCTCACCAGGCCCGCGATGTTCGCCAGCGAGCAGGCCAGGGCAAAGCCGGTGGCCGCTGCGGTGCCTTTCAGGAAGGTCGCCGGCAGGCTGAAAAACACCGGCACCGCACCGATGATCGCCGCCGAGGCAATCGCAAACAGCGCCACGGTGGCGACCACGTTATGGGTGAAGAACGTGCTGGTAGCCATCGCCGCCGCGCCGATGAAGAACGGCACGATGATGTGCCAGCGGCGTTCGCGGTGTTTGTCGGAGCTGGCGCCGATCAGCAGCATGCCCAAGAGGGCCGCCACGCTGGGCAGGGCCGTGAGGATGCCGATGTGGAAAGTGTCGGTAATCCCGGCGTTGCGGATGAATGTGGGCATCCAGAACCCCATGGCATAGGCACTGAGCAGGATCGAGAAATCGATACCGCCGAGCATCCACACCTTGAGGTTGAAGAAGCCGTCGCGGAAGCTGTGTTTGCTGCCGGCACCGTCGGCGTCGTCCTTGCGCAGTTCGCTTTCCAGCAGGGTTTTTTCTTCGGGCGACAGCCACTTGGCTTGCTGATAGGTATTGGGCAGCGCCCAGAAGGTCCACACACCGAGCAGCACGCTGGGCACCGCTTCGATCAGGAACAGCCACTGCCAGCCGCGCAGGCCGGCCATGTTGTCGAAGTGGCCCATGATCCAGCCCGACAACGGGCCGCCGATCACGCTGGACAGCGGCAGGCCGATCATGAACAGGGCGATGATCCGCCCCCGGCGATGGGTGGGAAACCAGGTGGTCAGGTAATACAGCACGCCCGGCAGAAACCCGGCTTCGGCCGCACCCAGCAGGAACCGCAGGATGTAGAACTGGGTGGTGGAGGTGACCAGCATGGTGCAGGCCGACAGCAGGCCCCAGGTGATCATGATGCGGGCGATCCAGATCTTCGCCCCGACCTTTTCCAGGATCAGGTTGCTGGGGACTTCGAAGATGATATAGCCGACAAAGAACAGCCCGGCACCGAGGCCGAACGCGGTTTCGCTGAAGTGCAGCTGGTCGAGCATCTGCAGTTTGGCGAAGCCGATATTGATGCGGTCCAGGTAGGCCGCGAGGTAGCAGAAACACAGGAACGGAATCAGCTTCCAGGTGATCTTGTGGTAGAGCGTGTGGACCGGATCGGCGACCGTAGTCGCGGGCGCTGCATTCGCAATGGGCATTGGGGTGTCTCCTGGCGGTGACTTATGGTTTTTATACGGCCGCTTTTTCAGCACTTCGGAGTGCTGTGAAAGCGACTTCCAAAGGCAGTGACAGAAGACTGAGGTGGCCCTGTTGGAGGTGATCAAGTGTGGGAGCGGGCTTGCTCCCACATTCGACTGCATTCCAGCGTGGGCGCTCAGTTTTTTCCGGACCACGCTCTTTGTCGTGGTTCCTGTTGACGCGTTATTGCTCCTTGAACTTGCTCATCGCCTCCTGCTTGCTCACCACGTCGCCGTACTTGCTGTCGATATCGAACAAGTTGGCTTCATGGGGCGCCGGGTGGCGGTCGCCGACGCATTCGCGCACGACGATGGTACGAAACCCGTGTTGCACCGCATCCACTGCGGTGGCCCGGATGCAGCCGCTGGTGGAACAGCCGGCGAGCACCACGGTGTCGATGCCCTGGGCGTGCAGCATCGGGGCCAGGCTGCTGCCGAAAAACGCGCTGGCGTATTGTTTGGTGATGACCACTTCATTGGCCAGGGGCAGCACTTCGGTGCAGAAGGCGGCGAGGGGGTTACCCTCGACCATGTCTTTCATCACCGGGGCCTTTTTTACCCAGATACCGCCGTCGGCGAAATGGCCCGGATGGTAACGGATATTGGTGTGCACCACGCTGATCCCGTGACGCCTGGCGCAGGCCAGCAGCTCGACGCTTTCGGCCACGGCGATGCGCACTTCGGGGGCAAACAGTGGCGCGCCTTCGGTGGTATAGCCTTGCATGAAGTCGATCATCAGCAGGGCGGATTTTTTGCCGAAGCCGATTCGGTTACCCCAGACGCCCTGGTAGTTGGCGTCGGCGGATTGTTCGCTCATCTTTCAGTCCTCGGTAATGGACAGTGCACATACCCTGTGGCGAGGGAGCTTGCTCCCGTTGGGCTGCGTAGCAGGCCTGTTTTTTTGGGGGCGCTTCGCACCCCAGCGGGAGCAAGCTCCCTCGCCACAAAAGCGTTTTTAGTAGGCTCCCGACAGGAGGGCGCCGGCGCCGGGGACGATGGGTTCCAGGTCCAGGGCCTTGAGCATGGCGTAGGTGGTGGCGATGGCGGCGGTGAGTACCGGCAGGCCGGTCTGGGTTTCGACCTTCGCGACCACGGGCAGCGACTGCATTTGTACGCAGGCCGACAGCACGATTACGTCGACACCTTCCAGGTTCATCCCGGCAACAATCGCCGGCAGGTTGGCCGGGTCGTGGCGGGCCACTGCAAGGTTGTCGGGGATTTCCAGGGCGCGCCAGTCCACCACTTCAAAGCCTTCTTCGCGGATGTAGTTCACCACCAGTTCGGTCAGCGGTTTCATGTACGGCGCAACAATGGCGATGCGTTTGGCGCCCATGACTTTCAAGCCTTCGATCAGGGCGCCGGCGCTGGTGATCACCGGGGCGTTGGCGTCGTTGTCGGCGGTGGCCTTGCGCAGGCGTTGCTCGGACTTGCGGTGGTAACCCAGCCCCATGGCCATGATCGCTACCAGGCAGGCGTAGCCCAGCACGTCGACCTTGGCGTCGGACAGTTCGATGGCGCAACGGTCGGACTCACCGTCCATGGCCGCCAGTTCTTCCTTGCGCACTTGCTTCATGCGCATGCGGCTGGAGTGAAAGGTGAAACGTTCCGGGCGGATCGCCTGGCGCGCGTTAAGCATCGCCGGGATCTCGGTTTCCATGGTGGTGTTGGAGCTCGGCACAATCTGGCCGATGCGATAAGGCTTGAGCATGATGGTCTCCGTTATGCAATCAGGGGCTGGCCGAGGAAGTCGCCGAAGGCAGCGAAAAAGCCTTCAAGGTCGTCCCAGGGGATCATGTGTCCTGCATTTGGCACATGGGCGACCTGTAGGGTCGGCTGTAACTGTCGGACTTCCGCGACATCTTCGGCCTGAATTACACCGCCGCGTCCGGCAACAATCAGCAGGGCAGGAGCCCCCAGGTGCGGCAGGTCCTGATGAAAGTCGACGGTATGGAAGTCATTGAACGCACGCACGATCGCCGGCTCGTAGCAGGTGTGCAGCCATTCGGCGCGCAGTTGCAGTTGTTCGTCGGTCCAGGTGGCGCAGAAGGCGCGCATCGCCTCTGCATCCATGCCGACCTGGGATTGACGAATCGAATCGACGTACCACGGCAGTTTACTTGGGTATTCGCGGCGACCCGGGCCGGACATCGGCGGGTCGATCAACACCATGCGGTTGACACCTTGTGGATGGCGCACCGCACTGCGTACGGCAAACCGCGCGCCCATGGAGTGGCCGACCAGGTGATAGCTGTCGAGCTTCAGGGCGTCGGCAAACGCGCCAATGTCATCGGCGCAGGTGTCGGCGCTGTAGTCCAGCTCCGGGCCGGTGGACGACAGGCCGCGACCGCGCACGTCCAGCACGTAGGTGTCGAAGTGCAAACCCAGGCGTTCGGCGACAAAACCCCAGGTAATCGCCGGGCTGGTGATGCCGGGAATCAGGATCAGTGCCGGGCCCTTGCCGCCGTAACGCAGGTAATGCTGGCGGATACCATTGGCCTGGACGTTGCCGCCATAGAGAAAGCTGCTCACGCCGCCACCCCCGATTTCAATTGCTGGGCGTAGAGGTCGTAGCCGTAGACCCAGTCCGGATCTTCCTGGGTGCGCAGCCAGGTGTTGGCGTTGGACACGGCCTGCACCCGGGACGCGCGTTCCTTGCGGTTGGCTTCATACAGCTCGAACGCGGTGCGGTAGTCGCCGATCCCTGTTTCCTGCAGGCAGCGCGTCAGCATCGCGGCGTCTTCGATGGCCATGCCGGCGCCCTGAGCCATATGGGGTTTCATCGGGTGGCAGGCATCGCCCAGCAATACCAGGCGACCACGGCTCCACAACGGCAGCGGGTTGCGGTTGCGCAACGGCCATTTGGTCACGCTTTCGGTGGATTCGATCAGGGCCTGGACGGTCGGGTGGTAGCCCTTGAAGGCGTCGAACATCTCCTCCCGGCTGCTGTCGACGAAGGCGCCCTGGAAGTCCCATTCCGGGTGCGGCACGCCGGTGACGTAGTAGTACTCGTCGCGCTTGCCGGTGGTGTAGTAGACCATCATGTGCCGGTCCTCGGTCCACCACTTGATGCAGTCTTCGAACTTCAGGTCGTACTTGGCCAACTGGTCGCCACGGATCAGCGCACGGTGCGCGACCCAGCCGCTGTACAGCGGTTTTTCGGCACCCAGCAGCTCTTCACGAATGCGCGAGTTGATGCCGTCGGCACCGATCACGATGTCGGCGTAGGTTACCTCGCCGTCGGCGAAAGTCAGGCGCACCTGGGTATCGGTTTCTTCAAGGGTTTCCAGGCGCTTGTTGAAGTGCAGGGTGCCGGGCTTGAGGGTGGACATCTGCAGCGCGTGCAGATCGCCGCGGTGCACGGTGATGTAGGACGCGCCGTAGCCAGTCAGGGGAATGCGTGACAGGTAGTCGCCGGTTTCACCATCGCGGCTGAACCAGTGCTCGGGGTGCGAACCCATCAGGTCCAGCTGTTTTTCGATGCCCATGCGGCGGAAGATTTTCATGATGTTGGGGCCCATGTGGATCCCGGCACCCAGGCGGGAAAACTCCGGCGCCTGCTCGTAGATGTCCACGTCGAACCCTGCCTGTTGCAGCAGGGTGGCAGCGGCGGCACCGCCAAGGCCGGCGCCGACGATTGCGATTTTTTGTGTGCTTCCCATGGGGCGTGGTCCTCTTTTTCGAATAATGGCCGGCGGCGTCTGTCCGCAAGGTTTTTAAAGTGTATACGCTCATTTTTTCAAATGAAAAGCCCACGCCTGAAAAATTGTTTTTTTGGCCATATCGATCCCCTGTAACCTGTTATCTCCATATATCACGGGGTTTGTGTGGGTTCGTAACGTTTTGGCGTGGTGCTTGCAGTCCATGCTGAAATCAGTTCTTATCGTGATTAATTGGCGTATACGCTATAAAAACGCACTAGAGTGAAGCGCCCTGCAAGATCTTGGTGCAGCAGCTGAGGAGACAGGAAATGCCGGTAAGTGATTGCGAACTGACCCAGATGTTTGAGCACGTGTTGAAGCTCTCGAAGGTCGACCCGACCCAGAGCGTCGCCGTGCTCAAGAGCCATTACTCCGACCCGCGCACCGTGCGCGCCGCGATGGACGCGGCGCAGCGCCTGGGGGCCAAGGTGTATGCGGTGGAGTTGCCGTCGTTCAACCATCCCCGGGCGATGGGCAATGACATGACCGCCTACTGTGGCGACACCGCCCTGACCGGTAATATCGCGGCGCAGCGGGCGCTGGAAGCGGCAGACCTGATCGTCGACACCATGATGCTGTTGCACTCGCCGGAGCAGGAACAGATCCTAAAGACCGGCACGCGCATCCTGCTGGCGGTGGAACCCCCGGAAGTGCTGGCGCGCATGCTGCCGACCGAAGAGGACAAAGTGCGCGTGCTGGCCGCTGAAGAACTGCTGAAAAAAGCCCGCTCGATCCACGTCAAATCCCGCGCCGGCAGTGATTTCCGGGCGGCGCTGGGGCAATACCCGTCCGTCACCGAATACGGCTTTGCCGACGAACCGGGACGCTGGGACCACTGGCCGAGCGGCTTCCTGTTCTCCTGGCCCAATGAGGAAACTGCAGAGGGCGTGCTGGTGCTGGATATCGGCGACATCCTGCTGCCGTTCAAGACCTACACCCGGGAGAAAATCACCCTGGAGATCGAGAAGGGCTTCATCACCAGAATCCACGGTGGTTTCGAGGCCGAATACCTGCGCGACTACATGAAATACTTCAACGACCCCGAGGTATATGGCATCTCCCACATCGGCTGGGGCCTGCAGCCACGGGCGCAATGGACGGCCATGGGCCTGCACGACAAGAACGACGGCATGTGCATGGACGCCCGCGCGTTCTACGGCAACTTCCTGTTCTCCACCGGCCCGAACACCGAAGTCGGCGGCACCCGCAAGACGCCGTGCCACATGGACATCCCGCTGCGCAATTGCGACGTCTACCTCGATGATGAGGCCGTAGTCATCGCCGGCGACGTCGTAGCCCCCAAGGCCTCCCTGGCCCACTAAACATCCAATGTGGGAGCGGGCTTGCTCGCGAATGCGGTACGTCAGTCACACATGCGCCACCTGACACACCGCATTCGCGAGCAAGCCCGCTCCCACATTTCAACCGCGTTCCGGCAATGAGATCCTTGAGTCATTTCCACAACCCCGCCATCATGCCACCCCATCGACCACCGCCTTCCCGAGCCCGCCGTGCCTGATTCCTACGTTTTCTCCGAACAAGTCGGCCACCTGCTGCGCAAGGCCTACCAGCGTCACCTGGCGATCTTCCAGCAGAACGTCGGCGACTCGCAGCTCACCGCCGTGCAGTTCGTCACCCTGTGCGCCCTGCGCGATCACGGTGCAAGTTCGCTCACCGAACTGGTCAAGGCCACCGCCGTCGACCAGGCGACCATCCGTGGCATCGTCGAACGCCTCAAGGCCCGCGAACTGATCACCCTCGAACCCGACCCGCAGGACAAACGCAAAGTCGTGGTCAACCTATCCGACTCCGGCGCCGCCCTGGTGCAGCAAACCGTGCCCTGCGCCGCCACCATCACCGAACTGACCCTGAGCAACCTAAACCCCGCCGAACGCGTCGCCGTACTCTTCCTGCTACGTAAAATGATCGAAGACCCCCAAACCTGACCCCGATCCCCTGTGGTGAGGGAGCTTGCTCCCGCTGGACTGCGCAGCAGGCCCATCTTCTAGGGTCGCTTCGCAACCCAGCGGGAGCAAGCTCCCTCGCCACAGGTATTCATCCATCTTCTGGCACCGTTTTTGCTCTACGTTGATGTAGTAACCACTTCACCCGTCAAGTGTGTCGCGAGACCCCAGGTACGCGACGCTTTTTTTTGACTGTTTTATGTAGTGGACACTTCACCAAATCCAACGGGCGAAGCGAATGACCAGCCAGAACATCACGGTAACGCTTGAGGTCAACGGCCACACCAGCGAGGTCAGCGCAATGGCCGACACCCCGCTGTTGTTGATCCTGCGCAATGACCTGCAACTCAACGGCCCCAAATACGGCTGCGGCCTGGGGGAGTGCGGCGCCTGCACGGTGATCATCGACGGCGTGGCTGCACGCTCCTGCGTCTTCCCCCTGTCGGGTGCCGTGGGCCGCAACATCGTCACCCTCGAAGGCCTCGGCACCCGCCAGACCCCGCACCCGGTGCAGCAGGCCTTCATCGATGAACAGGCCGCCCAGTGCGGCTACTGCCTCAACGGCATGATCATGACCGCCAAGGCCTTGCTCGACCGCAATCCCAACCCCAGCGAAGCCGAGGTGCGCAGCGAACTGTCTGGCAACCTCTGCCGCTGTGGCACCCATATCGAAATCCTCCGCGCGGTGCTGCGTGCCGCCCGCCAAACGCCTTGAACGTGGATCGATGACCATGACTGACGCAATCCCTTCCCGCGACCAATGGCTGGCCAAGGCCGGCGTCCTGCTGATCGTCGACGATGTGCTGCCACCTTCGGGGCCGGTGGCCAAAGGCGGCACACCGACGGTCAAGCCCAAGGAGCTGGGGCTGTTTATCGCAGTGAACGATGATGGGCTGGTGTACGCCTTCAACGGGCACGTGGACCTGGGCACCGGCATTCGCACCTCCCTGGCGCAGATCGTCGCTGAAGAACTGGACCTGACCATGGACCAGGTGCGCATGGTGCTGGGCGACACCGAGCGTGCGCCGAACCAGGGCGCGACCATTGCCAGCGCAACCTTGCAGATCTCCGCGATTCCGCTGCGCAATGCCGCCGCCGAAGCCCGGCGTTTCCTGCTGGCGCGGGCGGCGCAACGCTGGTCCGTAAATGCTCAAAGTCTCAAGGTCGACGCAGGCGTTATCCGCGGCGAAGACGGGCGCACCATCACTTATGGCGAACTGGTGACGGGCGAGCATGACCAACTGCGCATCAGCGGCGATGCACCGCTCAAGGCCACCGCCGATTACCGCCTGGTGGGCAAGGGCGCAGCCCGGGTGGATATCCCGGGCAAGGCCACCGGCGAACTGACGTACGTGCACGACATGCGCGTGCCGGACATGCTCCACGGTCGGGTGATCCGCCCACCGTATGCGGGCCTGGATTGCGGTGACTTTGTCGGCAACAGCCTGCTGAAGGTCGACGAGTCTTCCATCGCCCATATCCCGGGCATTGTTGCGGTGGTGGTGATCCGTGATTTTGTCGGCGTGGTGGCCTTGCGCGAAGAGCAGGCAATCAAGGCCGCCCAGGAACTGCAGGTGCACTGGAAACCCTGGAACCACCCACTGCCGGACATGAGCGATGTGGAGCAGGCAATCCGCGACAACCCGCGGGTACGCCGCACCGTGCTCGACCAGGGCAACGTCGACGCAGCCCTGGCCGCCGCCAGCCAGCGCATGCCGCGCACCTACCTGTGGCCATACCAGATGCACGGCTCCATCGGCCCGTCCTGTGGCGTGGCGGATTATCAGCCCGGTGGCAGCCGCGTCTGGTCGGGCAGCCAGAACCCGCACCTGCTGCGGGCCGACCTGGCCTGGTTGCTGGAATGCCCGGAAGCGTCCATCGACGTGATTCGCATGGAGGCCGCCGGCTGCTACGGCCGCAACTGCGCCGATGATGTATGCGCCGACGCCTTGCTGCTGTCGCGTGCGGTGGGCAAGCCGGTGCGGGTGCAACTGACCCGCGAACAGGAGCACCTGTGGGAGCCCAAGGGCACCGCGCAATTGATGGATGTCGACGGCGGCCTGAACGCCGACGGCAGCATCGCCGCCTATGACTTTGAAACCAGCTACCCGTCCAACGGCGCGCCCACCCTGGCGCTGCTGTTGACCGGCCGGGTCGAGCCGGTGGCGGCGATGTTCGAGATGGGCGACCGCACCTCGATCCCGCCCTACGACATCGCGAACATGCGCGTCACCATCAACGACATGGCGCCGATCGTTCGCGCCTCGTGGATGCGCGGTGTGTCGGCGTTGCCCAACACCTTCGCCCATGAATCCTATATCGACGAACTGGCGTTTGCCGCCGGGGTCGACCCGGTGGAGTACCGCCTGCGTTACCTGAAGGACGAGCGCGCCATCGACCTGGTGAAATCCACCGCCGAACGCGCCAACTGGGCACCGCGTACCGCGCCGATGCAAACCGCGAATGAGGACCACCTGCTGCGTGGTCGGGGCTTTGCCTACGCGCGCTACATCCACAGCAAGTTTCCCGGCTTCGGCGCGGCGTGGGCGGCCTGGGTCGCGGACGTGGCCATCGACAAGCAGACCGGCGATGTCTCGGTGACGCGGGTGGTGATCGGGCATGACTCGGGGATGATGATCAACCCCGCAGGGGTGCAGCATCAGATCCACGGCAATGTGATCCAGTCCACCAGCCGTGTGCTCAAGGAACGCGTGACCTTTGAAGAGTCGACCGTGGCGAGCAAGGAGTGGGGCGGTTATCCGATCCTGACCTTCCCGGAAGTGCCGCAGATCGACGTACTGATGATGCCGCGCCAGGACCAGCCCCCGATGGGCGCCGGTGAGTCGGCCTCGGTGCCCAGCGCGGCGGCGATTGCCAATGCGATCTATGACGCCACCGGCATCCGTTTTCGCGAGCTGCCGATTACTCCCGAGCGGGTATTGGCGGCGCTGAATGCAGGCACACTGGGCGAGCCGGCGAAGGCCCCGGAAAAGCGCCGCAAATGGTTGTTCGGCTCATTGTTCGCCGCCTTTGGCGCGGTGCTGGGCATGGCTGCTACCGCGTGGCCGTTTCACAGCGAAATTGCCCCGATTGCACCGCCCAGTGCAGGCACCTGGTCCAAGGCCATCCTGGAGCGCGGGCGCTTGCTGGCCGCCGTGGGGGATTGCGCGGTGTGCCACACGGCACCGGGCGGTGCCACCAATGCCGGCGGGCTGGCGATGCATACGCCGTTCGGCACCCTTTACAGCAGCAACATCACCCCGGATGAGAAAACCGGGATTGGCAACTGGTCCTACCCGGCGTTCGAGCGGGCGATGCGCGACGGCATTGGCCGCGACGGGCGCAACCTGTACCCGGCGTTTCCCTATACGGCGTTTCGCAATATCAACGATGCCGACATGCAGGCGCTGTATGCCTACCTGATGTCCCAGGCGCCGGTGAGCCAGGCACCGGTGCCGAACGCGATGAGTTTTCCATTCAATATCCGGCCGTTGATGGCCGGCTGGAATGCGCTGTTCCTGCGCCGTGGGGAAATCAGCGTGCAGCCCCAGCGCAGCGAGCAATGGAATCGTGGCGCTTACCTGGTCAACGGTTTGGGGCACTGCGCGGCGTGCCATTCGCCGCGCAACCTGATGGGGGCGGAGAAGGGCGGCAAGGCGTTCCTCGCGGGCGGCAGGGTGGACGGTTGGGAAGCGCCGGCCTTGAATGGCTTGTCCAAGGCGCCGACGCCGTGGACCGAAGACCAATTGTTCAGCTACCTGAGCACTGGTTATTCCGATGCCCATGGCGTGGCAACTGGGCCGATGGGACCGGTCGTGACTGAACTGGCGAAACTGCCCAAGACCGACATCCGCGCGATGGCGGTGTACCTGGCTTCGCTGAACGACAGCGGCGCCGCCGAAGCGCAGGTGGTGGCAGCTGCGACGGTGCCCAATGCCAATGGGCGACGGGTATTCGAAGGTTCATGCAAGGCCTGCCATGCCGACGGACAGGGCCCGAAGCTGTTCGGCGTCAGCCCGTCACTGGCGACCAATACCAATGTGCACAGCGATCAACCGGACAACCTGATCAAGGTGATTTTGCAGGGCATCAGCACCCCGGCTACCCGGGATCTGGGTTACATGCCGGCGTTCAAGGACAGTTTGTCGAACACCCAAGTGGCGGAGTTGGCCGCCTACCTGCGCGGGCGCTTCGCACCCCATGCACCGCAGTGGGAAGGCCTGGAGCAAACCGTGGCACACCTGCGAGCCAATCCCGGTACCCATTGATTCACACGGTCAAAAAATGTGGGAGCGGGCTTGCTCGCGAAAGCGGTTCGTCAGTCGCCAAATATATTGACTGATACACCGCATTCGCGAGCAAGCCCGCTCCCACATTTAGATCCAGGTTCTACCGTTGGATGGGCGGTGTCACGCATACCCCGCGCAACACCAGATCACTGATAAACCCCAGCCAATCCCGCTGCTGGGTCTTATCCGCCAAATCCTCCCCCAAAAACGAACTCAGCGTGTGCTGGTTGGAGTTATAGAAGTAGCACAACGAAGCAATCATCAAGTACACATGCTTGATGTCCACATCTTCACGAAACAGCCCTTGGGCCTGGCCCGCCTCAATGATCGGCCGCAACACCCCAACCGCCTCCCCGGACAACCGCCGCAGTTCACCCGACTGCTTCGCATGCTTGCCCTGGTGCAGGTTCTCGATGCTCAGGATCGCCACAAACTCGGGATGCTTGACGTAGTAATTCCAGATAAACCCCACCAGCGCCTGCAACGCTTGCACCGGTGCAGTCAGGTCGAGCTTGAGCTTGCTTTCGGCCTTGTTGAACTGTTCATAGGTGTGCTCCAGCACACACACAAACAGGTGCTCCTTGCTGCCGAAGTAGTAATACAGCATGCGGTCGTTGGAGTCGGCCTCGCGGGAAATGCTTTCCACACGCCCGCCGGAATAGCCGTCGCGGGTGAAGACCTTGACCGCCGCCTGGAGAATCCGCGCGCGGGTCTGGTCGGCTTGCTGGGCGCGGATACCGGTCTTCTTGATCACCATCGAAAAGCCTCTACTGCGCGGCGTAAAGGCCCGGAATATAGCATGGGCATTATTCCGTTACCGACAGGCTCTGTCACAAACGCGGCATAACGCTGGGGCTTGGATCGGAAACGTATTACTTTCGAGTTCTTCTAATAAACAGAGTAGCCAGGGATGAAATACCAACCGTTTACCCGAACTTTGATTGCCACCGCGCTGGTGCTGACTGTCAGCGGCGTGCAGGCGGCCTCCCAGGCCCCGGTGGCTGGCGAAAATGGCATGGTGGTCACCGCCCAGCATCTGGCGACCCATGTGGGCGTGGATGTGCTCAAGGCCGGCGGCAACGCCGTGGATGCGGCGGTGGCGGTGGGCTACGCCCTGGCCGTGGTGTACCCGGCGGCCGGCAACCTGGGCGGCGGTGGGTTCATGACCGTGCAACTGGCCGACGGCCGCAAGACCTTCCTCGACTTCCGCGAAAAAGCCCCGCTGGCCGCGACCGCCGACATGTACCTGGACAAGGACGGCAACGTGGTCCCGGACCTCAGCTCCAAGGGCCACCTGGCGGTCGGCGTTCCCGGCACTGTGTCGGGCATGGAACTGGCGCTGAGCAAATACGGCACCCTCAAGCGCGCCCAGGTCATCGCCCCGGCGATCAAGCTGGCCGAAGACGGTTTTGCCCTGGAGCAGGGCGATGTCGACCTGCTGCACACCGCTACTGACGAATTCAAGAAAGACAAAGACCTGCGCGGCATCTTCCTGCACGGAGGCGAGCCGATGCTGGTGGGCCAGAAGCTGGTGCAGAAAGACCTGGCGAAAACCCTGCGGGAAATCTCCGCCAAGGGCACCGATGGCTTCTACAAAGGCTGGGTAGCCAAGGCGATTGTGGATTCCAGCCAATCGGGCAAAGGCATCATCACCCAAGCCGACCTGGACAAATACAAGACCCGCGAACTGGCGCCCATCGAGTGTGACTACCGTGGCTACCACGTGGTGTCCGCACCACCACCGAGCTCGGGCGGGGTGGTCATCTGCGAAATCATGAACATCCTCGAAGGCTACCCGATGGCCGACCTCGGCTATCACTCGGCCCAGGGCCTGCACTACCAGATCGAAGCCATGCGCCACGCGTACGTCGACCGCAACAGCTACCTCGGCGACCCGGACTTCGTGCAGAACCCGGTCGAGCACCTGCTGGACAAGGATTACGCCGCCAAACTGCGCGCCGCCATCGACCCGCAGAAAGCCGGGATCTCCCAGGACATCAAGCCGGGCGTTTCGCCCCACGAAGGCAATAACACCACCCACTACTCCATCGTCGACAAGTGGGGCAACGCGGTCTCGGTGACCTACACCCTCAACGACTGGTTCGGCGCGGGCGTGATGGCGAGCAAGACCGGGGTGATCCTTAACGACGAAATGGACGACTTCACCTCCAAGATCGGCGTGCCGAACATGTACGGCCTGGTGCAGGGCGAAGCCAACGCCATTGCTCCGGGCAAGACGCCGCTGTCGTCCATGAGCCCGACCATCGTCACCAAGGATGGCAAGGCGGTGATGGTGGTGGGTACGCCGGGTGGCAGCCGTATCATCACGGCCACCTTGCTGACCATCCTCAACGTGATCGACTACAAGATGAACATCCAGGAAGCCGTGGACGCCCCGCGTTTCCACCAGCAATGGCTGCCTGAGGCGACCAATATCGAACGCTTTGCCCTGAGCCCCGACACCCAGAAAATCCTCGAAGGCTGGGGCCACAAGTTTGCCGGCCCGCAGGACGCCAACCACCTGGCGGCGATCCTGGTAGGCGCGCCGTCCCTGGACGGCAAGCCGGTTGGCAATAACCGTTTCTATGGGGCCAACGACCCTCGGCGCAATACCGGGTTGTCGCTGGGCTACTAAAGCCCGCGGATCAGCTCCAGCACCTCGGCCTTCTTCAGCGGGTGCTTCAGGCGTTGCGAGAGCAGCGCCATGGCCCGCTGATGTTCACAGGCAACTACCGCTTCCACTTCGTCGCCCTGGCAGAGCAGGGCGATGAAGTCGTGGCGCTGCAGGTCGCCTTCCACGTGGAGCTGATTCCAGTGGCGGGGGTGGCCCAGCAGTTCAAAGGTCTTGCCGAAGTGATACGTCCAGAAGAATGGCACATCGGCAAACACCTGTTGTGCGCCCAGCATATTGCGCGCCGCCAGCACCCCGAGTTGCTGCGCCACACGCCAGTGTTCGATGCGCACGGGTTGGCCGTTCCATGGAAAGGTCACCATATCGCCCGCCGCCCATAGTCCGGGCGCGACGGACAAACCGGCATCGGTTTTGAGCGACTGGTCCTCGGCTTTTTCCAGCCCCTCGACAAACCCCGTGGCAGGCGTGACGCCGACGCCTATCAGTACGAGGTCTGCGGCCAATCTGTGGCCGTTTTTCAGCACCACCGTCGTCACGTCCATGTGGCCTTCCAGGCGTGCAGGCTCGCTGGCGGTGTGGAATATCACGCCGTTGGCTTCATGCAATTGGCGCAGTGAGGCACCGATGCGCTTGCCCAGTTGGGCCGCCAGCGGAATCTCGTGACGGCCCACCACCTGCACCGTCAACCCGCGCTTGCGTAAGGCGGACGCGGCTTCCAGGCCGATAAAACTGTCGCCGATGATCACTGCACATGTGCCCGGTTGAGCCGCCTTGACGATACGCGCCGCATCGTCCCGGGAGCGCAACACGAACACGTTGTTGAGTACGGTGCCCGGAACATCCAGCGGCCTGGCTTCGCCGCCGGTGGCCAGCAGTGCGGCGTCGTAGTCGAAATGGCGACCGTCCGCAAGCTCGAGGCGCTTGGCTTGAGGGTCGAGATGGCGCACTTCGCCGTGGATCCGCGACGCGTGGCAGGTGGCCTCGTCCAGCAAGGGCGGTGTTTCCTGCGGCGGCATCTCGCCGCAGATGACGAATTTGCTCAGGGCGGTGCGGTCGTAGGCGGGGTCCTGTTCCTGGTCGATCCACAACAACCGGCCGCTGAAACCCTTGCGGCGCAGCGTGGCCACGGCCGCCGAACCGGCTGCACCGGCGCCAATCACGATAAAGCAGCGCGAATCGTTGGTGTGCGGGGCAGCGGGCGAGGGCAGTGCCTCGTCGCCCACACTGACCACGCCGTCGTGAATCTCCACCGGGTACTGCTTGAGCTGCAACAGCGCGGGCGGCTCGCAGACCTGGCCGTCATCCACCCGGAAGGCCGCCTTGTGCCACGGGCAAATGATCCTCCCGTCACAGACCACGCCTTGCTCCAGGGGCGCCCCGGCGTGGGGGCAATCCGCCTGATAGGCACGAACCTCGCTACCCGAACGCACCAGCAGGATGTGATGGGCGGCGGTTTCAACACGAACGCCACGGTCTTCGGGCAAGTTGATCAAGCGGGCAACGATGCGCATGTTCATAGGCCAATCTCCTTTTAAGGATTGACCTGTGCCCCGGGTAGAGGACTGCGTTGACCCGATAACCGGTCTTCAGCCCTGCGTGCCAGAGCGTTGAAAGTGGGCCATGCGTAACGAGCGGTGCATGAAAACCGTCCCCGCCGGTCAATCCAGCAGTTGTTCCACAGCTGAAAAGGCCTGGTCCTGGCGTGCTTGCCAATCCCCACGGATGACCCGTAGCGGTAGATGATGTTGCTCCAGCCAGTCACGACTGGCCTGAAAAAACGCCAGGCGATCGGCAAACTCCGGCTGGCAGCGCTGGCCATCGGCGGTCCACTCCACGTCTTCCGGCGACAGCAGCAGGTGCAGGTCGTAGTGGCGGGCGAGCAGTTCGCTGTCGAGCCACGCCGGGTAGTCGCCAAACAGGGTCTGGCTCCACAGCTTGTTGGTCAGCAGGTTGGTGTCGAGGATCAGCAACGCCGGCTGCGCGGCGCGGGCGGCATCTTCCCAGGCCAACTGGCCCCGGGCGATCTCCGGGATATCCGCCAGGGTGGTATCGCGCTGGTGGTGGTCGATGAAATAACGCACGTATTCGCCCACCATTACCCCGCCAAAATGTGCCTGCAACTGGGCGGCCAGCCAGCTTTTACCGCTGGATTCCGGGCCGGCCAGTACCACCACCTTCATGCGTGCAACGCCGGGTCGGCGCGCCATTCACGCCAGCCCTGCACGGCGATCACGGTGAACAAGGCGTAGAGCGCGGCGGTGAGGTACAGGCCTTTGTAGAGGAACAGCCCGACGAAGATCACATCCACGGTGATCCACAACGGCCAGCACTGCACGCGTTTTTGCGCCATCCACATCTGCGCCACCAGGCTGAAGCCGGTCAGGGCCGCGTCCAGCCAGGGTTGGGCGGCGTCGGTCCAGTGGGCCATGGCTGCGCCCAGCAACAGGCTGCCCACAGCACCCACAGCCAGGCCTTGCAGGATCGGTTGCAGGCCCAGGCTGGTGACTTGCCGGCCTTGCTTGACCTCACCGGCGCGGGTCCACTGCCACCAGCCGTAGAGTTGCAGGGCGGCGTAGATCACTTGCAGGAGCATGTCGGAGTAGAGCTTCACATCGAAGAAGATCCAGGTGTACAGCAGCACCATCACCAGGCCGATGGGCCAGCACCACGGGTTCTGTTTAACCGTCAACCAGACAGCGATCACCCCCAGGGCGGCGGCAAACAGTTCAAGCCCGGACATGGCGGTTCCTTGGGGGAGTCGAAGAGGGCGCTGATTGTAACCAATGTGGGAGCGGCGGTGCGACGATAGATCGTTCCCACGCTCTGCGTGGGAATGCAGTTCCGGACGCTCCGCGTCCCGGCTCTGCGCAACGGTGACGCAGAGCGTCACAGGATGCGTTCCCACGCAGAGCGTGGGAACGATCATCGGCGTCAGACCTTGAACTGGCGCAGAAGGCTGTCGAGTTGTTCGCTCAGGCCTTTCAAGTGCGCGCTCGCGACGCTGGACTGCTGCGCCGCCAGCGCGGTGCTGTGGGACAAGCCGGCTGCCTGGGTGACGTTCTGGTTGATGTCTTCCACCACATGCGCCTGCTGCAACGTGGCACTGGCAATCGAGGCGTTCAGCCCGTTGAGATTACGCAGCGCCTGGCCGATGGCAGTCAGGCTCGCGCCCGCCTGGCCTGCTTGTTCAATGGTCAGTTGCGAGGCCTGGTGGCTGTCACTGATGACCTTGACCGCTGCCTCCGAATGGCCTTGCAGGCGCTCGATCATCGCCTGGATCTCTGCCGTGGATTTTTGCGTGCGCTGGGCCAGCAGCCGTACTTCGTCGGCCACCACCGCAAAACCACGGCCTTGCTCCCCGGCGCGGGCCGCTTCGATGGCGGCGTTGAGGGCCAGCAAGTTGGTCTGGTCGGCAATCGAGCGGATCACTTCCAGCACGCCGCCAATCTGCGTGCTTTCAGTCGACAGCGTCCGGATCACCTCCACGGCCTGGCTGATGGTGCCGGAGAGCTGGTCGATCCGTTGCAGGCTGCCATCGATATTGAGCTGGCCCTGTTCGGCCTGCACCTGGGCATCGCGCATTTCGCTGGCGGCATGCTCGGCATTTTTGGCCACGTCCTGTACGCCATAGGTGACTTCATTGATCGCCGTCGCCACCAGTTCCATCTGCTGCGATTGCTGTTGGCTGCGGTCATGGGCATCGCTGGCGTTGCTGCCCAGCTCGGTGGACGACTGGCCCAAGGCGTTGGCGCAGGTCTGCAACTGGCCTACTACCTGCCGCAGCTTGGCGGTAAAGCTGTTGAAGTGCCGCGACAATTGAGTGACTTCATCCTGGCCATGGGTGTCGAGGGTGCGGGTCAGGTCGCTTTCGCCACTGGCGATATTGGCCATCGCATTCACTGCCTGCTGCAACGGGCGCACGATGCTGCGGGCGATCAGCACCACCAGCAGGGCCATGATCAGCGCGATCACCAGGCCAACCACCGAGGCTTTCCACACCTGGCCGCGGAACTCGCCTTGCACGTCATCGACATACACGCCGGAACCGATGATCCAGCCCCAGGGTTCAAACAGCTGTATATAGGAGGTCTTGGCCACCGGCGCATCGGCGCCGGGCTTGGGCCAGCGGTAATTCACCATCCCCGCGCCCTTGGCCTTGGCCAGGATCACGAACTCGTTGAACACCGCAAAGCCGTCCGGATCACGGATGGCCGACAGGTTCTGGCCGTCGAGCTTGGGGTTGGCCGCGTGCATGATCATCACGGGGGTGAGGTCGTTGATCCAGAAGTAGTCGTCCTTTCCGTAACGCAGGCCACGTACCGCGCTCAAGGCTTGCTTCTGCGCCGCTTCACGGCTCAGGACGCCGCTGGTTTCGAGGCTGTGATAATAAGTCAGGATCCCGCTGGCGGTTTGCACCACGCGCTGGGTCTGCTCACTCTTGGCCTGGTACAGGTCGCCATGAATCTGCTTGAGCATAAGCAGGCCGAGGGTTAGCAGCATCAGCACGGCGACGATCAGGATCAGCCAGAGGCGCCGGCTGATAGACATATTGCGCAAACTGTTCATGGTCCTGTCACTCCGTGTTCTTATAATTTTGGGTGCTGCATCGACATTTCCGGCTTGTCTGATAGGCTTTCGGCCCAGAATCAAAAAACCTGAGTCCTGCCTGATTTTTCACGGAATTTTCGCAGTTCGGCCTTGATTATTTGCGCTGTGCTTGCAGCGCACTCTTCGTTAGTGAACGTCTAAAAAATATCAACGAGGCATGCCGTGGGCATGACCTTTGGGGGAATCGATGGATCTTTGGACCGCCGTACAGGCACTGATACTCGGCGTTGTAGAGGGGCTGACGGAGTTTTTGCCGATCTCCAGTACCGGGCACCAGATTATCGTGGCCGACTTGATCAACTTCGGTGGCGAACGCTTTGAAGCGTTCAATATCATCATTCAGCTGGGCGCGATCCTGGCGGTGGTGTGGGAGTTTCGACGCAAGATCCTCGACGTGGTCATTGGCTTGCCGACCCAGCGCAATGCCCAGCGTTTCACCGTCAACCTGATCATTGCCGTATTGCCGGCGGTGGTACTGGGGGTGATTTTCGCCGACCTGATCAAACACTACCTGTTCAACCCGATCACCGTTGCGGCGGCGTTGGTGGTGGGCGGCGTCATCATGTTGTGGGCCGAGCGCCGCCAGCATGAAGTGCACGCCGAAACCGTCGACGACATCACCTGGAAGGACGCGATCAAAGTCGGCTTCGCCCAGTGCCTGGCCATGATCCCGGGCACCTCGCGCTCGGGCGCTACCATCATTGGCGGCCTGTTGTTCGGCCTGTCACGCAAGACCGCCACCGAGTTCTCGTTCTTCCTGGCGATGCCGACCATGGTCGGCGCAGCGGTGTATTCGGGCTACAAGTACCGTCACCTGTTCCAGCCGGATGACCTGCCGGTGTTTGCCATCGGCTTTGTCACCTCGTTCATCTTCGCGATGATCGCGGTCAAGGCGCTGCTCAAGTTCATCGCCAGCCACAGCTACGCGGCGTTCGCCTGGTACCGGATCGCCTTCGGCCTGGTGATCCTGGCCACCTGGCAGTTCGGCTGGATCGACTGGTCGGCCGTCAAGCCATGATCATCCAGCATCCGCGCTTCAAGGCGTTGGTGTTTGCACTGTTGTGCGCCGCGCCGCTGTTTGGTGCGGCGCTGCTGGGGTACCGCGGGGTTTCGCTGATCCCGCTGGTGGCCTATGGCGTGGTCAGCGTGGTGGCGTTCCTGTTGTACTGGAGCGACAAGCGCAAGGCTCGCGAAGACAGCTGGCGCACCCCGGAAAACGTCCTGCACGCGGTGGAGCTGGCAGGCGGTTGGCCGGGGGCGTTGATTGCCCAGCAGGTGTTCCGCCACAAGACGCGCAAGGTGTCTTATCAGGTGGTGTTCTGGCTGATCGTGTTGCTGCACCAGGTGTTCTGGATTGATCAGCTGTTCCTGGGTGGCACGCTACTCTCGATCTTCTAGCAACAAGCCGACCTGCGTGCGCTTGGGCAGCTTGCTCACCACCAACCGGTGGGAGCGCTGCAACAGGCCACGCAGTTCCTCGGCGCCCAGCGGGTAGGGCGTTTCCATGATGATCCACTGCGCCCGCGCCAGGTACGGCGCCGGGTGGATGCCGGGGCGATCCACATGGCCCAGGAACAGCTCCTTGTCGACCTTGAACGCCAGCGAGTCGCCCCGCAGGTTCTGCAAGGCAAACATCTTGTTGCCGGCAATCGAAAACACCCGCACGCCGCCCCATTTGTAATCTTCCCGCGCGCCGGGCAAGCCCAGGCAAAACGTGGCGACTTGTTCTTCGGTCATTCTCATAGCAAACGGTCTCCGCAACCTTTGAAGGCGTTATCCAGGTGGTCGATCCAGGCCCGCACGGCCGGCAACACGCCGCGCCGATGTGGGTACACCGCCTGCAACCAGCCACCCGGCAATGACCATTGCGGCAAGAGCTGCACCAATTGGCCGTTGGCCAATTCCTCCTCGCAATACATCATCGGCAGCACGGTAAACCCCAGGCCGGCGAGGGCGCAGGCCTTGCGTACCAGGAAATCATCGATCCCCAGCCGCGCTTCCATCACCAGGTCGTGGCTGCTGCCCTCCGGGCTGAGCATGCGGAAGTGCACCATGCGGTCTGCTTCCAGGGCGCCCAGCACCGGCAGTTGCTTGAGGTCTTCCAGGGTGTCGATCTGCCGCTCACGCACAAAGTCGGGGCTGGCGACAATCGCGGTCTGGGCCTGGCGCAGGCGCTTGGTTACCAGCAGCGGGTCTTCATCCCCAAGCTCGCGCACGCGCAAGGCCACATCAATGCCTTCGGCCACCAGGTCGACGCGGCGGTTGACCAGGTTCATCTCCAACTGCACCAGCGGGTTGGCGGTGAGAAACTCCGCCACCACGGTCTGCAGGAATTGGTGAGCCAGGCCCACGGGGCTGCTGACCCGCAGCCGACCGCGGGGTTCGCTGGACATGCTGGCCACTGCCTCGTCGGCCATTTCCGCCTCCAGCAGCATTGCCTGGCAGTGGCGCAGGTAGCGTTCACCCACGGCAGTGAGGGTCAGTTGGCGGGTGGTACGTTGCAGCAAGCGGGCGCCGAGGCGTTCTTCCAGCTCGGCAATGCGCCGCGACAGCCGCGACTTGGGAATCCCCAGCAGCCGTCCGGCAGCGGCGAAACCGCCGGCTTCCACCACCTTGGCGAAGTAGTAGAGGTCATTCAGATCTTGCATGGTGGGCCTACTGTCCTGTCAGTGGGACGAATAATCGCATATTGCCTGACTAATCGCTGATTGGTTTCATCTGTAGGCTTATTTCCATTCCGTCGCCCTTGGCGATGCCTACTTGGAGATTAACCATGAAACTGTTGCATATCGATTCCAGCATCCTCGGCGACAACTCGGTTTCCCGTCAGTTGAGCGCAGGTGTCGTCAAGACCTGGCAGGCGGCCGAGCCAGGCGTTGAAGTGACCTACCGTGACCTGGCCAGCGAAGGCATCAACCACTTTTCCGGCGTGACCCTGGGTGCACTGGGCACCGCTGCCGAGCTGCGTGATGCCGTACAGAAACATGAAGCCGAGCTGAGCGCCAACACCCTCGCCGAATTCCTCGCGGCCGACGCCATCGTCCTGGCTGCGCCGATGTACAACTTCACCATCCCGACCCAACTCAAGGCTTGGATCGACCGTATCGCCGTCGCCGGCCAGACATTCCGCTACACCGAAAACGGTCCTGAAGGCCTGGCCGGTGGCAAGAAAGTCATCATCGTGTCGACCTCCGGCGGCCTGCACGTTGGCCAGCCGACCGGTGTGGCTCACGAAGACTACCTGAAAGTACTGCTGGGCTTCCTCGGCATCACCGACATCGAAATCGTCCGCGCCCACGGCCTGGGCTATGGCGATGAAGTGCGCAGCAAGGCGATCAGCGACGCCAACGCAGTGATCAGCGAACAATTGTTCGCTGCAGCGTAAGACTTGTGTAAATTTTGCTGTTCCTCGATATCAATCTGATTCGAGGCGCCTAAACTCTGTATTCTGCTCGCCTGAAAAGCGATCGGAGTACGGAGTTTTTTCGTTTACCCGCTGTCACTACTTTGGCCCAGGTTATGCACGCATGGGTAAACCCTGCCAGTCCGAGCGCCTGAACCATGGATACTTCAACAGCTACGCGGGCTTACGCAACAAAGGTGGACATCCCCATGATGCGTCTTTGTGCAGTCTTGGTTCTCTCCCTGCTCGGCGGCCTGATTTCAGTGCAAGCCGCGCCCGCGCCGCACCCCCATTGGAGTGTGGGCTTCCACCGCATGACTTTTCTCGACCCGCTGGATCTGCAGCCGATGAAAGCCGTCGCGTTCTACCCGTCCACCGGCCTGGAACACACCACCCAGGTGGGCGCTTATCACATCGCCGCCACTGAAGACTCGAAAATCGCCATCGGCCGCTTTCCAATGCTGATGCTGTCCCACGGCAATACCGGCACGCCCCTGGCCCTGCACGACCTCGCCACCTCCCTGGCGCGCAAGGGGTTTGTGGTGGTGGCGGTGCTGCACCCTGGCGACAACTACAAGGATCACAGCCGGCTGGGCACCTTGAGCAACCTGTACGGGCGCCCGATCCAGATTTCCGAAGCGATCACCGCCACCCTCGGCGACCCGATGCTGTCGCCATTCGTCAACGTCGACCAGGTAGGCGTCATCGGTTATTCGGCCGGTGGCGAAACCGCGCTGATCCTCGCCGGCGCCAAGCCGGACCTCGACCGCCTGCGCCGCTACTGCCAGCAACGCCCGGAAGATCGCGACGCCTGCACCACCAAGGGCGAGTTGATCGTCGACCGCGACGACCTGCAACCGCAGGCCGACCCGCGCATCCATGCCTTGATGTTGATGGCGCCGTTGAGCCTGATGTTTGGCCGCCACACCCTGGCGGACGTGCATGTACCGGTGCTGCTCTACAGCGGCGACGGCGACAAGCTGGTGGCCGTGGACAAGAACGCCGAGGCCCTGGCGCGCAAACTGCCGGAGCCGCCGGACTTCAAGCTGCTGGCCGGGGCAGGGCACTTTGTGTTCATGGCGCCTTGCGACGAGAGCCAACTGGCCGCGATGCCCGCCATGTGCACCGATGCCGACGGGGTTGACCGTGAAAGCATCCACCGCGACCTGATTTCCGAGGCCGGGCGGTTCTTTAATCACACCCTCGGGCAATCCACCCGGGCGGGCTTGCAGACGGCTGATCAGTAAGCGCGGCGCTTGAGCAGTAACGTCAGGCCCAGGCCGCTGATGGAAAGCAGGGCGGCGCAGAAGAAGATCCACGAGTAGCCCAGGTTCAGCGCCACCGCACCCATCACCGGCCCGGCAATGGCCAGCGCCAGGTCAAAAAACACCGCATATGCACTCAACCCGGCGCCCCGGCTGCTGTTGGGCACCTGCTTGATCGCCTCCACGCCCAGCGCCGGGTACACCAGCGACAAACCAAAGCCGGTCAGCCCGGCGCCGATCAAGGCCACGCCGGTGGACGGTGCCAGCCACAGCAGCGTCAGGCCCAGGGTTTCGATGGTCATGCAGGCAATCGCCGCGGTGAAGCCGCCGAAGCGGTTGATGGCGGAGATAAACACCAGCCGTGACAGGATGAAACACACGCCAAATACCGTCAGGCACCAGGCTGCGCCCGTCCAGCCACGGCTCAAGTAGTAGAGGGTGATAAACGTGGTGAGGGTGCCGTAGCCAATCGATGCCAGACACAGGCTGGCGCCGAACGGCGCGATACGCCCGAATACCGCCCAGAAGGGCAGCCGCTCGCCGCGCACCACGGGCACCGAAGGTTTGTTGCGAATCAGCAGCAGGCCCAGGGCGGAAAGTGCCGTGAGGGCGATTCCGAGGCTGGTGTAGCCGTAGTCGGCAACCATCACCACCCCAAGCGGTGCACCAATGGCAATCGCGCCGTAGGAGGCGATGCCGTTCCACGAGATCGATCGTGCCGTATGTTCGGCACCGACCGCGCCCATGCACCAACTGATGGTGCCGACGCCGATCAGGCCCTGCGCGACGCCGAGTAACAGCCGGCCGACAATCAATATGCCGAGGCTCAGCAACGGCAGGCTTTGCACCAGCGTGGCGATGAACGTCAGCACCCCGCTCAGCAGAATCCCGCTCAGGCCCAGCACGATAGCGCGCTTGGTGCCCACGTTGTCCGACATGCGCCCCGCCATGGGGCGGCTGAGCAGCGTGGCCAGGTATTGCGAGCCGATGGTTATCCCGGCGACCACCGCGCTGAAACCCAGCTCACCGTGGACATAGCCGGGGATGACGGCAATCGGCAGGCCGATACAGATAAACGCGATAAACGTGTAGAAAACGATGGAAACGATCTGCAGGGTGATCGACAAGGAGCTGGGGGTGGCAGGCTGTGTGGCAGGCATGGGGACTCGTTCGCGGGCGGGCGGTGAGGGCATCATGGCAAGGGCTTGGGGTAAAAGGAAGCAGGCTAACTATATTTGATGATATTGCGGCCCGTGCCTATCCGGCTTTGGATCCATGGGGCCTCCCTGGCCCGGGACGACTAAAGCGGACGGGGTAAAGTGTGGGAGCTGTCGAGCTTTAGCGAGGCTGCGAAGGCGGCGGCATGGTCAATAAAGATGTTGCCTGGCACACCGCTATCGCGGCCTCGCTAAAGCTCGACGGCTCCCACAGAAAAGCAGAGCCATACCCCAAAAAAAAGCCCCATCACACTGGACGGGGCTTTCGCATTTCAAACTACCGGCGGCTCTTAGAAAACCACACCCTGACTACGCAGGTAATCGTCATAAGTCCCGCTGAAGTCGATCACCCCACTCGGGCTCAGCTCGATGATGCGGGTGGCCAGGGACGACACAAACTCCCGGTCATGGCTGACAAAGATCAGCGTACCCGGGTAGTTCTCCAACGCCAGGTTCAGCGCCTCGATGGACTCCATGTCCAAGTGGTTGGTCGGCTCGTCCATGATCAGCACGTTCGGCTTTTGCAGGATCAGCTTGCCGAACAGCATGCGACCTTGCTCGCCACCGGAAATCACCTTCACCGACTTCAGGATCTCGTCGTTGGAGAACAGCATGCGGCCCAGGGTACCGCGAACCACTTGCTCGCCTTCCTTGGTCCAGCGGCCCATCCAGTCGAACAGGTTGGACTCGTCTTCGAAGTCCGAAGCATGGTCCTGGGCGTAATAGCCCAGTTCAGCCGCGTCGGTCCACTTGACCGTACCGGCATCCGGGGTCAGTTCGTTGACCAGGGTACGCAGCAGGGTGGTCTTGCCGATACCGTTCGGGCCAATGATCGCCACGCGCTCGCCGGCTTCAACCTGGAAGCTGAAGTCCTTGAACAGCGTCTTGCCGTCAAAGCCCTTGGCCATGCGATCGACGATGACCGCCTGGCGGTGCAGCTTCTTGGTCTGGTCGAAGCGGATGAACGGGCTGACGCGGCTCGATGGCTTGACTTCGGCCAGCTGGATCTTGTCGATCGCCTTGGCACGGGAAGTGGCCTGCTTGGCTTTCGAGGCGTTGGCCGAGAAGCGGCTGACGAAGGATTGCAGCTCGGAGATCTGCGCTTTCTTCTTGGCGTTGTCCGACAGCAACTGCTCGCGGGACTGGGTCGCCACGGTCATGTATTCGTCGTAGTTGCCCGGGAACAGGCGCAGCTCGCCGTAGTCCAGGTCGGCCATGTGGGTGCAGACGCTGTTCAGGAAGTGACGGTCGTGAGAGATGATGATCATCAGGCTGTTACGCTGGGTCAGGATGTTTTCCAGCCAGCGGATGGTGTTGATGTCCAGGTGGTTGGTCGGCTCGTCGAGCAGCAACACTTCCGGATCGGAAAACAGCGCCTGGGCCAGCAATACACGCAGCTTCCAGCCTGGTGACACTTCACTCATCGGGCCGTTGTGCTGCTCGATGCCGATACCCAGGCCCAGCAACAACTCACCGGCGCGGGATTCGGCGGTGTAGCCGTCCATCTCGGCGAAGTCGGTTTCCAGCTCGGCCACGGCCATGCCGTCGTCTTCGGTCATTTCCGGCAGCGAGTAGATGCGGTCGCGCTCGGCCTTGACCTTCCACAGCTCTTCGTGACCCATGATCACGGTGTCGAGTACGGTGAATTCTTCGTAGGCGAACTGGTCCTGGCGCAGTTTACCCAGGCGCACGTTCGGCTCCAGCATGACCTGGCCGCCCGACGGGTCGAGGTCGCCACCGAGGATTTTCATGAAAGTCGACTTGCCGCAACCGTTGGCACCGATCAGGCCATAACGGTTGCCTGCGCCGAACTTGACCGAAACGTTCTCAAATAGCGGCTTGGCGCCGAACTGCATGGTGATGTTAGCTGTGGAGATCAATTACTTTACCTATCAATAGCTTGGAGTGCGCTAATTTGAGCCGGGCCCATTTTGTGGCCCAGGCCAACGGGCATACGTCGGCAGCGACATCAAGGCTTGGGGCCCAGTCGCTGAGCAGAAAAATGGGTGCATGTTGGAATTTGGCGCGCATTGTCGCATATGTCAGGCGGGAGTTGTATGGCGCTGCACGGATGGATTCGCCCGAGTCTCCGGCATTGCCACCCACACCAGCCCCAATGCGACGGCCGCCACGCCGGCCAGGGTCAGGAACGCGGCGTTGTAACCCGCCCACTGCACGACAAAACCTGCCAGGCTGCTGCTCAAGGCCGCCCCGAGGCCGAATGCCGTGGACAGCGCGCCCAGGCTGACATTGAAGCGTCCGGTGCCCTGGGTGAGGTCTTTGACGATCACCGGAAACAGCGCGCCGAACACCCCGGCGCCGACCCCGTCAAGCATCTGCACTGCCACCAGCCAATAAGGATCACTGGACAGCGTATACAACACGCCCCGCAGCGGCAGGATCATGAAACCGGCGAGCAGCAACGGCTTGCGCCCCCACACGTCGGCCTTCACGCCCACCAGCCAGGCCACCGGCACCATCACCAACTGGGCCGCGACGATGCAGGCCGAGGTCAGCGGCGTGGCCATCTGCAGGTTGATCTGCGACAGCTTCTGGCTGACCAGCGGCAGCATGGCCGCATTGGCCAGGTGAAACAGCGCGCAGCAGATGGCAAACAGCATCAAGGGCCTGTTCGCCAGAAGCACGGCCAACCCCGACGGTTGTTCATGGCCGGTGCCATGCGCAGGGTCGAAACCCCGTGCGACTTCGTGGTCGATTGCCTGGGCTGACACGCAGCTGACCGCGATGACACTCGCCGCAGCCATGACTGCCATCAGATAGAACACCGCCACCGGGCCGAACAGGTAGGCAAATCCACCGGCGAGGAGGGCCGCCACCGCGTTGCCGGCGTGGTTGAAGGTTTCATTGCGGCCGGTGCGCCGGGTAAAAGCGCGCGGCCCGGTGATCCCGAGGGAAATCGCCGAGATGGCCGGCGCAAACACCGAGGCCGCCGCTGCACTGGCCGCCTGGGTCAGCGCCACCAGGCTGAAGGAGCTGACGAAGGGCAGGAGCAGGCAACTGGCAGTCACCAGCAGCGCGGCGATCACGATCACTGCCCGTTTGCTGCGGGTTCGGTCAATCAATGCGCCGGCCGGCGTCTGGGTCAGCAGGGCCGCGATGCCGGCCAGGGTCATGACTACGCCGATGCTGGCGGGGTCCCAGTGGTGCACGGCCAGCAGATAAATCGCCAGGTACGGCCCCAGTCCGTCACGCACGTCCGCCAGGAAGAAGTTCAGGCTGTCCAGGGACAGGGTGTTGCGCAGGTCAGAGCGAGTGGCCATGGCACGGTCTTCAGGCAAGAGGTCGGTAGCAGTAGTGACCCATGGCGTGAAGGTATAGTTTCTGAAGGTGGCGTTGCACTCGTATGGCAATACAAGCAAAAACATTTACAAAGTGGGGCCATTTGCATCGAAAAATAGCGCTGATCGAGGCTTTTTCAGGGCTTTTTATTGTTAACAGTTGAACATCCAATAAGCCTGGCTTATTTTCCGTCCGTTCGCCCTACAGTGAAGGCTCTTTACCGGTTCAAGGATGGCGAGGCTTTCGGTGTAGGGCGGACTTCTTTTGTCGCAATGACCGGAACATATTGGAGACGCAATGGATATGCTGTCAGCCCAGGTATCAAAACCAGCCCGCTCAACTGCCCCGTGCTACACCCTCACCGCCATCAAGCGCCCGTGCTGATTGGCTGCCGTGCAGGCAAAAAAAGGCCCGTGGGGTAGACGGGCCAAGGTGTTCACTGGAGTAGGTAGCCTTCACCCTATAGGTCAACACGTGAAGGCCATGTGAAAACCATGTCGCAGGAACGGATGTATATCCGTGTCAGGGTTTGCGCACGAACGTGCGCATGGTTTGCCCTGGGCCGGTACTGAAGCGGGTAGGGCGGGGCATGCCTTCATCTGCCGCAATAAACACGAAGTGATCACCTTCCAGCCGGTAACTCGCGGGTAACTGCTTGCCGGCATCCTCTCCCATCGAGTCAACCCAGGTAATGCTTTTGGGTGCCGTGCTGGCATCGAGCGTGAAGCTGCCTGCCAGTAAAACCTCGCCGTCGACCGTCACCACCTGGAATTGATCGCCCGAGATTGTCGTGATCGCGCCTGGCGCGCTGTGTTCATCCGTGGGATTGAGCACACCATTGTCTTCCAGCGCCGTTTGTTCCCATGCGCCCTGGAGCGCCTGGAAATCCGTATTTGAAGCAGGTGTCATATAAATTCCTTTTTTGGTTAAAAAACGAGCAGTCAATACCTTGGTGCGTAGATGCCTGACGGATAAGCTGAATCGATTTTGTGAGAATTGTCTGGTTTCTCTTTGTTGCGTACGAATTTTCCCAGTATTCACGGGTATTTAGCGCCATTTTGTGCGTTGATTCGGAAACGGTTCTTTGCAAGTTCGTCTACGCTCAGCACCAGGGTAGGGGCTCCTGCGTAATCTGAACGAAAACAATCTACGGTGATGTGGGATTTTTCCATGATCGAGGTGGTCCGATGACCATCGGTAGACCGTTCGTGTCTTGTGTACAGGGCGTTGTCCCTGATTTTCAAGCGGCCATTCAGTATTTGATGAATATGTGTGACCGCTGACTGTCGACTTTTTAAGGTGCATCAGTTTTGAATAAAACTCCTCGGCTCCACGCTCATGCGGCATCGGACGAAATTGATCTGTTTGAACTGTGTCATGGTATCTGGCGGCAAAAGAAGTTGGTGCTGGGGTGTACGATTCTGGCGGGGGTGCTGGGGGCGGGCTACGCTTTTCTGGCCCCGCGGGAGTATCAGGTCAGCAGTGTGCTGCGCCCGGCTGCCATCAATGAGCTGGATGCTCTGAACCGCTCCGAAGTCTATAAGTTGCCGCCGGCCGACGCCCTGAACAAAGTGGGGGCGCAACTGGACTCATACGAAGCGCGTCTGGGGTTTTTCAAGTCCCATGAGGACCTGTTCAAGGCGTTCCAGAAAACCGGGCAAAGCCTCGAGCAGAGTTTCGAAGAATTCAATCGAAACTCCATCAACCTGAGCCTGCCCGATCCCAAGAAGTCCGACTCCCTGAGCAGCTATATCAAGCTTGAGCTGGAATACCCGGCAGACATCGACGGGGTAGCGATTCTCAACGGCTTTGTAGACTACGCAATTGATTCGGAACGTGCCCAGGTCGGTGCTGACCTTAAAGTGATCGTCAATAACCGCTTGAACGAACTCAAGGGCAAAATCGACGCGGCGCGCTCCAATTACGAAACCGATAAGGAATCGAAGATTGCCAAGCTGCTTGAAGCCGACAGGCTCAAACGGGCCAAGCTGGAGGACGAACTGGGTGCCCTGCGCTTACAGATGAAAATGGAGCGCACGGACCGGCTGGCAGAGCTGGCGGAGGCCATTTCCATCGCCAAGTCGATGGGCATCAAGACCCCGACCACTCCTTCGTCCATGGCAGATGCCTCGCGTAGCGGCTCGAATCAAGTAATGCGCACCGAGGTCAACAACCAGAAAATCCCGCTGTACTTCCTCGGTACAGAGGCGCTTGAGGCGGAACGTGCCGCGTTGCAGGCGCGTACCAGCGACGACTTTACCAACAGCCGCATTGCACAGATTGGCAAAGAGTTGCAGATGCTGGAGGTCAACCGTGAAGTGGAGGTGCTGAAAAATCGCGGGAATGAAGACATTTTCTTGCAGGATGTTGAACCGTTACGAGCGGAAGTCGCGCGTTTGCGAGGCCTCAATATCGACATGAGTGGCCTCAAGCTGGTAACCATTGACCGTCGTGCCCAAGAGCCACTGAGCCCGATCAAGCCCAAGAAAGCCCTGGTTATGATACTGAGCCTGCTGGCAGGGTTGACCGTGGGTGTACTGATTGCGCTGGGCCGCCATCTGCTGGCACGACGCGAAGCCGTACCCTACTCGGAGTTGGATGAATATCGGCTTTCTCTGCGTACACGCAAGGATGACGAACCGAAAAGCTGACGCCTTCAGTAGCGGGCAGGCCGCCCGGCAAGCCCGCTGCTGCTCTTCCTGGCACACTCACTGGACACCTTTTCACAAATCTTGATTAACCTTTGGTTACAAAGTGTGGCTAAAATAGCTGCCAATGGCCACGACCGGATTGTCACCCAGCCGTTCGTGTTGCCGGTTTTGTGAATTGTGATTTCAGGTGCTGCATCTTCAATCCTCGGCCGTTGTGGGCACGCGGGAGCAGCCTGTTCTCTTCTGACTTGTGACGAATACCTTGAAACTCATCATTGTTGCTCTCTACGTTGCCTCTATTGCGTATGTCCACCTGCGTGGCCGGGTGCGCCACAAGCTGGGGCGCCAGCTCAGTGATCACTCGACCTTCCTGGCTCCGGTGAACTGCTTTCTCTACCTCTTTTCCAAACTGCCCAGCCGACCGTACCTGTCCCCCAGCGACTTTCCCGACCTGAGCCCGCTTCAGGAGCATTGGCAAGAGATCCGCGAGGAAGGTCAGAACCTGCTGCGCGCAGGCGAGATCAAGCGCTCCGACCAGTACAATGACGTGGGTTTCAATTCGTTCTTCAAGTCGGGCTGGAAGCGTTTCTATTTGAAGTGGTACGGCGACAGCCATCCTTCGGCGATGAAGCTGTGCCCGCGCACCACCGAGCTGGTGCAAAGCATCGGCTCGATCAAGGCCGCGATGTTTGCCGAGCTGCCACCGGGCTCAAAGCTGGTACGCCATCGTGACCCGTATGCCGGTTCCTACCGTTACCACCTGGGCCTGGACACGCCCAACTCTCCGGGCTGCTACATCAACGTGGACGGTGAAAACTACTACTGGCGCGACGGTGAACCGGTGATGTTTGACGAGACCTTTATCCACTACGCCGAAAACACCACCGAGCAGAACCGGATCATTCTGTTCTGCGATATCGAACGGCCGATGAAGTACCGCTGGGCGGCCGCGTTCAACCGTTGGTTCAGCCGCAATGTGATGGCTGCGGCCGGTTCGCCCAACGATGCCGGTGACAAGACCGGCGGCCTGAACCGTGCGTTTACCCGCCTGTACAAGATTCGCCTGCGGGGCAAGGAGTTGAAGAAACGCAACCGCACCCGTTACTACCTGGAAAAGTGGGCGATCTTTGCCGGCCTGGCCGCGATCTTCATCCTCATCTGAACCGGGCTGCGGAGCGCATCAGCCTGGCGGATGCGCTCCCAGCTTCTCCCACATCTTCTTGCTGATCTTCTGCCGATTGGCATAACCCGCCCACGGGTCCTTCTTCAAACCCTGCAAACGCTCGTGCAGGTTAGCCACCGTCCATTGTTGGGCGCTGTGCAAACTCTTCAACTCATCACGACTCACCGGTACCGATACCGGCAGGCCGGGCCGCGCCCGCACCGAGTAGGCGGCTACCGTGCTGGCGCCCCGGGCGTTGCGCAGGTAGTCGATGAAGATCTTGCCCACGCGATTCTTCGGGCCCGAAGTCGCGGTAAAGCGTTCAGGCAACTGCAGCGTCATGAACTGGGCGATGGCCTTGGCGAAGGCTTTTACCGAGTCCCAGCCATCGCGGCGCGCCAGCGGCACCACCAGGTGCAGGCCTTTGCCGCCGCTGGTCTTGACGAACGCTTCAAGCCCCAGTTCATCGAGTACCGACAAGGTCAGTTGCGCCGCTTCAAGCATGCTTTTCCACGGCAGTGCCGGGTCTGGGTCGAGGTCGAGCACAAAGAGGTCCGGGGTTTCAATCTTGTCAGCGGTAGCGCCCCAGGTATGCAACTCGACGGTACCCATCTGCACGGCACCGATGAGCGCGGCCGGGCTGTCGATTTCCATCAGCCGCGCATGGCCCGGGTCCAGGGCCTGGTCCAGTTGCTTGATATTCGGGATCGCCAGGCGCTCGGAGTGCTTCTGGAAAAACTGTTCGCCGGCAATGCCTTCCGGTGCCCTGAGCAAGGACACCGGCCGGTTGCGCAGAAAGGGCAGGAGCCATTCGCTGATGCCCTCATAGAACTGTGCCAGTTGCAGTTTCTGTGTAGCGCTCTGGGCATCGATGACTCGGTCCGGATGGGTAATCCTGACCCCAGCCACGGCGCCGGTGCCCGCCGTCTTTTTACGGGGTTTTTCCTTCAGCGATTTGGCCGTCCGCGGCTGCTCATGCACAATCTGCTCCGCCGGCTTGTCGGTGCGCAGCCCGACAAACGCCGCCTGGCGCACCACACCTTCTCGGGTCCATTCGGCAAATTGCACTTCGCCCACCAGCTGCGGCTCGACCCAGTGCACGCCGCGTGCCTGGGCACTGGTCAGGGGCTTGGCCAGCGGTGAAGTCTGGCGTTCCAGCGCCTTCAACTGTGCACTGATCTTTTTCAGCGCGGCCTGATCGAATCCGGTACCTACGCGCCCGGCATACACCAGGTCGCTGTCATCATTGACCGCCAGCAACAGCGCGCCAAACCCGCTGCGCGAACCTTGCGGGCGGGTGAACCCTACGATCACGAATTCCTGGCGCAGCCGGCACTTGAGCTTGATCCAGTCCGGGCTGCGCCTGGAAACGTAGGGGCTGCCGGCACGTTTGCCGATCACGCCCTCCAGCGCCAGGTCGCAGGCACTTTCGAAGATATCCCGCTGGTTGGCAGCAAAGGACTCGGAGAAGCGCAGCAGCTTGCTCTTGCTGCGGCTAACCGCGTCCTTCAGCGCGGTGCGGCGCTCTTCGACAGCGGCTTCGCGCTGGTCGCGGCCGTCCAGGAACGGCGCATCGAACAGGTAATAGACAATGTCCAGGCTGCGGCCGATATCAAAGGCGTTTTGCAGCGCCTGGAAATCCGGCAGCCCGTCGGCGTTCAGGCTGACCACCTCACCGTCGAGCCAACTGTCCTTGAGCTTCAGGGCTTCCAGGGCCTTGGCCTGGCGTGGCAGGCGATCGGTCCAGTCATGGCCATTGCGGGTGAACAGCCGAACTTCGCCATCGCGAATCCGCGCGAGGATGCGATAGCCGTCGAATTTGATCTCGTACACCCAATCGCCTTCCGGTGCACGGTCCACCAGTGTCGCCAGCTGTGGCGCGAGTTGATCGGGCAGGTCGGTTGAGGGCTTGCGCCGGGCTTTCTTCGGCGCTGCGGGCTTTTTCGCAGCCCCCACCGTTGCGTCGCTCAGCACGCTTTTCGGTTCAGCCTGAACCACATCGTAGTCAGCCACCGGGCGTGCCTGCTGATCGTTCTCCTTGATCAACAACCACTGCTCCTTGTCGCCGCTGCCCTTGAGTCGGGTGCGCACCAGCGTCCAGTCGCCTGCCAGTTTTTCGCCGATCAGGCTGAACTTCAGCTTGCCGGCCGCGTAGGCCTTGTGCGGGTCATCGTGGGGCTGCCATACACCGCGATCCCACACGATCACATCGCCAGCGCCGTATTGGCCTGCCGGAATGCTGCCCTCGAAACTGCCGTAGCCCAATGGATGATCTTCCACATGCACCGCGAGGCGCTTCTGGCTCGGGTCGAGGCTTGGGCCCTTGGGCACCGCCCAGCTTTTGAGGACGCCGTCGAGCTCCAGGCGAAAGTCATAATGCAGGTTGCGCGCATCGTGCTTTTGAATCACGAATGACAGGGCATGCGCCCGGTTCCTGGCGCGAGGCGCACTGCCGGCGGGTTCGGCGGTCACGTCGAAGTCGCGCTTGGCGTTGTATTCACTCAGGGGCTTGGCCATGGCGGTCTACCTCATGAAGCCTTGCTGGTCTTTTTCGCGGCAGGTTTCTTGGCTGCAGCCTTGGTCGCGGGCTTGCCGGCCAGGCTGCGCTTGAGCAACTCCGTCAGGTCGATCACGTCCGCAGATTTGCGCTCGTCGACACCTTCGCTGGATTCCACGTCTTCGATCTTGCCGGCCTTGGCCTTCTTCGCCACCAGCGCCATGATCTTTTCCTGGAAGCTGTCGCGGTATTCGTCCGGCTGCCAGTCGGCACTCATGTCTTCCACCAGACGCTTGGCCATGTCGAGTTCGCCCTTGGCCAATGTCGGTTTGGTCACGTCGCTGCCCAATTCCAACTCGTCCAGGCCACGCACTTCGGCAGGCCAGCGCAGCATCACCAGCACCAGCGCCGACTCCAGCGGCATCAGTGCCGCCAGGTGCTGCTTGGTGTGCAGCACCACGTTGGCCAGGGCGACCTTGCGGGTTTTCTTCAGGGTTTCGCGCAGCAGGGCATACACCTTGCCGCCGCGCTTGTCGGGGGCCAGGAAGTAGGGCGTGTCGATGTTCTGCAACGGGATCTGGTCGCTGGCCACAAACGCGATGATTTCGATGGTCTGGGTGGACTTGGGGTGGGCCGAGCGGATTTCGTCTTCGCTGAGGATCACGTAGCGACCTTTCTCGTAGGCCACGCCCTTGACGATATTCTCCTTGGTGACTTCCTTGCCGGTGGTCTTGTTGATGCGCTTGTAACCCACCGGGTCCATGCTGCGTTTGTCCAGCCAGTCGAAGTCGACGCCCTGGGAGGACGTGGCCGAGACCAGTGACACGGGGATGTGCACCAAGCCAAAACTGATTGCGCCTTTCCAGATAGCCCGTGGCATGTCGGTATTCCTGAAGTGTGTGGTCTTCAGGTGACAGGGCGGATTCGGCAAAAGTTTCCCTGGCCAGCCGGCTGGCACCAGGGTTTCAGACAGATCGTGTTACACCTGATGAGAAACTATTTAGTTACCAAAGCCGAACCCAAGGCGTAGCGTGTTATCGAAAGCACGTATTACTTGCGCCCAGAGAGGCTTTGTCATGAACACCCGTTTGCGCAACCTTGCCGTATTGGCGTTGGGCCTGGCCTTGAGTTCGTTGGCACAGGCGCAAAACCTGCCCGGCAGCAGCAACAACCCCTACAACGGCCCCATCCACCAGGCCAATCCCAACAGCATGCAGGGCACCCAGCCCAACGCGCCGGCAGCGCGAGGCACCTATATTCCGCCGGCACAGCGGCCGCCGACCCTGCAAAACGGCGGTATCGGCAACAGCGTCCAGCGCCGTGACGGCGCGCAGACCCCGCCGGCTATCCAGCCCAAGACTCCCACCCGTGACGCCAATGGCAATCGCGGCGATTGAGTGTGTAAAGACGACAAGGAAACCCACCGTATGCTGTTACGCAAAACCCTTCTAGCCACCTTCTGCGCCGCTGCCTTGCTGCCCCTGGCGCTGCCTGTCTCGGCGGCCGCCCCCCAACAGTTTCCCAGCGAGCAAGGGAGTATCACCGTCACCCCGATTGCCAAGGGCCTCGATCACCCGTGGGCGGTGGCGTTCCTGCCGGACAAGCAAGGCTTCCTGGTCACCGAACGTCCCGGCAACCTGCGGTTTGTCAGCCCGGACGGCAAACTGTCCGCGCCCCTGAGTGGCGTGCCGAAGGTGTTTGCCAAAGGGCAGGGCGGCCTGCTGGACGTGGTGCTGTCACCGGACTTCAAGGAGGACCGCCTGGTGTACCTGTCCTACGCCGAGGGCGGCGGCACGAATGGCACTGCAGGCACCGCAGTCGGGCGTGGGCGCTTGAGCGATGACCTGAGCGGCCTGCAAGACTTCAAGGTGATCCTGCGTCAGGAGCCCAAGCTGTCCACGGGCAACCACTTCGGCTCGCGGCTGGTGTTTGACCGCGATGGTTACCTGTTCGTGACCCTCGGGGAAAACAACGACCGCCCCACCGCCCAGGACCTCGACAAGCTGCAAGGCAAAGTGGTGCGGATCTTCCCGGACGGTCGTATACCGGAAGACAACCCCTTTGTCGGCCAGGAGGGCGTGAGGCCGGAAATCTGGTCCTACGGCCAGCGTAACCCCCAGGGTGCGGCACTCAACCCGTGGAGCGGCACACTCTGGGAAAACGAACATGGCCCGCGCGGCGGGGATGAGATCAATATCATTGAACGAGGGAAAAACTACGGCTGGCCGCTGGCGACCCATGGCATCAACTATTCCCTGACGCCGATTCCCGAGGCCAAGGGCAAGACAGTCGAAGGCACCGTTGCACCGCACCACGTCTGGGAAAAATCCCCGGGTGTGAGCGGCATGGCGTTCTACGACGCTGACCGGTTCAAGGCCTGGCAGCACAACGTGTTTATCGGGGCATTGGTCAGCCAGGAGTTGATTCGCTTGCAGTTCGATGGGGACAAGGTCATCCACGAAGAGCGACTGCTGGGTGGCCTGAAAGCGCGGATCCGCGATGTGCGCCAGGGCCCGGATGGTTACCTGTATGTGCTCACGGATGAAGATAACGGCGTGTTGTATCGGGTGGGTTTGAACCAGGACTGACGGATACGGCAAATACCACTGTGGGAGCGGGCTTGCTCGCGAAAGCGGTGGGTCAGTCGCTGGACATGTTGGCTGAGCCATTGCCTTCGCGAGCAAGCCCGCTCCCACAGTTGTGTAGCGTCGAGCCTACAACCCAAGCTCCGACAACCCCGGATGCTCATCCGGACGCCGCCCCAGCGGCCAGTGGAACTTGCGCTCGCTTTCCTTGATCGGCATGTCGTTGATGCAGGCAAACCGGTTCGCCATCAAGCCGTTCTCGTCAAACTCCCAGTTCTCGTTGCCGTAGGAGCGGAACCAGTTGCCGGAGTCGTCATGCCATTCATAGGCATAGCGCACCGCAATGCGGTTGCCGGAAAACGCCCACAACTCCTTGATCAACCGATATTCCAGCTCTTTGGCCCATTTGCGGGTCAGGAAGGCCTTGGCCTCTTCGCGGTTGTGGGCGAACTCGGCACGGTTGCGCCATTGGGTATCCAGGGTATAGGCCAGGGACACCCGTTGCGGGTCCCGGGAGTTCCAGCCGTCTTCGGCCAGGCGAACTTTCTCAATCGCCGACTCACGGGTAAACGGCGGCAACGGCGGGCGTATTTCTGAGTTGGATGACATGGGACGGCTCCTTAACAGGTTTAAAAGTCAGGTCAAAGTTGCAATAGGGTTCGCGCCATGGATTGCGCATTATCGGCAGCGGTGGTGTCGCCCATCACCAGGGCAACGGTAATGGCGCCATCAATCAGGATCAGCAGGTGCGCGGCCTGGCGTTCCGGGTCGGGGGTGCCATGTGCTTGACACAGTTCAAGGGCGTACTCGAACAGTTTCTGTTTATGGGCCTTGGCCAGCAGGCGGACCGGGTCTTGCGGGTCGCCGGTCTCGCCGCTGGTGTTGATGAAGGCGCAGCCGCGAAAGTCATCGGAGCCGAACCAGGTTTTCAACGCGCTGAACACACCCAGCAGGCGCTCGCCTGTGGTGGAGTGGTGTTCAACTTCGTTGCGCAGCCACTGCATCCAGCGCTCGTCGCGGCGTTGCAGGGCGGCAATCACCAGTTCGTCCTTGTTGGCGAAGTAGCGGTAAACGCTCTTTCTGGAGACGCCGGCGGTTTTCACCAGAAGATCCATGCCGGTGGCAGCGATGCCATTTCGGTAGATCAACTTTTCGGTGACGTCGAGGATAATGTCGCGAGTGATATCGTTCATGGAGATTACAGTAGAACGATCGTTCTCCTTGGTCAATTAATTATTTTTAACCCTGGGCGGGAAGACCTGAGCCAGCCCATGGTGTAAGCTCTGGAGTCCTTCGGATTCGACCCATTGCGAGCCCTATGCCGTCGTTATTCAAACGCTCCCTGTTGCCCAAGCTGCGCGGTTTTCCCCTCACGCCCGACGCGATCGAGGTGCTGTCCGGCGCCGCCGAGTACCGCCGTTGCCTGCTGGAGAAAATTTCCCAGGCCATCCAGCGCATCTACATCGTGGCGTTATACCTGCAGCAGGATGAGGCGGGACAAGAGATCTACGACGCGCTGCATGCTGCCAAGGCCGCCCGGCCCGGGCTGGATATCGTGGTGGTGGTCGACTCGCTGCGGGCCCAGCGTGGTTTGATCGGCGCCGGCAAGCAGCCGGGCAACAGCGCCTGGTACCAGGCCATGACCGAGTCCCACAGCACCGAAGTGCCGGTGTATGGGGTGCCGGTGCAAACCCGCGAACTGTTCGGCGTGCTGCACCTCAAGGGC
Organism: Pseudomonas sp. C8002; assembly: GCF_013385765.1. Taxonomy (NCBI): domain Bacteria; kingdom Pseudomonadati; phylum Pseudomonadota; class Gammaproteobacteria; order Pseudomonadales; family Pseudomonadaceae; genus Pseudomonas; species Pseudomonas sp. C8002. Next base: position 159,792 of record NZ_JACAPJ010000006.1, read on the forward strand.
TTCGTGATCGATGACAGCGTGCTGTACAGCGGCGCCAGCCTGAATAACGTGTACCTGCACAAGTTCGACAAGTACCGCTATGACCGTTATCACCTGATCCACAACAAGGCGCTGGCCGACTCGATGCAGCACCTGGTGGAGCACGGCCTGGTGGCCGCCAAGGCGGTGCATCGCCTGGACCTGCCCAACCCGCCGACCACCCGCAGCCTGCGCAACGACATCGGCGACCTGCGCAGCCGCCTGAAACACGCGGTGTATGACACCACGGCGGGGCAGTTGCCCAACGGCAGCCTGACGGTCAGTCCGTTGCTGGGCGTGTGCAAGAACAACCCCCTGAGCCGGGTGATCTGCGAGCTGATTGCCAGCGCCCAGCACCAGCTGACTATCTGTACGCCGTACTTCAACCTGCCGCTGCCGGTGACCCGGGAAATCAACCGCGCCCTGGCCCGCGGGGTGAAGATTGACATCATTGTTGGCGACAAGACTGCCAACGACTTCTACATCCCGCCGAGCGAGCCGTTCAAGGTCATCGCCGCGCTACCGTATCTCTACGAAATAAGCCTGCGTCGCTTCGCCAAGCGCCACCAGCGCATGATCGACAGCGGCCAGCTGAACCTGCACCTGTGGCGCGACGGCGACAACACCTACCACCTCAAGGGCATGTGGGTCGACCAGCGCTACACCTTGCTGACCGGCAACAACATCAACCCACGAGCGTTTCGCCTCGACCTGGAAAACGCCTTGCTGATCGATGATCCCAAGGGTGAGTGGGTAGGGCCACGGCGCACCGAGCTTGCCGAGATTTTCCAGCACACCTCGCGTATTGAACGCTACCAGCAGCTGGAAACCCTGGTGGAGTACCCGGCGGCCGTCGGCAAGTTCTTGCGCCGGGTCAGCCGGGTGCGGATCGAGCGTTTGCTGTATCGGATTTTGTAGGGCCCGTGACCTTGCAGGTTAATCCGGAATCGACCTGACAAGAATGTTGTCCAAGTCGTAGCGATGGGGTTCGCTGCCTGCACTTCTTGACCAGAGTCTGATTGAGATTGGGTGAGTGCCTCCGTCCTCTTTCACGTACGGAAGAGGGACAGTCAGGCGCGTCCAGCCGGGAGACGGTGGATGTGGCCCGTATGCTTGCTCCAAGCCTCCCGCCAACACGATGATGTCCGTTTCCGATAGGGTCCGGTATTCAAAGATCACTGTGTATTCAGTGCCCTTTATGAATGAGTAGGACTTGGAGATACCCATCTCATGAACCGCATCGGATGCATTGGTGAGGTAGAACTCGTGATCGTTCCCAGGCGTCCGTGGCTCAAGCTTTGCGGTGTCTGGGCGGTCCGGGTGCCAGCCATTCCAATTTCTGTCAGTAAATGTCGTCAAGTCATTCAGGTCGTCGCTCATGGTGCTTGTCTCCAGAAAAGGTAGGTGGCCTCAGCTAATGCTGTGGCCACGCGCTTTATCAGAGGCTTTTCAGGGATGGACGTCTACTGTCAGAAATAACAGGTAGCTCAACCTGGGGTGTTACCTGGTTGCCGTGCCGCCGGCCAGCACGCGATCAATAGCAGCAGCGCCGCCGCCACCAAGTAGGGCAGGCGAGGTTCGATCGCGTAGATCAAGGTCCCGGCCAACGGCCCGACCACCACGCCCAGGCCTTGGGCCGCACCCACCGAACCTGCCGTGGCGCCTTGCTCCGACGCATCCACCGCATTCGCCGCCAGCGCCGCGAAAGACGGGAAGATCCAGCCCATGCCGGCCGCGGACACAAAAAAGCACAGCCACAGGATCCAGGCCGTATCAGCGAACATGCTGCCGGCAAATCCCAGGGCTGACACCACCGCACCGATGCGAATCATCCGCAGCGGCGGCCACTCCAGTTTGCGCACTACCAGTTGCGAACAGATCAACGCCAGCCCGACCATGGTCAGGGCGATACCGGCAGTTTGTGCCGCATCGGCCGGGTTCATCTTCAAGCGATCCAACGCGAAAAAACCCACGGTTATCTGCGCGATCGACACACACAGCATCGCGACAAACGCCACCACCAACGGTCGACGCAGGCGTGGGTCCGAGAGGTTGACCGGCTTGGGCGGCTGCTTGAGGTGCAGCTCCTGGCGCGGCAATTTGGCCAGCAGCAACAAGAATCCCAACAGCGGTAACACCGCCATCGCATAAAACGGCAGGCTCAGGCTGTGACGCGCCAACAGCGCAGCAATCGCCGGGCCCAGCACCAGGCCGCAGGCGTTGGCGGCGCCCAGGGAAGCCATGGCCTTGGCGCGGTGCTCAGGCTCAATGTTGTCGGCCACCAGCGCATAGCCGCCCACCGGTATCGCAGCGTAGAACACGCCGATCAGGCCACGACCCAGAATCAGCCCGATAAACGCCAACATGGCCGATGGCAGCAGTTGCAGGGACGCATCGATAAACACGCACAGCGCCCAGTAGGCCAGGGTGAAACCACCGGTGCCCAGCAGCAGCACACGGCGCCGGCCCAGTCGGTCACTGGCCTGGCCCCATGGACGAGCCAGAAGCATCCAGATCACCCCGGACACGGTGACCGCCGCACCTGCCTGCCAGGTGGCCAGGCCAAGCACCCGAGCGATCGGGCCAATCAGCGAGACAAATGCCATCATCGCCATGGTGCAGGCCATGTTGGCCAACAGCAGCGGCCTCAGGTTGAATGGGCGGTCAGTGTGCAAAGTCGCGAGTGCAGCGTCTTGGGAGCTGTTCATCGGTTATCCAAGGGCAGGAGAAAAGGGCAGTCGTGCATCCACCATCACCAGCGGGCGGCCATGCACCTGTTCCAGGCGGCCACTCACACCATAGACGTTTTTCAGCAACGCCTGATTGATCACCACTTGCGGTGGCCCGGCAGCGGCCAACTGACCGTTGTGCAACACCACCACCTGATCACTGAAGCCCAGGGCGAGGTTGATGTCGTGCACCACCACCAGGGTGATCAGGTTGCGTTCGCGGGTGGCCTGGGTGATGGCTTCCACCACCTGGCACTGGTGATACAGGTCCAGGGCGCTGGTGGGTTCGTCCAGCAGCAACACCCGAGGCTGGCGCACCAGGGCCTGGGCCAGGCCCACCAGTTGGCGCTGGCCACCGGAAAGTGCATCGATCGGGCGGTCGGCGAGGGCGGTCAGGTCGAGGTCGGCGAGGATTTTTTCCACGCCCTTGAGCACCGTCGGGCTCGGCCGCCCAGGCGCAAAACCCGCGCCGCGATGGCCGGCCATGGCCGCACTCAGTACCGCTTCGAAGGCGCACAGGCGCGTACGCTCCGGCAGGCTCTGAGGCAGGTACACCACTTGTTGCGCGCGCTCGACTTGCGGCAGGCGATTGAGATCGACACCCTCCAGCCAGATCTGGCCGTGCGCCTTGTGCAGTCCGGCGATGCCACGCAACAAGGTCGACTTGCCGGCAGCGTTGGGGCCGATCAGCGCGGTGATGGTGCCGGGCAGCAACGCCGGCAGATGAATGTCCTGCAGCACGCTGCGACTGCCGTAGTGCATGCTCAATGCTTGTGTGCTTAATCCGGTCACAGAGCACCTCGGCGGTTACGCATCACAATCGCCATGAAAAACGGAATTCCCACCAGTGCGGTGACAATCCCCACCGGAATCAACACGCCGGGCATCAATGCCTTGCTGGCAATCGACGCCATCGACAGGATCAAGCCACCGCTGAGCACGCTCGCTGGCAGGAACAAGCGGTGATCTTCACCCACCAACAGCCGCGCGATATGCGGAGCAATCAGCCCGATAAAACCGATTGTGCCGACAAACGAAACCGCCAGCGCCGACAGCAGGCTGATGCGCAGCAACGACAGCACCCGCAGGCGGCCGACATCAATCCCGAAACTGCGGGCGCGTTCCTCGCCCAGGGTCAGGGCAGTCAACGCCCAACTCTGACGCAGGGAAAACGGCAGGCACAGCAGCAACGCCGCAGCGAGGATCGCGAGCTTTTCCCAGGACGCCCGGGCCAGGCTGCCCAGGGTCCAGAACACCAGTTGCTGAAGGCTGTCCTGGCTCGCCACAAACTGCAGCAGTGCCACCAGCGCATTGAACGCAAACACCAGGGCAATCCCGAACAGCACCAGGCTCTCCACACCAAACCCACGCCAGCGTGCCAACAGATACAGCAATGCCACCGATGCCAGTGCGAACAGAAAGGCGTTGGCCGAAATCAGGTACTGCGCCGGCACGCCAGGAATGCCCATCCCGAGCACAATGGCCAGGGCTGCACCGAAGGCGGCGGCGGCGGAAACGCCGAGGGTGAACGGGCTGGCCAGCGGGTTATCCAGCACCGTCTGCATTTCGGCGCCGGCCAGGGCCAGTGCCGCGCCCACCAGTACCGCCATCAACGCGTAAGGCAGGCGCACATTCCATACGATCACCGCCTCCACCCGCGGCATCGAAGCCGGGTCCCACAGCACTTGCAACAGGCGCGTCAGGCTCATGCCGGAAGGCCCGGTGGTGATGTCCACCGCCAGGGAAACCACCAATGCCAACGCCAGCGCCGACAACAGCAATACCCGTCGTCCATGGCGGTGGCGATAGCGCTCACCTGCGCCATCGGCGCTCGCACAGGCTTGCACCTGCGTCACGGCACAAGGCTCGTGGTGAATACGCCGCTGGCCGGAATTGGCATAAAGCGCCGGTACAATTCGGCTCGGGTCTGTTCCGGATCCAGGTCGGCGAACAACTCAGGATGCAGCCACTTGGCCAGGGCCTGCACTGCGATCAAGTGTTCCGGCGAGTCATAGAAAATATGCCAGAGGCCATGCACGTTGCCTTCACGTACCGCCCGCAGTTCATTCAGCGGCGCGCGCTGGGACACTTGCTTGAGGCTGTCGTTGGCCTGCTGCGGCGTGGCCGAATAGCCGAGGGTCACACCGCCCTGGCCGTGGCCGAATACGCCGGTGGCGACGTACACATCCGGATCGCTGGACAGAATGTATTCGACGTTCAATGTGCCGATCGGGCCGGGAATGCGCCCGTCGGCGATGTTCCGGCCACCCGCGAGCTTGATCATTTCCCCGAAGTTGCCGGTGCCCGGCGAACCACAGCAATCCTGCAGGCCGGCGAGCATGTCGATGAAGATCTTCGGCCGTTTTACCGTCCCGGCCTTGGCCAGGGTATCGGTGACCTTGGCCAGCGAGGCCTGGTAAAACGCGATGTAGTCCTCGGCTTGTTGATTACGGTCCAGAGCCTTGCCCAGCAGGCGCATGCTCGGCACCGTGTTGCTCAGCGGATGGTCGCTGAAGTCGACGAAAATCACCGCCACGCCGGCCGCTTCCAGCTGCTTGACCGCCTCGCTGTCGGGGCTCGGGCCATGGCCCCCGCTCAAGGCCATGATCGCCAGGTCCGGGTGTACCGCCAGGGCCTTTTCCACACTGAAGGTTTCGGCGGAGGTGCCGCCTACCAACGGTACGTTGTCGGCTTCGGGAAAGTGCTTCTGGAACGCGGCGTAACCCTGCACGTCCAGGCCGCGAAAATCCCCTTGCCAGCCGGCGATGCGGGTAAACGGGTTCTTGCCTTCAAGGAGCGACAGCGAGTAGATCATCCGGCCTTCACCCAGCAGGATATGCGAGACCTTGTCCGGTACGTCGACCTTGCGCCCCGCCAGGTCGGTGACGGTGTGGGCGCAGGCCAGGCCGCTCATTAACAGGCCAAGACCGAGCAGCAGGCCGCGTTGCAACAACAGAGGGTGTTTCATGAACAATTTCCTTGAACAGTTGGGCGCACGTGGCGGACGCGTTTGCGCCACCACAACAACAGCCCGGTGAGATAGAGCAGCGGCAATGCCAGGCCGCAAAGAAAGGCCAGGGCCGCGCCGGGCAACCCGAGCAACAGGTGGCCGTGGGCGGCGGAGAACAGCGGTTTGATCGCGGCGGGGTTGGCGAAGAACCAGTCGGGCCGGGCCAGCCAGGCGCCGCTGCCGGCAATCACCGCCAACGGCAGGCACAGCCAGGCGGCTGCGACGTTGTGCCATTCCCGCAGGCGGCGCAGGCCCTGGCTGCCCGGGCGCAAGCTGGCGGCTTTCCACCAGCTGCGCCGCCCCGGCCACCACAGGTACAGGCCGCTGCCCACCGAGCCCAGCAGCACCAGGCCACAGGCAAACAGGGCGACGGCGCCAATGGGCGGCGGCAACAGCAGTGCCCGGTGCAGCGCCACCAGCTTCGCCAGCCACAGGTCATCGAACACAAAAAATGCCCGTGGCTCGGCACTGTAGGGATCGATCATCGCAATGCCGATGCCGGGCCGATCCTCCAGGGCTCCGAAGACGATCGCGTTGTCCGATTCCAGGAAACCCTGGCGCGGTTTTGCGGCGCCAAAGACTTTCTGAAATTGCGGGTAGGCACCCAGTGCCGCGCTGATCCACTGCGCGTCATCCAGCAGTGCGCCGTGTTCAACCGGAGCCAGGTCCAAGGCCTGGCTGCCGACCTCCCAGCGCAGGATCGGCCCCTTGAGTTCCAGCAGCGCACCGCTCAAGCCAATCAGCGCCAGCAGCAGGCCGACGCTCAGCGCCAGCCATCGATGCACACGAAGCCACCACCCACGCATGGCAGTTACCAGCGATAGCGCAGGCTGGCGATGACACTGCGGTCATACCCGGCACTGCAGCTGGAGAGGGAGCAGCCTTCGTAATAGTGCTTGTCGGTCAGGTTGGTGGCATTCACCGCCAGGCGCAGGCCCTTGGCCGCCGGGATCAGCTTGTCGAAATCGTAGTGCACCGCCGCGTCGAGCAAGGTGTAGGAGGGCACGCTCACAGTGTTGGCAGCATCGGCCTCGGTGGAACCGATATAGCGTACGCCGACGCCAAATCCGAGCCCGGTGAGCGGGCCAAAGGGCAGGGTGTAGTCAGCCCACAACGACGCCATTTTTTCCGGGGTGTCGGTGGGGCGGTTGCCTTTTTCCAGCGGGTTGTTGCTCTTGCTGACTTCGGCGTCGTTGTAGGTCAGGGTTGCCAGCAGGTCCAGGCCCTTGGCGAGGCTGGCCTTGCCTTCCAGCTCCACGCCGCGCACGTTGACCTCACCGGTCTGCACGCTGTTCAGCGGGTTGCTCGGGTCGGTGGTCTTGACGTTCTGCTGGGTCAGGTCGAACAGCGACAGGGTGATGTAGCTGTCGATCCCGGGCGGCTGGTACTTGATGCCGACTTCCGACTGCTTGGCGGTGCTCGGTTTGAAGCTGGTGCCGTAGAAATCAGTGCCGAGCACCGGGTCGAACGAGGTGGCGTAGCTGATGTACGGCGACAGGCCGTTGTCGGCCAGGTAAACGAGGCCTGCACGGTAGGTGAACTTGTTGTCGTCCTGCTTCTGCCCGGTGTCGGTCAGGCGGTTGTCGGTGCGCGCACTCGAATGATCCTGGCGACCGCCGACGGTCAGTACCCAACGGTCGTTGAACGTCATCTGCTGCTGGGCGTAGAGCCCGGTCTGGTCGGCGCGCTGCAAGGTGCTGGCGAACGGGGTGTTCGGCGCGAACACACCCCCGTGCACCGGGTTGTAGATGTCGATCGACGATGCCGCGCCGCCGTTGAGGTAATAGTCTTCACGGGTGCGCCGGTAATCGACCCCCAGCAGCGACACCATCTGCACCTCGCCAAGGTTCCAGCGGGCCTGGGCATTGTTGTCCAGGGAGTACACGTCGCCGACGATGCGGAAGCGGTAGGCCGACCGGTTCAAGGTGCGCAGGTCCGGCGCCAGGGACATGCCGCTGGCGGTGTTGGTCAGCAGGTTGACGTGGCCATAACGTGCGCTGGAATTCAGGCTCCACACATCGTTGATCCGGTGCTCCAACAGGTAGCCCAGCGAGTATTGCGTGCGGCCGTTGTCCAGGCCGGGTTCGTCGAGAAAGACGTTGTGTTTGACCTTGCCATTCGGGTTCGGCTTGAGCGTGCCCACCGTCGGCAGGAACACCCGGGGCGCGCCGAATTCATCCTCCGAGTAATCGGCCAGTACGGTCAGGCTGGTGTCGTCGTTCGGCCGCCAGGTAAACGACGGCGCGATGAAGGTTTTGTCGTCCTTGATGTGATCGAACTGGGTGCCGCTGCTGCGCTCCAGGCCCACCAGCCGATAGAGGAATTGCCTCTGGTCATCCAGTGGCCCGCTGAAGTCGAACTGGCCCTGGGCGCGGTCGAAACTGCCGCCCTGGAGCTGCACTTCATGGAACGACTGGTCCAGTGGCCGCTTGCTGATCTGGTTGACCACACCGCCCGGTGCGTTCTGGCCGAACAACACCGAGGCCGGGCCCTTGAGCACGTCGATGCGTTCCAGGCCATAGGCTTCGGCTTTTGGCCAGGCCTGGGTGGTGGTGCCACGTAAGCCGTCGCGCAACATGCCGGTGCTGGTCACGTCGAAGCCGCGAATCGAGAGGTTGTCGAAGCGCTGGCTGGCGGCGGTAGTGTTGGCCTGCACGCCGGCCGTGTAGCGCAACGCTTCGCTCACCGATTGCACTTGCTGCGCGTCCATCTGGTCGCGGGTCACTACGGAGATCGACTGGGGGATTTCATTGAGCGCGGTGTCGGTCTTGGTCCCGCTGAGGCTACGCTTGGCCACGTAGCCGGCCTGTTGTCCGGTGGGGCTGTCGGCTTGGGTCCCGGTGACCACGCTGCTGTCGAGCACCAGGGCGTGATCGGTGTCCGCCTCGGCGGCCTGCACAAGGTTCATCTGGGTCAGCGACAGGCCCAGGGCAACGCCATGGATCAGGGTTGCCAAGGGCTTGCGACTGGTTTTCAAGTGCGGGACTGCGGTATCGATTGGCAAACCTGGGGTGTCTCGGTACAGAACGCGGGTGCCCATGCTTCACTCCATGATGAGGTGTTCAATGCGAATGCAAACGTATCTCATCCAGGCGTTGTGACGCAGGGCTATTGCTTTGGGTCGAGCGATCATTTCTTTCGTTTGCGGGGCAGGGCGGAACTTTCACAACCCGTCAGCGCAACGCCTTGGGCGAAACCCCGAAACGCTTGCGAAACGCCGTGGAGAAATGCGCCGGGCTGTAACCCACGCGGTACGCGGCGCTGGACACATTGGTCTCACCGCTGGCGAGCAGGCGATAGGCTTCGGCCAGGCGCTGTTCCTGCAAGTACACATAGACACTGGTGCCGAATACCTGACGAAAGCCCGCGGTCAATTTGCGCGGGTTGAGGCCGACTGCGCGAGACAGCTCGGCCAATGACGGCGAAGCCTGCAACGAACCGAGCAACAGGTCGCGGGCGGCATGAATGCGTTCGATGTCCGCTGAGTTGCAATGGGCGTCCTGCACCGGGCGCGACTCGGTTTGCGCGAGAATTCCCTCCACCCCCAGCGCTGTCAGCTCCAGGGCCTTGCCGCCCAGATAGAAGGAGCGGGCAGGGCCCTGCAACGGGCAGGTGAAAATCTGTTGGGCAAGGGCGAGCAACGGTTTGCTCGCGGGCTGGCAGAACATCATCGGCCCGCCGCCGCGTTTATCCAGCAGGCGCTCAGGCTCAAGGCCGACGCTGCGGATCGACGGGAAATCCAGCTGCACGGTGGTGTAGCGCACCGGCACACCACTGGCGAACAGGTGATCGCCACAATGTTCACCCTGGTTGGCCACGGCGCACAGGGTCGGCCCGCGAATCTCCACTTCCTGCTGGCCTTCGACCCGGCAATTGAGCTGGCCGCTGAGCACCAGGATGATCTTCAAACCTTGCCACAGCGGCTCTTGCATCCACATCTGGCTGTCCATCAACACAGTCCCGGCGGACAGGGTGATTTCCGGCACGACGGTGGCGGCACCCGTGTTCAAAGTGTTGGGAAAATTGAGGGTGAAATCCCTTTGGGTCGGTAGCGGCGCAGCGTGTGGGCTGAGCATGGCGGACTCCCTGTGAACCGGAAAAGAGGGGCATACGCTAGCAGGAAATTTCTTACCTGTAATTAAGAATGATTATCCTTTAGCCGAAAGCCCGGACCACGCCTCATCGCTGCAGGCCGCAGAAACTCACGCTGTAGCGCAATCAAAAGAAAAAGCCGCGCAAACGAATGTCCTGCCGGTTGCCGTGCTGCGGCTTTTGCCTATTAATAATCACTCTCATTTCCGCAGCCCTTGGCGACTCATGGATGAACCGCTCAATGACCCATTCTCCCTAGCCCTTTTCACCCTTGCCCCGCAGGCCTTTTGTTCACGGCATCGGCCCCTTATTGCCGAAAAAAACTCTGGAGACCCCATGACTATCATTGACGACTGCCCCGATTGGCCCGAAGCGTTTGCCCAACGCTATCGCGACGCAGGCTATTGGCGCGACGAGACCTTTGGCGACCTGCTGCGCAACGCCGCCCGCACCTTTGGCGAGCGTGAAGCGATCACCGATGGAACGCTGCGGGTGAGCTATCGCCAACTGGATCAACGGGTCGATCAACTGGCCGGCGGGTTCTCCCGGCTGGGGTTGGTGGCAGGGGACAACGTAGTGGTGCAACTGCCGAACTGCGTGGGTTTTGTCGAAGTGTGCTTCGCCCTGTATCGCCTCGGCGTACGGCCAATCTTTGCGTTACCGGCCCATCGTCATCTGGAAATCGGCCGCTTCTGCGAGTTTGCCCAGGCCAGGGCATACCTCTGCGCTGACGTCACGGCAGGTTTTGATTATCGGGGCATGGCCCGTGGCTTGAAGGCGGCCCATGGCGACCTTGCGTGGGTGATCGTGGCCGGTGAGGCTGAAGAATTCATCGCGCTCGAAGACCTTTATCTGGACGACCCGCAGCCAACCTTTTCTGCGCCGCCCGCGGATGCCGTCGCGTGTTTCCAGTTGTCCGGTGGCTCCACCGGCGTGCCGAAACTGATCCCGCGTCGCCACAATGAATACCTCTACAACGTGCGGACCAGCGCCGAACGTTGCGGCCTGACCGACGCCACGGTGTACCTCGCCGCGCTGCCCATGGCCCATAACTTTCCCATGTGCTGCCCGGGGTTCATGGGCACCTTGCTGATGGGCGGCCGTGTGGTGCTGAGCGGCTCGCCAAGCGCCGAAACCTGCTTCGCCCTGATCGAGCATGAACGCGTGACCCATACCGCGCTGGTGCCGCCACTGGTGCTGGTCTGGCTGGATGCCGCCCAGGCGCGCGGGCAGGGCCTGCCAGGATTGCAACTGCTGCAAGTCGGCGGCGCCAAACTGAGCTTCGAGGCTGCCCGCCGCGTGGAACCCACCCTCGGCTGCCGCTTGCAGCAAGTGTTCGGCATGGCCGAGGGGCTGATTTGCTATACCGACCCCAACGACCCACCGCAACGAGTCCTGCACACCCAGGGCAAACCCATGTCCCCGGGCGACGAAATCCGGGTGGTGGACGACAACGAACAGGACGTGATACAGGGCCAGGTCGGCCAATTGCTGACCCGTGGTCCGTACACGATTCGCGGTTACTACCGCCACCCTGCGCACAACGCCCAGGCGTTTACCACTGACGGTTTCTACCGCACCGGCGACCGGGTAATGCTCACCGACGACGGCTACCTGATGGTCGAAGGTCGCGACAAGGACGTGATCAACCGTGGCGGCGAAAAGATCGCCGCCGAAGAAGTCGAAAACCTCCTGCTCAGCCATCCTGCCGTCGCCGATGTGGCCTTGGTGGCGATGCCGGACGCCTACCTCGGCGAACGCACCTGCGCCTTCGTGATTCCCCGTGGCACGGCACCGCGCCCGCCGGAACTGCTGCGCCATCTGCGTGAGCAAGGGTTGGCGGCCTTCAAGCTGCCGGACCGCTTCGAATTTATCCCCGGTTTCCCGCAAACCGGCGTGGGCAAGGTCAGCCGCAAGCACCTGCGGGAGGCTATCCAGCAGCTGTATTTCGGGGCAAAACAACCTGAGGGAAGCGCCGCCCGTGGCTGATCAAGACTCGCTGCGTGAACTGCTCGCGCCTGTACGTGGCCGGTTGATCTGCGCCATGCTGCTGCAAGCCCTGGCGACCCTGATCGGCCTGCTGCCGTTGATCGCGGTGGCGGAGTTGGCGCCGTCGTTGCTGGACGGAAAACTCGATCTGCACGATGGGTTCTGGTGGTTGTTGGCCGGTGCGGGCGCTTTGCTGTTGCGCATGCTCGGGCTGGCTGCCGCCTTGCAGATGACCCACCTGGCCGACAGCGACCTGCAACGCCAGGTTCGCCAACGGCTGGCCGCGCATTTGGCGCGGGTTCCGCTGGCTTGGTTCAGCGCCCGTGGTGGGCAAAAAGTCGACCGTGTTTTGCTCGACGACGTAGGTGCGCTGCATCAACTGGTGGCGCACTTGCCAAACAACCTCGCCGCCGCATTGGTGGCGCCCCTGGCGTGCCTGTTGTACCTGCTGACGGTAAGTGTGCCGATGACCGTTGTGGTGCTGCTGCCTCCAGCGCTGGCGCTGTGGCGACTGCGAGCCTTGCGCTCCCAGGCTTATCGGGATGACCAGAAGGCACTGGGCGCCGCGCTGGGCAACCTGTCCCTGGCCACCCAGCAGTTTGTGCAGAGCATCGCCATGGTCAAGTCATTCGGCCGGGCCGATCGGGTGCAGTCAAAGTTCTTCGGTGCGGTGGAACGTTTCGCCAGTTTCTTTTCCTGCTGGGCCCAACGCTGGGCCGGGCTTGGGGCGAGTGTCGAGGTGCTGCTTTCGCCGTTGCTGGTGCTGGCCCTGGTGCTGTTGGGCGGTGCGTCGCTGGTGGCTGGCGGTTGGCTGATGCCGGTGCAACTGCTGCCGTTCCTGCTGCTGGGGCCGGCCCTGGCAGCGCCGGTCGCGGCCGTCGGGCATGGTGCGGATGCACTGGTGCAGGGCCGCATGGCCGCCAGCCGTATCGCCACCGTGCTCAACAGCGCGACGTTGACGCAACCTCGCGAATCCCGCGAGCCCAAGGGCCGCCAGGTGAGCTTTGAAGGCGTGGACTTTCGCTACCCCGACGGCACGCAGGTGCTGCATGACATTGACCTGGATCTACCGCCCGGCACGCTGACCGCATTGGTGGGCGACTCGGGCGCCGGCAAATCCACCCTAGCCACTTTGCTTGCGCGCTTTGCCGATGTGAGTGCCGGGGCGATCCGCATCGGCGACGTCGACCTGCGGGACATGCACAGCGCCACCTTGTATCGCCAGGTCGCCTTTGTGTTCCAGGATGTGCGCCTGCTGCGCACCAGCGTCCTCGACAACCTGCGCCTGGCGCGCCCCGACGCCACGCAAATCGAGGTGGAAGCCGCCGCCCGGGCCGCGCAGATTCACCAGCGCATCCTCGCGCTGCCCCAGGGGTATCACACCGTCCTCGGAGCCGGCGTGCAACTGTCCGGCGGTGAAGTGCAACGCCTGGGCATTGCCCGGGCGATGCTCAGTGAAGCGCCGATCCTGATTCTCGATGAAGCCACCGCCGCCAGTGATCCTGAATCCGAAGCCGCGATCCAGCAGGCGCTGTCTCGCCTGGCCCGTGCCCGCACGGTGCTGGTAATCGCCCACCGCTTGAGCAGCATCCAGGACGCCGACCAGATCGTCGTGCTGCAAGGCGGGCGGATTGTCGAGCGCGGTACGCATCACGGCTTGCTGGACCAGCAGGGCACTTACGCCGGGCTGTGGGCCGCTGAGCAGTTTTCGGCGGCCGCACTGAAGAGGGCACGGGCATGATTCGCGCGCTGTTACGCAGCCTGCAACCCCGTGAAGCCGGCTTGTTGCGGCGTGCGCTGATGGCGATGGCGTTGAGTGCGTTGGCCCAGGGCGCAGCGTTGGCGTTGTTGCCGATGGCCTTTGCCCAGTGGTTCGGCAACACCACGCCTTGGGCCTGGGCCATCGGTTTCACCGGCATGGCCTTGTTGTGCCTCTGGCTGCGCCGGTATGCCCAGCTGGCGGGCTATCGCGCCGGTGCCGAAGCAGCCCAGGCGTTGAACCGACGCATTGGTGACAAGCTGGTGCAACTGCCGCTGGAATGGTTTGTGGAGCGGCGCAGCGCTGAACTGAATCGCCTGGTGACTCACACCGTGCTGCAAATCATGAGCACCCCGGCGCACCTTTTGCAGCCAATGGCCAATGCGCTGTTGACGCCTTTGGCACTCCTGCTGGCGCTGTTTTTCTACGACCGCTCCATGGCGTTGGCGGCACTGGCCGCGTTGCCGTTGCTGGTGCTGGTGTACCACTGGGGCGTGCGCTGGGGCGGGCAAGCTGAAGCACTGAGCGAAGCCGCAGCCAATGAAGCGGCGGCCCGGGTGATGGAGTTTCTGCGCCAGCAACCGTTGCTGCGCTCCAGCGGGCGCACCGAGCAAGGTTTCGACCTGCTCACCGAGGCCCTGGCCCAGCAGCAACAGGCACAGCGTCACGCCCACTGGCGCACTTTTCCCGCCGCGCTGGGTTTGGCGGTGGTGTTGCAGGCCGGCTACAGCGCCATCCTGTTATGCGGCCTGTATGCCGTGTTGGGTGGCACCCTCGATGCGGCGAAGTTCCTGGCGCTGGCGATTCTCGCCACCTGCCTGGTGGAGCCAATGGGCGCGCTGGTCAACCTCGGTACCACGTTGCGCCAGACCCGCCACGGCTTGAATCGCCTGCGCCACCTGCTGCAGATGCCGGGGTTGCCTGAGCCTCTCGAACCCCAACCTGCCCTGGGTTACGACGTGCAAGTGCGGGACGTAGGACTGGTCCGCCAGGGCCAGGCGATCTTGCAAGGCATCGACTTCACGTTGCAGGAGCGTTCGCTGAACCTGGTGGTGGGGGCGTCCGGCTCCGGCAAGTCCAGCCTGTTGCGCCTGCTGGCGCGCTTCAGCGATGTAAGCAGTGGCGCGATTCACCTCGGCGGTGTCGACCTGCGGCAACTGTCGGCCCTGGCCCGAGATACCCAGGTCGCTTTGATGTTCCAGGACAGCCCGCTGTTGCCGGGCAGCCTGCTGGACAACCTGCTGCTGGGCCGCCCCGACGCCAGCGAAGAGCAATGGCAGCACGCCGCCCGCGCCACCGGCCTCGACCGCCTCGCCGAGCGCCTGCCCCAGGGCTGGCACACCGTGCTGGGCGAGCAGGGCGTCAGCCTGTCCGGCGGCGAGCGCCAATGCCTGGCGTTGTCGCGGGTGTTGCTCAAGGACGCGTCGCTGATCCTGCTGGACGAGCCGACCGCCGCCCTCGATGCCATCAGCGAGGCGCGGGTCAATCGGACCCTGTTGCAACTGGCCCGCCGGCACACGGTGGTGCTGGTCACCCACAAACCGACCTTGGCGCCCCATGCCGACCAGATTCTGCTGCTCGACCACGGCCAGTTGGCCCAGGTCGGCCGCCATGACGCGTTGATGGCCACGCCCGGCCGTTACCGCGAGTTGTTCCACGAGCGCGAAGCGATCAATCGCTGGCGCTTGCGCCCAGACCCTACCGTTCCCCAAAGGACCGTCCCCCATGACCGATAACCCATCACTGGCATGCGTTCATCCTGCACCCGGCGGCCTCGCACACAGCCCCGAGGCGCTGTGCGCCGGTGTCGCGCAGTTGCTCGACTATGCCCCCCAGGACCTGGAGCCCGATGCCTCGCTGATCGAGCAGGGCCTGGACTCGGTGAGCATGATGCGCCTGCCGGCCTTGCTCGCCCGCGAAGGTGTGCAGGTGAGCTTTGCCGAACTGATTGAGCAGCCGACCCTTGAGGCCTGGTGGTTGCTGATCGACCGCCGTCGCGGGCAGGCGACGCACCTCAAGCCCGTCGCCGCCGACAACGATTTCGCCCTCACACCGTTGCAGCAGGCTTATTGGTTTGGTCGCGACCCGGCCATGCCGCTGGGGGGCGTTGGCTGTCACCTGTATCAGGAGCTGGACGGGTATCAGGTCGACGCTCAACGCCTGGAAAGCGCGGTGATGCGCCTGACTCACCGCCATCCCATGCTGCGCGCCTGTTTCCCGAACGCCACTTGCCAGCGCGTGCTGCCGACCAGCCCGTGGCCTGGGTTGACCGTGCATGAACGGCCGGATGAGTTGGCCTTGCGTGAGCGCCTGGCCCACCGATGCCTGGATGTGCGCCAGGGCGAGGTGTTTGATGTGCAACTCAGCCGCTTGCCCGACGGCCGCAGCCGGGTGCACCTGAACATCGATTTGCTGGTGGCGGACGTCCTGAGTATCAGCGTACTGCTGCGGGATCTGGCGCTGATCTACAGCGGGCAAGAGGCGCAGCTGCCACGTCTGGAATGGGATTTTGCCCACTACCTGGGCGCCACCCGAACCAGCGATGCCGGCGCGCGGGACTACTGGCTGCAACGTCTGGATGACCTGCCCGACGGCCCGCAACTCCCCTTGGCACACGAGCCGCAATCCCTCGGGCCGCCGCGTTTTCGTCGCCTGGCGATGCGCCTCGGCCGCGCGCAGTTGCGAGCCCTGGAAGACCAGGCCCGCCAACACGGCCTGACCCTGGCCAGCGTGCTGTGCTGCGCCTATACCCAAGTGCTGGGCCGCTGGAGCGCCAGCCAGCATTTCCTGTTGAACGTGCCGCTGTTCAACCGCCAGGAGCTGCACCCCTGCGTCCCGCATCTGCTGGCGGATTTTTCCAACCTGGTGCTGCTGGAGATCGACCAGCGCCAGGCGGGTTCTTTCGCGCAGCAGGCGCAAGCCCTGCAACGCCAACTGCACCGCGACATCGCCCACAGCGCCTGGCCTGGTGTGGAAGTGCTGCGTGAGTTGTCCCGCACCCGGCAAGGCGGCGCCCCCGTAGTGTTTGCCTGCAACCTTGGCGAAGCGTTTGTCGACGCCACTTGCCGGCAGCACCTGGGCGAACCGGGCTGGGCCTTGTCGCAAACGCCCCAAGTGTGGCTTGACCACCAGAGCTATCCGCTGCCCGATGGCCTGTTGCTCAACTGGGACGGGGTAGATGCGCTGTTCCCCGAAGGCCTGCTGGACGAAATGTTCACCGCCTATGGCGACCTGCTGGCGTGGCTGTGTACCGGTGACTGGCGCCAACCCGCGCCGCTGCCGTTGCCCCAAGGCCAGCAAGAGGTCCGTGCAGCGGTCAACCACACGCCCTGGGCCTATGACAAAGGCTTGCTGCACGATGGCTTTTTCCAACAGGCGCAGGTGCACCCGCAGCGGGTGGCATTGATCACCGAGGACGCTGAGTTGAGTTACGCCGAGCTGGCGGCCCAGGCCCTGCAAGTGGCAGGTGCCCTGCGCCAGTGGGGGATTGAACCGGGTGATACGGTGGCGATCACCTTGCCCAAAGGCCAGGCGCAAATCGTTGCGGTGCTCGGCATATTGGCGGCGGGCGCGGTGTACGTGCCGGTGGGTATCGAACAGCCGGCAGCCCGTCGCGACATGATCTATCAACGCGCCGGAGCCAAGGTGGTGATCACCGATACGGCCCACCGTGATCGCGGTGTATGGCTGGCGGACTTGCAAGTGGTGGACCTGGCCCAGGCGCGTTCGGCCAGGGCCCTGAAACAACCGATCGAGGTGGCGCCGGACGCACTGGCCTATGTGATTTTTACCTCTGGCACTACCGGCGAACCCAAGGGCGTCGAGGTTTCCCACCAGGCGGCGCTGAACACCGTCGCCGCGATCAACCGGCGTTATCAGGTGGGCGCGGATGACCGTGTGCTCGGGGTTTCCGCCCTCGATTTCGACCTGTCGGTGTACGACCTGTTTGGCCTGCTGAGTGTCGGTGGCGCCGTGGTGCTGCCAGCGGATGCGCGGCGCAAGGAGCCGTCCGAATGGTTGCGGCTGATCCGCCAGCAGCGCGTGACCCTGTGGAACTCGGTACCGGCGTTGCTCGACATGCTGACCCTCAAGGCCCGCGAGCCGAATGCCCTGAGCGGATTACGCCTGGCGATGGTCTCGGGTGACTGGGTCGGGCTGGACCTGCCACGCCGCCTGCGATTGGCAGCCGGCGAAAGCGCCCGGTTCGCCGCTCTCGGCGGCGCCACTGAAGCGGCCATCTGGTCCAACGTCCAGGACGTCGACGAAGTGCCGGCTCACTGGCTCTCGATTCCCTACGGCAAACCCCTGGATAACCAAAGCTTTCGAGTCGTCGACAGCCAGGGCCGCGATTGCCCGGACTGGGTGGCGGGGGAGTTGTGGATCGGCGGCGCCGGGGTTGCCCAGGGCTATCGTGGCCTGCCGCATCTCAGCGCCCAACGCTTCGTCGAGCACGCCGGGCAACGCTGGTACCGCACCGGCGATCAGGGCCGTTATTGGCCCGACGGCAGCCTCGAATTTCTCGGGCGTATGGACCAGCAGGTCAAGGTCCGTGGCTTCCGCATCGAACTCAGTGAGATCGACGTGGCCCTGGAACGCCATCCGGCCGTCAGTCGTGCCGTCACCCTGGTGTTGCCCGGGGCCAACCCGCAGTTGGCAGCAACCCTGATGGGCGACGCGCTGCCGGATGCCGAAGCCATGCGCCAGTGGCTCTGCCAATGGTTGCCGGAACACATGTTGCCGGACCACTGGCTGAACCTCACCGAACTGCCCCTGAGCGCCAACGGCAAGGTCGACCGCGCCGCACTGCTGTGGCTGGTGCAGGAGCAACGCCAGGGCGCCAGACCCGAGCATGAAGACGCGCCTCAAGGCGAAGCCGAACAACTGTTGGCCGGGCTCTGGCGCGAATTGCTCGACATTCCCCTGGTGGGACGCAACCAGGGCTTTTTCGCCCTCGGCGGCAACAGTCTGTTGGCCGCTCGCCTGATCGAACGTATCGCCCGACAGTTCGACGTCGAACTGTCGCTGAAGGACTTTTTCAACGCGGCCACCGTCGCCCGCCAGGCCCAATGGCTTGTCGCCCGACGAGAACAGGACCACGTCAACCGGAACGCAATGGTGGAGGGTGCGCTATGACACTGCAGCAACTGCAACAGGACCTCGAAGCACTGGGTGTGGAACTCTGGGAAGAGCAGGGCCGCCTGCGCTACCGGGCGCCCGCCGGGGTGATGGATGAAGGCCGCCTGCAACAATTGCGCGAACACAAGGACGCGTTGTTGCAGCAATTGATGGAACCGGTGATGCCCACCGTCTCGGCCGACCTGGCTGCCCGCAGCGAACCGTTTCCGCTGACCGACGTGCAGGCCGCTTACCTGATGGGCCGCACCCAGGCATTCAGCTACGGCGGGGTGGCGTGCCACGGTTACCTGGAATTTGAACTCAGGGAACTGGACCCGGCGCGCCTGGAGCAGGCATGGAACCATCTGATTGCGCGTCACGACATGCTGCGGGCGGTGGTGCTGGAAGACGGCTACCAACAAATCCTGCCCCAGGTGCCGCATTACCTGATCGCCCGGCATGACCTGCGCGAAGACGACGGCCGTGCACTGGCCGCTCTGCGCGAACGCATGGAAATTCGCCTGGCGTCGCCCCAGCAGTGGCCGCTGATCGAGTTGTGCGTCAGCCAGGGCCGTGAACATGCGCGCCTGCATCTCTCAGTGGATCTGCTGGTGTGCGACTACCAGAGCGTGCGCATGCTGTTGGCCGAGTTGCAGCAGGTCTATCGTGGCGAAGCCTTGCCGCCGGCGGCGCCCATCAGTTTTCGCGACTACGTACTGGGCGAGCGCCGGTTGCGGGAACAGCCGCGTTACCAGCGTGACCGCCAGTACTGGTGGGCGCGGGTCGACAGCCTGCCCGGTGCTCCGGAATTGCCCATGCAGGGCGCTCCCAGCGGACCGCGTTTCGAGCGCCGCGCCCTGAACCTGGAGGCCCGGGATTTCAACGCCCTGCGCCTGAATGCAGCGGCGGCCGGCGTGGGTGCGTCGGCGGCGATTCTTTCCTGCTATGCCGAAACCCTGGGGCGCTGGAGCCGCAAGGGGCATTTCTGCTTGAGCCTGACCTTGCTCAATCGCCTGTCGCTGCACCCGCAGGTCGATCGGCTGGTGGGGGATTTCAGCTCGGTGGAATTGCTGGAAGTCCAGACCCTGCAAGGCGGCAGCTTTGGTGAACGCAGCCAGCAGTTGCAGGAGCGACTGTGGCAAGACATGGACCACCGCCTGTGTTCCGGCATTGAAGTACTGCGCGAACTGGCGCGGCGCAAAGGCCGTGATGCGGCCTTGATGCCCTATGCCTTCACCAGCACCCTGGGCGCCGGTGGCGAAAGTGGCGGCGGGGCATTTATGCCCGGCGCAGAACTGGTGCACGGCATCAGCCAGACCCCGCAAGTGTTGATTGATTGCCAGGTCAGCGAGCGCGACAACGGCCTGTTCATCAATTGGGACATTCGCCAGGGCGTGTTCAATGAGGCCATGCTGGAAGCGATGTTCGACACCTTCGAACGTCTGCTCAAGCGCTTGGCGCGGGAGCCTTCGGCCTGGACCCTGGACGATTGCCTTGAACTGCCGGCACCCCAGCGACTGGTGCGGGAGTTGATCAACCAGACGGCGCAGCCGATTCCCCCAGGCTTGCTGCATGAACCGTTCTTTCGCCAGGCCCGGGCGCAACCCCAACGTGTCGCCCTGATCCAGGGCGCGCGACAGCTCACTTACGCGCAACTCGCCGCCCGTGCCGAGGCGATTGCCGAGCAGTTACTGGATGGCGGTTGCCAGCCCGGCGAGCGGGTCGCGGTATGCATGGAAAAAGGCATCGACCAGGTGGTCGGTGTACTCGGGATCTTGCGGGCCGGCGCGGCGTACCTGCCGCTGGACACTAATCAGCCGATGGCGCGGCGCGCGTTGATTCTTGAGAACGCCGAGGTCAGCCGGGTGCTCAGCCAGTCGTGGTTGAGCGAGGACGTGGCCTGGCCCGCCCAGGTGACCCAGTGCATACCCGTTGATCAGGCCGCAGCCAGTGCCGGACGTGAACTGCCGGCGCCGCAGGTGACACCGCAACAACTTGCCTACGTGATCTACACCTCCGGCTCCACCGGGATTCCGAAGGGTGTGATGATCAGTCACCAGGCGGCCCTCAACACGGTGGTGGATATCAATCAGCGCTTCGCCATCGGCGCCGAAGACCGGGTACTCGCCTTGGCCAGCCTGGGCTTCGACCTCTCGGTGTACGACATCTTCGGCCTGCTGGCCGTAGGTGGCGCCCTGGTGTTGCCCGACGCCGGACGCCGCGCCGACCCGTCCCACTGGGCCGAATGCGCCCGCGAGCACGGTGTGACCCTGTGGAACTCGGTGCCCGCGCAGTTGCAGATGCTTGCCCATTACCTGCAAGCCGTGCCGGCCGCGGCACCTCAGAGCCTGCGCCTGGCCTTGCTGTCCGGCGACTGGATCCCGCTGAACCTGCCCGCCGAAATCGCTGCGTTGTTGCCTGAGCTCCAACTGATCAGCCTGGGCGGCGCCACAGAAGCGGCGATCTGGTCGATTGCCTATCCAATCACCGAGGTGGACGCACAATGGCGCAGCATTCCCTACGGCGCGCCGCTGGCCAATCAACGCTTCATGGTGCTCGACGAACAAGGCCGCGATCGCCCGCAAGGCGTTGCCGGTGAGCTGTTCATCGCCGGCACGGGGTTGGCGATGGGGTACCTGGGGGACGCGGAGAAAACCGCCGAGCGTTTTATCGAGCATGCCCACAGCGGCGAGCGGCTGTACCGCACCGGCGACCTGGGGCGCTACCTTGAAAGCGGGTTGATTGAGTTCCTTGGCCGTGAGGATTTCCAGGTCAAGGTTCGCGGGCATCGCATCGAGTTGGCGGAAGTCGAAAGTGCCTTGCTCAGTCATCCTCATGTCGAATCGGCCGTGGTGGTCGCTGCGGGCGAGGGCGCGTTCGAGCGGCGTTTGCAGGCCTGCGTGCGCGGGACTTTGCGTGATACTCCATTGCCTTGGCCGACCCGGTTGGCACCCAACGCCTTGGCGGCGGCCAACGGCGTGAAAGGCCAACTGACGGAAGCGCTGATTACGCAGATGTCCGATTGCGTCGAGCGTGCCGCGTTGCTCTCCATGGGCCTGGCCCTGCAACGCCCGGGGCTGTTTGATCAACCGGGCGTCGAGCACGACCTGGCCCAGATCATGAGCCTGTGCGAAGTGGCGCCACGCAACGAACGGCTGATCCGCCGCTGGCTGCAAGCGCTGCATCGCGAACAACTGGTAGACCGCAACCCAGGCACCGGCGCCTATTCGTCACTGCGGGTCTCGGGTGCTGAATACCGTCAGCTGTGGCAGCGCATCGAGGCGCTGGAACCGAGTGTGGGCTGGGGCGGTGAAGTGCTGCGCTACCTGCGGGAAAGCCAGGAGCAATTGCCTGCCCTGATGAGCGACCGGCTCGACCCGTTGCACTTGCTGTTTCCCGAAGGCCGTACCGACACCGCCGAAGGCGCCTATCGCAAGAACCTGATCAGCCAGTACCTGAACCAGGCGGTGTGTGCGGCGGTGCAGGAAATCGCCGCACTGCAACCGGCGGGCTGGCGTCTGCAGTTGCTGGAAATCGGCGCAGGCGTGGGCGGCACCAGTGCCGACCTGATTCCGGCCCTGGACGGCTTGGCGGTGGACTACCAGTTCACCGACCTGTCGCAGTTTTTCCTCAACGAAGCGCGGGAGCATTTCGTCGAGTTTCCGTGGGTCAGCTACGGGCTGTTTGACCTGAACCTCGACCACTGGGCCCAAGGCATCGCCGCCAACTCCCTGGATGTGATTCTGTGTGCCAACGTGCTGCACAACTCGCGGCATGCCAGCCAGGTACTCGCCCGGCTGCGGGAAATGCTCGCCCCCGGCGGCTGGCTGATCTTTATCGAAGCCACCCGCGACACCTACCAGATCATGGCGTCCATGGAGTTCAAGGAGGGCCTGACCGCGTTCGAGGATTTCCGCGCCGAGCAGGACACCACGTTCATCCGCCGCGAGCAGTGGCAGCAACTGTTACAGGAAGCCGGCGCGCAGACGCCGCTGTGCATGCCGGCAGCTGACGATGCGATGTCACAGATCGGCCAGCACCTGTTCATCACGCGCTTCAAGACCGAGCGCCAGACCCTTGAGCCGGAGGCGTTGCGCGCGCATCTGGGCCAGCGCCTGCCGGATTACATGGTACCCACCGAGTGGCGGGTACTGGATGAAATGCCGCTGACGGCCAACGGCAAAGTCGACCGCCAGGCGTTGGCCAACCTCGGCATGGCCCAGGCCACGCAACAGGCCAACAGCGGGGCTGCACCGCTGGATGCGCTGGAGCGCAGTATCGCAGAGGTCTGGCAAACCCTGTTGCGGGTGCCCAATGTGGGCCGTGAACAGGGCTTCTTTGAGTTGGGCGGTGATTCATTGCTGGTGGCGCAGGTGGTTGGTCGCCTGCGGGAAAGCCTGCCCCAGGCCCGTAACGTGCCCTGGGGGGATTTGCTGCGCCAGTTGATCAACCAGCCCACCGTTGCGGCCCTGGCGGATTACCTGCGGGGGCAGGGCAGCGAGAGCCTGTCGCCGCTGGTGCGGATTCGTGAGGAGGCGCAAGGCCCGGCGCGGATCTTTGTCCATGATGGCAGCGGCACCCTGGCACCGTATCGCGCGCTGTTTGCTGCACTCGGGGAAGAAGCACCACTGGAGGGACTGGTGCTCAATGATGTACCGGGTTACCTGGCTCTGGCACCGGCTACGGCGATTCGTGAACTGGCCGAGCGTTATGCCGACACCTTGCACGCCGAAGGCCGGCGCCAGGTGAGCATCGTCGGTTATTGCCTCGGCGGGTTGCTGGCGACGGAGCTGGCGTCATGCCTCGCGGCGAGGGACATCGAGGTGCTGCAACTGACAGTGATCAGCAGCTACCGCGTGCCGTTCATGATCGAGGATGACCTGCTGGCGGAGTACGTGTTTGCCCGCGTGATGCAGGCCGACCCGCACACCCTGGGTTACCCGGTAGATGAACAGGCAATGGAGCGGGCGATTGCGAAGGTGCTGCGCCAAACCCCGGGCCGCGTGCCCCAAGGTGCATTGCTGGCGCTGCGAGATGAGCCCGACTGCGCCACGGCCCTGGCCTGCCTGCGGGCCCTGGCATCCAAGTCGGCAGATGAGCGCTTGCAGGCAATTGCAGACGCGATGCGCCACGCCGGCTCGCAACTGAGCGACCTGGACTGGCTGCGCGAGCAATTGCAGGTGCTGCGCCACAGCCTGGCCGCCGTCGCCTTGCATCAAGCCACGCCTTACGACGGTGACATGGTGTTTATCCGCCAGTGCGGTGAAGTCCAGGTACTGCCCGGCATGCACCGCGACATGAGCCAATACTGGCAAGCCCTGTGCCTTGGCGAATTGCAGGTGGTGGACGTGCCGGGCGACCACTTCAGCTGCATGCAGAGCCCCCAGGTCGAAGCCGTGGCCCGCGCGTTCGAACGGCTGGCGCAGGTGGCGGCGTGAGAGTCGGGATTGTAGGCGGCTATGGGCATGTCGGTCGGCAGGTTGCGCGGGTGCTGGTCGGTCATTGCCGCTTGCGCCTGGGCGGTCGCGACCCTGGGCAAGGGCAGCGTTTTAACGACGGCGAGTTGAACGGGCAGGCCGAGATCCGTGAAGTGGACCTGTGGGACGCCCAAAGCCTGGCGGCGTTTTGCAGCGGCTGCGACCTGCTGATCAATTGCGCGGGCCCCAGCTACCAGGTGCTCGACCGGGTGGCGCTGGCCGCTTTGGCCAGTGGCGCCGATTACATCGATGTCGGCGGCGATGATCCGCTGCATCAGCTGCTGCCCGCTCAGTTGCCGCCGGGTCGTCGTGTGGTGTTATCAGCCGGCATGTTGCCCGGGCTGTCGGGGTTGTTTCCCAAGGTGCTTGCGGCGTCGTTCGAGCGCGTCGATGCCGTGCATTGCTATGCCGTCGGACTTGGGCGGTTGTCGACAACGGCGGCCGAGGACTTTCTATTGAGCCTCGGCAACGGCTATGGCCAGGCCTCGATGGGCTGGTGCGATGGCCGTGCAATCAAGTCCGCCGTACTCGTCGATGAACACTTCGAGCGGCCCTGGCTGGTGGGCGGTCCCGTAACGGCCCACCCGTATCTAACCACTGAGCAACAGCGCTTGTTTACTGACTTGCGGGTGCGCGAAGCCCAGGCCTACAACCTGTTCGACGGCGGCCACCTGCGGGCCGCACTCGGGCGCATTCAGGGCTCGCCACCGGCTCTGCGACACACGGCAGAGAACATTGCCGTCCTGGTACAGGCCAGTGCGCTGGACCTGGCAGGGCGCACGCCTTACCAGTTGCTCGCAGTCGAAATGGCAGGCCTGCAACACGGCGAACCGCAGCAGGCCACCGCCTGGTTGCGTGCCGCCGACGGCTCGGCGTTGACCGGCACAGTGGCGGCAATCTGCGCCCTGCAACTGGCCAAACTGCCCGAAGGCACGCACTACGCTGCCCAGGTGATGGACGCCGATGACTGCTTGCGCCAGGTGCTGCGCTGGTTGCCGCAGACCCGGATCCACGTCACCACTGAACTGGAGGAGGGCGTGTTATGAAGAAAATCCCCAGCCCATGGCTGCGACGTTACCCGCAGCATCAAACGCCGCGTTGCCGATTGGTCTGCCTGCCCCACGCCGGCGGCAGCGCGGGATTTTTCAGCGGTTGGCAGGCACTGTTGCCGGCTGACATCGAACTGGTCAGCGTGCAATACCCCGGCCGCGAAGAGCGCCTGAGTGAAACCTGGCCCGGCAGCCTGGAATGGATGGCGGGCACTATTACCCGGGCGCTGTGGGACCTGTCCGACCGGCCGCTGGTGCTGTTCGGCCACAGCATGGGTGCGGCGCTGGCCTATGAGGTGACGCGGCGCCTGAACCGCCAGGGCAAGGACCTGCAACGGCTGATCGTCTCCGCCCATCCGGCCCCTCACCGGCAACGTCACAGCCAATTGCACCAAGGCCCGGATGCCGGTCTGCTGGCGGATGTGCGGCGCCTGTCGGGTGGTGCGCCATCACCCCTGGACGAACCCGAGATGCAGGCACTTTACCTGCCCGCATTGCGCAATGATTACCGCCTGATCGAAAACTACTGCGGCGATATCAGCGAGCTGCTGGACGTGCCCGTGAGCGTATGCCTGGGCAGCACCGACCGCGAAGTCGATCGGGAGGAAGCCCATGCCTGGTCGGAAGTGACGCGCCAGGTCACCGACTTTCGAACCTTCAACGGCGGGCATTTTTACCTGCGCGACAGCCAGGCCGACCTGATCGAGCACCTGGAACTGTTGCTGGGCAGCCCCGCCGAACCGGCGTGGCAGTGCTGGCCGTCGACCCCATGACCGGAGAATCCTATGAAAACACCTGAGCAGTGCAGCGGGCTGGAAGACGTCCGCCTGGGTATCGACACGTTGGACGAACAGATCATCCGCGCTCTCGGCCAGCGGTTGGCCTATGTGAAAGCTGCGGCGCAGTTCAAGCCTGACGAAGCCAGCATCGCCGCCCCCGAGCGGGTGGCCGCCATGCTGCCCCATCGCCGCCGCTGGGCCGAGCGCGAAGGGTTGGACCCGATGTTCGTGGTCCCGCTGTTTGCGCAGATCATCCAATGGAATATCGACCAGCAAGTGCGCCACTGGCGCCAGCAGCATCAAGGAGCGGAGCATGAGTGAACGTCTGCCGGGATTGCTTCAGGCGCTGACCGAGGGCGAACGCCTGGCGCGCGAGAAGGGCGGCGCAGTGCTGGTGGTGTTCAGCCTTGCCTCGGAGCGCCTGGACCCGCTGCAGTTATTTGCCGCCAACCGCCAGGTACTCGGGCAAAGCCTGTTCTGGTCAAGTGACCGGGGCGCACTGGCCATGGCCGGCTTTGGTTGTACCGAGGAAATCAGCCCCGGGGCCGATGACCGCTTCAACGCCAGTGCCCTGGCGTGGCAGGCGTTGCTCAGCCAGGCCCATCAGGTGGGGCCGCGCCAGCCGTTGCTGTGTGGCGGCTTTGCGTTTGACCCGAAGGGCCCACGCTCGCTCAAATGGCAGTCATTCGCCGCCACCTCCCTGGTGCTGCCGCGCATCCTGCTGCTGCGGGAAGCCGAGCAACATCATGTGATCTTCAGCCAGTGGCTGGAGCCCGGGGCGGACGCGGTGCGTTGCGCCCAGAGCCTGGAAACCCAGTGGACGTTGCTTCTGTCCCGCTACGCCAGTGCGCCACGCCAGGAGATTCCCCTCGGCACACCGAGCGACGAAAACACCATCAGCGCGCAGCAATGGCAAGACACCGTGGCGACGGCCGTGCAGCGCATCAACGCCGGCGACCTGCGCAAGGTGGTGCTGGCCCGCGAAGTGCGGTTGACCACCTCACGGACGATCCCCTGTGGCCCGCTGCTGGAAAACCTCAAGGCGGCCTATCCCCAGGCGTACCTGTTTGCGTTCAGCCGTGGTGACAGCTGCTTTCTCGGCGCAACGCCGGAGCGGCTGGTGCGGGTGACTCGTGGCACGCTGAACACGGTGGCGTTGGCCGGTACTTGCCCGCGTGGTCGTCACGAGCAGCACGATGCCGAACTTGGCCAGGCCTTGATGGACAGCCCCAAGGACCGCCACGAACACACCCTGGTGGTTCAAACCCTGCGCGAAGCATTGCAGCCCTATTGCGCGATGCTCGACATTGCCAGCCAGCCGCAGTTGCACCGGCTGGCCAACGTGCAGCACCTGTTGACGCCGGTGATGGGCCGCTTGCATCCCCAGGTGCAATTGCTGCAACTGGTGCAGGCCCTGCACCCGACGCCGGCGGTGGGTGGCTTGCCGCGACGTGAGGCGATGGCCTATATCCGAGAGCACGAGCAGCTCGACCGTGGCTGGTACGCAGCGCCAGTGGGCTGGATGAATGCGCAGGGTGATGGTGAATTTGCCGTGGCGTTGCGCTCGGCGTTGATCAGAGGCTGTGAGGCGCACCTGTTCGCCGGCTGCGGCATTGTCGCCGAGTCGGATCCCGGGAGTGAGTACGAGGAAACGTGCTTGAAGCTGCGGACTATCCGCGATGCCTTGCGGCCTTCGGACGGAGTGCAGGTGGCGTCAGCCTGAGGAAGGCTCTCGCCCGGCAGGCCGGGCGAGAGCATGCAGCGTCTGGATCAGTTCAAGCCAAGCTTGCCACGCAGTGTGGACAGGTCTTCCGCCAGGGTATTGACCGGGCCAACCAGGGCTTTGCGGTCGGCTTCCTTGACCTTGTCGTAGGTCTCGAAACCGCCATCCTTGGTTTTGTACTTGGCCAGGATCTTGTCCACGGTGGCGAAGTTCTTGTCGACTTTGGCGACGAAGGCCTTGTCCTGCTTCTCGATCTGCGGACGGAACAGGTCGACGATTTTCTTCGCGCCGTCGATGTTGCCCTGGAAGTCATACAGGTCGGTGTGGCTGTAGCGATCTTCTTCACCGGAGATCTTCGTCGCGGCCACTTCTTCCAGCAGGGCAGCAGCACCACCCACGACTTTTTCCGGCGGGAAGGTCAGGCCGTCCACGCGGGTTTTCAGGTCCAGTACGTCGCTGTTGAGCTTGTCCGCCAGGGCGTCGAGGCCTTTGGTGGTGTTCTCGGAGAACAGGCTGTACTCGATGCGGTGGAAGCCGGTGAAGTCTTCGGCTTTCACGCCTTTCTCGTGGTCGTCCACACGGGAGTCGATGGAGGCGTCGAGGTCGCTGAACAGTTCGGCGATCGGCTCGATCGACTCATAGTGCACGCGGGTTGGCGCGTACAGCTTCTTGGCGGTCGCCAGGTCGCCTTTTTTCACGGCGTCGGTGAACGCCTGGGTCTGGGTGACCAGCTCGCCGATTTCTTCGGTGACGTAAATCTTGTAGTCCGACACCGGCCCTACCAGGTCCAGCGGCGCGGTGGCGGCGAAGGCGGCCAGCGGCGAAAGGCTCATTAACAACGACAATGCGAGAGACGACTTCTTCATGGGACGATTTCCGCTCTGGGGTTTGTTTTAGGTTTTGGCAGTGGTTTGTGGATGTGTCGCATCAAGCAGCGTGCGCCCGATGAAATCCTGGGCCCCGGTGACGCCTGGCAAGGTGAAGAAGTAACCGCCGCCAACCGGCTTCAGGTATTCCTCCAGAGGCTCGCCGTTGAGCCGGGTTTGCACGCTGATAAAGCCTTTCTCCAGGTCAGCCTGGTAGCAGATGAACAACAGCCCCATGTCCAGCTGACCGTTTTTGTTGACGCCGTTGGAGTAGTTGAACGGCCGGCGCAGGATCAGGTTGACCTGGGTCTGTGCAGTACGCGGGTTGGCCAGGCGGATGTGGGCATCGAGCTTGGTCAACTTGCCTTCCGGGTCCTTGCTGTAGTCCGGGACCTGGGTTTCTTTCTGGCCGTCCATGGGCGCGCCACTGGTCTTGATCCGGCCAATGATGCTTTCTTGCTCTTGCAGCGGGGTGCGGTCCCAGCGTTCGACGAAGTTGCGGATGATCCGCACCGCCTGGTAGCTGCCATTGGCGGCCCAGGCCGGTTCGTCGCTGCCTGGCTGGACCCACACAATCTGATCCATCGCCTTGTTGTCGTTGGAGTTCGGGTTGGCCGAACCGTCGCGAAAACCGAGGAAGTTGCGCGCGCTTTGCGCCGGCTCGCCGGGGCGGGCAGGGGCCTGGGGCGGCACGCTGCCTTCCTGCTTCCAGCGCACCAGCAGCAGGTCCGGCAGGTTTTTCACGATATCGCGCAGGGCGTGGATATTGGTGTCCGGGGTGTTGGAGCTGAACTGCAGGCTCAGGTCGCCGTGGCACTGCGCCGGTTCCAGTGCATCGTTGGGGAAACCGACCATGCGGATCAGGCGCTTGGGCTTGGCCGCGGCCAGGCCGAAGCGTTCGTCGAACAGCGACTCGCCCACCGATACGGTGATGGTCAGGTTGTCCGGTGTCACCACCGGGCCGAGGATGCCGGAGTCGGTGGGGGGCAGTTTCGGGTCGACTTGCACCACGGTGCCGCCGGTCATCAGGAATGCGATGCGCTCGTTCAGGGTGCGGAACAGCCGCTCCAGGTCCTCGCGGTCGCTGGCCAACACGTCGAATGACACCAACATGCCGCAGGCCGGGCGCGGAGTGACGATGCCGGTCTGGTGCTTGCCATGGAAATCGTGGTGGTCCTGGGTCTTTTCACTGCTTGGCGCGGTGGTCACCTGTGCCGCCGCGTTGGCAGCCATTGCCGGGCAGCTCAGGCTGCTGCCGGCAATGGCCGCGCCAGTGGCGGCCATACCCAGCAATACACGACGACGCTGGGCGGAAAATTGTTCTGAATCACTCATGTCTACGGTCGTCTTCACTTCAGGCCGGAAAGGCCAAGGGCGGGGTCGATTCCATCGAGTGCAACGGCCAGAGCCTTGGCCTTGTCGGCGATCTGCTTGCGCTGATCGGCGGTAACGCTGTCATACGAGGCGTAGCGGCCATCGACTTTCAAACCGTTGAGTTCGGCATCGAGGGCGTTGATCGCGCTGTCGATCCCCGGCAGCAATTGCGCGGCAGATTTGGTCAGCAGCGGGCGCATCAGGTCGACCACTTTGCGGGCGGCGTCCAGGTTGGCGGCGAAGCCGTTGAGGTCGGTATGGCTGTAGCGTTCTTCCTCACCGCTGGCGGCACGTACGTCGGCCAGGCTGTTGAGGTTGCGCACCACGATGCTCACCAGTTGCTCCGGCGGCAGCGACTGGGCCAGCAGCTGTTGCTTGAGGCTGGTGACGTCGGTGACCAGGCGCTGGGCAATCGGCGCCAGGCCGTCGAGATTGCGTTGCTGGAACAGGCCGTATTCGAGACGGTGGAAGCCGCTGAAGGCCGGGTCCTGCTCGCGCTTTTCAAAGTAGTCGGCGCGGGCGTTGATCGCGTTGTCCAGTTCCGCCAGGCGTTGCGAAGCCGGGGCCAGGCGCTGGTAAGCCTCGCGGGCCGGTACGTAAAGCGCCTGGGCCTGGGCGAGGTCGCCGGCTTCGATGGCTTGGTCCAGCGCGGTAACGGCCTTGACCAGGGCGCTACCCTGGCTGCTCAGGTACACGCGGAATTCCGACAGCGGGCCGATAAACGCGACCATCGACGGCTTGGCCTTGGCTTGGGCGTCAGACTCGGCAGTCGGTGTCACCTTCAAGGTGCCACGCGGGTTGCTCAGCAGGCCGCAGGTGATCTGGTAGTCGCCGGGCAGCAGGTTGGCGTTGATCACCTGGCTCAGGCCGGGGGCGATGTTTTCGCGCTCTTCGACCACCAGCACGCCGTCGAGGATTTCCCACTCCACGGCACGGTCCGAGCGGTTGATGATGCGGAAGCTGGCGCGTCCGGCCGGTACCGTCAGCGCATTCGGTTCGCAGCTATGGGCGTGGATCGTCACCGCGATTTCATTGTGGTTGGCCTGGCGCTTGGAGGCGGCCAGTTGCGAGGCGTAGTAGAACAGGCCACCGGCGGCGATCATCACGACCACCGAGCCGCCCACCGCCCAGCGCAAGGCGCGGGAGGGCGGAGCCGGTTGAGGGGTTTGGTTGGACAAGAGGCGGTCCTTACTGGCTGGAAACGGAAGAGGTTGTGCGGGTAGCCGGCTTGCTCGGCGGCGCCGGCAGGAAGAACATCACCAGGGCCACCACCAAGTAAATCAGGTAGGCACCGAGGGTGCTGATGGTCGGGGCGTCCTGATAGCCGAACATGCCGGCCAGCACCGAGCCCAGCGGGCCATCCATCGGCAGCGTCGCGCTGAAATCGAACAGTACGGTTTGCAGGTGGTTCCATACCCCGGCTTCGTGCAGGGCTTGTACCGAGTTGGCGAGGATGCCGGCGGCCACCACCAGGATGAACAGGCCGGTCCAGCGGAAGAACGCACCGAGGTTCAGGCGCATGCTGCCGGTGTAGATCAGGAAGCCGACGATGATCGCCAGGATCAGGCCGAGCAGGGCGCCAATCGGCGCGCCCGGACCTTCGCTTTGCTGGAACACGGCCAGCAGGAAGAACACGGTTTCCAGGCCTTCACGGGCCACGGCGAAAAACACCATGGCAATCAGTGCGGTGACCTGGTGTTTGGAGCCGGCCAGGGCATGATCGAGGGATTCATGCAGGGAATGCTTGATGGAGCGCGCGACCTTGCGCATCCAGAACACCATGGAGCTGAGAATGCCCACGGCCACCAGGCCGACGATGCCTTCGAACAGTTCCTGTTGTTTCTGCGGGAATTCGGCACTCACCAGTTCCAGGCCACCGCCGACCAGCAGCGCGAGGGCCGCTGCCAGAAATACGCCGATCCACACTGCGGGCATGTACTGGCCACGGCCAGTTTGCTTGAGATAGCTGGCAATAATGCCAACGATCAAGGCGGCTTCTATGCCTTCGCGCAGCATGATTAAAAAGGGAACAAGCATTCGGCACCGAATCGTCACTAGATAGGATGCTAAGTTGTAACATAATGATACTCATTACTAAACAGGGAATATTGACCTTTACTGAACCTTGACTGAACGGTGGTGGCAAACCGCATCCGACACTAGAATGCGCGGCATCGTCCCAGCCACCGGATTGCGCCATTCCCCATGTCGGAAAAAGACACGATTTCCATCCAACTGGTCCGCGAAGCCCTGTTGCAGAGCTGTGCGCCGGGTGTGGCGAGCGATGAAGTGTTGACCAAGGTCGGGATTGATCCAGCACTGCTGGGCCAGCCAACCGCACGCGTCCCGGCAACCGCTTACGCACGCTTATGGCGCTTGCTGGCACGGCGAATGGACGATGAATTCTTTGGCATGGACCCGCGCAAGCTCAAATCCGGCAGCCTGGAGTTCCTCTGCCGGGCCTCCATGGCACAACCGAGCCTGGCCACTGCGCTGGAAACCGGCCTGGGGTTCCTGTCGCTGATGCTCGAGCGCATGCCGGCGCAACTGGTGCGCCAGCAGAGCCTGGCGGAAATCGTACTGTTGGAGCCGGAGCCCGCACCCAGGCGCGCCTTCACCTATTTCGCCTACTGGATGATCGTCCACGGCGTCGCCTGCTGGCTGGCGGGGCGCCGGATCCCGATCCTGGCGATTGAACTGCGTTGCCCGCAGCCGGACTTCTGCGACGATTACCAGGTGATGTTTTCCGACAACTTGCGCTTTGACCGGCCGCGTACCCGGATGATCTATTCCGCCGACTGCCTCGACCTGCCGATCAAGCGCAGCCCGGAGGAGCTCAAGCGCTTCCTGGCCCATGCGCCCGCCAACATCCTGGTCAAATACCGCGACCCGGACAGCCTTGCCACCCGCATCAAGACCGACCTGCGGCACATGCCCGCCGACACCTGGCCGGAAACCGAAGGCCTGGCCGCATCCCTGTGCATCTCGGCCTCGACCCTGCGCCGGCGCCTGACGGAAGAAGGGCAGACCTACCAGGGCCTCAAGGACAGCGTGCGCAAAGAGCTGGCGATCGTCTGGCTGGCCGATTCCGACATCAGCTTTGCCGAGATCGCCACCCGCCTGGGGTTTGCCGATGCCAGCTCGTTCTACAAGGCGTTTCGCAAGTGGTCGGGCTCCAACCCCGGGCACTATCGCAGCCTGATATTGAACGAAGCACTGAGCCAGTAGGTCACTGCCAGGCACCCCCGGCACGTTTGCCTGCTTATCCACGCCTTTAATGATCTGGGTCACTTTCCTGCGCCGCCGTGCGTGTGATATTCGGCGCCACCGCTCCATCGTTCGTTTCCTGACGCAGCCTGATCGGCATTTGTCGCGATCAACGTCTACGCCATTTCCCTCATTCAAGAGCAGGATTTCATGGCACTTCACAGAACCGTAGAGACCCAGGACCAAGCCATCGAAGACGTCTATTCGAGTGGCTCCGCCCAGCACAAACTGCCCAAATACCGCCTCCCGGACCACTCGACCACGCCGTCGGCCGCCTACAACCTGGTGCGCGACGAACTGCTGCTGGACGGCAATTCCCGGCAAAACCTGGCGACTTTCTGCACCACCTGGGTCGAGCCCGAAGTGCAGCAGTTGATGGCCGATGCCCTCGACAAAAACATGATCGACAAGGATGAGTACCCGCAGACGGCCGAGATCGAAAACCGTTGCGTGCACATCATTGCCGACCTGTGGCACGCGCCGAAATCGTGGCAAACCGTGGGTTGCTCCACCACCGGTTCCAGCGAAGCGGCGATGCTTGGCGGCCTGGCACTGAAGTGGAGCTGGAAGAAACGCCGGGAAGCGGCGGGGCTGCCCACCGACAAACCGAATTTCGTGTGCGGCCCGGTGCAGATCTGCTGGAAAAAATTCGCCCGTTATTTCGATGTGGAAATTCGCGAAGTGCCGTTGCGCGGTGACGCATTGGGCCTGCGCCCGGCCGACCTGCGGGAATATTGCGACGAAAACACCATCGGTGTCGTCGCGACCCTGGGCGTGACCTTCACCGGGATCTACGAACCGGTCGCAGCCCTGGCGGCCGAGCTGGACTCGATGCAACGTGACCTCGGCCTGGATATCCCGATCCATGTCGACGCGGCGAGCGGCGGGTTTATCGCCCCGTTCATCCAGCAAGAGCTGCAATGGGATTTTGTGATCGAGCGCGTCAAGTCCATCAACGCTTCCGGCCACAAGTACGGCCTGGCGCCGCTGGGCGTCGGCTGGGTTATCTGGCGCTCCACCGAAGACCTGCCGGAAGAGTTGATCTTCTACGTCGACTACCTGGGCGGCAACATGGCGACCTTTGCCCTGAACTTCAGCCGGCCCGGCGGGGAAATCATTGCCCAGTACTACAACTTCCTGCGGCTGGGGCGCGACGGCTACACGCGGATTCAACAAGCGTGCTCCGACACGGCGCAATGGCTGGCCTCGGAAATCACCAAGTTTGCCCCGCTGGAACTGGTGTACGACGGCAAGGATGGGCTGCCGGCGGTCTGCTACAAGCTCAAGGACGGCGTCGACCACGGCTTCAGCCTTTACGACCTGTCGGAGCGCGTGCGCATGCGCGGCTGGCAGATCGCGTCATACCCGTTGCCGTCCGATCGGCAGAACGTCGTGGTACAGCGCATCCTGGTACGGCATGGCGTGAGCCGTGACCTGGTGGCGTTGCTGCTGGAAGACCTGCGCAAGGCCGTTGCCCACCTGCAGAAAAACCCGGTGGAGCATTCCGACGCAGGCCCCAGCTTCAGCCATGGCGCCATCGCCGACCCGGTCATCCCGGCCGACACCCCGAACCTCGACTGAACGCACTGAACACTCACCGGGCCTCGAGGCCCGGTGCCTTTAGCGTTGCATCGCCAGGTACGAATCATCGTGACTGCCTTCTTTACTTTCCTGCACGACAACCCCTACATCCTGCTGTTCCTGGTGGTTGGCCTGTCCGTCTGGGTCGGGCGCGGCACCATCAAGGGTTATGGCCTGGGCGCGGTGGCCGGGGCCATCGTGATCGGCTGCGCGATTGCGACGTGGGCGTCTTACTACGGCGTGCATTTCGAACTCGATAACTTTACCAAGAGCCTGTTTTATTACCTGTTCATGTACGGCGTCGGGCTGCGGGTCGGGCCTTCGTTCATCAACAGTCTCAAGGGTGATGGCCTGAAATTCACCTTCCTGGCGATCCTGTCCTCGTTCCTCGGGCTGGGTATCGTGGTGCTCGGCGTGCGGCTGTTATCCCTGCCGGTGGGCGCGGCGGGCGGGATTCTTGCCGGTTCGCAAACCATGTCGGCGGCGATTGGCTCCGCCGAACAGGCGATTACCTCGGGCGTGGTGCCGCTGCCACCGGGCACCACGGCGGCGGCGGCCACCGCGATGATCGCGCTGTCTTACGGCATCACCTATATCTGGGGCACGGTCGGCATCATCCTGATCTGCAAGTATCTGCCGCGCTGGTGGGGTGTGGATGCGCGCAAGGCGGCCAAGGCATTCGAGGTGGAGCACGGTGTGCCGAACGTCGACGATGCCGGGCTCAGTGGGTATCGGCCGTTTGACCTGCGGGCCTATCGCCTGGTGAACCCGGAGCTGGTGGGGCAGAGCATCGCGCAGTTTCGCCAGCGCTTTGCGTTGTACCAGATCGAGAACGTCGAGCGTGGTGAAGAGTTGCTGGGGGCTGATCCGACGCTGGTGTTGCAGCTGGGCGATGTGATCGCCCTGGGCGGCAGCCTGGATGCGCTGACCGATCACATGGGCCTGATCGGGCCGGAAGTACCGGATGCCCGGGCGTTGAATATACCGCTGGATGAGGCGGTGATTCTGGTGACCCACAAGGATGCCGTGGGCAGGGCGCTCAAGGAATTCAGCCAGTCGCCGATTGCCGGGCAGGTGCAGTTGGTGGGGATTGAGCGGGGTGGTGCGCCGATTCCGGTGGGGCTGGAAACGCGGTTGCAGCGCCTGGATGTGATGCACTTGATTGGCTTGCGCAGTGCCATCGACAAGGCCACGGCGTTGCTGGGCAAGGCGGGGCGGGCGAGTACGGCGACGGATTTGCTGACGCTGTCGCTGGGTATGGTGCTGGGGTTGTTGATCGGGCTGATTCAGGTGCCGGCGTTCGGTGCGGCGGTGGGGCTGGGCAATGCGGGCGGGTTGCTGGTATCGGGGATTATCGTCTCGTCGCTGGTGTCGCGGGTGCGTTTTTTTGGGAATACCCCGAATGCGGCGCGCAACATTCTGGAGGACATGGGGTTGATATTCTTTGTCGCGATTGTGGGGGTGAATGCGGGGGCTAACTTGGTTTCGCAGATTAGCGCGATCATTGCGTTGAAGATCTTTTTGCTTGGGTTCGTGGCTTGTACGATTCCACCGTTTATTGTTTGGGCTGTGGGTTTTCATGTGTTCAAGATCAACCCGGCGATTCTCATGGGCGGTGTTGCGGGGGCGCGGAGTCACTCGGGGCCGGCGCGGGAGGCGGCCAAGGAAATTGATAGTACGGTGCCGTGGATTGGGTTTCCGGTGGCGTATGCGGTGTCGGGGATTTTGCTCACGGTGTTTGGGTATTTTGCCATGGTGCTTGCGCGGTAGCTGTATTGGGTACATATCCGTTGCTGCGGTAACGGCCACTTATGGTTCCGCTCTTACAGCGGGTCACTTTTGGCAAACGCCCCAAAAGTAACCAAAAGGTCTTTGCCCCACCACTCGGTGCCTCGCCTAGGCTCGGCATGCCCGCACTCCGGCCCGGTTC
>NZ_JACAPJ010000059.1:0-982 GCF_013385765.1 Pseudomonas sp. C8002
CGGCGGCGGCTTTATCGTCGGTGCCCGCAATGCCCTGGAGCTGCCGGAGCTGGCGGCCCGAGACCGGGTGCGCCTGATCAACAGCGTGCCTTCGGCGATGGGAGCCTTGCAGCGTGCCGGGCAAATCCCGCAAAGCGTGCGCATCATCAATCTGGCGGGCGAACCGCTGAAGCAGTCGCTGGTGGATGCGCTGTACGAGCATGCCCATGTGCAGCACGTTTACGACCTGTATGGCCCGTCGGAAGACACCACTTACTCCACCTGGACCCGCCGCGAAGCCGGTGGCCAGGCCAATATCGGCAGGCCGTTGGCCAACACCGCCAGCTACCTGCTCGACGCTGAATTGCACTCGGTGCCGGTCGGCGTGGCGGCGGAGCTTTACCTGGCCGGTGAGGGCATCACCCGTGGTTATCTACTGCGTCCGGGGCTGACCGCCGAGAAGTTTGTGCCGAACCCGTTCTCGACCACCGGCGATCGTCTGTATCGCACCGGCGACCTGACCCGTTACCGCAATGACGGCGTGATCGAATACGTTGGCCGCATCGACCACCAGGTGAAGATTCGTGGCCTGCGCATCGAGCTGGGAGAAATCGAAAGTCGCCTGCTGGCCCACCCAGGTGTGCGTGAAGGGGTGGTGCTGGCCCTGGACGGCGCGAACGGCCAGCAACTGGTTGCCTACGTGGTGCTGTCGCAGGCCACAACGACCCAGGACGCCCTGCGAGCCAGCTTGCGTGAACACTTGCCGGATTACATGGTGCCCACCCAGTGGTTGTTCCTTGAGCAACTGCCGCTGACCCCCAACGGCAAACTCGACCGCAAGGCCTTGCCGCAACCGGATCTTGAGCCGCAACACAAACTCTATATCGCGCCCCATAACGAGCTGGAACAGCGCATCGTCGCGATCTGGCAGGACGTGCTCAAGGTGCCGCAGATTGGCGTCAGCGATAACTTCTTCGAGCTGGGCGGCGACTCGATCATCTCG
>NZ_JACAPJ010000060.1:0-485 GCF_013385765.1 Pseudomonas sp. C8002
GCCGAAGCGTCGACGATGCTGCGTTGCCACAGCAAAGGTTGCTCGCTGACCGGCTGGTAAGTCGCTCGCCAGCCATCGGCCTGCCGGACGAAGCTCACGCGCAAGGCATCGTGCTGCACCAGCAAGGCGTGCAGGGCTTGTTCCAGATGTTCAGGGTTCAACGGCTGCGTGGTCTTGAGCAGTACCGACTGGTTCCAGTGGTGCCGCTCGGGAATCGCCGTATCGAAAAATGCCTGATGGATCGGCAGCAACACGCTGTCGCCGGTCACCGGGCCCTGATCGATCAGCAGTGCGCCCTCGCCCAACTGCGCCACCGAGGCCAGGCCTTGTACGGTCTGGTGCTGGAATAGCTCTTTGGGGGTAAAACGAATCCCGGCCTGGCGCGCACGGCTGACCACCTGGATCGAGATGATCGAGTCGCCGCCCAGCTCGAAGAAGTTATCGCTGACGCCAATCTGCGGCACCTTGAGCACGTCCTGCCAGAT
>NZ_JACAPJ010000061.1:0-582 GCF_013385765.1 Pseudomonas sp. C8002
ACCTGGAACGCCAATGGCCTGGACTTCCCGCGTGAGCGGTGCATCCATCAACAGATTCAGGACCAGGTGCAGCGTACGCCCGACGCCCTGGCGGTTATCTGGGGTGATGAGCAACTGACCTACCGCCAGTTGAACGGCCGGGCGAATGCCCTGGCCCACAAGCTGGTGGCGCTGGGTGTTGGCCCTGAAGTGCGGGTTGGCGTGGCCATGCCGCGCAGTGCGCAGATGGTCGTGGCATTGCTCGCGGTGCTCAAGGCGGGCGGCGCGTATGTACCGCTGGACCCGGATTACCCGGCCGAGCGCGTGGCCTACATGCTCAAGGACAGCCAGGCGCGGGTGTTGTTGACCCAGGCTGCTGTGGCGCTTGAGGTGGATGCTTCGATTGACGTGCTGCTTGTGGATGCTCAGGAAGTTGATGATCAGGATCTGGACGTTGCGGTCCACGCCGGCAACCTGGCCTATGTGATCTACACCTCCGGCTCCACCGGCCTGCCCAAGGGCGTGGCCATTACTCACCGTAACGTGGCGGCGCTGACCCAGTGGTCGCAGCAGGTTTACAGCCCTGAAGACATTCAAGGGGTG
>NZ_JACAPJ010000062.1:0-326 GCF_013385765.1 Pseudomonas sp. C8002
GAATGAGGTTTCGTAGTTGGCGAAGACTTTCCAGGCATCGGAAATGTGGTACATCACGCTCAACGCCGGCAACGGCTCGTTACTATTGATTTTGCGATTCTTTTCCACGGTGCGCACACCGTTCAAGGCAACCACCGGGCGGTCATGCCAGTTGGTTTCAATGTGTTCAAAGCGAATGCCCGGCGTGACGGTCCACTTGCCGATATCGATTTTGTTGTCGATGTAGAACGCATTGGCGACGGTGCCGCCAGTGCGATCCTGGTAAACATGCCCGTCATTTTGCCCACCCGGCGTCGGCACGTTGTTGACCAGATTGAGGCTGCTGG
>NZ_JACAPJ010000007.1:0-98528 GCF_013385765.1 Pseudomonas sp. C8002
GAACCGGGCCGGAGTGCGGGCATGCCGAGCCTAAGCGAGGCACCGAGTGGTGGGGCAAAGACCTTTTGGTTACTTTTGGGGCGTTTGCCAAAAGTGACCCGCTGTAAGAGCGGAACCATAAGCGGCCGTTACCCAAATAACGGATATGTACTCAATCACCCCCCAAACGCATCCCTGAGAAACCCCGGCGCGATATACCGCTGATAATGCGCCTCGGACAAAATAAAAAACTCCCGATCAATCGCATCCCGCAACTCAGGCAACCCCCAATCCCGAAACTCCGGCATCAATACCATCCCGTAAGCCTCAAGATTGCTGATCACCCGCGCCCCCCGAGCAATCAACTGATACGCCCAGCAGTACTCCGACTGATGCGGCACAAACCGAATCTTGCGCTGCTCCAGCTGCCCCCGCAGCATTTTAGGGTCAAACACCTCAAGCTTCCCGGCCATCACCTGCACCAACAACTGCTCCAGCCGCAGCCAAACCGCACGTTTTTCTTCCTCGTTATACCCGTTCCACTGAATCACCTCATGGTGAAACCGCTTGCACCCCCGGCACACAAGATCGCCGTAAACCGTGGAGCACAGGCCTACGCAGGGGGTCTTGATGGTTTGGTTAGACATGGTCGACAACGCACAAATCAGCGAAACAGTTGCACATGTTAGCCCTTTGTCTAAGGTTGATCACCCTGCAAACTTGGCGCGGCAACTTACGTTTAGAATTTTTTTGCCGTAGAATCATCCGGCCTTGTAAGGCGCCAATAATCCGTTGGAAGCTGTTTTCAAAGCGTCACGAGCACAGTCGTTCCTAAAGAACGGTGTTGGCGATGGTTATTTACCCGGTAAATAGCCAGCGCCAACCCTCATCAGCTCCGTTCTGCAGGCGTAAAACTTTGAAAGCAGCTTCTGTGAGGATTGCCGGCAGCGCTGGCTCTACGGCCCAAAAAGCCCCTGAGCGCATGCGTGCCGTGCATTTCTGGATGAGCGTCCCGTGGGACCACTGATGAGGGTAATAACTGTGCTTGAAGCCTACCGCAAACATATCGAAGAGCGTGCAGCCCTGGGTATCGTTCCCCAGCCGCTTAACGCCGAACAAACCGCAGGCCTGGTCGAGCTGCTGAAAAATCCCCCGGCTGGCGAAGAAGAATTCCTCGTTGACCTGATCACCAACCGCATTCCACCAGGCGTTGACGAAGCTGCCTACGTCAAGGCCGGTTTCCTGTCTGCCCTGGCCAAGGGCGAAGCCACTTCTCCCCTGATCGACAAGAAACGCGCTGTTGAACTGCTCGGCACCATGCAAGGCGGCTACAACATCGTGACCCTGGTCGAGCTGCTGGACGACGCCACCCTGGCCCCCGTCGCTGCCGCCCAACTCAAGCACACCCTGCTGATGTTCGATGCTTTCCACGACGTCGCGGAAAAAGCCAGGAACGGCAACGAACACGCCAAAGCCGTGATCCAGTCCTGGGCCGACGGCGAGTGGTTCAAGAACCGCCCGACCCTGGCCGACAAGATCAGCCTGCGCGTGTTCAAGGTCACCGGCGAAACCAACACCGACGACCTGTCCCCTGCCCCGGACGCCTGGTCCCGTCCTGACATCCCGCTGCACGCCCTGGCCATGCTGAAAATGGCCCGTGAAGGCATCGTGCCGGATGAGCAAGGCAAGACCGGCCCGATGAAGCAGATCGAAGAAATGCGCGGCCAGGGCTTCCCGATCGCCTACGTCGGTGACGTGGTCGGTACCGGTTCGTCGCGTAAATCGGCCACCAACTCGGTACTGTGGTTCTTCGGCGACGACGTGCCTTACGTGCCGAACAAGCGCGCTGGCGGCTTCTGCTTCGGCAGCAAGATCGCTCCAATCTTCTACAACACCATGGAAGATGCCGGCGCACTGCCAATCGAGTTCGACGTTACCAACATGAACATGGGCGACGTGATCGACCTGTACCCGCATGCTGGCAAAGTCACCAAGCACAACAGCGATGAAGTCCTGACCACCTTCGAAATGAAGACTCCGGTCCTGTTGGATGAAGTCCGTGCCGGCGGTCGTATCCCGCTGATCATCGGCCGTGGCCTGACCGAAAAGGCTCGCGCCGAGCTGGGTCTGCCACCTTCGACCCTGTTCAAGCTGCCGGAAGCCCCGGCTGAAAGCGACAAGGGCTACACCCTGGCGCAGAAAATGGTCGGCAAGGCCTGCGGCGTGGCTGGCGTTCGTCCAGGCACCTACTGCGAACCGAAGATGACCACCGTCGGCTCCCAGGACACCACCGGTCCCATGACCCGTGACGAACTGAAAGACCTGGCGTGCCTGGGCTTCTCCACCGATCTGGTAATGCAGTCGTTCTGCCATACCGCGGCCTATCCAAAGCCGATCGACGTGACCACCCACCACACCCTGCCTGACTTCATCATGACCCGTGGCGGCGTATCGCTGCGTCCGGGCGACGGCATCATCCACAGCTGGCTGAACCGCATGCTACTGCCGGACACCGTCGGTACCGGTGGTGACTCCCACACCCGTTTCCCGATGGGCATTTCGTTCCCGGCCGGTTCCGGCCTGGTAGCGTTCGCCGCCGCCACCGGCGTCATGCCGCTGGACATGCCGGAATCGATCCTGGTGCGCTTCAAAGGTGAAATGCAACCTGGTATCACCCTGCGTGACCTGGTTCACGCCATTCCTTACTACGCGATCCAGGCTGGCCTGCTGACCGTAGAGAAGAAAGGCAAGAAGAACGCTTTCTCCGGCCGTATCCTGGAAATCGAAGGCCTGGACAACCTGAGCATCGAACAAGCCTTCGAGCTGTCCGACGCCTCGGCTGAACGTTCGGCTGCCGGTTGCACCATCAAGCTGTCGAAAGAATCCATCACCGAGTACCTGAACTCCAACATCACCCTGCTGCGCTGGATGATCGGTGAAGGCTACGGCGATGCGCGTACCCTGGAACGTCGTGCCCAAGCGATGGAAGCCTGGGTTGCCAACCCTGAGCTGATGGTTGCCGATGCTGACGCCGAATACGCTGAAATCATCGAGATCGACCTGGCCGACATCAAGGAG
The DNA here is from genome assembly GCF_013385765.1 of Pseudomonas sp. C8002. Lineage (NCBI taxonomy): Bacteria > Pseudomonadati > Pseudomonadota > Gammaproteobacteria > Pseudomonadales > Pseudomonadaceae > Pseudomonas > Pseudomonas sp. C8002. The sequence continues at coordinate 3,058 of NZ_JACAPJ010000007.1, forward strand.
CCTGTGCTCTGCGCGCCAAACGATCCGGACGACGCCCGTCTGCTGTCCAGCGTTGCTGGCGAGAAGATCGACGAAGTGTTCATCGGTTCGTGCATGACCAACATCGGTCACTTCCGCGCTGCCGGTAAACTGCTGGATCAGGTCAAGGGTCAGCTGCCAACCCGTCTGTGGCTGTCGCCGCCGACCAAGATGGACGCTCACCAACTGACCGAAGAAGGCTACTACGGCATCTACGGCAAGGCTGGCGCGCGCATGGAAATGCCGGGCTGCTCGCTGTGCATGGGTAACCAGGCACGTGTAGAGCCGAACTCGACAGTTGTATCGACGTCGACCCGTAACTTCCCGAACCGTCTGGGTGACGGCGCAAACGTCTACCTGGCTTCGGCCGAGCTGGCGTCGGTGGCTTCCATCCTGGGTCGCCTGCCGACCGTCGAGGAGTACATGGAATACGCCGCGAAGATCAACACCATGGCCAGCGACGTGTATCGCTACCTGAGTTTTGACCAGATCGCCGAGTTCCGTGAAATTGCTGCAAGCGCCAACATCCCTGTGGTTCAAGCCTAAGGTTTTGTTGCTGTAAACGAACGCCGCGTATCGTCAGATGCGCGGCGTTTTTTTATGCGCCTCGATTGAGGCCCAGACCTTGTCCTGCGCCTGGGTGCACGGCGTGCCTTCCGGGTGCGCCTGGATCGTGGCGATCACCGCGCGTAACTCGGCCTTGCTCTGGTCCATTCGGGCTTGAAGCTCTTCTATCTGCGCAATCCTGCGCTCAAGCCTCAAGATGATATCGGCGCGTTTCGCCTCGCTCGGCGAATCGTCGGGCATCAGCGCCTTCAACTCCTGCAAGCTGAAACCGGCGCGCTGAGCGCCCTGGATCAATTGCAGCGTCTGCAACGTCTGCATGGGATAACGGCGATAGCCATTACCTTGTCGCTCGACCTGGATCAGCCCCTGGGCTTCGTAAAAACGAATCTTCGAGGCTGCCAAGCCGCTGCGTTCCGCCAGTTCACCAATATTCATCGCCAACCCCATTGACCTTAAAGTGACCTTTAAGCTTAGCCTGAGCGCTCCCAATGTGAGGAGTCAAGCATGTCGCCCTTTGAAGCGTTGCAATTGCCCAACGGCCAGCTCATCAGTAACCGCATCGCCAAGGCGGCGATGGAAGAGAACATGGCGGATGCGAACCAGGCGCCTTCCGAGGCCCTGATGCGCTTGTATCAAGCCTGGTCCGACGGCGAGCCCGGCCTGATCCTGACCGGCAACGTGATGATTGATCGCCGTGCCATGACCGGCCCCGGCGGCGTGGTGCTGGAAGACGAACGTCACCTGGACAAGTTTCGCCAATGGGCCGCGATTGGCCGGGCCAAGGGCGCGCAGTTCTGGGTACAGCTCAACCACCCGGGTCGTCAGACCATGGCCAACCTCGGCCAGCAGGCCCTGGCACCTTCGGCGGTGGCCCTCGATCTCGGCGGCTTTTCGAAGATGTTCGCCCAACCCAAGGCCATGACCGAGGACGATATCCAGGACGTCATCTCGCGCTTCGCCACCAGCGCGCGTCTCGCCGAAAAAGCCGGTTTCAGCGGTGCGCAGATCCATGCGGCCCACGGCTACCTACTCAGCCAGTTTCTCTCGCCCTTGAGCAACCAGCGCACAGACCGCTGGGGCGGCAGCGTTGAAAACCGCGCTCGGCTGTTGCTGGAGGTGATCAAAGCCGTGCGCGCCGCCGTGAGCGCGGATTTCTGCGTGGCGGTGAAACTCAATTCCGCCGACTTCCAGCGCGGTGGCTTCGACGCCGCCGACGCCCATGCCGTGGTCGAGCAGCTCAACCCGCTGGCCATCGACCTGCTGGAACTGTCCGGCGGCAGCTACGAAGCCCCGGCCATGCAAGGCGAGGCTCGCGACGGACGCACCCTGGCCCGCGAAGCCTATTTCATCGAGATGGCCAGCGACTTGGCGAAAGTCGCCAACATGCCGGTGATGGTCACCGGCGGCATCCGGCGCTTGCCGATCGTGCAGCAAGTCCTGGACAGCGGCATCGCCATGGCCGGGATCGCCACTGCCCTGACCCTGGAGCCGCACCTGATCAAGCAATGGCGCGCCGGCCGTGATCTCAACCCGCAATTGCCGCCGATCCGCTGGAAGCGCAAACCCCTGGCCAGCCTGGCGAACATGGCAGTGGTGCGTTATCAGCTTCGCCGCCTGAGCCGTGGCCGCCAGCCGAAACCCGGGGTGACGCCGCTGCTGGCGTTGATAAAAGACCAACTGTTTATCGCCCGCCGCACTCGGCAATATCGCGCTGCGATGACCAATTCTTCACATTGAGCGGGGAGCATTCAGCGCCATGGAACTGTCCTTAACTGATCAGCAGCTTTTTACCCTCACTGACGATTGGAGTTCTTCATGGCGAAAATCACCCTGGCCCAGCAATTGGCGACCACCCTTGAACAGGCGGGCATCAAGCGCATCTGGGGCCTGACCGGCGACAGCCTCAACGGCCTGACCGACTCCCTGCGCACCATGGACAGCATCGAGTGGATGCATGTGCGCCACGAAGAAGTGGCCGCGTTTGCCGCCGGTGCCGAAGCCGCCGCCACCGGCGAACTGACCGTATGCGCCGGCAGCTGCGGCCCCGGCAACCTGCACTTGATCAATGGCCTGTTCGATTGCCATCGCAACCACGTGCCGGTGCTGGCCATTGCCGCACAGATCCCCTCCTCCGAGATCGGCCTGAACTACTTCCAGGAAACCCATCCCCAGGAACTGTTCAAGGAGTGCAGCCACTTTATCGAGCTGGTGACCAATCCCGAGCAGATGCCTCACGTGCTGCACCGTGCCATGCGCTCGGCGATCCTCAATCGCGGCGTTGCGGTGGTGGTGATTCCCGGGGATGTGTCACTGTTGGAAGTAGAAGATAAATTCAAACCGTGGCCGGCCCTGCTGGCACCGCGCACGTTGCCGGCGGAACAGGACCTGCAACGCCTCACCGACATCCTCGAACACAGCGGCAAAGTCACCCTGCTGTGTGGCAGCGGCTGTGCCGGCGCCCACGATGAGGTGGTGGCCCTGGCCGACGCCCTCGGCGCGCCCGTGGTGCATGCCCTGCGCGGCAAGGAACATGTGGAGTGGGACAACCCGTTCGACGTCGGCATGACCGGCCTGATCGGCTTCAGCTCCGGCTACCACGCCATGCTCAACTGCGACACGCTGATCATGCTCGGCACCGATTTCCCGTATCGCCAGTTCTACCCGACCGACGCGAAGATCATCCAGGTCGACCGCAACCCGCAGGCACTGGGCCGGCGTGCCACGCTGGACCTGGGCATTGCAGCTGACGTCAGCGAGACCATCCAGGCGCTGCTGCCGCGCCTGACCCGCAAGACGGACCGCAGCTTCCTCGAAACCTCGCTCAAGCATTATGACAAAGCCCGCCAAGGGCTGGATGACCTGGCGGAACCGTCAAAGGCCGGCAGGCCAATTCACCCGCAATACGTTGCGCGCCTGCTCAGCGAACTGGCGGACGACGACGCAATCTTCACCGCCGACGTTGGCTCGCCGACAGTCTGGGCGGCGCGTTACTTGAAAATGAACGGCAAGCGCCGGTTGATCGGCTCGTTCAACCATGGCTCGATGGCCAACGCCATGCCCCAGGCCATCGGTGCGCAAGCCGCGTTTCCCGGGCGCCAAGTGATTTCGATGTCTGGCGACGGTGGCTTTACCATGCTGATGGGGGACTTCATCAGCCTGGCGCAGTTGAACCTGCCGGTGAAACTGGTGGTGTTCAACAACTCTTCTTTGGGCTTCGTCGCCATGGAGATGAAAGCGGCGGGCTACCTGGATACCGGCACCGAGCTGAAAAACCCGGACTTTGCCGCCATGTCCAACGCCATGGGCATCCTCGGTATTCGCGTAGAGCAGTCCGAAGACCTGGAACCGGCCCTGCGCCGCGCCCTGGCCCACGACGGCCCGGTGCTGGTGGACGTGGTCACCGCCACCCAGGAACTGGTGATGCCGCCGAGCATCAAGCTGGAGCAGGCCAAGGGCTTCAGCCTGTACATGCTCAAGGCGGTGATGAGCGGACGCGGTGATGAGGTGATCGAGTTGGCGAAAACCAACTGGCTGCGTTAATAGCGCCGTAGTGGCCGACCACGCGGCCTGACCGCAGACAAAAAAGACCCCGCTTAAATAGCGGGGTCTTTTTTCGCACGGCTGATCAGCCGTGCTGTTTTTCCACCCACTTGCCATAGGCGTCGATAAACGCCTGCAAAAACGGCTTGGTCTTTTCCGAGACCTTGCCCGACTCATCGAACACGCTGCCCGCACCGCCCAGGTAGGCTTCCGGCTGCTGCATGCACGGCACATCGAGAAACACCAGCGACTGGCGCAAATGGTGATTGGCCCCAAAACCGCCGATGGCGCCGGGAGACACACTGATCACCGCACCCGGCTTGCCGCTGAAGACACTCTGGCCATAAGGACGTGAACCGACGTCAATCGCATTCTTCAATACACCCGGCACGGAGCGGTTGTATTCGGGGGTCACAAACAACACCGCGTCGGATGAACGCACGTGTTGACGGAAAGTACTGTAGGCTGCCGGCGGTGCAGCACCGTCGATGTCCTCGTTGTAGAGCGGCAAATCGCCAATTTCGACAATGTTCAACTTGAGGTTGGCGGGCGCCAACTCGGCCAGTGCCAGGGCGACCTTGCGGTTGATCGACTCTTTTCTCAAGCTGCCGACCAGTACGGCAATCGTGTAGACCTTGCTCATTGGGGTTTCCCGATTTCTGACTTAAGGAGTTTGTAGTTATAGAGCCTGCGCGACGCTATCACCAGCGCGTTTTTGCAATCCCCAGGGACGTTTACACCGCAGATGGATTTGTAAGTAATGTCTGAAAAAGTCAACGAATAGTATTTTTTTTCAATAGGTAAACTACCCCGCTCTCCTACGGTCTACAGAACCGCAAATCGAGTGTTTATCTCCAGAGGTTCTAAACAGATGGCAGCAGTACTTGTCGGACAGTTCCATGCCAGAGACGCGGAAGGTCGCGTTTATTCGGTGCATGAGTTCCAGGAATCCAACCCGCCCCTCGACGGCCTGGCTGGCTCGGCGCCCACCACCACCTACAAGCTGGCCATTGGCGACCGCGTAGAAAAACTGGATGGCGATGAGTTCAGGCTGATTCAGTCGGGCACTATCATCACCCGCGAATCCGCCACGATCCACGCTTCATAAGACGTTATTCCCCATAGGCGATATCAACATTATCGCCGACGCCTCCCAGTGTCCGGTCCTTGCCGAACGAGAACAGATCAAAGTTGGTTTTGGCCTGGCTGGGAGGATAGTGGTACTGATAGGCCACGCCCCAAGGGTCCGTCAGCATGTCCTGATCCTTGAGATAGGGGCCCCGCCACTTCCCTTCTCCCGCTGGCTGAACCGTCAACACCGCCAGCCCCTCGTCGTCGGTAGGATAACGCCCTACATCTTGATGAAAACGCTCGACTGCCTTGCCCAGCTCTTTCAACTGGACCTTGGCCGTGGCGATTTCCGACTGAGTCACGTCGCCGAAGATCCGCGGCCCCACCGCAACCGCCAACACACCGACCACCAGCACCACCACCAGCAGGTCCCACAACGAAAACCCGCGCGTGTCTGTTTTACCGAGCATCGATAAGGCTCCCCCGTGGATCCTCTGGTTGATACGCCCTTTGTATGACCTGCTGGTTGCAGGCGCCAAGGGACTTGATCGTGCAAGTCTAGTTGGGGCGCTGCCGTGGCGGGTCTTTTTTCCACGCCCGGGCCTGAGCCATTGAATCCACGTCGCGCTGAACATAGACTCCGGCCATGCGTTTACGTCATATCGAAGTCATTCAAGCGATTTTACAGACCGGACACCTCGGCACCGCCGCCGAATGGTTGCAACTGCCCGTGGCCGATGTGGACGCAACCCTCAAGGATGCCGAGCTGCAATTGGGCTTCATGCTGTTCGCCAGTGTGCGCGGACGCTTGCAGGCCACCCGGGAAACCCTTGAGCTGCAGGCCGAAATCGCCCACCTCTATGCAGCCCTTGAGCCGGTGCAACGCCTGGCCAGCAGCCTGAAGCACCACCATGCCCCGCCCTTGCGCGCACTGTGCACCCCGCCGCTGGCCAATCAACTGCTGCCCCAGGCGATCGCCGTGCTGCGCCGACGTTTCCAAGACACGCCGTGCAACCTCTCCAGCCATTCCACCCGGGACATCGTCAAAAGCCTGCTGCTGCACGAAGCCGACCTCGGCCTGAGCCTGCACGACCCGGAACACCCGCAAATCCACAGCCAACCGCTGGCCCATGGCAAGCTGCAATTGCTCGCGCCCCATGGCTGGCTGAAGCCGCGGCAGAAATACATTGCGCTACAGGAGTTGGCCGGGCAGTCGATGATCGGCCTTGAAGGCCAGGACCCGCTGAGCCGCCTGCTGGACAGCAAGCTGCAAGCCCTGCGCCCGCTGCCGGTGGTGCAAACGCGGGTGCAGACGTATCAGATGATGCGCAGCATGGTAGAAGCCGGGGAAGGCCTGGCGATTGTCGACCCGTTCACCGCCAGCGGAGCACGGGAAGCCGGGCTGGATGCGTGCCCGTTGTCACCGCCGATTGTGGTGACCTTGTATGCGTTGACCCTGAAGGGCAGCGAGCCATCGCCCGCCTTGAATGCGCTGCTGGAGATTGTCACCGAGAAGGCTGAAAACCTGCTGACAAGCACATTGCCGTGAATGTGGGAGTTGCCGGGCCTTGGCGAGGCTGCGAAGGCGGCGGCACTGTCGATAAAGAGGTTGCCTGACCTACCGCTATCGCGGCCTCGCTGGGGCTCGACGGCTCCCACAGGGGATCGGGGGAAGTCTGGGAGCTGTGTGTTCGGTCGCAAGTACTTGGGTTGCTCAAATCGAATGTGGGAGCTGTCGAGCTTCAGCGAGGCTGCGAAGGCGGCGGCACTGTCGATAAAGAGGTTGCCTGATACACCGCTATCGCGGCCTCGCTGGGGCTCGACGGCTCCCACAGGGGGTCGGGGGGAAGTCTGGGAGTTGTGTGTTCGGTCGCAAGTACTCGGCTTGCGCAAATCGAATGTGGGAGCTGTCGAGCTTTAGCGAGGCTGCGAAGGCGGCGGCACAGTCGATAAAGAGGTTGCCTGACACACCGCCATCGCGGCCTCGCTGGGGCTCGACGGCTCCTACAGTTGATCGGTGCAGCTCAGACTGCTTCCAATTCTGTCTTGAACAACCGATACCAGAAAATCGCCACTTCGCGCGTCTGCGGATCAATCCCACGATAGCGCAGGTGGTCGATCCCGCCCATCACATACCCGCAGCGCTCATACAGCCGGCAGGCACCGAGGTTGTTGTTCTGGGTCTCCAGCATCATCCCCGGCAGGTTCTTCTTGCGGCTCCAGAACTGCGCCACGTCCAGCAACGCCTTGGCCACCCCGTGGCGCCGCGCGGGCAAGACCACCGCCAGCTCATCCACATGGGCAAAGCCGTTCCAGTTGGTGCTGACCACGATATGCCCCACGGGCCGGTCATCGAGGTAGGCCATGAACACCGCACTGTCGGCCGCGTCACGGAAGCTGGCGAATTCCTCGGGATCGATGCCGTAGCATTTGCGGTACGGCACGATACGCTCCACCGCCCACTGGTCGACGCGCTTGCCCATTTCCGGCTTGCCGTAGGCGTTGACTTCAAAGCTGAAGTCGTTCCCCCACACGTAGGCGTCAAATCCTTCGTCAGCCACCCGGACACTGAGGCCCGGGTACTTCGGGTTCATTACAGCTTGCATAAACATCCTTAACCCTTGATGCAGTCGACGGTGTAACAACGACCACTGCCGTCATCTTCGTGTTGCAGTCCATGAACATCGGCAACAAAGCCGGGGAAACTGCTATCGAACGTCCTGGCAAACGCCAGGTAATCAATGATCGAGCGAGTCGATTCGGTAAAGCGCTCACCCGGCATGATCAACGGAATGCCCGGCGGGTAAGGCACCAGCATGACCGCTGCGACCCGACCTGGCAAAGCGTCGATGGACACCGCCTCGACTTCGCCCTTGACCAACAGGTCGTAGGCGTCGGCCGGTTTCATCGCGATTTCCGGCAGTACCGTGTACATCCGCTTCAGGTGCTTGGCCGTGGCATTGCTGCGGTAACAGCTGTGCAACTGGTCGCACAGATCCTTCAAACCCAATCCCTGATACCGCACCGGGCCCTGCTGAAACACCGATGGCAAACAGACAGCAAGGCTCACGTTGGCGTCATAACTGCGCTTGAATTCCAGCAGTTCGGTGAGCAGGGTACTCCACTTGCCTTTGGTGATGCCCATGGAAAACAGCACGAGGAACGAATACAGCCCGGTCTTTTCCACCACCAGCCCACGTTCCCAGAGGAATTTACTGACCACCGCAGCGGGAATTCCGCACTCGCTCAAAGCCCCGCCGGCATTCAGGCCAGGCATCACCAGGGTGACTTTTATCGGGTCCAGCAGCACGTAGTCTTCGGCGATATCGCCAAAGCCATGCCAGTCGGCCTGGGGTTGCAGCAGCCAGTCCGCCGTCACCACCCGGTCAATGCCCGCCACCAGCGGCGGCTGCCAGATGGAAAACCACCAGTCTTCAGCGGCGATGTGCTGGCGCAGGTTGGCCAGGGCACGTCGGAAGCTCAGGGCTTCGTCAAACATCTCTTGCAGCAACGACCGCCCCGCCGGCCCTTCCATCATTGCGGACGCCACATCCAGGGAGGCGATGATGCTGTACTGCGGCGAGGTGGAAATATGCATCATGAACGCTTCGTTGAAGCGGTCGCGGTCCAGCTTGCGCACGCCGCCATCCTGCACATGGATCATCGACGCTTGGCTGAACGCCGCCAGCAACTTGTGCGTGGAGTGCGTGGTGAACACCAGCGGGCTGTCGGCCGTGCGCGAAGTGCCCATGCCATAGCGCCCGGCGAAAAACTCATGAAACGCCGCGTAGGCGTACCACGCCTCGTCAAAGTGCAGCACCTCGACACTGTTGCCCAGTTGCTGCTTGATCAGCTCGGCGTTGTAGCACAGGCCGTCGTAGGTGGAATTGGTGACCACCGCCAGCTTGACCCTGGCCGGTCGGCCTCGGGTCAGCGGGCTGGCCTCGATCTTGGCGCGGATCGACTCGGGGCTGAACTCGCTCAGGGGAATCGGCCCGATGATCCCCAGTTCATTGCGCTCCGGGCACAGGTACAGCGGGATGGCGCCGGTCATGATGATCGAATGCAACACCGACTTGTGACAGTTGCGGTCCACCAGCACCAGGTCATCCCGGCCCACCATCGAGTGCCAGACGATCTTGTTGGCGGTGGAGGTGCCATTGATCACGAAGTAGGTGTGATCGGCGCCGAAGTTGCGCGCTGCCCGCGCCTCGGCTTCGGCCAACGGGCCGGTGTGGTCCAGCAGCGAGCCGAGCTCCGGCACCGACACCGACAAGTCCGAACGCAGGGTATTTTCCCCGAAGAACTGATGAAACGCCTGCCCCACCGGGCTCTTGCGATAGGCCACGCCGCCGCCGTGACCGGGGGTGTGCCAGGAATAATTGGAATCCGCCGTGTGCTGCACCAGGGCCTTGAAGAATGGCGGCAACAGGCCATCAAGGTAGGCGCGAGCCGCACGGGCCACTTGCCGGGCAAGAAACGGCACGGTGTCTTCAAACAGATAAAGAATGCCCCGCAACTGGTTCAGCTCGCTCATGGCATCGGCCGGGGCGTTTTCCAGGGTGACCTGCTCACCGAGGGCGAAGATCGGCAGGTTTGGCGCCCGCACCCGCGCCAGGCGGATCAGCTCCACCATGTTTTGCATCAGATGGGTATTTTCCCCGGCGCCCTCGGCGGCAATCAGCATGCAGGCCAGGCCGTGATGGGTCGAAGCCACCAGGCGACCCTCGGCGTAGTCCACCGCCGAAAAGATACTGAAGCCCTCCTGCTCAAGCTCCCGGGCGATGCCCCGGACGCGGTCGCCGGCAACGGTGTCGGCCTTGATGTCGCGGTGTACGATCAGAACCGGGAACTTCAGGTCTTTGTACATGAGCGCTTGGCGTCCTGAGGGCTATGCCTTCAGGGTAGAAGCTCGGGGCCGATGTGGCGAATGAAGATGTTCAACCGGTGTTCATAAAGCGCCGTCGATGACCTCGCGCAACACCAGCGCCGCTTGCACCGCTTGCTGGCGAGTCGCCAGGTTGGTGAAGCCCATCAACAGACCTTGCTGACCACCGGGCTCGATACTCCAGCCCGACACGGCCTGTATCCCCAGCCCGGCACGTGCGGCGGCCGCAGCGACGGCCTGATCGCAGACGTCCACCCGCAGCCGCGCCAGCAGGTTGATCCCGCCGGACTGCTCATCCACCTGCAAAAGCGCCCCGCAATGACTGGCCAGTGCCTCCACCAGAAAGCCGCGCCGTGCGGTGTAGAGCTGGCGCATTTTTTTCAGGTGGCGGGTGAAATGGCCCTGGTCGAGAAAGTCCGCCGTGGTGGCTTGCAACAATTCGGCGCTGCGGTTTTGCAGCACGCCGGCGCTGGCCTCAAAGGCCGGGAGCAGCGCCCGAGGCACCACCAGATAACCCAGGCGCAGCCCCGGGAAGAGCATCTTGCTGAAACTGCCGGAGTAGATCACCCGGTCGGCCGTGTCCTGGCTCTTGAGCGCGGCCAGGGGCTGGCCCTTGTAGCGAAACTCGCTGTCGTAGTCGTCTTCCACCACCCAGCCGCCGTGGGCCTGTGCCCAATCGAGCAAGCGATGGCGCCGCGCAGCACTGAGGGCCACCCCCAGAGGGCTCTGGTGGGCCGGGGTGACAATCGCCAGCCGGGCGCCGGGCGCACGCCGTATGCCCTCCTCCACATCAAGCCCGTCGTGGTCCACCGGCACCGGGACCAACTGCGCCCCCAGGTGCAGCAGCAGTTGCCGCGCATGCAGGTAGCCCGGGTCTTCGAACCAGCATGGCTGGCCGGCCATCTGCAGCGCATCACACACCAGCGCGAGGCACGCCGAGTAACCGGCACACACGAACACCTGCTCCGGCGAACACTCCACGCCCCGGTACAGCGCCAGGTATTGCGCGATCGCCACACGCAGCGAGCGGGCGCCACGCACATCGCCCATGGCCAGGCTGTTCACATCGACTCGGCGCACTTGCCGGGTGACCAGCCGCGCCCACAGCTTGCGCGGAAAGCTGTCGAGCGCCGGCAAGCCCAACTGCAACAGGCGCGGGGCCGACGCCGGCGCCACGGGTTCGGGTTCAACCGGCAACGACTTGATCGAGCGCTGCGGCAGCGCCTCGGCCACCACTGTTCCCGCCTGGCCCCGCGCCAGGAAGAACCCTTCGCTCACCAGCAACTGGTAGGCCGTCTCCACCGTGCCCCGGGCCACCTTCAGTTCCTGGGCCAGGCTGCGCACCGACGGCACCCGCTCACCGGGGCGCAGTTGGCCCTGGTCGATGGCCTGGCGAAAGCGCCGGTAGATCTCCTGGTATTTGGGCAGTGACGACATCGTTATCCGGCTCACAGTGAATCAGCCCTGAAGTCTGATCTTGTCCCAACCCGCTTGTCCATTCTTGGCCCTATTGAGCCGGCGACCCGGCCGCCACACTGACGGCATCACTTCACGAAACAAGGAGCACCCCATGCAACACCGTCTCGACTACGCCCTGGCGGCGCCCGTCGGCTACAAGGCCCTTGGCTCGGTGCACAGCTACATCCACGGCTGCGGCCTGGAGAAGGAATTGATTGACCTGGTGTACCTGCGGGTCTCGCAACTCAACGGCTGCGCCTACTGCCTGGACTCACATTCGCGCGACCTGCTCAAACAGGGCGTGAGCCTGGAAAAGCTGATGCTGCTGGCCGCCTGGCGCGAAGCGTTGCCGTTGTTCAGCCCGCGTGAACGCGCCGCGTTAGCTTGGGCCGAGTCGGTCACCCAGGTCGCACAAACCGAGGTGCCGGACGAACACTATGCCGAGGCCAAGGCCCTCTTCGATGACAAGGAAATTGCCGACCTGACCCTGGCTATCGCCCTGATGAACGCCCTGAACCGCGTCGCCATCAGCTTTCGCAAAGTCCCTGCCGCCGTAAAAGCGCACATGGAGCACGGCAACCATGAATGACTCTGTTGAGTTTGTGCACATCGAAAGCGACGCCGACTGCCTGGCCTGCTTTGCCGTTATGCAGCAACTGCGGCCAAAGCTCGAAGACCCGCACGCCTTCGTCCAGCAGATTCAGCGCCAGCGCGAAACCGGCTACCGCCTGCTGGCCGCCCGGGAAAACGGCCAGGTGCTGGGCCTGGCCGGTTATCGCCTGACGGAAAACCTGCTGTATGGGCGCTTTATCTACGTCGATGACCTGGTGGTGGACGCCTCCCTGCAACGCCGACGCCTGGGTGCGCGCCTGCTGGACGAGGTACGCCAGCACACCCGCCGCCTGGGTTATCGCTACCTGGTGCTGGACACCGGCATGCACATGGCCCTGGCCCAACGCTTCTATTTTCGCCAGGGCCTGCTGCCACTGGGGATGCACTTTTCACAGGACCTCGACCAATGACCCGCGCCCTGCTACTGAGCTTCAGCCCCCACGGCAAGGCCGCCCAGACCTTCCGCCTGGCCCGCGCCCTGCTCCGCGAACAGGCACCCGAGGCCGAAGTGGTCGAACGCGACTACGGCGGCCAGGGCTTGCCGGCGCTGACTCGGGAATACGCCAACGCCCTGACCACGCCCGGCGGCTTGAGCGGCCCGGCAACCGAGCGCTCCGAGCAACTGATTGTCGAGCTGGAAGCCTGTGACCTGTTGATCATCTGCACCCCCGTGCACAATTTCACGGTGCCGGCGGCCCTCAAGTGCTGGATCGACCATGTGGTGCGCATCCACCGCAGTTTCACGGTGAATCCGCAGTTTGAGAAAGTCGGCTTGCTCAAGGACCGGCGCACCTTTGTACTGGTCAGCTCCGGCAGTTCGCGAAAAAACCGCGAGCCCGACTTCCTCACGCCCTACCTGCAGGCGATCCTTGGAACCGTGGGCATTCACGCGGTGGATTTCGTCTATCTGGGGGCCATGGTGCGTGGCGCAGCCGCCGTGCAGCGCAGCCTGGAACAGGCCCACACGCAGTTGGCCGAGGCATTTGACCGGCAAGCGGGCGCCCGGGCGGCAATCAGCGCTGGCGCGTAAAATTAATGGCGCTAGAATCAGCGCCATTTCTACGCCCGCCTCCCTGATACGAGCCACCCATGAGCTTTGATTTCGACACGATCCACTCCCGCCTCGGCACCGGCAGCACCAAGTGGAGTCGTTACCCGCAAGACGTTCTGCCGATGTGGATTGCCGACATGGACATCGCCGCACCACCGGCTGTGCTTCAGGCGCTGCACCAGCGCCTCGGTCAACAGATCCTCGGCTACAGCGTGGCCTGCGATGGCGTGCGCGAGGCGATCGTCGCCGACCTGTGGGCCAAGTACGCCTGGCGTGTACAGCCGGATGAGTTGCTGTTCCTGCCGGGGGTCGAGCCTGGTTTCAACATGGCGCTGCACGCATTTGTGCAGCCCGGCCAACCGGTGGTGTTGCAAACCCCCAACTATCGCCCGATCCGCCTGGCGCCCGGCCACTGGAACCTGCCGAAGATCGAAGTGCCATTTGAGCTGAGCGCCGAAGGCGAGTACCTCACGCCGTTGCCGGCAATGCGTGAAGCCCTCACCGGCGCCGGGGCGCTGCTGTTGAGCAACCCGCACAACCCGATGGGCAAGGTCTTCCCCCGTGAGGAACTGCTGGCCGTGGCCAGCGCCTGCCTGGACCAGGGTGCGCTGATCGTCTCCGATGAAATCCACGCCGAGCTGTGCTTTGACGGCCGCCGGCATATTCCCACCGCCAGCCTCAGCCCCGAGATTGCCCAGCGCACCATCACCCTGATGTCGGCGAGCAAGGCGTATAACGTCGCCGGGTTGAAGACCTGCTTCGCGGTGATCCAGAATCCCGAGATCCGCGAGCGCTTCAACCAAGCCCGCTGCGGCATGGTCGACAGCGTCAGCCCCCTGGGCCTGGAAGCCACGCGTGCGGCCTACAGCGACTGCGGCGACTGGCTGCAGGCGCTGGTGGCCTACCTGCAAGCCAACCGCGATTACCTGCTGAACGCCGTGCAAACCCGCCTGCCCGGCGTGGTCATGCATGCGCCTCAAGGCACCTACCTGGCCTGGCTGGATTGCAGCGCCCTGGGCCTGGACGACCCGCAACGGTTCTTCCTCGAACAGGCCAGGGTCGGCTTGAGCGCCGGGATTGAATTCGGCGATGACAGCCAGCAATTCGTGCGCCTGAACTTCGGCTGCCCACGGGCCATGCTGGAAGAAGGCATCGCCCGCCTGGAACGTAGCCTGCGTCACCGTTAAGGCGCAATTCACAACTTTTCGCAACGACCGCCGAACCCCTGCTGTTACTGTTTTTGCCGATTCGTCCCACCGGTAACAGCAGGAGTTCCATGGCATGACGACCCAGCCGCTCAACCGCTCGACCGACCCCAAAGCCCTTCCTCTCACACCGCCCAAGTCCGGCGCGGCGTTCCACGTGCTGCTCAAGAACAGCGCCAACAACAAGAAGGTGGAGGCCGGCGACAAAACCGCGCAAGGGCTCGCTGCCAGCAAGGAACAAGGCTATGAACTGGCCGCCAAGGACGCCGCACCGCCCACCACCCTGGGGGACTACAAGGCCATCGGCCCGGCGGACGAAGTCGGCCCCGGCCTGATCCGCTATGAAACCCAGGACGGCAAGAAAGTCATCGTCAGCGAAAAAGACAGCCCCGAGCTGTTCAAGCAAGTCAGCGCCGACTTCAAGGCACTCTCCGGCGTCAACGCCAGCGAAGCCGCCGGCTACCAGCGCCTGGGCGGCGACGCCACGGCCCCGGAAAAGCTCGGTGATTACAAATCCCTCGGCCCGCCCGACGAAACCGGCCCCGGCGTGATCCGCTACGAGACCCAGGACGGCAACAAGTTCGTCATCAGCCAGCGCGACAACCCCGAGGCCTTCCAGAAAGCCAAGGAAGCCTATGAAAGCTTCACCGGCCTGGGCAGCAGCGAAGACGCCGGCTATAAGCGCGCCAGCGACAACGAAGTGTGGCCGCCCTACGCCGGCACCACCGTCGGCCCCAAGGATGAAGTGGGCCCCGGCCTGATCCGCTTTGAAAGCAACGGTCAGAAAATGGTCGTGGCCCGCGACGACAATCCCAAGCTGTTCGACTACCTGGCAGGCCTGCACGAGGTCTACACCAACCCCGACAAAAAGGCCGCCGTAGAGTCCGCGCTCAACGACGGCTCGACCCTGGCAGACGCCAATACCAAGGCGCCGGAGCTGAACGACTACAAGGGCTTCGGCTGGATCGAAGGCCAGCAAGGCAATGTGCTGACCTATGAAACCCACGACGGCACCAAGGTCGTCGTATCGGCCGACGTCAGCCCGGAACTGTTCAAGAGCGTGGCCACCGCCCAGGACACCTGGAGCAAGATCCACTCCAGTGAAGACGCCGGCTACAAGCTGGCCGGGCCGAATGACTTCCTGAAGAACACCGAGATCACCTTCGGTTCTCCCGACGAGCTGGGGGACGGCCTGATCCGCTATGAAACCAGCGAAGGCAAGGTCATCGTCTCCAAGGAACTCAGCCCGCAGCTCTACGACGAAGTGGTTGCCAAGTGGGAAGCCTGGAGCGCCGGCACCGTCGACGAGACCCGCGCCAAGTACAACCTGCCGAGCAACGATGAGCTGGACGTGCTCAACCTCGACACCGGCGTGCATGCCGACAAGGACGACGACAAGTCGCCGACCCAGAGCGTCAGCGAACTGGCCACCACCGAACTGATCGACACCTACCGCGCCGGCGTCAAGGACGGCTCGATTCCCAAAGACGACCCACGGGCCAAACTGGTCCGTGCCCTGGAAGCCCAGGCCGCCTACCAGAACGGCCATGGCATCACCGGCTACGAAGAATCCAAGCGCCCGTTCAACACCACCTGGCGCGAGTTCGATGACAAGCAGACCGAGCTCACTTCCGCCGACATGCACGACATCATCGACGGCAAGGCGGTGCAGGAGCAGATCGGCGAGTTGTTCAAGGACCCGACGGTGCAGGCCGACTACAAGACCAAGATGGACGACGCCATCAGTCACCTGCCCAACAAGGACGAGATCAAGCAGAAGCTTCTCGACCTGACCAGCAACCCTGACTATGTGCTGTACCTCAAGGACCTGCAAAAACAGGGCAAGAGCCACGAAGCCCAGCAGGACCTGAGCAACACCCTGACCTCGCTGTCGCTGTTCGATCCGGAAGCCGCCACCAAGGCCGCGCAGAATATCCAGGCCGACGGCCTCACCACCGACCTCAACGAGATTCTCTCGGACCCGAGCAAGATCTCCGACGACAACAAGGAGCTGGCCACCAAGGACCTGTTCGGCCTGCTCAAGGGCGTGCTCAAGGGCAACCTGCTGGACCTGCCGCGCCGCAGCCAGGAAGTGCTGGAGAAATTCCTCAACGAGGGCCTGGAGGGCAAGGAGAAATCCTCGGCCGTGACCAAGGCCCTGGAAGAACTCGGCGACGTCTACAAGAACAGCGGCACCATCAGCGAAGCCGACGTGAAAACCGCCCTGAGCAAACCGTATATCCCGGTGGCGGATCGCGGCATGCTCGGCGAAGTGTTCAACACCCTCAACAGCAAAGGCATCCTCGGTTCGATGGGCGCCGGCGTCAGCCTGTTCTCGGGGATTTACCAACTGGTGGGCAAAGGCGGCAAGCTCGGCGAAACCCCGGCCCAACGCATGACCATCGCCAAGGACTTCCTGAGTTTTGCCGGCGGCGCCAGCCACTTCGTCAAGCTCGGTGACAAGATCGGCGAAGCCCTGGGCAAGGGCGGCCTGGTGGACTTCCTCGGCCTGGACAAGACCCTGCCGGAAATCTGGGGCAAGGAAGGTGCGGCCGGCAAAGTCATCGACTTCAGCAAGCCCACCGAAATCGACTCAAAGGTCAGCAAGGAAATCGCTGCGGCCCTGGACGCGGTTCCCGACAGCCAGTACGACGGCGTGGCCAAGCTGTTTGGCGAGGGCGACAAGGCGGTAACCGAAGCTACCGAAGGCCTCGCCACTCACCTGGATGACGGCCTCAAGGCAGCCGGTGCGGCCAAGCTTGGCGCCTCCCAATCGGCGAAGATCGCCGGTTCCGTGATCAAGGTGTTGGGCCCGGCGACGGACATTGCCGGTGGTTTTGCCGACATTGTGCTCGGCGCCCTGGCGATCAAAAGCGGCGTGGACAGCAAAGACCCGTTGGCTCAGGCCGCAGGTGGCTTGCAAGTGGCGGGCGGTGCGTTCGGCGCGTCGGCCGGGGTATTGGGTGCGGCGGCGCTGTTTGGCGCAGGCACGGCGGCGGCGCTGACCGGGCCGCTGTTCCTGGTGGGCGTGGTGTTAGCGGTGGTAGGCGGGATCATCGGTTACTTCGTCGACCACAATAAAAAACAGAAGGCTACCGAGAAGGAAAACGACTGGTACCGCGACCTGGCCGGCGACGGTTTGCTGCAGGACAACTGGGCGGATAAGGTCGAATACGCCCACTACGAGATACACCACTACCACGGCCGCGACACGCCGACCGATGACAGCCTGTTCCGCTTCCAGCAATCGGAGTGGGAGCATTTCGACTCCACACCACAAAGCGGCGGCTCGTCGAGCAACCGGCTGGATGGGGATTTGCACAAGGACTACAAGGACCCGAGCGAAACGCCCAAGGCACTGCCGGATGCTTCGGATGAGAAGCCTGGGTCCCGGCCATCGGGCGGCGGGCCTCGGCTCAACTAACCCTCCAACGGCTGTATGCAAAACAAAATGTGGGAGCGGGCTTGCTCGCGAAAGCGGTGGATCAGTCATTGTAGATGTCGACTGTCACACCGCATTCGCGAGCAAGCCCGCTCCCACATTTGGATTGGGTTCACAACTGGACTCGGGTTTACAGCTTGGCGATCGACACTTCAGTCGACTTCACAAAGGCAATCACTTCGCTGCCCACCTTCAACTCCAGGTCACGCACCGAGCGTGTGGTAATCACCGACGTCACGATCCCCGACGCGGTTTGCACGTCGATCTCGGACACCACTTCGCCGATCAGGATTTCCTTGATCACGCCTTTGAACTGGTTGCGCACGTTGATCGCTTTAATGGTCATGTCGGCTTTCCTTTGGTCTGTTGGGTCAATCCGCACGAATGCGCAGGCACTCAAAGTGCCCTATTCGTGAAACCAACAAAAGGAATATATAACTCTTTATTTATTCCATAAAAACATATGAAAGCTGTTGCACAGCCAACAGTGATTCAACAAAGTGCCCGCCTCCCCACTCCCAACCACTCCCCACGTAGCAGCTGTCGAGCCCAAGCGAGGATGCGTCAGCGGTCTGTCTGAAGCACCGCGAACGCAGCCTCGCTTGGGCTCGACAGCTGCTACGCCAGGGTGTTGCCCTGCCCTGCAAAGACGCTGGCACAGAGACTGCATATTCCTATAACGCATGATGGAACATGCCATATGAATTTTCTGAATATAAGAAAAGCCTTCTCTTTTCCCGCCTTGTCCGGAGCTGTTCCATGAAACCCTTCTTCAATACCCTGTTGGGCGCCTGCGCCCTCGCCTTCAGCCTGCAACCCCTGGCCCATGCAGCGGAAACCGACCCTGCGCAAGTCAACCTGGACTACGCCTACTACTCCCCGGTGAGCCTGGTGCTCAAACACTTCGGCTGGCTTGAAGAAGCGCTGCCGCAAACCAAGGTCGGCTGGGTGTTGAGCCAGGGCAGCAACCGTTCCCTGGAATACCTCAACAGCGGCGGCGTCGACTTCGCCTCGTCCGCCAGCCTGTCGGCGGTGCTCAGCCGGGCCAATGGCAGCCCGATCAAGTCGGTGTACGTGTACAGCCGCGCCGAGTGGACCGCACTGGTGGTGCGCAAGGACTCGACGTTCAAGAGCGTCACCGACCTCAAGGGCAAGAAAATCGCCGCCACCAAAGGCACCGACCCGTACCTGTTCACCCTGCGCAGCCTGCAGAAAGCCGGCCTGAGCAAGGACGACGTGGAGTTGGTGCACCTGCAACACCCGGATGGCCGTACCGCCCTGGAGAAAGGTGATGTGGATGCCTGGGCCGGTCTCGACCCGCACATGGCCGCCAGCGAAATCCAGGCGGGCTCGCGCCTGCTGTACCGCAACAAGGACTTCAACAGCTACGGCGTGGTCAGCGTGACCGACAAATACGCAAAGGAGCATCCACAGACCATCGCCAAGGTGCTCGGCGCCTATGAAAAAGCTCGCAACTGGGCGGTCAAGCACCCAGATGAATTCGCCAAGCTGCTGGCCGACGAGTCCGGCCTGCCCCTCGACGTGGCCAAGCTGCAACTATCCCGTACCGACCTGAGCAGCCCATTGCTCACGTCCCAGGACGTGGTGTCGTCCAAGGCCGCCGCGCCGATTTTGGTGTCGGAAGAACTGGTGCGCCGTGGGGTGAATGTGGATCAGGTGATCGACCAGTTGATCGACCCAAGCTTCGGCCAGGCCTTGCCTCGTCCATAAGGGGAGCGTCATGAGCAGCAAAAGCGAAACCCTGCCCGTCGCGCTTGCGCCCTCCGTCACCGCGCAGCGCAGCGCCTGGCCAAGGCGAATCAAGGGCCTGGCGTTGCCGGTACTGATCCTGGTGATCCTTGAAGTGGTGGTGCGCATCGGTTGGCTGCCCTCCTACCAGATGCCAGCCCCCAGCGAGATCGCCGTGACCCTCACCGACCTCGCCGAAGGCGCGCTGTGGAAACACATCAGCGCCAGCCTGTTGCGGGTGCTGCTGGGGTTCGCCATTGGTGCCAGCCTGGCGTTGGTGTTTGCCGCCTGGGTCGGCTTGAGCCGCGAGGCCGAGGCGTATCTGGAGCCGACCTTCGCCGGCCTGCGCTCGATCCCGAGCCTGGCCTGGGTGCCGCTGTTGCTGCTGTGGCTGGGCATTGATGAGACCTCGAAGATCGTGCTGATTGCCATCGGCGCGTTCTTCCCGGTGTACCTCAATGGCGTTGCGGCGATACGCGATATCGACCGCAAGCTGGTGGAAGTCGGGCAGATGTATGGCTTCAGCCGTACGCGCCTGGTGCGTCGCATCCTCTTGCCCGCCGCCCTGCCCGGTTTGTTCACCGGCCTGCGCAGCGGCTTGAGCCTGGCGTGGATGTTCCTTGTGGCGGCCGAGTTGATCGCCGCCACCAAGGGCCTGGGTTACCTGCTCAGCGATGGCCGGGAAACCTCACGGCCTGACATTGTGCTGGCGGCGATCATCGTGCTGGCGCTGCTGGGCAAGATCAGCGACGGCCTGTTGGCTGCCCTGGAAAAACGCTGCCTGGCCTGGCGCGATACCTTCAACGGCCAAGGTCCGGAGCATTGAACATGAGTGAAGCGCTATTGGATATTCGCGTCGAGCGTAAGAGCTTCGGCGCGACCACCGTACTGACCAACGTCCACTTGGCCCTGCAACCCCGGGAAGCGGTGAGCTTGCTGGGGCCCAGCGGCTGTGGCAAAAGCACCTTGCTGCGGATCGTCGCCGGGCTGGAAAAGGACTATCAGGGGGAACTGCTGCAAGGCGGTGGTGAGGTCGCTTTTGTCTTTCAGGAGCCGCGCCTGATGCCCTGGCTGACGGTGGAGCAAAACATCGGCTTCAGCGATGACGACGGCTATGACAGGGCCTGGGTTGCGCAGTTGATCGATGAAGTGGGGCTTACAGGCTTTGGCCAGGCGCTGCCCAAGGCGTTGTCTGGCGGGATGGCGCAACGGGTGGCGATTGCTCGCGGGCTGTATTCACGACCGCAGGTGCTGTTGCTGGACGAACCGTTCAGCGCGGTGGATGCGTTTACCCGCATGAAGCTGCAGGACCTGCTGCTGCAATTGGCCGAGCACCACGGGATCGCCCTGCTGCTGGTGACTCACGATGTGGACGAGGCGCTGTACCTGAGTGACCGGGTGTTGGTGATGGATAACCGGCCGAGCAGTATTCGCCAGGAGCTGGCGGTGGAGCTGGTGCATCCGCGGGATCGGCGGGATCCGCTGTTGGCGCGGCTCAAGGCACTGGCGTTGACTGAGCTGCAGCGGGCGCATGTGATCTGAAAGGCACGTGTTGAGTCCGCCCAAAATCAAAAGCTAAAGCGGGCACGGTTCAAATGTGGGAGCAGGCTTGCTCGCGAAGGTCGTTAACGATGACGCGGGCATCCTGATTCAACGCGGCGCTCTCAGGTTCTTCGCGAGCAAGCCCGCTCCCACAAGGATCGCATCAAGCAGCCGATTTACGCGGCGTCAACGTCACCCAATACTGCGTACGGGACTGCACTTGCAGCGGCATCGTCGACGCCAGCAACGCAAGAATTCGATCGGTATCAGCCAACTGAAAACTCCCAGTGACCCGCAGCGCTTCAAGGCTCGGGTCCCAGCGCAGCACACCCGGCCGATACCGCTCCAGCTCCCGCAAAAAATCACCCAACAGCTGGTTCTGCGCAGTCAGCACACCGTCGCGCCAACCCAATTGCAACGCATCAAACCCCACCGCAGCGCCCATCCCCGACGCCTGCAACCGTGCCTGCTGCCCCCCCTGCAATGTCGCCACTTGCCCACGCAGGTCCTGCACCTGCACCGCGCCCTTCAACACCGACACCAAACACCCGGAAGACAACTGCCGCACACACACTTCAGCCTGGCTGACGATCACCTGGCCATAACGCGTCTGCACCGTCAGCGCACCAGCCCCCGGCACCGTCAACGCCATCTCCCCTTCCACCAGCGTCACACGGCGCCGGGCCGTATCCACGTCCACCGCGCTCGCGGTATTCAGTTGCAGGCTGCTGCCATCCAACAGCGGCACTCGCTTGCGTTCGCCAGTAGCGGTGTGCAGGTCGGCGCGCCACACGTCGATAGGCAATTGCCGGCTGAGCAACCACGCGGTTGGCAACAACGCGGCGACGCCCAAGGCACGCTTGAGTACTGCACGCCGTCCCGGTTGCGGACGATCAAGGCTGGCCATGGCCAACGCTGGCGGCAAGTCGGTAAACCGTTGGCGCAGCGATTGGGCTTTTTGCCAGATCTGCTCATGCTGGGGATGGCTGTCACGCCACTGCTGCAGGCGGGCGTGATCTCGTTCGGTGGCGCTGCCGGACTCCAGCAACGCCAGCCATTGCGCCGCCGCCCGGGCGAGATCCGGCGCAGTACGGCTCACAGTTCCACCAGCAGGCAATGCTCGTAAGCCTGGGCCATGTAGCGCTTGACCGTACGCTCGGACACCTTGAGCCGCTCGGCAATCTCCCGATAGGCGAGTCCTTCCAGCTGGCTCCAAAGAAACGCGCGGCGCACTACCGCCGGCAAACCGTCGAGCAATTCATCCAGGGCTTGCAGGGTTTCCAGCAGCAACCAGCGTTGCTCCGGCGACGGCACGCAAGCCTCCGGCAACTGCATCAACGCATTGAGATACGCCTGTTCCAGACTGCGCCGCTGGTGAAAATTCACCAGCAAGCGCTTGCCCACCGTTACCAGATAGGCCCGGGGCTCCTGCAATTGCGCAATCGGCTGCGCGCTGGCCAGCACCCGCAGGAACGTGTCCTGACTCAGGTCGGCCGCATCCCAGGCGTTGCCCAAGCGGCGCCGCAGCCAGCTTTCGAGCCAACTGCGGTGGTCGCGATAGAACGTGTGAAGGCTGGGTTCAGCGAGGTGCGTCGGCACTACAGCATCATTCATGGCAAGTAACCTGCGCGGCGCGAGTCAGTCTCAAATGAGATTCATTCTATTTAATAACCTGCCGGCGTACCACGTTCTTTTGCACACGATGTTTAAAGCATTGCGGCCTTTTGCCTGAGCATGTCGATAAACAACCCCAACTCGCGGCTCACCGGGTCGCCCTTGCGCAGCAGCATCCCGAACGGTGCCAGTTGCACCTCCAGCACCACCGGCAAGGCGACCACGAGGCCCATTTTCAAGTAATCCCGCAGGGCGCTTTCCGAGAGCACCATGATCGCGTCGGTGAGTTGAATCAGTTGCTGCATGGAATACACCGAACTGCACTCGATAATGTCCGCCGGCTGCGGCAAGGCCAGGTGTTGCAATGCTTCATCAAAACCAATGCGCGCCGGGCTGGTTTGCGGTTGCAGGATCCACGGCCAGTCACTGACCAGTTCCGCCAGCGGCAGATGCTCGCGCTGGGCCAGGGGGTGGCCGGCGTGCACCACCACCAGCATGCGTTCGTTGCCCAGGGGCTCAAAGGTGTAATGCTCACTGTCGGTGGCGGCGTTGCGCCGGGCGATGGCCAGGTCGATGCGGCCTTGCTCCAGCAACTGGATCACCTGGTCGCTGGTATCGCCCATGATGCGAATGCGCATCTGCGGGTTGAGGGTTTTGATCTGCGCAATGGAGTCCATCACAAGGTCCGGCGCCGCGCCCATGATGGTGCCGATCGACAAATACCCGTAGCCGCCCTGCTGGCGCATCATCAGTTCCTCGGCGCAGCGGTCGAGGCCACTCAGCGCCGACTCGGCAAAGCGGATCAATTCCTTGCCCAGTGCCGTCGGGCGCATGCCCCGGGGCAGGCGCTCGAACAGGTCACAGGCAAACATATCCTCGATCTCGCGCAACATGCGCGTCGCCGCCGGCTGCGACATGTTCAGGCTTTGGGACGCACGGTGCAGGTTCTGGCTGGAACTCAAGGCCACCAGCATATGCAGATGCTTGTAGCGCAGGCGGTTGAACAGGCTGCGGGAGATTGCGGGACTACTCATTTTTTTCCTTGTTATCGATACCCTGAGGTTATCAGTTGTAAGCGAGATTCGATTTGTAGCGTATAGATGGAGCGCCGTACAGTCCTTCCCATAAGAACAAAACAACTGGACTGAACAATGAAGACCCTGCCTGCGTCCTTGCTCGCCAAGATTTCCTGGCGGCTGCTGCCCTTTCTGCTGTTGATGTACATCATGGCCTTCCTCGACCGCGCCAACGTCGGGTTCGCCAAGCAAGCCTTCCAGGCCGACACCGGCCTCAGTGATGCCGCCTTCGCCTTTGGCGCCGGGGTGTTTTTTGTCGGCTATGCGCTGCTGGAAGTGCCGAGCAACCTGATCATGCATCGCGTCGGTGCCCGCCTGTGGATGTGCCGGATCATGGTCAGTTGGGGCCTGGTGTCCGCCGCCATGATGTTTGCCCATAACGAAACCAGCTTCTACCTGTTGCGCTTCCTGCTGGGCGTGGCCGAAGCCGGATTTTTCCCCGGGGTGATTCTCTACCTCACCTACTGGTTCCCCTCTGCCGTGCGCGGCAAGGCCATGGGTTTCTTTTACTTTGGCGCGCCCCTGGCCTTCATCTTCGGCAGCCCGCTCTCGGGCCTGTTGTTGGAGCTGGACGGGTTCTCTGGGCTGCACGGCTGGCAATGGCTGTTCGCGGTGGAAGGCCTGATGGCCACCGCGGTTGGCATCTGGGCCTACTGGTACCTGGACAACCGCCCCGCCGATGCCAAATGGCTGAGCGTTGCAGAGCGCCGCCAGATCCAGGACCTGCTCGACCGCGAAGACCAGCACAAAACCTCTCACGGCCGTAGCCTGCTCACTGTGCTGTGCCAGCCCAGCGTGCTGTACCTGTGCCTGGTGTACATGCTGATCCAGGCCAGCGTTTACGGCGTGGTGTTCTACTTGCCAACCCAGGTCGGTGGGCTGCTGGGGACCAGGGTCGGCTTGATGGTGGGCCTGGTCTCGGCGATTCCCTGGGTCTGCGCGCTGTTCGCCGCGTGGTGGATTCCCGGCTATTCCGACCGCACCGGCGAGCGCCGCAAAACCGCGTCCCTGACCCTGTTGATGGCCGCCGCCGGGATTGCCTGCTCGGTGACCTTTGCCAACCCGCTGCTGGGCATGCTCGCCCTGTGCTTTGCCGCCTCGGGCTTTATCGCCGTGCAACCGGTGTTCTGGACCTTCCCGTCCAGCTACCTGGCCGGCAGCGCAGCGGCCGCCAGCATCGCCCTGATCAACTCCTTCGGCGCCCTCGGCGGTTTTATCGCCCCGGTGCTGAAGAACTGGGCAGAAACCGCCTTTCACTCCCCTGCGGCCGGCCTTTACCTGCTGTCCGCCACCACTGTAGTCGCAGCCTTGCTGGTACTCGGTATCCATTCCCCAGGCCATAAAGCGACGAACACGCCGGCCACTGTTTAATCAAGGAGTCACACCATGGGCAATCTCACAATCAAGCACGTGCGCGCCTTTGTGCTGCGCGGCGGCGGCGCGGACTACCACGACCAGGCAGACGGCCACTGGATCGACGATCACATCAGCACCCCCATGAGCAAATACCCCGAGTACCGCCAGAGTCGCCGCAGTTTCGGGATCAACGTACTCGGCACGCTCGTGGTCGAAATCGAGGCCAGCAACGGCACCGTCGGGTTCGCCGTGACCACCGGTGGCGAGCCCGCCGCCTATATCGTCGAGAAGCACCTGGCGCGCTTCCTGGAAGGCGCCCGCGTCACCGATATCGAAAAAATCTGGGACCAGATGTACCAGTCCACCCTGTACTACGGCCGCAAGGGCCTGGTGATCAACACGATCTCCGGTGTCGACCTGGCGCTGTGGGACCTGCTCGGCAAAATCCGCCAGGAGCCGGTGCACCAGTTGCTCGGCGGCGCGGTGCGTGACGAATTGCAGTTCTACGCCACCGGCGCCCGCCCGGACCTCGCACAGAAGATGGGCTTTATCGGCGGCAAGATGCCCTTGCACTACAGCCCATCGGAAGGCGAAGAAGGCCTGCGCAAAAACCTCGAGGAACTGGCAACCATGCGCGAACGGGTCGGCCCGGACTTCTGGCTGATGCTCGACTGCTGGATGAGCCTGGACCTGAACTACGCCACCAAACTGGCAACCGGCGCCCATGAATACGGCCTGAAATGGATCGAAGAAGCGCTGTCGCCCGACGACTACTGGGGCTATGCCGCGCTGCGCAACAACGTGCCCAAAGGCATGTTGGTTACCACCGGCGAACACGAAGCCACCCGCTGGGGCTTTCGCATGCTGTTGGAGATGGGGTGCTGCGACATTATCCAGCCAGATGTGGGCTGGTGCGGCGGCCTCACCGAGCTGGTGAAAATCTCCGCCTTGGCCGATGCCCACAATGCGTTGGTGGTGCCCCACGGCTCGTCGGTCTACAGCTACCACTTTGTTGCGACCCGCCATAACAGCCCGTTCGCCGAGTTCCTGATGATGGCGCCCAAGGCAGACGAAGTGGTGCCGATGTTCCACCCGCAACTGCTCGGTGAACCCGTGCCGGTGAATGGCCGCATGCGCCTTTCGGTGCTCGACAAACCCGGGTTTGGCGTGGACCTCAACCCCGATTGCCAATTGCATCGCCCGTACAACCGCTGAGGACTCCTGCCATGAACATGCCCCACAACGCTTTCAAGGCCGCGCTGCGTAAAGACGCCGCGCAATACGGGATCTGGGCCGGCTTCGCCACCGCCTATGCCGCCGAGATCGTCGCCAGCACCGGTTATGACTGGATGCTGATTGACGGCGAACACGCCCCCAACACCGTGCCCAGCGTGCTCAACCAGCTCCAGGCCGTGGCGCCCTACACCACCGCCCCGGTGGTACGCGCGGTAAGCAGCGACGCCAACCTGATCAAGCAACTGCTGGACGTCGGCGCCCAGACGCTGATGATCCCGATGGTCGAAACCGCCGAGCAAGCCAAGGCCCTGGTGCGTGCGATGCGTTACCCGCCCCACGGTATTCGTGGCGTTGGTGGCGGCTTGACCCGCGCCACCCGCTGGGACGGCGTGTCGGATTACCTCAACACCGCCCATGAACAGCTGTGCCTGATCGTGCAGGTGGAGTCGCGTCTCGGCGTTGAAAACGTCGCGGCGATTGCGGCGGTGGAAGGCGTGGACGCGGTGTTTATCGGCCCCGCCGACCTGTCCATCGGCCTCGGTCACGCCGGCAATCCCGGGCACCCCGAGGTACAGGAGCGCATCCAGTACGCAGTCAATGCCACGCTGGCGGCCGGCAAGGCCTGCGGCATTCTCGCGCCCAACGAAGACGACGCCCGCCGCTATCAAGCCTGGGGCTGCCAGTTCATTGCGGTGGCCATCGACATCAGCCTGCTGCGCCAGGGTGCCATGTCGACCCTGGCCCGCTATCGCCCAGCCGCCGACGCCAAGGCGCCGTCACGTACCTACTGAGGAGCCAAGCATGTCATCCGTACCGGTCTACCAGAACTTCATCAACGGCCGCTTTACCCCGAGCGATGCCCACCTGGATGTGTTGAACCCGGCTACCGGCGTCCTGCTGTCGAAGGTCCCGGCGTCCACCTCCGAAGACATCGACCAAGCCTTGGCTGCCGCACGTCATGCGCAAAAAGACTGGGCGCGCAAACCGGCGATCGAACGTGCCGGGCACTTGCGCCGCATCGCCGCCAAGCTGCGGGAAAACGTCGCCCACCTGGCGCGCACCATTACCCTGGAGCAAGGCAAGGTCAGCGGCCTGGCGGAAGTGGAAGTCAACTTCACCGCCGACTACCTCGACTACATGGCCGAGTGGGCGCGCCGCATTGAAGGCGAGATCATCACCAGCGACCGCCCCAATGAAAATATCTTCCTGTTCCGCAAACCCCTGGGTGTGGTGGCCGGCATCCTGCCGTGGAACTTCCCGTTCTTTTTGATCGCCCGCAAGATGGCCCCGGCGTTGCTCACCGGCAACACCATCGTGATCAAACCCAGCGAAGAAACGCCGAACAACTGCTTCGAGTTCGCCAAGCTGGTAGCCGAGACCGACCTGCCGGCCGGGGTATTCAATGTGGTCTGCGGCGATGGCCGCGTCGGTGGCGCCCTCACCGCCCATAAGGGCGTGGACATGATCAGCTTCACCGGCAGCGTCGCCACCGGCTCGCGGATCATGGCTGCCGCCGCCCCCCATATCACCAAGCTCAACCTCGAGCTGGGTGGCAAGGCACCTGCCATCGTCCTCGCCGATGCCGACCTGGACCTCGCGGTAAACGCCATTCGCGACTCGCGGATCATCAACAGCGGCCAGGTGTGCAACTGCGCCGAACGGGTGTACGTGGAGCGCAAGGTGGCCGACCAGTTTATCGAGCGCATCAGCGCCGCGATGGCCGCCACCCGCTACGGCGACCCCATCGCCCAGGCCGATGTGGAGATGGGCCCGCTGATCAACCGCCAGGGCCTGGACAGCGTCAATCGCAAGGTACGCACCGCCTTGAGCCAGGGTGCATCGCTGGTCACCGGTGGACAGATCGCCGACCTGGGCCAGGGCTTTCACTTCCAGCCGACGGTATTGGCCGGTTGCCACGCCGACATGGAAATCATGCGCGAAGAAATTTTTGGCCCGGTGCTGCCGATCCAGATTGTCGACGACCTGGATGAAGCCATCGCCATGGCCAACGACTGCGACTACGGCCTGACCTCCTCGATCTACACCCGCGACCTGGGCAAGGCGATGCAGGCGGTGCGCGAATTGTCGTTCGGCGAAACCTACGTCAACCGCGAGAACTTCGAGGCGATGCAAGGCTTTCATGCCGGCGTGCGTAAATCCGGGATCGGCGGCGCCGATGGCAAGCACGGCCTGTACGAGTACACCCACACCCATGCGGTGTACTTGCAGAGCTGAAGTGGTGCAACGGGCCCTGGCGCGGTAGCGTGCGGGCCCTTCCCCATCCATTGTTCCGAAGGATTGCGCTATGCCCCTTACCCCTTACAGCGGGCCGATCATCGACAGCCATTTGCACCTGTTCGACCCGCGCCGCCCCCAGGGTATTCCCTGGCCCGAGCCCGGCAACGCGCTGTATGCCGCGCATTTGCCGGCGGACTATTGGGCGCTGGCAGGCGAACATAACGTGATCGGCGCCATTGCCGTTGAAGCCAGCCCATGGCGCGACGACAACCGCTGGTTGCTGGAGACCTTGCGCAGCGACCCGCGCATGCTCGGTTTCGTTGGCAACCTGGACCCGCTGCACGGCGACTTTCCGGCTGATCTGGATGCCTTGGCCGATGAGCCGCTATTCCTCGGCTTGCGTTACGGCAACCTGTGGGACCGCGACTTGCTCGAAGACCAGGCGCGCCCCGGCTTCATTGATGGCCTGCGCCGGCTTGCCGAATGCGGCCGTGGCCTCGACAGCGCCAACCCCAATCCGCGCCTGATCAAAGGGCTGCTGCACCTGAGCGACGCCTTGCCCGAGCTGCGCATTATCGTCGATCACCTGCCCAATGCCAGCGTGCCCGCCGGTGAAGAATCGGCGTATCACGCTGACCTGATGCGCCTGGCAGAGCGGCCCAATGTGTTCGCCAAACTCGCAGAAATCCCTCAGGTCGGTCCACGTGGACTGATCACCGACCCGGCGTTCTACAACGACCGCTTGGCTGTGCTGTGGGAAGCCTTTGGTGAAGACCGCTGCTTCTTCGGCAGCGACTGGCCCAACAGTGATCACCTGGCCAATTTCGCCACCACCCTGGGCCTGGTGAAGGCCTGCATGGCGAGTAAATCCGAGGACGTACAGGGCAAGTTCTTCCTGCACAACGCGGTGCGCATCTACAGCCCCACGCCACCGCATGGAGGCCAGTGATGCAGACCCGAGCCTTTCGCATGAACCTCAACCCCGGCCAGCACGCGGAGTACCGTCGACGCCATGACGGGATCTGGCCCGAACTGGCCCAGGCCCTGCGCGATGCCGGGGTGGTGGACTACCGGATCTTCCTCGACGAGGCCAGCAACGCCTTGTTCGCCGTGATGACCCACGAAGACCAGCATGGCCTCGACGCGTTGCCGAGCACCGCGCTGATGCAACGGTGGTGGCAGTACATGCAAGACATCATGCCCAGCCATCCGGACGCCTCGCCCGTCAGCGTGGATTTGATCCCGATGTTCAGCCTCACCCCAGGCTGAAACAGCGTGCTACCACAACAATAAAAAAGGATTCGACTACGTGGAAATCATTCTCTTCGGTGTGATTCTGCACTTCATCGGCGGCTTCGCCTCCGGCAGTTTCTACATCCCTTACAAGAAGGTCCGTGGCTGGGCCTGGGAAAGCTATTGGATCACCGGTGGCCTGGTGTCATGGCTGATCGTGCCGCTGATTGCCGCGCAGCTGACCGTGCCCGGTTGGGTCGACATCCTGCGCCAGGCCGAGAGCAGCACCCTGCTCTGGACCTACCTGTTCGGCGTACTCTGGGGCATCGGCGGGCTGACCTTCGGCCTGACCATGCGCTACCTCGGGCTGTCCCTGGGCATGTCACTGGTACTGGGCCTGACGTCGGCCCTCGGCGCGTTGATGCCGGCGCTGTACCGCGACCTGTTCACCGACGCCACCGAAGGCACCTTGACCTCGATGCTCGCGTCTCAAGGCGGGCATTGGGTGCTGTGGGGTGTAGCGGTTTCACTGGTGGGCATCGCCGTGTGCGGCAAGGCCGGGCTGATCAAGGAACGAGAGGTGCCGGAAGCGGTGAAATTCGCCAGCATCAGCGAGTTCTCGGTGGCCAAGGGCATGCTGGTGGCGGTGATCTCCGGGGTGCTGAGCGCGTGCTTCAGCTACGGTATTTCAGCCGGGCGCCCACTGGCTGCCGCGGCTGTCGAGCATGGCGCCAACAGCCTGTTCCAGAACAACGTGACCTTCATGGTGATCATGTGGGGTGGCCTGACCACCAACGGCCTCTGGTGCCTGTGGCTGAACTGGCGCAACCGCACGTTCCACAACTACACCGACCGCAGCACTCCGCTGCTTGGCAACTACCTGTTGGTGGCGTGTGCCGGCACCCTGTGGTTCCTGCAGTTTTTCTTCTACGGCATGGGCGAAAGCCGCCTGCAGAACGACGCCAGTTCGTGGGTGTTGCACATGTCTTTTATCATCATCGTATCCAACTGCTGGGGCCTGTATTTCCGCGAATGGCAGGGCACCAGCGCCACCAACAAAGGCGTATTGGCCGCGGGTATCGCGGTGATTCTCGGTGCCATTGCCATGGTCGGTTACGGCAACTATCTCGGCTGAGGCCGCTTTTTTTCAGGAGTTCACTTATGTTACTTGCAGACAAAACCGTGATTATTACTGGCGCCTCCCGTGGAATCGGCCGCGCCGCCGCCAGGGAATGTGCACGCCAGGGTGCCCGTGTGGTCATCGGCCACAGTGGTAGCGGCCAAGGCACTGAAGCGGCGTTTTCGTTGATCGAGGAAATCAAGGCGTTCGGCGGCCAAGCGGTGGAGGTGGGCGGCGATGCGGCTGATCCGGACACCGGCGACAAACTGGTGGCCGGCGCGCTCAAGGCATTTGGCGGTGTGGATGTGTTCGTCAACAACGCCGGGATCTGTCCGTTCCACTCGTTCCTCGACATGCCGCGTGAGGTGTACCTGAAGACGGTCAACACCAACCTCAACGGCGCCTACTTCGCCGTGCAAGCGGCGGCAAACCAGATGAAAAACCAGGGCAAGGGCGGCGCGATCATCGCCGTCAGTTCCATCAGTGCGCTGGTGGGTGGCGGGATGCAGACGCACTACACGCCGACCAAGGCCGGGCTGCACTCGTTGATGCAGTCCTGTGCGATTGCGTTGGGGCCGTATGGTATTCGCTGCAACTCGGTGCTGCCGGGAACGATTGCCACCGATATCAACAAGGAAGACTTGGCCGATGAGGAGAAGCTGGCGTACATGACTTCGCGCACGCCGTTGGGGCGCCTGGGTGAACCCGACGACGTCGCGGGGCCGATCGTGTTCCTCGCCTCGGACATGGCGCGGTATGTGACCGGAGCTTCGCTGTTGGTAGACGGGGGATTGTTTGTCAACTTGCAGTAGCGTTGGGAAGCGGGCCGCCGCGACGGGGCGTCCCTGCCCCGTGCTACCTGCGTTCGGCCAGCGTGGTTTAACGGGGTGCCTAAGATCAAGATCAAAAACAGATCAAGAGCACAGCGGCCTGAAAGCCGACTTGAGTGTTGAAGAGCAAAATCAAAATCTAAAGCGAGCACGGTCAAAAAATGTGGGAGCGGGTGCGCCCTTGATCTTGCTCTGGCTTCTACCACTCAAGCCGGCCTGTAGGCCGCTGTGCTCTTGCTTTTGATTTTGATCTGGCTCTGACTGCCCCAATAAGCCCGAGCCACAGCGAGGTGCCGACAGGCGGGGCAGAGCCCTGTGCTTACTTTGGGCTGGGCCGGCATTCCGGCTTTTCCAAAGCGAGTCGCTGTAAGAGCGAAACCATAAGCAGCCGTTACTCAACTAACGGATATGTACACCAAACCCCCCCTACCCCTCACAATCGAAAACCTCCCCACGCCTAACCACACTACCCGCCGCAAGCACCGCTCCCGGTGCCAACACACCATTGGCTCCAACCCGCGACTGATCCCCAAGCAGCGCGCCAAACTTGTCACAGCCGGTGCGCTGCAACTGCCCGTCAATGCGCACCTGCACTTCCTTGTCGTCACGCTCGTTCCGGTAGTTGGCCACGATACTGCCGGCTTCCAGGTTAACCCCGCGGCCCAATACCGAATCACCGACAAAGTTGAAATGCGCCAACTTGCTGCCGCTGAAGACAAAGGATGTCTTGAGCTCTGCACCCGGTCCGAAGATGCAATATTCATCCACCCAGCAACCGCCGCGAAGGTAGGCACCGGCAGCGATAAAACAGTGGGCGCCGATGATCAGCGGCGATTTCAAAACAGCGCCCGCCTCCACGACCGCAGTACGGTGCACGGCAATCTCGTCATGAATCTCATAGTCATCATCAGAAAGCCCCGCCAGCAATTTGCGAACGATTTCCGGCGCCTGGGTCACCAACTCCCACGGCGCAAGATCCACCCAGGGTGCCAGCGGCGAACGGGAAAAATCAGCGATGTAATCGGTCAGTCGAATCAACGTCGAGCCCTCTACAGATCAGAGAAGCCCGAAACGCTAGCATGAAATGCAACTTTACAGTTTGTATAGATATGGATATTTTATCCATCTAACG
The DNA here is from genome assembly GCF_013385765.1 of Pseudomonas sp. C8002. Lineage (NCBI taxonomy): Bacteria > Pseudomonadati > Pseudomonadota > Gammaproteobacteria > Pseudomonadales > Pseudomonadaceae > Pseudomonas > Pseudomonas sp. C8002. The sequence goes on from NZ_JACAPJ010000007.1 coordinate 36,036, forward strand.
ACATTCGAGAGGTCCCTCCCATGCCACCGTCTTCCTACCATGACGTAATCAAAGCCGCCGAGCGCCTGGAAGGCTTCGCCCACCGCACGCCGGTGTTCACCTCGCGTACCCTCGATGCCGAGACCGGCGCCCAGGTGTTTATCAAGTGCGAAAACCTGCAACGCACCGGCTCGTTCAAGTTTCGCGGCGCCTTCAATGCGCTGTCGCGTTTTGATGAGCAGCAGCGCAAGGCTGGCGTCGTGGCGTTTTCCTCGGGTAATCATGCGCAAGGCATCGCGCTGGCCGCGCGGTTGTTGCAGATGCCGGCAACCATCGTGATGCCCACCGACGCCCCCGCCGCGAAGGTCGCCGCTACCCGGGAATACGGTGCAAGCGTGGTGTTCTATGACCGCATCACCGAAGACCGCGAGCAGATCGGTCGCACACTCGCCGAGCAACACGGCATGACCCTGATCCCCTCCTTCGACCACCCGGACGTGCTGGCCGGCCAAGGCACTGCCGCGAAGGAGCTGCTGGAGTTAACCGGCCCGCTGGACGCGCTGTTTGTCGGCCTGGGTGGTGGCGGCATGCTCTCCGGCACCGCGCTGGCCACCCGTGCGCTGGCGCCCGATTGCCTCGTATACGGGGTCGAGCCCGAAGCCGGGAACGACGGCCAGCGCTCCTTCCAGAGCGGCAGCATCGTGCACATCGACACGCCCGTCACCATCGCCGACGGCGCCCAGACCCAGCATTTGGGTCAGCACACCTTCCCGATCATTCGCGAGCAGGTCACTGACATTTTCACTGTCTCGGACGCCGAATTGGTGGCCTCGATGAAGTTCTTCATGCAGCGCATGAAGATGGTCGTGGAGCCCACCGGCTGCCTTGGCCTCGCGGCCCTGCGAAACCTCAAGCATCAGTTCCGGGGCCAGCGCGTGGGCGTCATCGTGACCGGCGGCAACGTCGACCTCCAAACGTATGCGCAGTTGCTGAGCGCTCCAAAATGAACTTCATCCACACCCCCGCGGCCTCGGCGCCTGCCGGGCACTACTCCCAGGCCGTAAGCCATCAGCGCACGCTGTACATCTCCGGTCAATTGCCGGTGAGCCCTGACGGGCGTCATAACCTCGAGGCTTCGTTTGCCGAACAGGCTCAAGTGGCCCTGGACAATCTGTTGGCGATTTTGAAGGCCGCAGGCGGCTCACCCGCAGACCTGGTGAAAGTCACGGTGTACGTGGTGGGGGTAAAACACTGGCCTGAATTTGATGGCTTGTACGCCGCTGCGCTGGGGGATCACCGCCCCGCCCGCGCGGTGGTGCCGGTGCCGGAACTGCACCACGGCTATCTGATTGAAATCGAAGCCGTGGCGCGCTCGGCATAGGTCATTTGGCGTAGGTGTAGACCGCCGCCCGCGAGACCCCAAGGTGTGAGGCAACCGTTTCCATGGCACGCCGGATGTCCATCACGCCGGCTTCTTTCAGCTCTTGCATCAGCAGGCGCCGGTCGGCGGCCTTGAGGGCACGTGGGGTGGTCGCCAGGCGTGCAGCGAACTGGTCGATGCGCGCACGAATGGCGTCGGCACCGGACGGGTCGAGAGACTCGGCGGGCCGGTCGCCGCTGACCGAGCCGAACTGTTCCAGCATGCCCTGCAAGCCACGGAACAACGAGAGGTCGACGTTCATGCACAAGGCCGCCACGTACTTGCCGGTGGAGTCCTTGATGCCGATGGAAGTGCTCTTGACCTGACGCCCGTCGGCGAACTGGTTCTGGTAGTTGGCGATCACCTGCGGGTACTCGGGATCGGCAATCCGTGCCAGGCCCAGCTCGGTGGCCGGGTCACCCGGCTGGCGCCCGGAGAGGTTGTTGTGGATGGCCATGATTGCGTGCTGCGGGTCGCGCAGGTCGTGCAGCACGACCTCGCAAAACGGGCTGAAGGTCTTGCTCAGGCCTTCGGCAATCTGTTCGAGTTGGCTGATCAAGGCCGCTTGTTCGGGAGTGTGTTTTTTCATTCAGACAACATATCCAGTACTGGATAGACCGTCAATTTACCTTTTGGAGTGTGCGCGATGGAAACCCCGACAGCTTTGCTGGATGTGACCCGGATGCAGCGCAATATCCTGCGTATGCAGCAGCGTGCCGATGACTTGGGTGTGAGCTTGCGGCCCCATGTGAAGACCCATAAATGTGCCGAGGTGGTGGCGGCGCAAATCGCCGCCGGGGCCACGGGGATTACGGTTTCGACGTTGAAGGAGGCCGAGTATTTTTTCGACCTCGGCATTCGGGACGTTCTGTATGCGGTGGCGATGGCGCCGCATAAATTGCCTCAGGCGTTGGCGTTGCGTCGTCAGGGGTGTGCGCTGACGCTGATCACCGACAGCCTTGCCGGGGCCCGGGCGATTGTCGAGTTTGGTGCGCTGCAGGGTGAGGTTTTTGCGGTGCTGATTGAGATTGACTGTGATGGGCACCGGTCCGGGGTGAAGCCTCAGGATCCGCTGTTGCTGGAGATCGCCAGGCTGCTGTATGGCGGCGGGATGCTTGCCGGGGTGTTGACTCATGCCGGGGAAAGTTACGGGCTGGATACGCCTGAGGCGTTGCGGGCGATTGCCGAGCAGGAACGGGCGCGCTGTGTTGCAGCGGCCGAGGTGATTCGGGGGGCGGGGTTGCCTTGCTTGCAGGTGAGTGTGGGTTCGACGCCCACGGCGCTGTCGGCGGTGAGCCTGGAGGGTGTGACTGAGCTGCGGGCTGGGGTTTATGCGTTTTTTGATTTGGTGATGCATAACGTTGGGGTGTGCCGCATTGATGAGCTGGCGTTGAGTGTGCTGACTACGGTGATCGGGCATCAGGTGGAAAAGGGCTGGATCATTACCGACGCGGGGTGGATGGCGATGAGTCGGGATCGTGGGACGCAGTCGCAGAAGCGGGATTTTGGTTATGGGCAGGTGTGTACCGAGGGTGGCGAGGTGATTGAGGGGTTGCTGGTGGGCAGCGCGAATCAGGAGCATGGGGTGGCTTGGTTCGACGGGGTGGCGGTGGATGTGGTTGAGCGGTTTCCGCTGGGGACGCGGCTGAGGGTTTTGCCTAACCATGCGTGTGCTACGGGGACGCAGTTCGGCAGCTATGGCGCGCTGCTGGAGAATGGTGAGGTGCAGGTTTGGGAGCGGTTGCGGGGGTGGTAGATCGGGGGCATATCCGTTATTTGGGTGATGGCCGATATTGGTTCCGCTCTTACAGCGGCCTGAAAGCCGGCTTGAGTGTTAAAAGCAAAATCAAAAGCTAAAGCGGGCACGGTCCACTGTAGGAGCTGGCTTGCCGGCGATGGCATCAACTGGGTGTACCTGATGCACCGAGGTGTCTGCATCGCCGGCAAGCCGGCTCCTACAGAAAAGCGCTTGGTTTTTAACACTCAGGTCGGCTTTCAGGCCGCCGTGCTCTTGCTTTTGATCTTGATCTGACTGCCCCAATAAGCTCGAGGCCGAACGCAGGTATTGCGCAGCGGCCCTCGCTGTAAGAGCGAAACCATAGGTAGCCGTTACCCAGATAACGGATATACACCCATACCAAAAGAGTATCAAACCATACCAACCCGATATTAGACGAAAGCAAAACCAGCAGAGGAAACTACCCACAATTACAAAAATACCTAAAGAGTATAAAAAATGCCCACCCACTCCTCATGGATCGTACTGTCCATCACCGGCCTGTACATGCTCAGCCTGGCACTGATCAGCTACGGCGTCCGCCGCCACTCCCGCAGCGCCAACAACTACACCACCGGCGGCGGCCACTTCCCGGCGTTCCTGATCGGCTTCCTGATGCTCTCGGAATTTATCGGCACCGCAGTCAGCATCGGCACCGCCCAAACCGGCTTCAAGGTCGGCATCTCCGCCGCATGGAACCTGTTCGCCCTGGCCCTGGGCTTCGTACTCTTCGCCTGGCTACTGGCGCGCAAATACAAGGACCTGGGCGACAACACCATCTCCGGCGTACTCGCGCGCAACTACGGCCAACGCACCCGCTTCGCCACGTCGATCATCACCATCTTTGCCCTGGAGATCGTCGCCGTCTCGATCTACGCCAGCGGCGGCGCCGTATTGGCCAGCGTGATGCAAGTAGACCGAACCCTGGCGATCGTGATCGTCGGCGTAGTCTCGGTGGCATACGTCAGCATCGGCGGCATGCGCTCAGTGATCTACACCAACTTCGTCCACGCCGCCCTGAAATACCTGGGCGTCGGCCTGGCCTTGTGGTTCGGCTTGAAGCAGGTGGGCGGCATCGGCCAGCTGCAAGCGCAATTGCCCGCCAGCATGTTTGACTGGACCGCCGTGGGTTGGGGCCAGATCATCGCCTGGATGATCGCCGGGATCGGTTCGATCTTCTCCACCCAATACGTAATCCAGGCGGTGAACACCGTCAGCCACGCAGGCAAGGCCCAGCGCGCCTGCTTCTACGTGGCGGTGCTGATGGTGCCGTTCGGCATCGGCGCAGCACTGATCGGTATGTGCAGCGCGGTGCTGTTCCCCCATGTCGACTCCCTGCAAGCCTTCCCCACCCTGATCGCCAGCATGGACCAACTGACGGCCGGGCTGGTGGTGGCAGGCCTTGCCGGCTCGCTGTTCGGCACCATTTCGGCGGTGAGCATGGGCTCGGCGACGTTGTTGCTGCGGGACTTCTACGAGCCATGGTTCAACCCGGAAAAAAGCGACGCCAAGTCCCTGCGCTTCGTGCGCCTGGCGACCATCGCTGTCGGCCTGTTGCCGATTGCCCTGGCACTGACCTCGGACAAGGTGCTGATGATCGCCTTCCTCGGCAAGGCGTTGCGCGCCTCCCTGGCCGTGCTGGTGTTGATGGTGTTCTACGCGCCGAAATTCGGCACGGCGGCCGGGGCATTCCTGAGCATCATTGCCTCGTTGCTCGCGACCGTGGGCTGGTTCCTCGCCGGTAATCCGTGGGGCATCGACAACGCCTACATCGCCCTGTTCACGCCGTTGATCATCATGGGCATCAGCCATGTGACGCGCCGCAGGACACCGGCCGAACCCCTGGTGGCAGCCACGAGCTGAGGTAGGATGGCAGCCTCACCCAAAAGGAACTTGTGAAATGCTGCCGATTCGCACCCCGTTGATCCTGCACCCCGGCTTGTCTACCGCTACCCGGCGGGTCTGGCTGAAGCTCGAGAACCTGCAACCCTGTGGCTCGTTCAAGTTGCGCGGCATGACCACGCTGTGCGCCTACGCGGCGAGCCAGGGCAAGACCACGGTGGTATGCCCCTCCGGCGGCAATGCCGGGCTGGCCACGGCCTTCGCGGCGCGCGGCCTGGGGATACAGGCGCGGATCGTGGTGCCGACCACCACCCCCGAAGCCACCTGCGCACGCATCCGCCAGGCCGGGGCCGAGGTGGTGGTGCACGGTGATCTGTGGGATCAATCCAATGAGCTGGCGCTGCAACTCTCCGAATCACCTGAGGCACTGTATGTGCCGGCCTTTGATCACCCGCTGTTGTGGGAAGGCCACAGCAGCATGATCGATGAGATTCTTGAGGACTGCCCTCAGGTGGGCGCCATCGTGACCTCGGTGGGCGGCGGTGGACTGCTCGCGGGCGTTCTGACGGGCCTGGAGCGTCATGGGCGGTTCGGCTGCAAGGTGATTGCGTGTGAAACGGCGGGCGCGGCTTCGTTTGCTGCTGCCGTAGAGGCTGGAAAGCCCGTGCGGCTGGCGAAGATCGATACCGTGGCCAAGTCGTTGGCCGCGACCCAGGTGGCGGCGTGGCCGGTGCAGCATATCGGCAGGTTTGCCCATCAATGCGTGGTGTTGAGTGATGCCGACGCGATGATGGGCGTGGCGCGGTACGCCGATGATTTACGCCAGTTGGTGGAACCCGCATGTGGGGTTTCGTTGGCCGTGGCGTATCTGAAGCATGGGGCGATTGCCGGGATTGAGGATGTGGTGGTGATTGTGTGTGGTGGGGTAAGCATCAGTGCGGAAACGGTTGCCCAGTGGCAGAACACGGTCTCTCTATGATCGTTCCCACGCTCCGCGTGGGAACGCCGCCCTGGACGCTCCGCGTCTGCTCTTGAAGTCGTGACGCGGAGCGTCACAGGATGCATTCCCACGCAGAGCGTGGGAACGATCAATTCAGGCATCCTGCAGGATCAGATCCGCGCCCTTCTCCGCCACCATCAACACCGCCGCATGGGTATTGCCCGAGGTCACGTTGGGGAAAATCGACGCATCGACAATCCGCAGCCCTTGCATCCCGTGCACCTTCAGGCGCTTGTCCACCACCGACACCAGCGGGTCCGAGCCCATGGCGCATGAGCCACACAGGTGATAGATCGAGCCGCTGTTCTCGCGGAAGTACTGCAGCATCTGCTCATCGGTTTGCACCGCCGGCCCCGGCAATACCTCGGCCACCGTCACGCCCTTGAGCGCCGGCGCCTGCATGATCTTGCGCATCAGCCGGCTGCCCTGGATCACCTCGTCGATGTCCTTCCGGGTACTCAGGTAGTTGGGGTCGATCAAGGCCGCGTCCCGTGGGTTTTTCGAGGCGATGCGGATCGTCCCGCGGCTGGTAGGCCGGCACGGGTTGAAGCACAGCAGGAAGCCTGAATACGGCTCGGGCTTGAGGCTGGCCTTGTTGTTTTTCGGGATCTGGTACGACAGCGGGTTGAAGTACAGCTGCAGATTGGGGTGCGCCTGCCCTTCGTTGCCGCGAAAGAACCCGCCGGCCTGGTTGACGCTCATGGCCAGCGCGCCCTTGCGGGTCAGCAGGTATTTGAGGCCGAGTTTGACCTGGCCAAACAGCGAACTGAGCTGGTCGTTCAGGGTCGGGATATTGGCCTTGTAGTAATAGCTGGCGCAGAGGTGGTCCTGCAGGTTCTGCCCCACTGCAGGCAGGTCCTTGACCAGCGGGATGTTGTGTTCGGCGAGCAATTGCTTGTCCGCCACACCCGACAGTTGCAGGATCTTCGGCGTATCCACCGCCCCGGCGCACAGGATCACCTCCTTGCGCGCGGTAAAGGTGCGAACCACGCCGTGCTGGGTCACGCTGATGCCGGTGGCGCGCTGCTGATCGTCGAACAGCACGCGGTCTACCAGCGCATGCAACTCCACGGTCAGGTTCGGCCTACCCAACGCCGGGTGCAGGTGCGCAAAGCTGCTGGAGCAGCGCTCACCGTTGCGGGTGTTGACGTCGTAGAGGCCCGCACCTTCGAAGTTCGGCCCGTTGAAGTCATCGCTCAGGCCATAGCCCAATTGCTCGCAGCCCTTGAGAAATACATCGCAGATGGCATGGGTCTGGCCCTTCATCGGGGTGATGCTGATGGGGCCGCTGCTGCCGTGGTATTCGGTGTCGCCCAGGGGGTGATTTTCCAGCTTGCGGAAGTACGGCAGCACGTCCTTGAAGCCCCAGCCGTCGTTGCCATTGGCCGCCCAGTCATCGAAATCATGGGCCTGGCCGCGCACGTAGATCATGGCGTTGATCGAGCCGGAACCGCCCTGCACCTTCCCCCGCGGGGCATAGATGGCACGGTCGGCCAGCTGTTTTTGCGGCTGGCTGTAGTACATCCAGTTGAAGGTCGGGTTGTAGTACATCTTGGCGAAACCGACCGGGATCTTGAACCACCAGGAGCTGTCCTTGCCGCCGGCTTCCAGCAGCAGTACCGAATGCTCGCCCGAGGCGGAGAGTCGGTTGGCCAGGACGCAACCTGCGGCGCCGGCGCCGGCGATGATGTAGTCGTATGTCATTCACGGTTACCGCATAAGTCGTTTTTTTTAGCCCTTGGCGGGCGAAGTGTCTTTCACGTCAGCAGGCGTGGGCGCCATTTGCAGGTGCAGCCGCTCGCCGGTGTACGGCGTGTGCTTGCGCACCACGTCCATGTTCAGCTCCACCCCAAGGCCCGGCTCGGTGGACGGGATGATGTAGCCGTCCTCCCATTGCAGCGGCTTGGTCAGCACTTCGGCATGGAAACCGCCCCAGGTCATGATGCTTTCCTGGATCAGGAAATTCGGCGTGCACGTGGCCAACTGGAAACTCGCCGCTGCGCCGATCGGTCCGTTGTACAGGTGCGGGGCGATCTGCGCGTAGTAGGCCTCGGCCATGCTCGCGATTTTCTTGGCTTCCAGCAGGCCGCCGCAGCGGGCCACGTTCATTTGCAGGATCGATGCACCACCGGCCTGCAAGAGCTTGAAGAACTCGTACTTGGTGGTCAGGCGCTCGCCGGTGGCGATGGGAATGCTGGTCTTCGCCGCGACCTGGGCCATGGCCTCTTCCTGGCCTGGTGGCACCGGTTCTTCGAACCACAGCGGGTCGTATTTCTCCAGGCGCTTGGCCAGGCGAATCGCCGACGACGGCACCATCTGCCCGTGGGTGCCGAACAGCAGGTCGCACTTGTCGCCCACCGCCTCGCGAATCTTGCGGCAGAAGGTTTCGCAGCGTTCCAGCACTTCCAGGGAGATCTGGTGGCCGGAGTACGCAGTGTACGGGCCTGCCGGGTCGAACTTCACGGCGGTGAAGCCCTTGTTCATGTTCTCGATCGCGCATTCGGCGGCCAGGTCCGGGTCGTCGTAGTCGTACTCGCCCTTGCTGTTGACCGGGTACAGGTAGGTGTAGGAACGCAGGCGTTCGTTGACCTTGCCCCCCAGCAACTCATAGACCGGTTTGTTGGCGGCCTTGCCGATGATGTCCCAGCAGGCCATTTCCAAGCCGCTGACCACCCCCATCATGGTCAGATCGGGGCGCTGGGTGAAGCCGCTGGAGTACGCCTGGCGGAAGAAGCGCTCGATGTGGTGCGGGTCGTGGTTGAGCAGGTAGCGCTCGAACACGTCCTCGATGATCGGCAGCATGGCCTTGGGGCCGAAGGTGGCGGCGTAGATCTCGCCCACGCCTTCGATGCCGCAGTCGGTTTTCAGTTTGACGAACAGCCAATACATGCCGCCGATGTGCGGTGGCGGTACGGCGACAATATGGGTTTCAAGGGCGACGATTTTCATCTCAGGCACCTGTCTGGTTGAATTTTTTACGATTGATCCGGGCGCGCAAGGTCAGGGCCGCGAGGGTCCCGAGCACGCCGATGAAGGCGATGTAGCCGAAGTACAGGTTGTAGCCGACCTGCCCCGGGTATGTGTCGGTGAGGTAACCATTGATCAGCGGGATAAAGGTGTCCGGCAGGTAACCCACCACCGAGACGATGCCGATGGCCAGGCCGGTGATGCGCAGCGGGATGTCGCAGCTGTCGAGGATCGCCCAATACAGGCCGCGAATCGCGTAGGTCATCAGGCCGATAAAGATCACCGTGCCGATCAGTAAGCCGAGGCTGCCAATGGCCGGGAACACGATCAGGCCGACCATCGCCAGGGTCACCAGCATCAGCGCGACGATCAGCACCGAGATGTTCGAAAACTTGTCCCCCAGCCAGCCGCCGCCGATCCCGCCGATGGGTCGCATCCACAACTTGATGGTGGTGATGGTGCCGGCCATCACGGCGGTCATGCCGCTGCCTTGCAGGTAATCGGAGAAGCTGTAGGTGGCCCAGAACATGTGGTAACCGCAGAACACGATGGCGGTCACCAGCCACAGCTCGGGGATTTTCACCAGGGTGGTGAGGTCGGCGATCAGGTTGAACTTGCCCTTCTCGACCGCCGCAGTTTCGGCCATGGACTTGGGGTCCTTGAGCAGCACCAGCACACAACCAATGGCGATACACACGAACGAATACAGGTAGACCACGTGCTTGAAGCCTTCGGCCGCAGTTTGGCTGCGGGTCTCGGTGGCGTAGGCGAACAGCCCCAGGGCCACGGTCGCCAGCAAGGCTTCCACCAGGCCACGGCCGCCGTCGAGGATGCCGAAGAAACGGCCCTGCTCACTGTGATGGGCGATCATCTTCACCCGCTTGAGCACCGAAGCCCAGAAGGTCAGGCCGGTGGTCAGGCCCCAGCAGCCGAAGATGATCATCAGGCCGGTCATCGACGGCACAGTGGAGTACCAGATACCCAGGGCCCCGGTGGCCACCAACGAAAAGAAGATCAGGAAGCGTGGCGGCAGGCGATCGGCCAACCAGCCGCTCGGCAGGTAGCTGAGCAGGAAGATCGTACCGAGCATCGAGTACAGATAACCCAGCTGGCTGTGGTTGATCTGGAACACCTCGAGCATGGTGGTCTGGTAGACCTGGCGCAGGTAGAGGATCGGGTAGATCGCCCCGGCAGCCAATACCAGCAACATCAATTGGAAGTAGCGACTGGCTTTGTCGCTTTTAGCCGCGGACACGGCATCGAAACCCTGGGCAACGGGTGCAGGCTTGGACATCTTGTAGACCTCGAGCACCCACTGTGCAGGTGCCCCGATAATTGTTTTTATTGAGGTGAAGCCGGTGGTCGGTGAATCAGTACTTCATGACCACCAAACGGGTCTGGGTGAATTCAAGCATCCCGTGCTTGCCGTCATCGCCGCCCAGCCCTGAGCGTTTCCAGCCGGCGTGGAAACCCTGGTAAGGGTCGGCCGGGGTGCGATTGACGTACAACTCGCCGGCCTCGATGGCGTTGGCGACTTTCATGGCCGTGCGGTAGTTCTCGGTATAGAGCACCGACGACAGGCCGAACTGGTGATCGTTGGCCATGGCCAGCGCTTCGTCGATATCGCGGTACTTGAGCACCGGCAGCACCGGGCCGAAGATTTCTTCCTGGATGATTTCCATGTCCTGGCGGCAGGCGCTGAGCAGCGTCGGCGGGTAGAAATGGCCCGGGCCGTCGGGGAGTACGCCGCCTGTTTCCAGTACAGCACCGTCGGCGATGGCGCGCTCGACCATGGCGTGAATATTCTGCCGGGAGCTGGCGTTGACCAGTGGGCCCATCAGGCCCGCATCCGTGGCACGGTCACCGAATTTGACGGCGCCGATCTTGGCCTTGAGCAGGGCCAGGAATCGGTCATAGACGCTTTCCTGCACATACACCCGCTCGACGGCCGTGCACAGTTGGCCGCAGTGGGTGGTCTTGGAAGCGATGATGTCGCTGGCGGCTTTTTCCAGGTCGGCGTCGGCCTCGATGATCGCCGGGGTCTTGCCGCCCAGCTCCAGGGACGGCTTGGCGATGTTGGCCTTGCAGTAGTCGAGCACGATGCGCCCGGCGTTGACGCTGCCGGTCAGGGTGATCAGGCCCACGGCCTTGTGGGTGCACAGGGCGGCGGCGGTGGCGTGGTCCATGGTCAGGATGTTGATCACGCCGGCCGGCATGCCCGACTGCTCGACGGCGCGGGCGATTTCAAAGGCGGACAACGGCGTGTTGTTGCTCGGGCGCACCACCACGGTGTTGCCGGCAATCAGCGCCGGGGCGATTTTGCGCAGCAGGGTATAGACCGGGTAGTTGAACGGAATCAGGCAAGCCACGACGCCAATAGGCTCGCGTTGCAGGAACAGGTTTTCGTCCGGGGTGTCGCTGGGGATGATTTCGCCTTCGATGCGGCGTGCCCATTCGGCGTGGTAGCGGGTGATCTGGGCGGCGTAGCGCGCTTCGTTGCTGGCGTCGTCGAGGCTTTTGCCGGATTCGCTGGCCAGCGCCCGGCCTATGCTTTCAGCGCAGGTTTCGAGGGCGGCGGCGAAAGCCCGCAGGTGTTCGGCGCGCTGGATGCTGGTGAGCTTGCCCCAGGTTTTCTGTGCGCTGGCGGCGGCATCGACGGCCGCAATGGCTTCATCAGGGGTGGCGGCGGACACCCGGCCTACCTGGGCCTCGGTCGCGGGGTTGTAGACCGCGATTTGGGCGGTGCTGGCAGGTTCGGCGAAGTGGCCGTTGTAAAAGTTGCGCTCGATTTGCATATGGTTTTTTGCCCAATCGTTGTTGTTTTGCGAGTGACTTGCAGTTTTGTCATTGGGCGGGGGTTGGACAAACGATTTATTGACGGGGGTAACGTGCGGAAAATGCAGGTTAGTGGCTGATCCGTATTAATGACCCGGGTCTGAGTCTGTATTGTTCTACCCATACTTCCTACAGTGCCGCCCACTTGGAACCGTGGGAGGACTAAGCATGCAACCACCATCAACCGCACAGGCCTACAACTACAAGGTCGTGCGTCAATTCGTCATTGCAACCATCGTCTGGGGCGTGGTCGGCATGGCCATGGGCGTGTGGATCGCCTCGCAACTGGTGTGGCCCGAGATGAACCTCGACCTGCCGTGGACCACCTTCGGGCGCCTGCGCCCGCTGCACACCAGCCTGGTGATTTTCGGCTTTGCCGGCAGCGCGCAATTCGCCGCCAGCTACTACGCAGTACAGCGCACCTGCCAGGTACGGCTGTACTCGGACAAGCTCGCTGCCTTTACCTTTTGGGGCTGGCAGTCGGTGATCGTGATCATGCTGGTCAGCCTGCCACTGGGCTACACCACCACCAAGGAATACGCCGAGATCGAGTTCAGCGGCGCGGTGTGGATGACCGTGGTGTGGGTGGCCTATGCGATCGTGTTTTTCACCACTGTGGTGCAGCGCAAGACCCAGCACATCTACGTCGGCAACTGGTTCTTCGGTGCATTTATCGTGGTGATCGCCATGCTGCACGTGATCAATCACCTGTCGATCCCGGTGGACTGGTTCAAGTCCTACCCGGTGTATTCCGGGGCCACCGACGCGATGGTGCAGTGGTGGTACGGGCACAACGCCGTGGGGTTCTTCCTGACCACCGGTTTCCTGGGGATGATGTACTACTTCGTGCCGAAGCAGGTCGGGCGGCCGGTGTATTCCTATCGCCTGTCCATCGTGCACTTCTGGGCGCTGATCACCCTGTACATCTGGGCCGGTCCGCACCACCTGCACTACACCGCGCTGCCGGACTGGGCGCAGTCGCTGGGGATGGCGATGTCGCTGATCCTGCTGGCGCCGAGCTGGGGCGGGATGATCAACGGCATGATGACGCTTTCCGGGGCCTGGCATAAATTGCGCACCGACCCGATCCTGCGCTTCCTGGTGCTGTCGCTGGCGTTCTACGGGATGTCGACCTTTGAAGGGCCGATGATGGCGATCAAGACCGTCAACGCCCTCTCCCATTACACCGACTGGACCATCGGCCACGTCCACGCCGGCGCCCTGGGCTGGGTGGCGATGATCACGTTTGGCTCGCTGTACCACATGATCCCGAAAATCTTCGGGCGCGCGCAGATGCACAGTGTGGGGCTGATCAATATGCACTTCTGGCTGGCGACCATCGGCACGGTGCTGTACATCGCGTCGATGTGGGTCAACGGCATCACCCAGGGCCTGATGTGGCGGGCGGTGAACGATGACGGCACCCTCACCTACTCGTTTGTGGAAGCGTTACAGGCCAGCCATCCGGGATTTGTGGTGCGATTCGTCGGCGGGGTGTTCTTCCTCAGCGGCATGTTGCTGATGGCGTACAACACCTGGCGCACCGTGCGTGTGGCGGATTTGAAGGTGGCGCAGCTTGACGCGCAGATCGCCTGATGTGGGAGATAGCGCTGAGCCTGGCGGCGGTGATCGGCCTGTATGGCGCGGTGGAGTATTGCCTGCGGGGCCAGTCGAAGGAGAGCCTGGATGAGGCCAGCCTGACGCCGTTCGCCGATGACCCGGAAGTGGCGCGGCGGGTGGAGCTGGCCACGGGCAAGCGGGTCAACGCGGTGGCGCCTGAGGAAACAAAGCAGGACTGGGGCAATATAGAGATCTAATTGTGGGAGCGGGCTTGCTCGCGAATGCGGTGGTTCAGTCAACATATACAGCGACTGACACACCGCTTTCGCGAGCAAGCCCGCTCCCACACAAGCACCACATTGAGCGACTAGCCGCGTTCGCGGGGAATCAGGCTCTGCAACTGCAACGCCAGGAAGTTGGCATCGAAGCCGAACGTATCCGGGTCTTTCAAACCGTTGGTTTTCTTCCACAGCCAGTCGTTTTTCCCCGGCAGCAATACCAGGGAAATGCTGCCGTAGCGGGCAGCGGTCAAGCCCATCACCGACAGCGAAATCAAACCGCCGGCGCCCATCACATCCGGCACGAACTCCACCGGTTTGCCGGCGATATGGATGGTCAGTTTCTCGGTCTTGAAGGTGGAGGTCTCCACCGGCACGCTGGGGCCGGAAGCCACGTACGCCTCGCGCTGCACTTCCAGCAAACCGACGGTCTTCACAGGCGCAAGCCACTGCTCGATCTGGCCGAACAACTCGCCGATCTTCTGCGCCCAATGGGCCGACTGCACTTCGAACTGCTGTTTCTTGTGGGCTTCGCTGTCGGCGTAATGACGCAGCATCTCGCCCAGTTGTTGTACATCGTCCATTGCCGTGTTCCTTGGGTGACCCATGTTGCGAGCCTTGATCATGGCAGATGCCGCACACCGGCGTATGACTAAAGCGCAGCGCGCGGGTAATGTGGTGCCCTCGCCCGTCCAATTCAGGAGCATCGCATGCGCACCATCGGCCTTATCGGCGGTATGAGCTGGGAGTCCAGCGCCGAGTATTACCGCATCATCAACCAGAACGTGCGCGACCAGCTCGGGCCGCTGCGCTCGGCACAACTGTTGATGTACAGCGTCGACTTCGGCCCGGTGGAGCAGGCCCAGCACGCCGGGCGCTGGGACGATGCGGCGCTGATCCTCGAAGACGCCGCCCGCCGCCTGCAAGCCGGTGGCGCCGAATGCATCGTGCTGTGTACCAACACCATGCACCTGGTAGCGCCGCAGATTGAAGCGGCGGTGTCGATACCGTTTCTGCATATTGCAGACGCTGCCGGCGCGGCGGCCGTGGAAGCTGGCACCCTGAGCGTTGGCCTGCTGGGTACCGCGTTTACCATGGAGCAGGAGTTTCTCAAGTCACGCCTGGCGGCGCAGGGGCTGACCGTGCTGGTGCCCGACGCTGAAGAGCGCCAGGCCGTGCACCGGATCATTTACGAAGAGTTGTGCGTCGGGGTGATCAGCGACGCATCGCGCGAGGTGTACCAGCGGGTGATCGAGTCTTTGGCCGCCCGTGGCGCCCAGGCCATCATCCTCGGCTGTACGGAAATCAGCCTGTTGATCAAGCCGCAGCACAGCGACCTGCCCTTGCTGGACACCACCGAGCTGCATGCGCAGGCTGCGGTGGCGTTTGCGTTGCAGGACGACTAGGCCGGCTTGCGGATGCGCGCCATGGTCAGGGTGTCGACGAATGCGCCGTCACGCACGGCGTAGTCGCGCAGCAGGCCTTCGGTCTCGAAGCCGAACTTGTGGTACAGCCGGTGGGCGGCTTCGTTGTCGGCGTACACCGTGAGTTCCACCCGGTGCAGGTTCATCCAGTTATCCGCCACCTCCAGCGCCGCGCCCAGCAGCCGGGAGCCCACGCCCTTGCCCTGCCAGGCGGTGGCGACGCCCATGCCGAATGAACCGACGTGGCTTTGGCGCACGCGCAAATACTGTTCCAAACCCAGCTGGCCGATCACTTCACCGGCATGCAGCGCCACCAGCTGTAGCCGCCGCTCGTTGTCCTGCACCAGGCGTTTGCGCCAGCCCTCGACCGACTGGAAAGGCATTTGCAGCACCTGACGGCATACAGCCGGGTCGTTGTAGAGCGCAGCGACGCCTTCAAGATGGGCCTCGGTGAAGCGCGTGATAACGATCTTGGGTTCAGGTGTGTGCATGGTGTTTCGTCCTTTGAAAAACACGTGGCCGACCAGTGTAGGCGGCAAGGCCCCAGAATGGCGAGCCCTGCACTGCACTCATCGGGAACGCGCAGCCACCAATTTCCAGACCCGGGCAATGTCCGAGGCGCGCTCGCGCAACAGGCGCGGTGCCTCGCTGCAGGCCTGTTCCAGGGTAGTCGGGCCGGACGGCAAGGCGAACGCGGCATCCACGCCGTGGGCGTACATTTGCTCGTAGCCATCCCCCAGGGTGCCGGCGATCACGATCACCGGCACGTTGTGCTGCCTGGCGATCCGCGCCACGCCAAACGGGGTCTTGCCGCGCAGGGTCTGGGCGTCGAACCTGCCTTCGCCGGTGATCACCAGGTCGGCGCCACGCACGGCTTGCTCAAGCCCAACAAGCTCTGCGACCACTTCAACACCCGCGCGAAACTGCGCGCCAAGGAACGCCTTGGCGGCGAAACCCAAGCCACCGGCGGCGCCGCTGCCGGGTTCGTCGCGTACGTCTTTGGGCAATACCCTGGCGCAGTGATCGGCAAAATGGCCGAGGGCCGCATCCAGTTGTTCGACTTGCTGGGGATTGGCGCCCTTTTGCGGGCCAAAAATCGCCGAGGCCCCGTGAGGACCGCATAAAGGGTTGTTCACGTCGGCGGCGATTTCGAAGCGCACTTCGTTCAGGCGGGGGTCCAGTTGCTCAAGGCTGATGCGCGACAGCTTGCCCAGCGCCAGGCCGCCAAGGGGCAGCGCTGCTCCCTCGGCATCAAACAACTGCACACCCAGGGCTAGCATCGCCCCGGCGCCGCCGTCGTTGGTGGCGCTGCCGCCAATGGCCAGGATGATGCGCTGGGCGCCGGCATCCAGGGCGGCGCGGATCAGTTCGCCAGTGCCGAAGGTGCTGCTGGAACACGCATTCCGCTGACCCGGTGGCACGAGTTGCAGGCCGCTGGCTTCGGCCATTTCGATGATTGCGGTGTGGCTCTCGGCCAACCAGCCCCAATGCGCGTCGACACTGCCGCCCAATGGCCCTTGCACACGGCTGGTGCGCAGCTCGCCCTGGCAGGCGGCGAGTACCGATTCCACCGTGCCCTCACCACCGTCCGCCATCGGGCACTTGATCAGCTCGGCGTCGGGCCACACGCTGGCCAACCCCTCGGCAATGGCATTCGCCACGCCTTCAGCACTCAGGCTGTCCTTGAACGAGTCGGGGGCGATGATGATTTTCATGGGCTTTCTCCGGTTTTTATAACGCCCATGCTGCCAGTTGGCACCGGCAATAACGCCGGTCCATTGCACAAGAGTGGCTGGGGTTTGTTGTTCATTTGGACAAAGCTTGCGGCAATAGCTGCACGCCGAGGTACAACGCGAGCATGCCGTCGAGGGTCAGCGGGTCGACGCCGCTCAGCTCGGCGATGCGTTCCATGCGGTAGCGCAGGCTGTTGCGGTGGATCCCCAGGGCATCGGCGCAGGCTTGGCTTTGGCCGTCGTGGTCGCACCAGCTGCGCAGGGTCGCCAGCAACTGGCCGTTGCTGTCCTTGGCCAGTACCTTGCGCAGCGGGTTGAGCAGTTCGTCGAGGGCGTCGTCGTTGCGGTGGCGCCAGAGCATGACCGGCAGGCGGTAGCGATTGAGGGTCAGCAACCGCGATTCGGGCAGCACATCACGGCCATAGGCGAGCAGGTCGCCGACTCGCCGGTAACAACGGCGCAGGCCGGCCAGCCCGTCCGCTTGCCCGCCGACGGCGACCCGCAGGATGTTCCAGCCCAGGCCGTCGAGCTTTTCCAGCAGGCGTGGGTTATCGACTTGCACCGACGCCGGCCGGCACCACAGCAGGGAAAACTGCGCGGAGCTGACGCACCAGCTGTCGGGGTAGCGCGAGGTCAGCCAGGCGCTCAAGGCCTCGGCCGACTGGCCGCTGCCCAGCTCGAACAGGTACGGCGTGCGCGCCAGCTGCGGCTTGAGGCCCAGTTGCTGGGCTTCATCCACCAGGCGCGGCGAATCGCCGGTCTCGGCCAGCAGCAGTGCCAGCAGATCATCGCAGCGCTGGCGCCGCCATTGTTGCTCGGCTTGCTGGTGACGCTGGCTGACCAGCATTTCGGCGGTCATGCGCACCAGTTCGGCATAGGTGCGCAGCAATTCCGGCTCACCGGTAATGCCCAGCACGCCGATCAGGCGCTGGTCGTGCAGCAGCGGCAGGTTGATCCCGGGTTGCACGCCCTTGAGGTGCTTGGCGGTCTGGCCGTCGATTTCCACCACCCGCCCGTTGGCCAGCACCAACTGCGCGCCTTCGTGGCGGGTGTTGATCCGCTCGGGTTCGCCGCTGCCCAGGATCAGGCCCTGGCTGTCCATGACGTTGACGTTATAGGGCAGGATCGCCATGGTGCGATTGACGATATCCTGCGCCAGGTCATGATCCAGCTCGAACATGGGGCTAAATTCCTGAAAAAAACCGGTTGTTCATAGGCACAGCGCAAACCATGCTTCACTGTGCGCGAGCACAAAGACAGCACCCCTTGAGGTGGCCGAGACTCGTTGGGCGATCAACGTTACCCTCGCATCGCGAAAAATCATAATAAAGAGAGACTGCCATGTCACAGAGCGCCGCTGTTACCCAGGCCACCGATGACGATAAAAACGCCGTATACAAGCGCATCACCCTGCGCCTGATCCCCTTCATTTTCATCTGCTACCTGTTCAACTACCTCGACCGCGTCAACGTCGGCTTTGCCAAGTTGCAGATGCTCGACGACCTGAAATTCAGCGAGACCGTGTACGGCCTCGGTGCCGGGATCTTCTTTATCGGCTACGTGCTGTGCGGCGTGCCGAGCAACCTGGCGCTGACCAAATTCGGTCCACGGCGCTGGATTGCGCTGATGATGATCGTCTGGGGCGCCCTGTCCACCTGCCTGTTGTTCGTTACCACACCGACGCACTTCTACGGCTTGCGCCTGCTGACCGGCGCCGCTGAAGCCGGGTTCTTCCCGGGCGTGGTGCTGTACCTCTCGCAGTGGTTCCCGACCTTCCGCCGTGGGCGGATCATGGCGCTGTTCATGTCGGCGATTCCGGTATCCGGCCTGCTCGGCAGCCCGTTCTCCGGCTGGATCCTCAACCACTTCGCCGCCGGCCAGGGCGGGCTTGCGGGCTGGCAGTGGATGTTCCTGCTGCAAGGCGTGCCGACGGTGATCCTCGGCGCCCTCGCCTACTTCCTGCTCAGCGACAGCTTTGCCAACGCCAAGTGGCTCAAGCCCCATGAGCGCGCGGTGCTGGAAGCCGACCAGGCGACCGACCTGGCCAACAAGCCGAAGACCACCAGCGACTCGCTGCTGGAAGTGTTCAAGAACCCGGCGATCTGGGCGTTCGGCCTGATCTACTTCTGCATCCAGAGCGGTGTGTACGCCATCAACTTCTGGCTGCCATCGATCATCAAGAACATGGGCTTCAGCGATAACCTGGTGATTGGATGGTTGAGTGCGATCCCGTACCTGCTGGCGGCGGTGTTCATGCTGCTGGTGGGCCGCTCTGCCGACTTGCGCAAGGAGCGTCGCTGGCACCTGGTGGTGCCGATGCTGATGGGCGCGATCGGGCTGGTGATTGCGGTGAACTTTGCAACCACGCCGGCCATTGCGATCCTCGGCCTGACCATCGCCACCATGGGTGCCCTCACCGGCCTGCCGATGTTCTGGCCGGTGCCAACCGCGATGCTCAGCGCAGGTGCGGCAGCAGGTGGCTTGGCGTTGATCAACTCCATGGGCCAGATGGCGGGGTTCCTCAGCCCGTATATCGTCGGGTTTGTGAAAGATGCCACCGGGTCTACGGACCTGGCGCTGTACCTGCTGGCGGCGGTGATCGTCGCGGGCAGTGTGTTGGCGTTGCGCATGACGCGCACACTCAAGGCTTGAATCAGCGCTGACCGGTGCCGCGATATCGAGGGCGGCGCCGGTCATCTATCTGCTCATATAAAGGCGTGTTTTTATAGGCAAACAACTGCCTGACAGCCGTATTAACCTCTACGCCCATTCCAGGTAACAAATAGGCTACAACCTTTACCCAGCCTTTACTTTCGTACTCCATCATCCCGTCCGAAACCGCTGTCTGAAGCCTATGCCCGGGGATATTATCAAGACCGGTTCGGTGCATACGTAGAGGACTTATCATGATCAGTCGACTCTCAAAAATGAAAGTAGCCATGTTGCTCATTGCCACCCTCGCCATCGCAGGGCAAGCAGAAGCCCGTGGAGGATATGGCTATGGCTGGGGTCACGGTTATGGGTACGGGCATGGCGGTGGTTGGGGCTGGGGTGGCCCGGCTTTGCTGGGTGCGGTTGTCGGCGGTCTCGTAGTGGGTTCGGTGGTCGCCAACTCTCAGCCTCCGGTCTATGTGCAGCAGCAACCGGTTTACGTGCAACCGCAGCCGGTGTACATCCAACAGCCGCCGCCGGTCTATTACCAGACGCCGCCTCCAGGCTATTACTACCCGCCACAACCGGTTCCGGTGCCACGTTATTAAGCACGGCCCTATTACTGATAATGCAGGTCCCGCCTGAAAGCGGGACCTTTTTTATTCAGCTGCCTTTAGAGTAATCCGCCGCCGTCGACATCAATCACGCTACCGGTGATAAACCCGTTCTCCATCGCCAACACATACCCGGCAGCCACTTCTTCGGCCTGCCCCACGCGCCCCACCGGCAACGCCCCGCCCGCCTTGGCAAACATTGCCAGTCGCTGCTCATCGGACAACCCGGCATACGCCTCGGTGTCGATCACGCCCGGGCTGACCACATTGACCCGGCGTGGCGCCAGTTCCTTGGCCAGTTGCTTGCCCAGCGCTTCGGTCGCCGCATTGATGCCGGTCTTGATGAATTGCCCCGCAACCGTTTTGCGCCCCAACTGCCCCGACGTCAGGGTGATGCTGCCGCGCTCGGCGAGAAATGGCAGCGCCGACTGGATCGCCCGCAGCGAACCCCAGAGCTTCACGTTGAAGTTGTCTTGCGCCAGGTTCAGGTCGGTCTCGATCAACGCCTTGGCCTGCACCGCAGGCCCTGCGGTGTAGACCAGATGGTCAAACTGCCCCACGGTTTCGAACAAGCGCTGTAATGAGGCTGCGTCGGTCACGTCCACCTGCTCGCTGCGCACCCCGTTCTCCACGGTTGAAGACAAGCGCCGCCCGGCCAGCACCACATGGGCACCGCGTGCCACGGCCTGCTTGGCCACCGCGGCACCAATGCCGCTGCTGCCGCCAATGACGATGATGGTTTTGCCGTTGAGGGGAGATGTCATGGGGAAATACCTGGCTGAGAAAATGAGCTTTCATCTTCCCAGCTTGGCAATCGTTGAAAAATCCCGGTAAAACGACAAGATCTTTAAAGGATTTTTACAAATGAGCTCAATCCTCGACCTTGAAGTGTTCGTACGTACCGCCGACACCGGCAGCCTGTCGGCAGCCGCCCGCAGCCTCAGCCTGACCCCGGCCGCAGCGAGCATTGCCCTCAAGCGCCTGGAAACCCGCCTGGGCATCCGGCTGCTGGCGCGTTCCACCCGCAGCATGCGCCTGACCGAAGAAGGCCGGCGCTACCTCGACAGTGTGCGCGTGGCCCTGGAGGCGCTGTCGGAAGGCGAACAGGCGGTCAAGCAGCAAGGCCAGAGCCTCAGCGGATTACTGCAATTGGCCGCGCCCTCGGATTTCGGGCGCAATGTGCTGCTGGGCTGGCTGGATGAGTTCAAGCTCGAACACCCGAACGTGCGCCTTCAGTTGCTGCTCAACGACAGCAATGCCGACCTGTTCCGCGAAACCGTCGACATCGCCCTGCGCTTCGGCGTACCACGGGACTCCAGCCTGGTCGCGTTGCCGGTGGTGCCCGACCACACGCGGGTGGCGTGCGCCAGCCCCGACTACCTCGCGCGCCACGGTACGCCACGCCTCCCCCAGGACCTGGCACAACACAACACGCTGCGCTATATGCGCCAGGGTCGGGCGAACAACACCTGGTACTTTCGCCAGGGCGAGGTGCTGCAGGAAGTCGAGGTCGGCGGCGACTACCTCAGTGATGACGGCGAGATCGTGCGGCGCTGGGCATTGGCCGGGCACGGCATCGCCTATAAAGCGCGGCTGGATGTAGCGCGCGATATCAAGGCCGGGCGCCTGGTGCCGTTGCTCACCGATTGGCAAGGCGAACCGACCCCGTTCAATCTGATGTGTCCCCATCGGTTGCAGGTGTCGGAGCGGGTCAAGGTACTGCACCGCTTCCTGCAACTGCGCTGCGCCGAACTATTACCGCAATAACCGTCGCGGGGCTTGTTCCAGAGCCTTGCTCTCTGGTATTGGATAGGGCCTGTCTCCCCCTTTTGAGGTGTTCACGATGATTTACCGCACACTGGGCCAGTCCGGGTTGAAGGTCAGCGCACTGACCCTGGGCAGCATGATGTTTGGCGAGCAGACCAACACCGAGGACTCGCTGCGCATCATCGACAAGGCCTGGGATCAAGGCATCAACTTTATCGACACCGCCGACGTCTACACCGGCGGGCGCTCCGAGGAAATCGTCGGCGAAGCCATCGCCCGCCAGCGCCAGGATTGGGTGCTGGCCTCGAAGGTCGGCATCGGCCCGGCGGATGGCCTGCCGAACCGCAGCGGCCTGAGTCGCAAGCGGATTTTCAATGCGCTGGAAGCCAGCCTGACGCGCCTCGACACCGATTACCTGGACATCTATTACCTGCACCGCGAAGACCACAACACGCCACTGGAAGTCACGATTTCAGCGATTGGCGACTTGATCCGCGAGGGCAAGATCCGCCACTGGGGCTTGTCCAACTACCGCGGCTGGCGGATCGCCGAAGTGATCCGCGTGGCCGAGCGCCTCGGGGTGGACAAACCGATCATCAGCCAGCCGCTGTACAACATCGTCAACCGTCAGGCCGAGGTGGAGCAGATCACCGCCGCCGCCGCATATGGCCTGGGCGTGGTGCCTTACAGCCCGCTGGCCCGTGGCGTGCTCAGCGGCAAATATGCGCCGGACGTAACGCCTGAAGCCGGCAGCCGTGCCGGGCGCCAGGACAAGCGCATCCTGGAAACCGAATGGCGCGTTGAATCCCTGCGCATCGCCCAGCAGATCCAGCAATACACCCAGGGCCGTGGCGTGGGGATTGTCGAGTTCGCGATTGCCTGGGTCCTGAACAACTCGGCGGTCAGTTCGGCGATTGTCGGGCCGCGCACCGAGGCGCAGTGGGATGCCTACACCGGCGCGCTGGAGGTGAAGATCACGGCGGAGGACGAAGCATTCATCGACTCGCTGGTCACGCCAGGGCATGCGTCGACGCCAGGGTTCAATGATGTGAGCCACTTTGTGTCGGGGCGAGTTGCCCGGCCATAAGTCCCTTTTATGGGGGGACCTGAGAAATCCTCCCATAAACCGCTCCAAAACAGAGCAAACATCTCACCTCAAAAGCACTATATTCCCTCCCTGAAATCCCCCCTTCTTTTGTATCAATCGGCTTTCGTGAGGACAGTGTGTCTAAAGGTGTTGTGTTATCGGTCTTGGCCTCGGTGTTGTTTGCCGTGATGTATTACTTCACGTCGCTGCTTACGCCCTTGAGCGGCCTGGAGATCTTCGGCTGGCGCATGTTGTTGACGGTGCCCTGCATGACCGTGTTCATGATTGTCAGCGGCGAGTGGCGACGGGTGTGGGAACTGGTTCGGCTGGTTGCGGCCAAACCCGCGCTGATCGGCGGGGTCGTGGTGTCTTCGGCGCTGCTGGGGGTGCAGTTGTGGCTGTTCATGTGGGCGCCGCTCAACGGTCGCAGCCTGGATGTATCGCTGGGCTATTTCCTGCTGCCATTGACGATGGTGCTGACCGGTCGGCTGGTGTATGGCGAACAATTGTCACGCCTGCAAAAGATTGCGGTGTTCTTCGCCGGTGCTGGTGTGCTGAACGAGTTGTATCAGGTGGGCGGATTCTCCTGGGCAACCCTGGTAGTGATTATCGGCTACCCGGTTTACTTCGTACTGCGCAAACGCCTGAAGACCGACCACCTCGGCGGGCTGTGGCTCGATATGGCGCTGATGTTGCCGGTGGCACTGTGGTTCGTGCAAAGCGGCGAACAGGGTTTTGCCGTGCTCGACGCCCACAAGGGCTTGTACGCCTTGATCCCGATGTTGGGCTTGATCAGTGCGTCGGCGCTGGTGTGCTACGTCGTCGCCAGCCGCTTGTTGGCCTTCAGCCTGTTCGGGCTGCTCAGCTATGTAGAACCGGTGCTGCTGCTCGGCGTGGCCTTGTTGTTGGGCGAAAGCATCAAGGCGGGGGAATGGCTGACGTATCTTCCGATCTGGCTCGCGGTGATGGTGCTGGTGTTTGAAGGCTTCAAGCATTTGGTGCGTCAGCAGAAGGCCTGACAGCGCTTTTTTTTGCTGCCATTTCGAGCATTACAGCCGTTTGCGACAACCCCCCTCGGATGGCCCCGTAATACGGAATCCTGCCTTGGATTTCGTCGCCTATTTGCGTCAGTGCGGCGTCCATTTGCGCCTTTTCAACGCCAAACAGCTTACCGAGCCGGTTGCCATGGTTGAGTTCAAGCAAGGTGCCGGTGACGGGGTTTTTGACGATTTTTTCGATGGACTGCGCCACATCCTCAGGCACGCCCAGTGCGATCAAGGCCGTCCCAATGCCTGAACCCGGATTCTTCAGTTGGCGGATGAACTCGTCGAACAGCCCCCATAAATCGTTGGCACCTACATTATCCAGGCTGACACTGACGACCGTTTTCAAGTATTGCTCTCGCGAGACAGGCGACAGCGGCTGGTCATTGTTCAGGCCGTTTTTCACAAAGTAGAAGTTGCCCTTGTTACCTCCTCCATGGAAGTTGCCGTAGGCATCGTACTGATAGAGTACGGTTTCTCCGTCCGGACGTGTGCCTGCGAAAGTCACCCGGCCATCACGGGTCTCAACTTTCAGGTAGGTCCCCGTCAGCCCGTTGACCGGTACCGGCGGCACGCTTGTGTGCTTGTCCAGGCGATTGAAGATATCGCCCTTTTCGTAGCCAAAAGGCCCGACCACGGCATTGATATCGCCTGCTGCGAAGCGCGTCATCGTGTCTTTTACCCGCTTTGTCTGATCGGCAGGTGCATTGCGGGAAAAATGCCCGGCAAATACATCCAACTTGTCAGGGTCGGTGGCGACCTCTTTGAGCCAGGCGTTCATTTCTCCAAGGTTATTGAATTCGAAGAACGAATTGCCCTCAACGTCAGGAATATACAACAGGACATTCGTTCCGGTTTCAGAGGCGGGTACGCGTTTGACCACCAGAATGTCGCTCGACTGGATCCCGTCCACCGCGAACGTGCAGACCTGCGCACCGACGGTTGATGAGGTACCCGGGGCCAATACGGCATTGGCCAGTTCGACGCCTGCGGCGGTCAGCTCGCCCTGCGCACTGCTCCATTCCACGTTCGAGGAAAACGTCACGCGGGCGACAGTGGCAGGACTTAATGGGGAGGGAACAGTTGGGGCCAAGGGACTGATGGCCGGTTCGTCGTTGACGGCTGCTGCCTGATTCAAACCTGGAGGTGGACTACCGGTGTGCGCAATGACTGTCATACATGAACCTCAACTGGGCATATGACACTGAGTAACGCTGGCAGTGAATTCCGTTCCTGGCCGCTAGCAACCGCCTATATCCCGATGTTTCTGCCGGGCAACAAAAAGCCCGGCCAGGTGGAATCCCGGTCGGGCTTTTTTGTGTATCGCCCAGGCGATCAGTCAGCGGTCAACACACCACGACGCACTTGGTCGCGCTCGATGGATTCGAACAGCGCCTTGAAGTTGCCTTCACCAAAGCCGTCGTCACCCTTACGCTGGATGAACTCGAAGAACACCGGGCCCATCAGGGTTTCCGAGAAGATCTGCAGCAGCAGGCGCTTGTCCCCCGCCACTGACGAGCCGTCCAGCAGGATGCCCCGTGCCTGCAGTTGATCCACCGGCTCGCCGTGGTTCGGCAGGCGGCCTTCGAGCATCTCATAATAGGTGTCTGGCGGCGCGGTCATGAAGCGCATGCCGATCTTCTTCAACGCATCCCAGGTCTTGACCAGGTCATCGGTGAGGAAGGCAACGTGCTGGATGCCCTCGCCGTTGAACTGCATCAGGAACTCTTCGATCTGCCCGGCACCCTTGGACGATTCTTCGTTCAGCGGGATGCGGATCATGCCGTCCGGGGCGCTCATGGCCTTGGAGGTCAGGCCGGTGTATTCGCCCTTGATGTCGAAATAGCGCGCCTCACGGAAATTGAACAGCTTCTCGTAGAAGTTCGCCCAGTAGGCCATGCGGCCGCGGTACACGTTGTGGGTCAAGTGGTCGATGACCTTGAGGCCCGCGCCCACCGGGTTGCGCTCGACACCTTCGAGGTACACGAAGTCGATGTCATAGATCGAGCTGCCTTCACCAAAGCGGTCGATCAGGTACAGCGGCGCGCCGCCAATGCCCTTGATCGCCGGCAGGTTCAGCTCCATCGGGCCGGTTTCGATATGGATAGGCTGGGCGCCCAGTTCCAGGGCCCGGTTGTAGGCCTGTTGCGAGTCCTTGACGCGAAACGCCATGCCGCACACCGACGGGCCATGCTCGGCCGCAAAGTAGGAGGCGATGCTGTTGGGTTCGTTGTTGAGGATCAGGTTGATCTCGCCCTGCCGGTACAGGTGTACGTTCTTGGAACGGTGGGTCGCGACCTTGGTGAAGCCCATGATCTCGAAGATCGGCTCCAGGGTGCCCGGGGTTGGCGATGCGAATTCGATGAACTCAAAGCCCATCAGGCCCATTGGGTTTTCGTACAGGTCTGCCATTTTCGGTGCCTCATCATCATTCTTGTAATTAACAAATGTTTATTTGCGAGCAAGGATGAGGTCAGCGGGTGGCGCACAGGAGATACCCCGCACGCTGCGGGCGAGGAAGTCACCAAAGATGAGGGGGGACCCGAGTAGCTTCATGGTTACATCAGTCTCTGACGGGCGAGGCTTGCGTTAGCGCAAGTCCTTATTCTTGTATGCGTAAATCGATTCTACACAGCGTAAACAGATTTGTCCGTACTCTTATCAAATCCCCATTGCCCTGGCCCGCGCAAGGGGTTTGTTGCACAGATAGATGCCCAGCAGAATGACCGCCCCACCCAGCAGCATCGGCACGGTCAGTTGCTCGCCAAGCAGCAATGCGCCGCAGATCACTGCCGTGAGCGGATTGAGGGCGATAAATACACCCGCACGGGTGGCGCCGATGCGGCGCAGGCCATCGTAGTAGCCGATGTAGGCCAGTGCCGAGCCCAGCACGCCCAGGTACAGCAAACTCATCAGTTGGGGCAGATCAATCCGGCCCAATGCGGCCACCGTTAGTCGACCCGTCACCAGCGTGGTGATCGTCAGCATCAACGTGCCCAGCAGGATCGACCAGGTCACGGTTTGCAATGGCCCCAGGCGCTGGTTGAGACCCCGGGAAAACAGCGAGTACACGCCCCACCCCACCACGCAGCCGAAAATCAGCAAGTCGCCGACCCACGCATCTGCCGTGCCCTGCAGCAACTGCGGGTTGCGACTGACGATCACCAGCCCTGCGCCACCCAGGCACAGCGCGATCCCCACCAGCTTGAAGCAGCCCAGGCGTTCCTTGAACAGCAGCAAAGAGGCCAGGCCAATCACTGCCGGGTTCAGCGCCACGATCAACGACGCCCGGGACGCATTGATGTAATGCAGGCCGTAGAAAAAACACAGGTTGTAGAAAAAGATCCCGAAAAAGCCCAGCACCATCAATTGCATCCATTGCGCGGTGGTCGGACGCACCAGGCGAATACGCGCGACGACCAGGAAGGCCAGCAGCGCCAGGCTGGCCAGTGCAAAGCGCACGGTCGCCGCCAACAGTGGGTCCAGGCCTGCCGCCAGATAGCGCCCGGCAACGAAGGTGCCGCCCCAGATCATGGTCACGGCCGCCAGCTTCAGATATGTCAGACGGTCAGGGCTCGGGTTCATCAGATTTCTACTCACAAGACACGGGATTGGCTTATTGTTTGGCTAATCCCCGATCATCGTAAAATGAGTAAATACTCATGACCCTTACCCAACTGGAAATCTTTTCCCTGGTGGCCGAACTGCAAGGTTTCACCAGCGCCGCCAATCGCCTGGGCATCAGCCAATCGGCGGTGTCCCATGCGATCAAATCCCTGGAGCAGGAACTGGGTGTGGAGTTGATCCGACGTCATCAGTCCCAGGTCGAACTCAGCGATATCGGCCAACAACTGCTGTTGCGCGCCCGGGCCATGCTCGGGTTGGCCAACACGCTGCAACAGGAAGCCGCCGATGCCCGCGGGATGAAGCGCGGCACGCTGCGCATCGGCTCGTTCGGGCCGACCTCATCGATTCGCTTGTTGCCCGCGATCCTGCAGCATTTTCGCGAGCAGCATCCGGGCATCGAGGTGCATGTCGACGAAGGCCCCGATCGCCAGGTGACGCAGTGGCTGGAAGAGCGGCGCGTCGACGTTGGGTTTGTGGTGCTGCCTGAAGAGCGCTTCGATACGCTCCCGTTGATTGAGGACCAACTGGTCGCGCTGCTGCCCTTGGGGCATCACTTGGGCGCGCAGCCAAGTGTCAGCCTGAAAGCGCTGTGTGGTGAACCTTTTATCCTGACCCAGGCCGGTTCGGCCGAACTGGTCTCAAGGCTGTTCGTCGGTGCAGGGTTGCAGCCGGATGTGCGTTACCGCTGCTCACAGCTGCTCAGCACCCTGGACACCGTGCGCCGGGGCGACGGCGTGACCATTGTCGCCGAGTTGTCGCTGCCTGAATCCACGCAGGCGGATTACCTGATCAAACCGCTCAAGCCTGCCGTCAAACGCCAGGTGGGGCTGGCGGTACTGGACCGTCGGCAGTCCTCACCGGCAACCCTGGCATTTATTCAACTGGCCACACGGTTGAAGCTTTATTGAACATGCACAGACGCCTGCCGCCATCTATCATGGCCAATACCGATACGCTTTGTTGGAAGGCCACCGAGGTTGTCCCGACCGCATTTGAGCGTCCTATTGCCCTCTCCCGCTACAGGCTGCGCAAATGCCACTGACCGTCAAAGGCCCCCGAAAGGCCTCCACTCGCCACCTGATCACCCTGCTCAGTGGCGCGCTGCCCATTTTGCTGGGTGTGCTTATCCTGTATTGGCAAGCCGGGCGCACCCTCGAGCACAGCACCGCGCAAACCGCCCAGGAGGCCGTGCGCCAGTTTGACCTGATGCTCGACAACACCGCCCTCGCCGCCCAGGACCTGCTGCCACTGGCCGGCCATGAATGTGATAACCCGACTCAACTGAAGCTGCGGGAACAGGTCACCCGCCGGCCGTTCGTGCGCGCCACCACCTTGTCCTGGCAGCGCAACATCTATTGCAGCTCGTTGTTTGGTGGCAACTACCAGTCCCCGGTCAACCCTGAGGACTACGTCGGCGGCCGTCTCTGGCTGATGAAAGGCAACCCGGTGACACCCGACACCGCATTGCTGGTGTATCGCCTCACCGAGGGAGACCGGGGGGCCTTCGCCTCCATTGATGGCTACCACTTGACCAACGCGTTGCGCCTGATCAGCCGATATACCGACCTGGTGTTGCAGGTGGGGCCTAACTGGCTGGCGGCGGATGGCAAGGTGCACAGCACAGCGCTGCCGACATTTTCCGTCGCGCATCATCATCTCGACTCCACGCGGTATACCTACAGCGTGGAAGCCGGGATGCCGGAGGGTGAAACCTGGCGCTACATGCGGGCGCGGTATCCCGCGCTGTTCGTTCTGGTGGTGTTTTTCGGCGTGCTGGCAGGCATCCTCGCCCACTGGCTGCAAAAGCGCTCATCGGCACCGACCCTGGAACTGCAACGGGCCCTGGGCGCCAATGAATTTGTGCCCTATTACCAGCCAGTGGTGCGTGGCGACAACATCCGGCAGTGGGCCGGCTGTGAAGTGCTGATGCGCTGGAATCATCCCAGGGAAGGCCTGGTGCGCCCGGACCTGTTCATTCCCCTGGCCGAACATTCGGGCCTGATCGTACCGATGACCCGCGCCCTGATGCGCCAGACCGCCGCACAGTTGGCGCCCCACACCGCGCAGTTTGCCGACAATTTTCACGTGGGCATCAACATTACCGCTCGCCATTGCCACGACCTGGAGCTGGTGGAGGACTGCCGGGAGTTCCTCGCTGCCTTCCCGCCGGGCAAGGTGATCCTGGTCCTGGAGTTGACCGAGCGCGAGTTGATCGAGCCCACGGATATCACCCGCCAGCTGTTCCAGGCGCTGCATGAAATGGGGGTAATGATAGCGATCGACGACTTTGGCACCGGCCACTCCAGCCTGGGTTATTTGCGCAACTTCAATGTCGATTACTTGAAGATAGATCAAAGCTTCGTGGCAATGATCGGTGTTGATGCACTCTCGCGGCATATACTCGACAGCATCATTGAACTGTCTGCCAAGCTGGACCTGGGCATCGTTGCCGAAGGCGTCGAAACACAAGAACAATGCGACTATCTGGCGGCCCAAGGCGTTGATTTCTTGCAAGGCTACCTGTTTGGCAAGCCTGTACCTTGCGACGAGTTCATTAGATTCCTGAACAGCCATTGAATAGCCAGCCACTTCAACGGAAATATTGTTATTTATACAAAAGACATGATTTACTCATGACTGATTAACTACTACAATTTTTCCTGCCTGTGCTGAATTGGCAGGAAGGCCACTTTCATTGAGTCGCCTTAAGGCTCTTGGCTTATCGCTTTGTTTGCAGTAGATATCAGCCAAATACACTATTGGAGTATAGATTTTGTCCAGACTCGCCGAATTTCGCGCAGCAGAAAAAGCCCTTCAAGAGCAGCTTGCCCAGCTGGAATCCCTGAAGAACGATGCTGGTTTGAAGAAAGAAATCGAATTCGAAGAAAAGCTGCAAGGGCTGATGAAGACCTACGGCAAAAGCCTGCGCGACATCATCTCCATCCTGGATCCTAACCCGGGCAAGTCCGGCGCTTCCGTCGCTGCCGCACCCAAACAGCGCCGTGCCCGCGTCGTCAAGGTTTACCACAACCCGCACACGGGTGAACTGATCGAAACCAAGGGCGGCAACCATCGCGGCCTGAAGGCGTGGAAAGAACAGTACGGCGCAGCCACTGTAGACTCCTGGCTTCGCGGCTAATGCTTTGCGGCTAGTACAAACGCACTAAGAAAAGCCCTGCACATGCAGGGCTTTTTTGTTTACAGGCATCGATAGTGAAACAAATCAGGACGCTGGCACTTTCAAAAGCGAACTTTAAAAAACATTTCACTTTGTTCAAATCGACTTATTTGTCGCGATGCCTACAACGCTCAAAGTTTAAGGCTGTCACGCACCGAACTGACTTCATCCTTGCTTGATTCGTAAGCGTCGGCCTGGCCTGCGTATGAAAAAACATAGGCCTTATCGGTATCGACAGCCCCCACCAACGTTTGCGACAGCACATGCCGACCGTTCTCGGTGATTACACAGGTAGTTTCCAATGCCTCAAGCCGGCTCAATGTTGTGGGGTGCATCTTGGTGCACACACTTTGATAACCACCCTGGGCAAAGTCCTTCTGGATGGATTTGCGCATTTCCAGCAGCACACCTTGCAGGTTGACCGTATGCCCCGCTTCGATTGGCGTGCCTGTCAACTCCATGACCATCAAGGTCGCGCCATTCTCATCATTCTTTATGGCCCGCTGGCGGGACACCGCCGACGGTTGCGCCGGGGCCTGGTCGTCGGGCACCACTTCCTCTACCTGCCAGCCGCTGGGCCAATGAATTTCCGGGTCAGCCGCCCATGCAGCGGTGCTGCCCAGCAACAGGCCCAGGGTACTCAACAACGGTGCGCGAAATCCGGTCATTACGAAAAACACTCAAGGTTCAAGCGACAAAGTTTGGGCCCCTGCACCCGCTGGCCGCAAGGGTTGCGTGACCTTTTTCATTTGGCGCAACCGGCAGGGCTGCGTATCATGGACCGGCTGCACGGATGCCAGCCGCAAGCCAAGGGATGCTCCAACCGGAGCCACGTTTGCCCCATTTTTCTCTGGAGGGCCCATGAGCCTGCACGAACTGAACACTTTCCCGGGCGTCACCGCCCAGCCTGACGCCGCCACCACGAACTTCGTGTTCAACCACACCATGCTGCGGGTCAAGGACATCACCAAGTCGCTGGATTTCTACACCCGCGTACTGGGTTTTTCCCTGGTTGAAAAACGTGACTTCCCGGAAGCCGAATTCAGCCTGTACTTCCTGGCCCTGGTCGACAAGGCCCAGATCCCGGCCGACGCTGCCGCCCGCACCCAGTGGATGAAGTCGATCCCGGGCATCCTCGAACTGACCCACAACCACGGCACCGAAAACGACGCGGACTTTGCCTACCACAACGGCAACACCGACCCGCGTGGCTTTGGCCATATCTGCATCTCGGTGCCGGACATCGTTGCTGCCTGCGCGCGCTTTGAAGAACTGGGCTGCGACTTCCAGAAGCGCCTGAGCGACGGCCGCATGAAAAGCCTGGCATTCGTGAAAGACCCGGATGCGTACTGGGTTGAAATCATTCAGCCAACGCCGCTGTAAGGTTCCGCCGGCAATAAAAAACCCCATGATCACTCATGGGGTTTTTCATTTCCGGGCCGGAATTTACGCCGGGGCGGAAGTGCGGATCAGGTGATCGAAAGCACTCAGGGAAGCCTTGGCGCCCTCGCCTACTGCAATCACGATCTGCTTGTACGGCACAGTCGTTACGTCACCGGCGGCAAAAACACCTGGCAGCGAAGTCTCACCACGTGCATCGACGATGATCTCGCCACGTGGAGTCAATTCCACAGTGCCTTTGAGCCAGTCGGTGTTGGGCAGCAAACCGATCTGTACAAAGATGCCTTCCAGGTCGATAGTCTTGAATTCGCCACTGTCGCGATCCTTGTAGGCCAGGCCGGTAACTTTCTGGCCATCCCCCTTGACCTCACTGGTCAGCGCGCTCGTAATCACGTCAACGTTCGGCAGGCTGTACAGCTTGCGCTGCAACACGGCGTCGGCGCGCAACTTGCTGTCAAACTCAAGCAAGGTCACGTGGCTGACGATACCGGCCAGGTCGATGGCTGCTTCAACGCCGGAGTTACCGCCGCCGATCACCGCCACGCGCTTGCCCTTGAACAGCGGGCCGTCGCAGTGCGGGCAGAAGCACACGCCTTTGGCCTTGTATTCCTGCTCGCCCGGTACACCCATTTCACGCCAGCGGGCACCGGTGGCCAGGATCACGGTCTTGGACTTGAGGGTCGCACCGCTTTCGAAACGGATTTCGTGCAGCTCACCGTTGTTTTTCGCCGGGATCAGCGCAGTAGCACGCTGCAGGTTCATGATGTCCACGTCGTACTGACGCACGTGGGCCTCCAGGGCGCTGGCGAGTTTCGGCCCTTCGGTTTCCTGTACCGAGATAAAGTTCTCGATCGACATGGTGTCCAGCACCTGCCCGCCGAAGCGCTCGGCTGCAACACCGGTACGGATGCCTTTACGTGCAGCGTAGATAGCCGCTGCCGAACCCGCTGGGCCACCGCCGACGACAAGTACGTCGAACGCATCTTTGGCGCTGATTTTCTCGGCGGCTTTTTCGATACCGCTGGTGTCGAGCTTGGCGAGGATTTCTTCCAGGCCCATGCGGCCCTGGCCGAAGTTCACACCATTCAAGTAAACGCTGGGCACGGCCATGATCTGACGATCATCGACTTCTGCCTGGAACAGCGCACCGTCGATGGCGACGTGGCGGATGTTCGGGTTCAGTACTGCCATCAGGTTCAGCGCCTGGACCACGTCCGGGCAGTTCTGGCACGACAGCGAGAAGTAAGTCTCGAAGCTGAACTCGCCTTTAAGGGCGCGAATCTGTTCAATCACTTCGACACTGGCCTTCGAGGGGTGGCCGCCGACTTGCAGCAGCGCCAACACCAGCGAAGTGAATTCATGGCCCATTGGGATGCCGGCAAAACGCAGGCTGATATCGGCACCCGGGCGGTTGATGGAGAACGATGGCTTGCGCGCATCATTGCCATCGCTTTTCAGGGTAATCAGCGTCGAAAGGCTGGCTACATCTTGCAAGAGGGCAAGCATTTCCTGGGATTTCGCACCGTCATCGAGGGAGGCGACGATCTCGATCGGCTGGGTGACCCGTTCCAGGTATGACTTCAACTGAGCTTTAAGATTGGCGTCCAACATACGGGCGATTTCCTATTAATTCGGTTTATTGCAGACAAAAAAACGCCCGAGCGAATCTCGCCCGGGCGTTTCGAGGGCGGATGCAGCTTACTTAGGTGCGGTAACCCGCCCTTGGCATTTCACAGACTTAGATCTTGCCGACCAGGTCGAGGGACGGAGCCAGGGTGGCCTCGCCTTCTTTCCACTTGGCTGGGCAGACTTCGCCCGGGTGAGCAGCAACGTACTGGGCCGCCTTGATTTTGCGCAGCAGCTCGGAAGCGTCACGGCCAACGCCGCCATCGTTCAGTTCAACGATTTTGATCTGGCCTTCAGGGTTGATCACGAAGGTGCCACGGTCTGCCAGGCCAGCTTCTTCGATCAGCACGTCGAAGTTGCGGGAGATGGTCAGGGTCGGGTCGCCAATCATGGTGTACTGGATTTTGCCAATGGCTGGCGAGGTGTTGTGCCAGGCAGCGTGGGCAAAGTGGGTGTCGGTGGAAACGCTGTAGATTTCGACGCCCAGTTTCTGGAATTCGGCGTAGTTGTCAGCCAGGTCTTCCAGTTCGGTTGGGCAGACGAAGGTGAAGTCGGCTGGGTAGAAGAAGACGACAGACCATTTGCCTTTCAGGTCAGCATCAGTCACGTCTACGAAGTTGCCGTTTTTGTAGGCGGTAGCTTTGAACGGTTTTACTTGGCTGTTGATGATAGGCATCGTTGACTCTCCGTCAGGTTTGTAGAAGGGCTTAGTAAGTTGATGAGGTGAATCCTACCCACTCTCCCGGCCGATGGCTCATTGGCAAACCTGATGCTGACGATTGGTTTTCACTATCAAGAGACTGTATTAATAGAAGAAACCTTGAATCACTCGAGGGATGCTCGGGTCATGCCGAGAAAGGGCGTCGCTTCAACATAGCGCATGGCCGATTTCATGTCTTTCCAGCCGACGTAAGTCATCAACGACTTCAAGTCCCAGCCACTGCGATGAGCCCAGGTAGCGAAGCCCCGGCGCAGGGAGTGGCTGGTGTACTGATCGGCCGCAATCCCGGCGCGCTCCAGCGCCTGGCGCAACAGCGGGATCACGCTGTTGGCGTGCAAGCCCTCCTCGCCCAGGTTGCCCCAGCGATCAATGCCGCGAAACACCGGGCCGCGCACCAGCGCTGAAGCGCTGAGCCATTCGCTGTAGGCCTGCACCGGGCACAGCCGCAACAGCGCCGGCGTCTGGTAGGTGCGGCCGATATTTTCCCGATCACTTTTGCTGCGCGGTAGATACAGGGTGATGCCCGAACCGGGCACCGCCTGCACGTGCTCGATATTCAACCGGCATAACTCATCGCTGCGAAAGCCACGCCAGAAACCCAGCAGGATCAACGCCGCGTCACGCTTGGCCCGCAGCCATCGAGGATGGTCTTCTGCGCGCCGGGCGTCGTGGCCTTCCTGTTCGAGGAACTGGATGACCTGCTCCAGGTGCTGCAGTTGTAATGGCTCCGCCTGCTTTTCCTGAGCCGGGTGCAGGGCACGAATGCCTTTCAGGACTTTGCGCACCACTGGCGCCTTGGTCGGATCAGGAAACCCCTGGCTGGTGTGCCACTGGGCCAGCGCCGATAACCGCAGCTTCAACGTGTTGACCGACAGCACGCCCGCATGCGCCACCAGATAGCGCGCCACGCTGTCGCTGGTCGCCGGCAGGAATCCACCCCAATTCACCTCGAAATGCTCGATTGCCGCTCGATAGCTGCGGCGGGTGTTATCGCGGGTGGCCGCATTCAGATAACGGTCCAGCTCACTCATGCCTGTACTGCCATTGGCTGTTGTCCATTTCAAAACCTGTATCACACGGGATAATACGCCAATATCCCATCTGATAAATCATCAATTTCGGCTTTAAAACAATCGTGATATAGTACGTATATACATACTACGTACCACAGTACTAAATCGACGGAGACTCCATGGCTCGCGGCGGCATCAATAAAGCAGTAGTTCAAACGGCACGCCTGGCAATCCTTGCCCGTGGCGAAAACCCGAGCATCGATGCAGTACGCATCGAGATGGGCAATACCGGCTCGAAAACCACGATTCACCGCTATCTGAAGGAGCTGGACGAAAGCGAAACCCGCCAGACCATCACCGAAGCGCCCATTGACGACGAATTGGGTGAACTGGTGGCGCGACTGGCCCAGCGCCTGAAGGAGAAGGCCCAGGAGCCTATCGACCTGGCCCTGGCGCAGTTCCAGCAGCAGAAAACCGCCCTGCTCGCCCAGGTTGAGGAGCTGGAAGCGGCCCACTCCCAGCTCAAGCAGCAGTTCGATATCCAGTCCGCCGCCCTGGCCGATGAAAGCGCGGCCTTGCAAAGCACTCGCTCCAGCCTGCAAACCGAGCAAACCCGCAACGCCGGGCTGAGCCAGGCGTGCAGCGATTACGAGTTGCGGATCAACGACAAGGACGAGCAGATTCGCTCACTGGAAGAGAAGCACCTGCATGCCCGGGACGCCCTGGAGCATTACCGCAATGCGATCAAGGACCAGCGTGAACAGGAACAGCGTCGCCATGAAGGCCAGTTGCAGCAGGTCCAGGCAGAGCTGCGCCAGGCCCAGCAGAGCGCGATGGTGCGCCAGGATGAAATCACTCAGTTGCACCGCGATAACGAGCGCCTGCTGATCGAGCATCGGGTGACCGTGAAGGAATTGAGCGCACTGCAGGAACAGGCCCGCCAGGACCGTGAACAGCAGCGTCAATTGAGCGAGCAAGTGAGTGTGATCGACAGCGAGCGTACCCTGTTGCAGGAACGCTTGCGGGTTGCCCAACTGGAGAATCAGGCGCGCCAGGAAGCGCTGGCCGAGCATCAGAAGGCCAACAAAACCCTGGAACTGGACCTGGTCAAGGCCCAGGCCAGTATTGATGCGCTGCGCCTGGCAGCCGTCGTTGCGACGGCGCCGGAAGCAACTACCGAGGGCTGATTACTGCGCCACTGGCGTGCGCATGGTGACGAATTCTTCCGCCGCCGTTGGGTGCACGCCGATGGTTTCATCGAAATGCTGCTTGGTCGCGCCCGCCTTGAGCGCGATCGCCAGGCCCTGCACGATCTCGCCAGCGTCGGGGCCGACCATGTGGCAACCCAGGACCTTGTCGGTCTCGGCGTCGACCACCAGCTTCATCAAGGTCTTTTCCTGGCAGTCGGTCAGGGTCAGTTTCATCGGCCGGAAGCGGCTTTCGAACACCTGCACCTTGTGCCCGTCTTCACGGGCCTGCTCTTCGCTGAGGCCCACGGTGCCGATATTCGGCAGGCTGAACACCGCCGTCGGGATCATCGCGTAGTCCACCGGACGATATTGCTCAGGCTTGAACAAGCGACGTGCCACGGCCATGCCTTCAGCCAGGGCCACTGGCGTCAGTTGCACGCGGCCGATCACATCACCAATCGCCAGGATCGATGGTTCGGCGGTCTGGTACAGCTCATCCACTTCGACAAAGCCGCGCTTGTCCAACTTGACGCCAGTGTTTTCCAGCCCCAGGTTATCGAGCATCGGGCGTCGGCCAGTGGCGTAGAACACGCAATCGGCTTCCAGCACGCGGCCATCTTTCAAGGTGGCCTTGAGGCTGCCATCGGCCTGCTTGTCGATACGCTCGATGTCGGCGTTGAACTGCAGGTCCAGGCCACGCTTGGTCAGCTCCTCCTTCAAGTGCGTACGCACCGAGCCGTCAAAACCGCGCAGGAACAGGTCGCCGCGATACAGCAGCGAAGTCTGTGCGCCCAGGCCATGGAAAATCCCGGCGAACTCGACGGCGATATAGCCACCGCCGACTACCAGCACACGCTTGGGCAGCTCCTTGAGGAAGAACGCCTCATTGGAGCCAATGGCGTGCTCGCGCCCCGGGATGTCCGGGATCTGCGGCCAGCCACCGGTGGCCACCAAAATGTGCTTGGCGGTAAAACGCTCGCCGTTGATTTCTACCTGGTGCGGGTCCACCAGCCGCGCATGCCCTTCGTGCAGGGTTACGCCGCTGTTGACCAGCAGGTTGCGGTAGATTCCATTGAGGCGGTTGATTTCACGATCCTTGTTGGCGATCAGGGTCGCCCAATCGAAATTCGCTTCACCCAGGGACCAGCCAAAACCGCTGGCCTGCTCGAAGTCTTCGGCGAAATGCGCGCCGTATACCAACAGTTTCTTCGGCACGCAGCCCACATTCACGCAGGTACCGCCCAGGTAGCGGCTTTCAGCCACCGCCACTTTGGCGCCAAAACCCGCAGCGAATCGTGCAGCGCGCACACCGCCGGAACCGGCACCAATTACATAAAGGTCAAAATCGTAGGCCATTTCACTCTCCTCGGCAGGACAACAGCATACCTGCTGCCGCGCCAGAGGTCAGCGCCTTACCAGCGATACGTCGCGCTGGCCTGCAACGAACGGGTTGCGCCCCAGTAGCAAAGGAAACCGTTGCTGCAGTAGGCCAGGTATTCCTTGTTGAACAGGTTGCTGGCATTGAGGGCCAGGCGCCAGTTCTGCACGTCATAGTGCGCCGCGGCATCAAACAGCGTGCGCGATGACACCTCCAGCGTGTTGTCGGCGCTGCCGTAGCTCGGCCCGAAGTAGCGCGCACCCGCCGCGAAACCGACGCCCTGCAGCGGGCCGTCGTGGAAGGTGTAGTCCGCCCACAGCGAGGCACTCTTGCCCGGGATGCCGGTCGGGTGTTCGCCCTGGTCGCCGTCATTGGATTTGAGGATGCGCTGGTCCATCCAGGTGTAAAAACCGATCAGGCTGAGGTTCGAGGTGACCTCGGCATGGGCTTCCAGCTCGATGCCGCGGGAGCGGATTTCGCCTTTCTGGGTGGCAAAATTGGGGTCGACATCGTCGGTGGTCAGGACGTTTTGCTGACGCAGGTCGAACACTGCCGCGCTGTACAGGCTGCGGGAGCCCACAGGCTGGTATTTAACGCCGGCTTCGTACTGCTTGCCGGTGGTCGGCACAAATGTCGCGCCCAGCCGGTCAGTGCCCAGTTGCGGCTGGAACGATTCGCTGTAGCTGACATACGGCGCAACGCCGTTATCAAACACGTAGCTCAGGCCCGAACGCCAGGTGAGTTTCTCGTCGTGCTGGCGCGTGTTGCTCAGGTTGGCGCCAGTCAACGCGCTGTCCTGATTGTCGTAGGTACGCGCCCAGTCTTGCCGCACACCGATCAGCCAGCGCCAATGGTCGAAGCTGAGCTGGTCCTGCAGGTACACGCCAAACTGGCTCTGGGTGGTGTATTGGTTGATGGACACCGGCACCCTCGGCAAGGCGCTGAAGTCGGGGTTGTAGATATTGATCGCACTCGGGAAATACTGACCGCCCCGGTTGATGGTCTGCAACAGCCGCTGGAAGTCCGCCCCCATCAGCACAGTGTGCTTGACCGGGCCGGTGCTGAAGTCGGACTGCAACTGGTTATCAAGGGCGAACTGGCCAAGGTGCTCATGATTGACGTTGGCCCACAGCGGCGCGGTGGCAAGGTTGGCGTCCAGCGGCCCGGTGAGGGAAGTCTGGTAGTAGTCGACGTCATCATGCATATAGCGCAGGTGCTGGCGAAAGCTCCAGGTGTCGTTGAACCGGTGGCTGAACGCGTAGCCCAGGGAAAACTGATTGCGCTTGAAGCGATCGCGGTCCGGGTCGCCCAGGTAATCATCGGGGCGCAAGCGCCCATTCGGGTTGTGCAGCGCGGTGCCATACGCGGGTACCGGGTTGAACAGCCCACCTTCCGGGTCGTATTGATAGTTGGCCAGCAGGGTCAGGCTGGTGTCGTCGTCGATGTTCCAGGTGATGGCCGGCGCGATGGCGATGCGCTGGTCCTTGATGTGATCGGTCTGGGTATCGGCCATGCGGCCCAGCCCGGTCAGCCGATAGGTCACATCGCCCTGCTCGTCCAGGCGCCCGCCAAAATCGAAGCCGGCCTGATAGCGGTTGTCATTGCCCACGCTCATTTGCAACACGTGCAGTGGCTCATCCGTCGGCCGCTTGCTCTGCATGTCCACCAGGCCGCCCGGCCCGCTCTGGCCGTACAGCACGGAAGCTGGCCCGCGCAGCACGTCGATGCGCTCCAGAAACCAAGGGTCGACCCGAGGCGTAGCGAACCAGGTCGTGCGATTGAGCTTGAGCCCGTCGAGGTAGGAGTCGGCATCGAAGCCGCGAATGCTCAACTGGTCAAACCGCAGGTCGTTATCCTGGGAGTAAACCCCTGGTGTGTAGCGCAATGCCTGGTCGACGGTTTGCGCCGCCTGGTCATCCATCTGCTGGCGGCTGACCACCGAGATCGATTGCGGCGTCTCCACGATCGGCGCGCCGGTTTTGGTGCCCACGGTGGTGTTGCGCGCCACATAGCCTGGCACCACGCCGTCTGCCGGCTCGGCCTCGGCGGCTGTCACCGCGGTGTCCTTCAACACGATGGGCGCGTCATCGGCCCACACAACAGGAGCAAGCGCCAACACCACCAGCGCCAGCCTGGAAAGGTAAAACGGAGGAGAAGACAACGCACCGGACATGACGATTCCTTGAAAAGTCTTTTTGTTAATCGTTCTTATTTAATATTGAATCGCGTTAAAGATCCGGTCATTCTTCTACGCGCACGGGTCAATTAATGACCGTTCCAACCTACATCTCAGGAATCATTCTTGATTGGACAACATCTGGCGTAAACGCTTTGGGGCGCCCGCTCGCAGCACCAGCGAGGAATTACGGGTTCGGGCCCATGACTATGTCGATGGCGCACGAGAGATTTGGCACAGCCATGAATATGGCCAACTGGTGCACGCCACCCAAGGCGTGATCCGGGTGTTGACCCGCATGGGCGCCTGGACCGTCCCGCCGGCATACGGCTTTTGGATTGCGCCGGGTGTCGACCATGAATTGCACATGGTCGGTGAGGTTGCGATGCGCGCACTGTACGTGGAAAGCGATCAATTACCCACGGCGTGGCAATCCTGCCGATTGATCAGGGTAGAGCCGCTGCTGCGGGAGCTGATTCTGGGCATGCTCGCACCCGACGCCCACACTGCCCTGCTCACGCCATTGCTGCTGCACCAGTTGATATCCGCGACTCAAACCGAAGGCTGCAGCCTGCCATTGCCCCGGGACAAACGCGTGCTCAGTGTGTGTGAAATGCTTCTGGAAGACCCGGCGAACCCGGCCACCCTGGAAGACTGGAGTGAATCCATCGGCGCCAGCGTGCGCACCCTGCGCCGGCGGTTTCGGGATGAAACCGGGCTGAGCTTCAACCAATGGCGCCAGCAGCTACGGATTGCCGAAGCCGTTTGCCAGTTAGCCCAGGGCCGACCATTGGGGGCTATTGCACGGGACATGGGCTATGCCAACGGCAATGCGTTTGGTGCAATGTTCAAGCGGGTACTGGGCGAAGCCCCCAGCCGCTATTTGGGCAAGGCATAAAAAAACCTGCGGTCTTTCGACTCGCAGGCTTTTTCAACGGGCTGGCAACGATGAATCAGTAAGCCTTGCCAGTCTTGTAGAAGTGCTCGTAGCAGAAGTTGGTCGCTTCGATGTAGCCTTCAGCGCCACCGCAGTCAAAACGACGACCTTTGAACTTGTAGGCAATCACGCAACCGTCTTTTGCCTGCTTCAGCAGGGCGTCGGTGATCTGGATCTCGCCACCCTTGCCTGGCTCGGTTTCTTCGATCAGCTTGAAGATGTCAGGAGTCAGGATGTAGCGGCCGATGATCGCCAGGTTCGACGGAGCATCTTCCGGCGCTGGCTTTTCAACCATGTCGCGTACGCGGATCAGGCCATCACCGATATCGTCGCCGGCAATCACGCCGTACTTGTTGGTTTCCTGAGGATCGACCTCTTGAACCGCGACGATGGTGCAACGGTACTTCTGGTACAGCTTGACCATCTGGGTCAGGACGCCGTCGCCTTCCAGGTTTACACACAGGTCATCGGCCAGTACCACGGCGAACGGTTCGTCACCGATCAGCGGACGACCGGTCAGGATCGCGTGCCCCAGGCCTTTCATTTGGGTCTGGCGGGTGTAGGAGAACGAGCACTCGTCGAGCAGCTTACGGATGCCGACCAGGTATTTTTCCTTGTCGGTGCCCTTGATCTGGTTTTCCAGCTCGTAGCTGATGTCGAAGTGGTCTTCCAGGGCGCGTTTGCCACGGCCGGTCACGATCGAGATTTCGTTCAGGCCGGCATCCAGTGCTTCTTCCACGCCATACTGGATCAGTGGCTTGTTCACCACCGGCAGCATTTCTTTGGGCATGGCCTTGGTCGCTGGCAGGAAGCGAGTGCCGTAACCGGCTGCTGGGAACAAGCATTTCTTGATCATATGAGTCCTTACAAAGGGCTGTGCGTACGAAATTCGGCGCAGTCTAATCAGGCCGCAGTCACCTTACAATGGGTCCTGCTGGCGTTGCGATGTCAACATAGAGAAAAAATGTCGGCGTAAGTTCCGCCGGCATTCAATCAAGTACCTTCGCCGCTGTTAGAAATCGTCGGCTTGTGCCCGTCATTCAAAGGGCTCCAACCTTTTTAGCACGCTTTATGACGATCGGCACTGACCTGCAACAACTTGCGCCGCCCCACGCCGTTTGGCGCTATCATTACGCCCTTGAACCAGACAACGAGATTGATAGATGTCAGAACCAAAAGGCGTGAACGGCTACCTGATCACCAAGCGAGCGGACGGCTGGCACTTGATCAACTTCCATGGCGACAGCGTTGCCGGCGCATTCGCGACCGAAGCTCAAGCCTGTGCCGTGGCCGAAGTGTTTGTGGATGAAGCCGGCCACGCGTCGAGCAAGCGTCCGAAAACCAAGTAACACCGCGGTAACGCCAATCAAGCCTCGTTTGACGGGGCTTTTTTGTGTTTGTCTGTACGTTGATGGCGGTTCGCTATAATCTCGCCTGTAACGCCCCACGACAGTGTCAGCGCTCCCCTCCAACACCCTGATGACGACTCCTACATGAACAAGATCCTGGCACTGATTGCGGTACTGGCGCTTACCGGTGGCTGCACCACCACTTCCGACACGGTCCTGAAGAACGGCGAACAAGGACTGGCCATCGACTGCTCCGGCGAAGCCAACTCCTGGGCCAGCTGTTATGAAAAGGCTGATGCGTCCTGCGCGGGCACCGGCTACCGGATTGTCGGCACCGAAGGCACACCGGCTCTGAAAGAAAGCGACAAGACCCTGGGCAAGGATGTCGGCAACTACAAGACCCGCAGCGTGACGGTGGTCTGCAAATAACTACATGTGAATTTCGGCGAACTTGATGCCCAGGCCGCGAATGGTCTCGATCAAGTCGTCCAGGCGGGAGAAGGATTCGACTTCATCCTGGTCATCCACCAGGAAGTAGCTGCGACCGCCGCTCTTCTTGAAGAACACGATCCACTCGCCCGTATCCGCGGGATTTTGAATCACATGGGTCGCAGAAATATGCCCCCCTGCATGCTGTTCCCTGACTTGCTCACGTTTCATGACTGAGTTTCCGAAAAGACAATGCCGCTGATTCAGCGGCATTTTTTATGGGTTATCGACAGTTTAACGGATGCCTTGCCCGATCAGTACGCCATCGACCGTCTGCCCGTAAAGATTGACGCCGTCATTGGCGTGGAACTTCACCCGGGTTTTCTCCACGGAGCCGTCCACGAGGCGCGGGTCCTGAGGACGCTCGTGACCGTTGACGTAGGCCGCCACGTCCCAGGCTTGCTGGTCGGTCAGGCTGCCGCCCTGGCCCAGGGGCATGTTGTGCTTGATGAAGGACGCTGCCGTATTGATTCGATGCATCCCGGCGCCCCAGTTGTAGGAGTCTTTACCCCAGAGCGGCGGCATCACGTAGTTGTCGCCCACTTTCTGGCCCTGGCCTTCGGCGCCATGGCACACCGCGCACTGGCCCTTGTAGACATCTGCGCCCTGGGCCAGGTCGTAACCCTTGGCGGGTGCCGGCACGTCCGGGTAGCCACGGCCCGGCAGTTCGACGCCCAAGGGAGCCTTGCTCGCCAGCCAGTAGGCATATACCGACAGCGCGGTAATCTCCGGGCTGTCTGCAGCCGGTGGCGTGCCGCCATTCATGCTGAACTGGAAACAGCCCTGCAAACGCTCGGCGAAGGTGTTGACCTTGTCGTTCTTTTTCCGATACGCCGGGTACATCGGGTAGGCACCCCACAGCGGCGCCGAATTGGCCAGGCGACCCTGGTCCAGGTGGCAATTGCTGCAATTGAGGCCATTACCGACAAATTGCGGCGCCAGGCGCTTGGTGTCGACAAACAGCGCGTAGCCCTGTTTCACCAGCTTGCCGTAGGCGTTGTCCGGCAGCTCGCTTTCTTTGGGCGGCTGGAACTGCACGGCAGCCCCATGAGCGCCGGCTGGCTGCAACTGTGACTGGTCTTCCATGGCAATAGGGGCGGCATGGACGGGTACGCCGATCAGGCTTCCCAGCAGCGGAGCAAACAAGAAGCGCTTCATGGCTTGGCCTCCTGGCCGCTCAACGAGGCAAAATAGGTGGCCACGGCCTGCACTTCTTCAGCGCTGAGGGATTTGGCGATATGGCCCATCAGATCATTCGGATCGTTATGGCGCGTGCCGCTGCGCCAGGCGTTCAACTGCGCCGCGAGGTAGGCCGCAGATTGTCCGGCCAGGGGTGGAAACCCGTCGCCGACGCCCACGCCGGCCGGGCCATGACAGCTGACACAGGCCGGAATCTGGCGCTCCCACGCACCTTGCAGGGCAATCTTTTGCGCAGCGTCAGTAGGCATCTCGCTGCGGTGCACCGGCACAGGTGCGGGCGCAGGCATTGCCGCCAGCTGCCGGGTTACAGCGCTGACTTCCTCTTCCGTGAGGGCGTTGGCCAGTGGCTGCATCACCGGGCTGTTCCGGGCGCCAGTTTTAAAATCGTGCAGTTGCTTACGCAAATACCCCGCCGATAAACCGGCCAAACGCGGAAAACCCGCGGCTGCCAGCCCCAGGCCATCAGCCCCGTGGCAGGCCACGCACGGCGCAGCTCCCGGCTGCGAGCCGCCCTGCATATAAACGTTTTTCCCCTCCAGCGCGTGGGCATTGCCCAACATCAGCAACAACGCGCTACCCATCAGAACTCGTTCCAGAGACATCATCACGACTCCATTTTTATAGTTATATGCTTAGGCGAATTAGGCATAAGCCTACAAATGGTAGGGCAATGGCCCGGTCGCGACAACACTCATCCGCGAGCAAAAGGAC
Source organism: Pseudomonas sp. C8002 (assembly GCF_013385765.1). Classification (NCBI taxonomy): domain Bacteria; kingdom Pseudomonadati; phylum Pseudomonadota; class Gammaproteobacteria; order Pseudomonadales; family Pseudomonadaceae; genus Pseudomonas; species Pseudomonas sp. C8002. Next base: position 81,010 of record NZ_JACAPJ010000007.1, read on the forward strand.
GGTGTACTGAACCTCGCGCACAAAAAAGCCCGACGCTGCGGCAGCAGGGTCGGGCTTCTTGATCGGATTCGAGGTGGGCGGCTACAGACTCAGCCGGAAATGCACGCTTCCCCCGCAGCCTTCACGTCACCTGGACGAATAGGCACATTGGACATGCTCTCGTAGAGCTTGATACTGCTCCCGCTGGAGCGCTCTTCAATTTCAAAAATGGCCGACGGGTCGGCAGAAAACTTCTGCGGTACGATAACTTGAACACCATCCTTGTGAGGCTCGATCTGCGAAGGCCTGCGGGTTTTAGACAATTTCTGGACAACGCACGCCGCGTATTCCTGTGGTTTTTTCCCGGAGATCACTGCCAGCGTTGGTGGGGTCTGCTTGATATCCGCCACCGAAGCACATCCACCCAACGCCAGGGCCAGAACCAACACACTCCACTTCATATAAAAACCTCCGATAAAGACCCTACGACAGCGAAGAAGGTATTTTTCTCCCGCCCACGTAGGATTTATCCCTGATAACTCGGTAAATAACTGTTTTAAATTGTCGAAGTCGTCGACGACGGTCCGATAATAAACGTGCTGGGGCTGATAAACTCCATCTTAACCTACGTATCGTTCTGATTTTTCAGAAAAAGCCCTTCTGGAGACACCTTATGAAATTCATCCACCAGCGTGAGCACCTCAATGAAGGAGATATTGTCGTCATTGAATGCTCGCAAACCTGCAACATCCGCCTGATGAGCGATGCTAACTTTCGCAGCTTCAAGAACGGCGGCCGCCATACTTACCACGGCGGCGCGTTCGACAAGTTCCCGGCAAAAATCACTGCGCCCAGCACCGGGTTCTGGAACATCACCCTGGACGTCGTGACCCGCCGCGCCATCAGCGTGACCAAAAAGCCGACCTTGTCCCACAAGATCCGCATTGTGCGCCGCACCAATTCGAAACTGAGCTGACAGGAATGCCCGTGACTACCACCAAATATGTGATCAAGTACAAACTCAACGGTGAGCGCCGCTTCGAGTTCGCCCAACTGCAAGCAGGCAGCGTGGAGGAAGCCAAGGAAGCCCTGGCGAAAATCCACGATGCCAGCGATGAGATTACCGACATCAATGTGAGCAAGGCGCTGTAATTCGAGCGCAAGCATCGGAGTGTTCTGACCCTGACGACTTTCTAGACTGGCAGCCCTAATGCGCTGCCACAGGAACTTGTCGATGCCTTCCACTCCACTGCATGAACGCCTGGCCAAGCTGGACTGGGCCGCCATCGAGCAAGCCCTTGATGAACAGGGTAACGCACTGATTCCGGCCCTGCTGGATCAGCAGGAATGCGCTGAACTGAGCGGCCACTACCCCCGACCCGAACTGTTTCGCTCCCATGTGATGATGGCCAGGCACGGCTTTGGCCGGGGCGAATACAAATATTTCCGCTACCCGCTGCCAGCGCCGATCTGCGCGCTGCGTGAACAGCTGTATGGGTTCCTGGCGCCCCAGGCCAATCGCTGGAACGAACAGATGAACCTGCCGATCACCTATCCGGCGCACCATGCCGACTTCATTGCCCGCTGCCACGCAGCCGGGCAGCAACGCCCTACCCCGTTATTGCTGCAATACGGTCCAGGCGACTACAACTGCCTGCATCAGGATCTGTACGGGGAACATGTGTTTCCCCTACAAGTTGCCATCCTGTTGTCGCAGCCGGGAGAGGACTTTCGTGGCGGGGAGTTGGTGCTGACGGAGCAGCGGCCAAAAATGCAATCCCGGGCCCAGGTCGTCCCTCTTAACCAGGGTGACGCGGTAATCTTCGCGGTCAATCAGCGACCCATGCCGAGTGTGAGGGGGTTTCATCGGGTGACCTTGCGCCATGGGGTCAGTGTTCTGCACAGTGGTACCCGGCATACCTTGGGAGTGATTTTTCACGATGCGCAGTAAGACCCTTCCCGGATCAACCGCCGATTTGTTCGCCGATGACGCGCTGCAACAGCCCCCGGGGCGCGAGCAAATCGGTGAACAATCCTACGTCCTCAGGGGCTATGCCCTGCCCTGGGTCGAGCGTTTGCTACCGGAACTGCGACGGGTATTGGCTCAATCGCCCTTCCGGCAAATGGTCACGCCCGGTGGTTTTACCATGTCGGCGGCGTTAAGCAGTTGCGGTGAATTGGGCTGGACGACCGACTCCACCGGTTATCGCTACTCCCCGATTGACCCGAATAACCAACAACCCTGGCCAGCCCTGCCGGCCGCATTGCGCGAACTGGCCGTGATGGCGGCAGCAGATGCAGGTTTCGACGATTTCGAGCCGGATGCCTGCCTGATCAACCGCTATGTGCCAGGCGCGAAAATGTCCCTGCACCAGGACAAAAACGAGCGTCGCTATGCCGCCCCGGTGGTCTCCGTGTCATTGGGTTTACCGGCGATCTTCCTGTTCGGCGGCCATGAGCGCAGCGACAAGACGCAAAAAGTCTCGCTGTTCCATGGCGACGTAGTGGTATGGGGCGGCGTGGACCGCCTGCGCTTTCACGGCGTGATGCCGATCAAGCCCGGCACGCATCCGGTCATGGGGCCGCAGCGCATCAACCTGACGTTTCGCACGGCCGGATGAATTTGACCGCAAGCATCGGAGTGATGGGAATGCCCCACGGGACTAACCTGGCATTCTTCAACCAGGAGCCACCACCATGACCGCGCGCCACGCCACCGAACAAGACCCCCGCTGGGCCGCGATTGTCGCCCGTGACGCCAAGGCCGACTTGACCTTCGTCTATGGTGTGAAAACCACCGGTGTGTACTGCCGCCCCAGCAGTTCCGCGCGGCGGCCGCGCCCGGAGAACGTCGAGTTCTTCGACACCCCGCAACAGGCTGAAGCGGCGGGCTACCGGCCCAACAAGCGCGCGTCGGGGGACCAGACCCAGGTGGCCGCACGCCATGCGCAACTGGTGGCAGCGGCCTGTCGGCACATCGAACAGGCCGAAACCCTGCCGCCCCTTGAAGATCTGGCCGCCCTCGCCGGCTTGAGCCCGTTCCATTTTCATCGGGTGTTCAAGGCGGTGACCGGCCTGACGCCCAAGCGCTACGGCAGTGCTCATCGCTCGCGCAAGGTACGGGACGGCCTCAAGGACCAGCACTCGGTGACCGATGCGCTGTACGACGCCGGCTTCAATTCCAACAGCCGCTTTTATGAGGCTGCCGACCAATTGCTCGGCATGAAGCCCCGCGACTACAAAGCCGGCGGCACCAACACGGATATTCGCTTTGCCGTTGGCCAATGCTCATTGGGCGCCATTCTGGTGGCCCAGAGCAATCGCGGTGTGTGCGCGATCCTGCTGGGGGATGACCCGGACAAACTGGTGCGCGACCTGCAGGACCAGTTTCCCCACGCCAATCTGCTGGGTGCCGATCACGACTTCGAACAATTGATCGCCCAGGTGGTGGGCTTTATCGAAGCGCCGGCCCTGGGCCTGGACTTGCCCCTGGACTTGCGCGGCACTGCGTTTCAGGAACGCGTGTGGCAAGCCTTGCGGGAAATCCCGGTGGGGTGCACCGCCAGCTACGCCGAGATCGCCCAGCGCATCGGCGCGCCGACCGCCTATCGCGCCGTGGCCCAGGCATGTGGTGCCAACAGCCTGGCGGTGGCGATTCCCTGCCATCGCGTGGTGCGCGCCGACGGCAATCTGTCGGGCTACCGCTGGGGGGTCGAGCGCAAGCGGCAGTTGCTGGAGCGCGAAAGCCCGGCAGAATCCTGAGGACGTCTACACCAGTTTGCGCTTGCGAAACTCGGCCACCTTATGCCGATTGCCACACAGCGCCATGCTGCACCAGCGGCGCCTGTGGCCCTTGGTGCGGTCGTAGAACCACAGCACGCACTCGGGATGTTCGCAGGTGCGGATCAGGCCGAAATCCCCTTCCACCAGTAACGTCGCGGCGGCTTCGGCAATCGGCGCCAGGAACTGCTCGGCAGTCTGCACCTTGCGCTGGCGCTCCAGCCGCAACTCGCCAGGCGCCGGCCAAGCCAGTTGCGGGTGACTGACCGCCTTGCGCAGGAACGCATTCAGCGCGCCGGGATCGCCCTGCTGGCCGGCCTTGCGCTGTTCCAGTAACACGCGGATCACTTCCCGCAATCCCCGCGCCGCGCCCAGCAGTGCCCCCTCCTCAAATACCGGTACTGCGCCCTCCTCGGCCCAGCCAAGCCGCACCAGCCAGCGCTCGACATCGGCATCGCCTTGCCAGAATTCAAAGGGCACACCGTCGACATTCGCCCGGGTATTGAGCATGTCCAGCACGGGATGATCAGCCAGGACGTAGGGTTCCAATGGGGATGGGGTGATGGCGGGCATGGCGAATCCTCTTCAAGTCCGCGCCATCGTAACCGCTGATTTCGCTTTTGAATAGTTACTAAATTCGCCGACCAGTAACCCATTAAATTAATTTGACAGGTTACATTTTCAAGCGCAGCCTGCAAAACCAGTAACCCAACAAATCAATTTAACCAGTTACACAGAGGACTACGATCATGTCGATTTCAGCCCCGGTTGTTCGCTATCAGCACGTTGATGCCGATGGTGTGCGCATTTTCTACCGTGAAGCCGGCGACCCGTCCGCGCCGGTGTTGTTGCTGCTGCATGGCTTTCCCAGTTCGTCCCATATGTACCGTGACCTGATCCCGCTGCTTGCCACCCGTTACCGGATCATCGCCCCGGACTTGCCAGGCTTCGGCTTCACTGAAGTCCCCGCCGAACGCAATTACCACTACAGCTTCGATAACCTGGCGATCACCGTTGGCCACTTCGTCGAGGCCCTGAACCTCAGTCGCTATGCCCTCTATGTGTTCGACTACGGCGCACCGGTGGGCCTGCGCCTCGCCGTGGCCCACCCGGAACGGGTCAGCGCGCTGATATCGCAAAACGGCAATGCCTACCTGGAAGGTTTGGGTGACGCCTGGGCTCCGATCCGGGCCTACTGGGCCGAGCCGAGCCAGGCCAATCGCGAGGTGATCCGCAACGCGGTCATCAGCCTGGAAGGCACGCGTTATCAGTACCTTCATGGCGTGTCGCAACCGGAGCTGGTGGCGCCGGAGTCCTACATGCTCGACGTGCTCCTGATGCAGCGTCCCGGCAATGACGAGATCCAGTTGGACCTGTTCCTCGACTACCGCAACAACCTGACGCTGTACCCGGCGTTCCAGGCGTTTTTCAAGGCCACGCAAGTGCCGGCGCTGGTGATCTGGGGCCAGAACGATCCCTTCTTCATCCCGCCGGGCGCCCATGCCTACAAAGGCGACAACGCCAACGCCGTGGTGGAATTACTCGACACCGGCCACTTCGCCCTGGAAACCCACGCCGCGCATATTGCCCAACGGATTCATGAAGTACTGGGCGACGCCATCAACTGATAACCGCCCATGAAACACTGGATTCGTCCAGTGAATAATACAGACTGGCCTGGTGCTGCCTGGCCCTGCTAAAACGACGGAACAGCATTCCACCGTTGGAGAAGCGTCCCATGAGCACCTGGCCAGACACCCGAATTCTTGACCTGCTGGGCATCGAGTTACCGATCATTCAGGCGCCCATGGCCAATGCCACGAGCACGGCCATGGTGATTGCGGCCAATCAGGCCGGCGCCCTCGGTTCAATGCCGGCGGCGGCGCTCAGCATCGAGCAACTGCGCGAAGCACTCACCACGATTCGCCAAGCCAGTTCGCGGCCGCTGAACGTAAATTTCTTCTGCCATCAGCCACCGACGCCGGATGCTCACCGCGACCTTCAGTGGAAGAACCTGCTGGAAACCTACTACCGCGAGCTGGGCGCCGATTTTGACGCGCCGACGCCCGTCTCCAACCGCGCACCGTTCAACAACGCCGCCTGTGAAGTGGTGGAAGAATTCCGCCCGGAAGTGGTGAGCTTTCACTTCGGCCTGCCGGAAAAATCCCTGCTGGACCGGGTCAAGGCCACCGGGGCGAAAGTGCTGTCGTCGGCTACCACCGTCGAAGAAGCCATCTGGCTGGAACAGCACGGCTGCGATGCAATCATCGCCATGGGCAACGAAGCCGGTGGCCATCGCGGGATGTTCCTCAGCGACGACCTGAATAGCCAGATCGGCACCATGGCGCTGGTGCCACAGGTTGTCGATGCCGTGCGCGTGCCGGTGATTGCGGCCGGCGGCATCGGGGATGCCAGGGGCATTGTCGCGGCCTTCGCCCTTGGCGCGTCAGCGGTGCAGATTGGCACCGCGTACCTGTTTACCCCCGAGGCCACCGTCTCGAAGTCACACCACCACGCCTTGCGCACTGCCCAGGCCAGTGAAACCGCGCTGACCAACCTGTTCACCGGGCGCCCGGCGCGGGGCATCATCAACCGCGTAATGCGTGAGTTGGGCGCGATCAACCCCACGGCGCCGGCGTTCCCGCTGTCCGGCGGTGCGTTGATGCCGCTCAAGGCCAAGGACGAAGCCGGCTTCAGCAACTTGTGGTCGGGCCAGGCGCTGCGCCTCGGCAAAGACATCTCCAGCTATGACCTGACGCTCGAACTGGCCGCGCAAACCCTGGAAAAACTCGGCCGACGCTGAACCTGAACTCCCGGGACAACTTTGCGCTGTACCGGCAGTGGCCAACCGCTATATATTCCCATACATAGCGGTAGTCCCCTTCTGCCTATAACAAGCCGCAAACCCCAAGGAGCTTCTTGATGATGATTCGCGCCTCACGCCTGGCCCCCACGGCCCTCGCTACCCTGATCGCCGCGTTTGGCTTCTCCTCGGCGAGTGCCGATGAAGTACAGGTGGCCGTGGCTGCCAACTTCACCGCACCGATCCAGGCGATTGCCGCCGACTTTGAAAAAGATACGGGCCATAAACTGGTCGCTGCCTACGGCGCTACCGGCCAGTTCTACACCCAGATCAAGAACGGCGCGCCGTTTGAAGTGTTCCTCAGCGCCGACGACACCACCCCGCAGAAGCTCGAAGCCGAAGGTGACACCGTCAAGGGCTCGCGCTTCACCTACGCGGTCGGCACCCTGGCGCTATGGTCGGCCAAGGAAGGCTACGTCGATGCCAAGGGCGAAGTGCTGAAGAAAAACCAGTTCCAGCACCTGTCCATCGCCAACCCGAAAGCCGCGCCTTATGGCCTGGCCGCCACCCAGGTGCTGGCGAAGGAAGGCCTGACCGAGAAGGTCAAGGACAAGCTCGTTGAGGGCCAGAACATTACCCAGGCCTATCAGTTCGTCTCCACCGGCAACGCCGAACTGGGTTTTGTAGCGCTGTCGCAGATCTACAAGGACGGCAAAGTCACCAGCGGTTCGGCCTGGATCGTGCCGTCGTCGATGCATGACCCGATCAAGCAGGACGCGGTAATCCTCAACAAGGGCAAGGACAGCGCCGCCGCCAAGGCCCTGGTTGAATACCTGAAAGGTCCGAAAGCCGCCGCGGTGATCAAGTCCTACGGTTACGAGCTGTAAATGCCGCTGTCGAGTGCCGATTTTTCCGCGATCTGGTTGACCCTGAAACTGGCGTCGCTGACCACGGTCATCCTGCTGATCATCGGCACTCCGATAGCCCTCTGGCTGTCGCGCACCCGCTCGTGGTGGCGCGGCCCCATTGGCGCGGTGGTGGCCTTGCCGTTGGTGTTGCCACCCACGGTGATCGGCTTCTACCTGCTGCTGACCATGGGCCCCAACGGCTACTTCGGCCAGTTCACCCAATGGCTGGGCCTGGGCACCCTGACCTTCAGCTTCGCCGGGCTGGTGATTGGCTCGGTGATCTATTCCATGCCGTTTGTGGTGCAGCCGTTGCAAAACGCCTTCTCCGCTATTGGCACTCGCCCGCTGGAAGTGGCCGCGACCTTGCGGGCCAATCCCTGGGACACCTTTTTCACGGTGATCCTGCCCCTGGCGCGCCCGGGGTTTATCACCGCGTCGATTCTCGGTTTTGCCCACACCGTCGGCGAGTTCGGCGTGGTACTGATGATCGGCGGCAATATTCCCAACAAGACCCGGGTCGTCTCGGTGCAGATCTACGACCACGTCGAAGCCATGGAATATGCCCAGGCCCACTGGCTGGCCGGGTCCATGGTGGTGTTTTCTTTCCTGGTGTTGCTGGCGCTCTACTCCAGCCGTAAAACCAAGGCGGGCTGGAGCTGATGTCGATGATCGAGGTACGCCTGCAACTGAAGTATTCCGGGTTTGCCCTGGATGTCGACCTGCAACTGCCCGGTCGCGGGGTGACGGCGCTGTACGGCCACTCCGGCTCCGGCAAGACCACCTGCCTGCGTTGCATCGCCGGGCTGGAGCGGGCTGAAGAGGGTTTCGTGCAGATCAACGACGAGGTCTGGCAAGACAGCCGCAAAGGATTGTTCGTGCCACCCCACAAACGCGCCCTGGGCTACGTGTTTCAAGAAGCCAGCCTGTTCCCGCATTTGTCGGTGCTGGCCAACCTGGAGTTCGGCCTCAAGCGCATCCCGCGCCAGCAACGCCGGGTGGAGATGAGCCACGCCACCGAACTATTGGGCATCGGCCACCTGCTGGAGCGCCATCCGCAGCACCTTTCCGGCGGTGAGCGCCAGCGCATAGGCATCGCCCGCGCCCTGCTCACCAGCCCGAGCCTGTTGCTGATGGATGAACCGTTGGCCGCGCTGGACAGCAAACGCAAAAGCGAGATCCTGCCGTATCTCGAACGCCTGCATGACGAACTGGAGATTCCGGTGCTGTACGTCAGCCATGCCCAGGACGAAGTGGCGCGCCTGGCTGATCACATCGTGTTGCTCAGCGACGGCAAGGCCCTGGCCAGCGGTCCTATCGGCGAAACCCTGGCCCGGCTGGACCTGCCCATGGCCCTGGGCGACGACGCCGGTGTGGTGATCAACGGCACCGTCAGCGCCTACGACGCGCACTACCAGTTGCTCACCCTGCAATTGCCCGCGAGCCAATTGCAGATGCGCGTGGCCCATGCACCATTGGCGCTGGGCAAACCGTTGCGTTTCAAGATCCAGGCGCGGGACGTCAGCTTGAGCCTGCAGGCCGAGGAACACAGCAGCATCCTCAATCGCCTGCCGGTGACGGTGACCCAGGAAATCCCGGCGGACAACGCAGCCCACGTGCTGGTAAGCCTGGACGCCGCCGGCACGCCGCTGCTGGCGCGCATCACCCGTTACTCGCGGGACCAGTTGCAGCTGCATCCCGGCCAGACGCTGTGGGCGCAAATCAAGGCGGTGGCGGTACTGGCCTGACTGCCCGACAGCTGCTACGGGGGAGCAAACTTGTTGGCACGACCGCAAAACCCTGCGGTCAATCAGAAATACCTGCCAAGGAATTTGCGCCATGCCCGATCCTGCGTTGCTTGCCGACCTGCCCCGCGACCTGCATTACGTCGACGATACCCAGCCCGGGATCTCCCGCAAAAAGCTGCGGGGCAAATTCCAATACTTCAAGGCCGACGGCACACGCATAACCGATGCCGACGAAATCAAACGCATCAACGCACTGGCAGTGCCGCCGGCCTATACCGATGTGTGGATCTGCGCCGACCCGCGCGGCCATCTGCAAGCCACCGGGCGGGATGCCCGGGGGCGCAAGCAGTACCGCTACCACCCGCGCTGGCGCGAGGTGCGCGACACCGACAAATACTCCCGGCTGCAACAGTTCGGCAGCGCGCTGCCCAAGTTGCGCAAACAGTTGGAAGCACAGATCGAGGCGCCCGGGTTCAATCGGGAGAAGGTCCTGGCCACGGTGGTGCTGCTGCTCGACGCCACCCTGATCCGCGTCGGCAATACCCAATATGCCCGCGACAACCGCTCCTACGGCCTGACCACCCTGCGCACCCGCCATGTGGATATCAAGGGCAGCGAGATCCTGTTCCAGTTTCGCGGCAAGAGCGGCATCGAGCACCAGATCAGCGTCAAGGACCGGCGCCTGGCCACGGTGATCAAGCGTTGCCTGGAGTTGCCGGGGCAGAACCTGTTCCAGTACCTGGACGAGAACGGCGAGCGCCATACCGTCAGTTCCACCGATGTGAATGCCTACCTGCACACCCTGACCGGCGCGGATTTTACCGCCAAGGACTACCGCACCTGGGCCGGCAGCGCCCTGGCGCTGGCAGTGCTGCGCGAGCTTGAGTGGCAGCCGGAATCCGACGCCAAGAAACATGTGGTGGAGATGGTCAAGAACGTTGCCAAGCAACTGGGCAACACGCCGGCAGTGTGCCGCAAGTGCTACATCCACCCGGCGGTGCTGGAGCATTTCAGCCTGGGCGAACTGGCGAAACTGCCCAAGCCCCGAGTGCGCAAAGGCTTGAAAGCCGAGGAAGTCGGGCTGGCGATGTTTCTGGAGCAACTGGCCGAACGCCTGTAAGTGCGCCAAGTCATTGCAGCGGAGCACGAAGCGCCCTACGGTAGTGGCCGGATAATCTCACCGAGGAACCCGGCCCCATGCTGCCTTCATCCCTGAAGCCCTACACCAACGCCGCCTTGCTGCATCGCCACAAATGGCGCGGGCGTGTCGGGTTGCTGCTGGTGGCCAGCCTTTCCGTGCTGGCGGGCATGACCGATGCGATTGGTTTCATGGCCAGCGGGGATTTTGTGTCGTTCATGAGCGGCAACACCACGCGCCTCGCCGTGGCGATCAGCGAAGGCGACCTGGGCCTTACCGCGCGCCTGACACTGCTGGTGGCGACGTTTATCGCCGGGAATGCGCTGGGCGTGATGGTCAGCCGCGTCAGCCGGCGCCACGCCCTGCCCCTGTTGCTGTGCATCGCCACCCTGCTGTGCGGGGCTGCGGCCTGGCCGTTCGCCGATCAATTGCCGGCGTTGCTGGCAGCGATCATCGCCATGGGCATGCTGAATGCCGCCGTCGAAGAAGTGAACGGGTTGCCCGTGGGGCTTACCTATGTCACCGGGGCGCTGTCACGCTTTGGTCGCGGACTGGGCCGCTGGATGCTCGGTGAACGCCGCAACGGCTGGCGCGTGCAACTGATCCCGTGGGCCGGGATGTTTGTGGGTGCGGTGATCGGTGCGTTGCTGGAGCACCACATGGGGATTCGTGCGCTGCTGGTCAGCGGGGTGCTGTCGGCGCTGTTGGGGCTGGTGTCGCTGAAGATTCCGCGGCGCTGGCACCTGGGGTACATGCCCCGCTAGAAAACAGTTGCCCTCCCGACGCTCCGGCCTCGACATCCCTGTACCGGTAAAGAGCCGTCACGCCGGGTGAGCGGGAAAATACTAAAACAATGCCTGCGGGACTGTCCGCAGGGCATTTCTGAACTTTTCTAACGGAATGGATTACAGGCAGGTCGCCAGTGCCGCCAGGCGGCGTTTGGCCGGATAGTCATCCTGGGCCGCGTAATAGTTGACGGAGGCGCCGGCGCCGGCACTGCGCACGTCGACAAAATAGTCACCTGCCGTGGTGTAGATGGTGAAGCCACCAGCCTGTGCAGGCTCCATGAAACCACCGGCATCCACCCCGAACACCGCTTCATCCTGCCAGCCGAACTGGATGCACTGGGCAACCACCAGCGGAGCCTTGTCCGAGGCCAGGGTTTTGTAGGGCGCGCCGGTACGCGCCTCTTTCATCTTCGAGCCCGCGCAACCGGCCAGCGATGCCAGGACCAAAGCGCCAATTACCACCATCCGCATACCGAAGCTTCCTTGGAAAAAACGCGACTGTACCATTAGCAGGCGACACCGAAGGATTATTGCGTCACCCTGCCGCCTACTTACGAACCCGCTTTTACCCGGAAACCCCATGACACCCAATGCCGAGCGCTACAACCCCTCCACCGACTACGCCGACAAGCTGATCAGCCGCATCGGCCAGACGCCTTCGTGGATCGCCAAACGCATCGGCGTGACCGACAAGCGCATCCGCTACATCCTTGACGGCGAGCGCACCGTGAAGGGCGAAAGCACCCCGATCCAGATGACCTACACCGAGCAATTTGCCCTGGAATGCCTGGCGGCCGAGGCGAAAGCCAACAAGAAAGCCGCCGCCCCGGTTATCGAATAGCTGACAGATTCATGAACTTTGTTTCACTGTGAAGGAAGACCTCGCCGCCTATAGTCGGCAGGCTCATTTTTAAGAAGTCTCCCTTCCAGCCTGCCCTCCCGCAGGCTTTTTTTTGCCTTGGTTTTGCTCCCCCCGTAGCAGGAGTTTGTTGGTCAGAGCAGCCAGCGGAACAGATAGAACAGCGCCATGCTCAGCAACACGGTGATCAGCACGCTACGGGTCCAGAACATCAACGCCACGGCGCTGATTCCGGCCAGCAGGTAGGGGTTGCCTACACTCAGGTTGAGCTTGTGATCAGCCAGGAAAATGATCGGGCCGCAGATGGCGGTGAGCATCCCCGGTACGGCAAACCCGAGAAACTCCCGCGCCCCGCGATTGAGGCGCACCGGCAGGCGCGGCTCGAGAAACAGGTAGCGGTTGAGAAACACGATCAGGCCCATGCCAAAAATCATCACGAAGATCATTGCTGCCCTACTCCCAGCCGCTTGCAGGCAAACCCTGCGCTCATCCCCAACACACCGGACACCACCACCGCCGATTCCCAGTGCAAGTAGCTCAGCCAAACCGAGCACAGCAACGACACGGCTACGCAGACGATGGTCGGCACGTCGCGCACTACCGGGGTGATCAGGGCGATAAAGGTCGCTGCGATCGAGAATTCCAGGCCCAGTTGATCCAGCCCGGGAATGCTTTTACCGAGCACGATGCCGGCGAAGGTAAAGACGTTCCAGATGATATAGAACGTCAGGCCGACGCCCAGGGCGTACCAGCGATTGAAGGTCTGGCGGTCGTACTGGCTGACCAGGGCGAAGAATTCGTCAGTCAGCAAAAAGCCCAGGCTCATGCGCCACCTTGGCTTGAGCGGCGACAGCGTGGGACGCATGTGCATGCCGTAGAGCAAATGCTGGGAGGTCAGCAGCAAGGTGGTCAGCAGGATCGAAATCAGGCTGGCGCCGCTCTTGACCATACCGATGGCCACCAATTGTGCGGCACCGGCAAACACGATGGTCGACAGCCCCTGGGCTTCCAGCGGCGTGAATTGGGCATCAATTGCAGTCGAACCGGCCAGCAATCCCCACGGCGCACACGCCAGGGACAATGGAATGATCGCAATCGCGCCACGGGAAAAGGCATTCAGAGGCAGAGCGTTAGGCATACACAACAAGCTCATCGACAGTCAGTCGACAAGCATGCCAGCGGTATCAGGGATTGTCTTGAACGATCGTGCTCAAGCCAGTTTGACCGACACCCGCTCCACCGCGTCCCGGGCTTCGCGCAGTTCGTGGGCGTCCTGGTTGAGCCGGTGGATGGTATTGAGCAGGCGCTGGCGCAGCACTTCATCGCTGAGCTTTTCGACGGCGCGCATCAGGTCAAACGCCGCGGTTTCGTTATTGTCCGCGACGGAATCCAGGGTCTTGCGCAGGTTGCGAGTGGCACGGGTCACACGTTTTCTTCCTTCATCACCAATGGGCAGGCACTTTAGGACATTTGTGTTTCAGTTTAATTTCAGCCACTTGTCATCGATTGTCGGGCACTTGACGCAGGTCAATCGAAACAAGGTTTGACCAATACATATGGAAATCCGTATATTCGTATTTCCATATGTATCAAGGCACTGACCATGTCAGATCTTTTCTCCCCGCCCAACGTCTTCAAATGCCTGGCCGACGCCACCCGCGCCAGGCTGACGTTGTTGATCCTGCGTGAAGGCGAACTTTGCGTGTGCGAATTGATCCATGCTCTGGACGACAGCCAGCCGAAAATCTCCCGCCATCTGGCGCAACTGCGCAGTTGCGGGTTGCTGCTGGACCGTCGCCAGGGCCAGTGGATTTATTACCGCCTCAACCCGGCCTTGCCGGAGTGGGTGACGGCAGTGCTCGACACCACCCTGCAAGCCAACCAAGCCTGGTTAAAAACAGACGCCCAGCGTCTGGAAACCATGGGTGACCGACCACAACGGGCCAGCGCCTGCTGCTGATCCTGCGGAGAGCTTTTCATGCTTGTTGCCGTTGCTATCTTTCTGTTCACCATCATTTTGGTCATCTGGCAGCCCAAGGGCCTGGGCGTGGGCTGGAGCGCCACGATGGGCGCGATCCTGGCCCTGGCGTGCGGGGTTATCAGCCTGGCCGACATCCCGGTGGTGTGGCACATCATCTGGAACGCCACCGGGACCTTTGTCGCGCTGATCGTCATCAGCCTGCTGCTGGATGAGGCGGGCTTCTTTGCCTGGGCTGCCTTGCATGTGGCGCGCTGGGGCCGTGGGCGCGGTCGGCGACTGTTCGCGTACATGGTGCTGCTGGGCGCGCTGGTATCGGCTTTGTTCGCCAACGACGGCGCGGCGCTGATCCTCACGCCCATCGTGATGTCGATGCTGTTGGCGTTGCGCTTTTCCCCGGCGGCCACCCTGGCGTTCGTCATGGGCGCCGGGTTTATCGCCGACACCGCGAGCCTGCCGCTGGTAGTCTCCAACCTGGTGAACATCGTCTCGGCCGACTACTTCAAGATCGGCTTCAACGAATACGCCGCAGTGATGGTGCCGGTGAACCTGGTGAGCGTCGCCGCGACCCTCGCCGTATTGCTGTGGTTTTTCCGCCGGGACATTCCGCAAACCTACGACCCGGCAGACCTCGACGACCCTGCCAGTGCGATCCACGACCGCGCCACTTTCCGCGCCGGCTGGTGGGTGCTGGGCATCCTGCTGGTGGGCTGCTTTGCCCTGGAACCGCTGGGCATTCCCATCAGCGCAATTTCTGCCGCCTGCGCCATATTACTGCTGGTGATCGCCGCCAAGGGCCACAAAATCTCCACCCGCAAGGTGCTGAAGGAAGCGCCCTGGCAGATCGTGATTTTCTCCCTGGGCATGTACCTGGTGGTCTACGGCCTGCGTAACGCCGGGCTGACCGACTACCTCGCGACCTGGCTCGACACCTTCGCAAGCTATGGCGTATGGGGCGCGGCCTTGGGCACCGGTGTACTCACCGCGCTGCTGTCTTCGGCGATGAACAACCTGCCAACCGTGCTGATCGGCGCGCTCTCCATCGAGGCCAGCCACGCCGTGGGCGTGGTCAAGGACGCGATGATCTACGCCAACGTGATCGGCAGCGACCTCGGCCCCAAAATCACCCCTATCGGCAGCCTGGCGACCTTGCTCTGGCTGCACATCCTGGCACGCAAAGGCATCACCATCACCTGGGGTTACTACTTCAAGGTCGGGATCGTGCTGACCCTGCCGGTACTGTTGATCACCCTCGCCGCCCTGGCCTTGCGCCTCAGTTTCTAACGGAGTTCGCTTGATGAAAGTCCTGTTCATGTGCACCGCCAACAGCTGCCGCAGCATTCTTTCGGAAGCCTTGTTCAACCATCTGGCGCCGGACGGTTTCCAGGCCATCAGCTCCGGGAGTTTCCCCAAGGGCCAGGTGCTGCCACGCAGCCTGACCACGCTGAAGGCCGCCGGCATCAGCACCGAAGGCTTGTACAGCAAGGGCAACGACGCCTTTGAAGGCAGCCCGCCAGACATCGTCGTCACCGTGTGCGACAAGGCTGCTGGAGAAGCTTGCCCGGTGTATTTCGGCCCGGCCATGAAGGCACATTGGGGGTTGGAGGACCCGTCGGATGTTCAAGGCGATGAAGCCCAGGTCGACGCCGCGTTCCGCGCCACCCTGGAAATCATTGAACGGCGCTGCCGGGCTTTTTTCGAGATTCCGTTCGCCAGCCTCAGCGCCATCGAAATCAAGGCCGAGCTTGATCGCATCGCCACGCCGTAACCGAAGAGCCGGGCGAGTAGTCGATCTGAAGCCCTTTTCCGGCGTATGCTCGCGGGCAACGGTCACAGCGAGCCCCCTCAATGAGTTCCATGCAGCACGCCTGGCTGGGCAACTACGAAGTCAGCAGCACCACCTGCACCGGCCTGACATTTGCCCGCCACAGCCATGATGAATGCGTGATCGGCGTCAACCTGCTCGGCGAGGAACAGGTGTGGCTGGATCGTCGCACCTTCGAGGCCGGCCCCGGCAGCATCACCCTGTACAACCCGGGGCAGATTCAAGGCGGCGGCGCGGCCGAAGGGCAGCCGTGGCGGTTTGTCAGCTTGTATGCGACTGCCGAGCAATTGGCGGCTGATCTGGGTCTGGCGCACCTGGAGTTCGACCGTTCGCTGTGCTTCCAGCCGGCGTTGGCGATGAAACTCGCCGGGGCGATTGAAGGCGCGTTGAGTGTCGATCCGCTGGCCCGGGAGCTGAGTGAGGAAGCCCTGGTGGTGCTGCTCGGCGAAGTCGTCGGTTGCAGCGGCGTCCGCTTGCCTGGCAGCACTGCGGTGGGACGCGGTTTGGTGATCAAGGCTCAGGAATTGCTGGCTGAAAACCTGCACCAGGCGGTGGCACTCGAGACCCTTGGTGACGAGTTGGGCCTGTCGAAATTCCATCTGCTGCGGGCTTTTCAGAAAGAAACCGGGCTGAGTCCACGCCAGTGGGCGATGCAACTGCGTACCCGGCGCGCCAAGGGGCTGTTGCGCTCAGGCGTTGCGGCGTCGCAGGTTGCCCATGTCTTGGGGTTTGCTGACCAGAGCCACCTGAATCGGCATTTCCGGGCGGCCTACGGGATCACACCGGGGCGCTATCAACGCGTGCTCAAGGGCTGAAAAGCGCAATCTGGTTCAAGACGACTTACACACCCTTCCCTAAAATGCCGGCCATCACTTGAAGGAAGGCAGGCATGTTGACGATCTTTTTTTCGGCGCTGGTGTTTGGGTTTGTGTTTTGCCTGTCGCCGGGGGCGGTGCTGGCGGAGACGCTGCGCCGTGGGCTGCTGCATGGGTTTATCCCTGCGCTGTTGGTGCAGATCGGTTCGCTGGTGGGCGATGCCGTGTGGGCGGTGATCGGGCTTACGGGCATGGCGTTGTTGATCCAGCATGAGTCGGTGCGGGTGCCGCTGACGGCCGTTTGTGGGCTGTATCTGGCCTGGCTCGGGATTCGCAGCCTGATGGATGCCTGGCGCTTGCCAGAGGCCGGGAGTGCGCCGGCCAGGTCCGGGCAGAATGCGCTGGTGGTGGGGGCGGCGATTTCCCTGGCGAATCCGAAGAACATTGTCTATTGGGGGGCGCTGGGGAGTGCGTTGTCGGGGATAGTCGGAGCGGCGCCTAGCCATGGGCAGACGTTGATGTTTTTTGCGGGGTTTATGCTGGCTTCGGTGTTGTCGTGTTTTTTGATTGCGGGGTTGGTCAATTTGCTGCGGCGGAATGCTTCGCCCATGTGGCAGAGGGTTAGCTATGGGGCTTGTGGGGTGGTGCTGCTGTATCTGGCGATTTTGGCGTTGCGGGGGATTTGAGGGGGCATATCCGTTATTTGGGTGACGGCGGCCTATGGTTCCGCTCTTACAGCGGCTCACTTTGGAAAAGCCGGAATGCCGGCCCAGCCCAAAGTAGGCAAAGGGCTCCGCAATACCTGCGTTCGGCCTCGGGCTTATTGGGGCAGTCAGATCAAGATCAAAAGCAAGAGCACGGCGGCCTGAAAGCCGACCTGAGTGTTAAAAGCAAAAGCAAA
>NZ_JACAPJ010000007.1:98596-343973 GCF_013385765.1 Pseudomonas sp. C8002
GATCTTGGGCGCCCCGTTAAACCACGCTGGCCGAACGCAGGCTTCGGAACCCCGCAATAAGTTATCCGGCTATTGTTACTTCACCTGCCCGCCACACACCGGCCACTTATCAATAAGCACACTTGATATTGCAACTTCCCCCAACCTTCTATCTGAACAAACTCTGAACCAGTAACAATTTAAGTCATTAAACGTTGACATCCGGCAACTGCCTGAGTAAATTCCCCGTGCCTGCAACTCAGGGCCATTTTTCAACCTCACAAAAGAAGCCAATGGACACAGTATCTAGTCGTTGTCCGATCACCGTGAATGCGGCGAATCGGGCGCCAAACCCAGAAAAAATGACGGGACTCGCCTTTCCGGCCGAGTAAGCTGCGCTAGAGCCTGACGCTCCAACGTAACTGCCTCACCGGATGCCAGTCCGGTCCCGAGGTGTGTTATGACCTTTCAACTGATTGTTTTACCTGATCTGCGTACGCTGGCTAACGCCCTGCGTGCCAAATTGTGCCGCGAGCCCGTAGGCTTTTCCCCTACCCGCAGCACCTTTGTGACCTCATCCCCCCGCGTGTGCCCGACTCCCCGGGCACACTGGCGTATCTGCCCCACCACCGGCCACCTGGTCCAGCAATGGGATCACGCCGACCCTCAAGACCCACAGAGACGGGACGTTTCCAGCCTGGTCGCGCAAGCGAGCCTGATGCTGAGCCTCTACGTGGACGCTCGCGCGGCATAAGCCAGCTGGAAACAGCAACTTCCTGATTATCCGTTACTTGATTAGCTGGAGTTCTCTATGGACGAAGCCAGTAGTAGCCCGCTGCGCGTTAGTTAACTAACGCGCTGTTAGCGGGCCTGTAGAAAGTTACCCAACACTTTATTTAAACCGATCGCGAAGTCAGCGACTCGGCATGCTTTCGCTCGCCTGTCATCAGGTAAGTACCGGGTATGTTTTGTCGAAAAATTGGCGACAGGAGTACACACAATGAGCGCAGTAAAAAACCCGAAACTGCACAAGAAAAACGGCACGGATACCGACACCAAGCTGTCGATGCGCGCCGCCCGCGAAGCCCAGAACGGCCTCTCGGCAACCCTCGCCAATGTCCGGGCAACCAAGGATGGCCTGACCGAACTGGATGCCTCTGCTCGCCTGCAACGTGAAGGCTACAACGAGGTGGCCCACGACAAGCCGCCTCACGCCATCGTGCAATTCCTCCAGGCCCTGAACAACCCGTTCATCTACGTGCTGCTGACCCTCGGCGCCATCAGTTTCTTCACTGACTACTGGCTGCCACTGCAGGCCGGTGAAGAAGCCGACCTGACCAAGGTCATCATTATCATGACCATGGTCATGCTCAGCAGCCTGCTGCGCTTCTGGCAGGAGCATCGTTCGGCCAAGTCCGCCGAGGCCTTGAAGGCCATGGTGCGCACCACCGCCACGGTGTTGCGTCGCGAGCAAGTGGGCTCCAAGCCGACCCTGCGGGAAGTGCCGATGCGCGACCTGGTGGCCGGCGATATCGTGCAACTGTCTGCCGGCGACATGATCCCGGCCGACATCCGCCTGATCGAGTCCCGTGACCTGTTCATCAGCCAGGCCGTGCTGACCGGCGAAGCCTTGCCGGTAGAGAAGTACGACACCCTCGGGGATGTGACGCAAAAATCCGCCACGTCCACGGCGGCCGACCAGGGCAACCTGCTGGACCTGCCGAACATCTGTTTCATGGGCACCAACGTGGTCAGCGGCCGGGCGAAAGCCGTGGTGGTTGCCACCGGCCCGCGCACCTACTTTGGCTCCCTGGCGAAGGCGATTGTCGGCTCCCGGGTGCAAACCGCATTTGACCGCGGGGTGAACAGCGTCAGCTGGCTGTTGATCCGCTTCATGCTGGTAATGACGCCGATCGTGTTCTTCCTCAACGGCTTCTCCAAGGGTGACTGGAGCGACGCGTTGCTGTTCGCCCTGGCAGTGGCGGTAGGCCTCACCCCGGAAATGCTGCCGATGATCGTCAGCGCCAACCTGGCCAAGGGTGCAACCGCCATGGCCAAGCGCAAGGTGGTGGTCAAGCGCCTCAACGCGATCCAGAACTTCGGTTCGATGGACGTGCTGTGCACCGACAAGACCGGCACCCTGACCCAGGACAAGATCATCCTCGAGCACCACGTCAACGCCTTTGGCAACCGTGATGATTCGGTGCTGACCCTCGCCTGGCTCAACAGCCATCACCAGAGCGGCATGAAGAACCTGATGGACCAGGCGGTCGTACAGTTCTCAGAGCAGAATCCGAAGTTCCAGGTGCCGTTTGCCTACAGCAAGGTGGATGAGTTGCCGTTCGACTTCATCCGCCGTCGCCTGTCGATCGTGGTCAAGGACGCGCAAAACGATCACCTGCTGGTGTGCAAGGGTGCGGTCGAGGAGATGCTGAGCATTTCCACCCACGTGATGGAAGGCGACGTGGCCGTCGAGCTGGATGATCGGCGTCGCAACGAGTTGCTGGCGATTGCCCAGGACTACAACGAAGACGGCTTCCGGGTGCTGGTGCTGGCCACCCGCAACATTCCCCATGCACTCGCCCGCAAGCAGTACACCACGGCCGATGAGCGCAACCTGGTGATCCGTGGCTTCCTGACCTTCCTTGATCCACCAAAGGAAACCGCTGGCCCGGCGATCGCTGCCCTGCGCGAAATTGGCGTGGCGGTCAAAGTGCTCACCGGCGACAACGCCATCGTCACCAGCAAGATCTGCCGCCAGGTCGGCCTTGAGCCAGGCGTACCGTTGCTGGGGACGGAAATCGAAGCGATGGACGACGCCACCCTCAAGCTGCGGGTCGAGGAGCGCACGGTGTTCGCCAAGCTGACGCCGCTGCAGAAATCGCGGGTGCTCAAGACCTTGCAGTCCAACGGCCACACCGTGGGCTTCCTCGGCGACGGCATCAACGACGCTCCGGCCTTGCGGGATGCCGACGTGGGCATCTCGGTGGACAGCGCGACGGACATTGCCAAGGAATCCGCCGACATCATCCTGCTGGAAAAGAGCCTGATGGTGCTGGAAGAAGGCGTGCTGAAAGGTCGCGAGACCTTCGGCAATATCATGAAGTACCTGAACATGACCGCCAGTTCCAACTTCGGCAACGTGTTCTCGGTGCTGGTGGCCAGTGCGTTCATCCCGTTCCTGCCAATGCTGTCGATCCACCTGCTGCTGCAAAACCTGATGTACGACATCTCCCAGCTGGCCTTGCCGTGGGACAAGATGGACAAGGAATACCTGGCCAAGCCACGCAAGTGGGACGCGAAAAACATTGGCCGCTTCATGATCTGGATCGGGCCGACCTCGTCGATCTTCGACATGACCACCTTTGCCCTGATGTGGTACGTGTTCTCGGCCAACAGCGTGGAAATGCAGACCCTGTTCCAGTCCGGCTGGTTCATCGAGGGGCTGCTCTCGCAAACCCTGGTGGTGCACATGCTGCGCACCCGCAAGATCCCGTTCTTCCAGAGCAACGCCGCATGGCCGGTGATGATGATGACCTGCATCGTGATCGGGCTGGGCATCTACGTACCGTTCTCGCCGCTGGGCGCGATGGTTGGCCTGGAGCCGCTGCCACTGGCGTACTTCCCATGGCTGGTGGGCACCCTGGTCGCCTACTGCTGCGTGGCACAACTGATGAAAACCCTCTACATCCGCCGCTTCAAGCAGTGGTACTGATCAACCGCCCCTGAAAGCGCTGGCTATCGGTAGATAGCCAGTGCACGCGGAGACAGACAATGAACACACTTATGAGCTACCTCGACAACGCTGCTCGCGCGCTGCTGGTGTTCGGCCTCGCCCAGGCGGCCAAAGCGGTGATGGTGCTGGGCGTACGGCTGTACGCGCGCAACGTGCTCAGCGCCGTGGAAATGCGCTTCATGCTGGGTTTTTCCAGCAGCTTGAACAGCACCTGCATCCGCTTGCTGCGCCCGCGTCGATAAATGGCAATACGCACTACAAGGAAAGATCACCATGCGCGTCTTGATCTGTGCAGGTCGTCATTACGCCGATACAAAAATGTCCCGCCAGGTGCTGGACGCCTACCACCGCCTGCGCCCGGTGCAGGTATTGATCCACGGTGGCAGCCAGTTCCTGGGCAGCGACGTGGAAGACTGGGCCCGGGAAACCGGAGTGGATGTGGTGCGTTACCCACCCAACTGGCAACGCCATGGCAAGCAGGCCGAACGCCATCGCAACCAGTTCATGCTCACCGACAGCCGGCCCGACGTGATCATCGCGCTGCCCGGTGGCGACGACACCTCGGAACTGGTGAGCCAGGCCAGGGCCAGTGGCATCCATGTGCTGACTGTAGACAGCTGAATCAACCCTTATTGGAGTATCCAGGCATGAACGAAGAACCCCGTTGTAGCGGTACCCCGTTGCACACTTTTTTCTATTTGAAACACGGCGCGTCCCTGCCAAGTCCGGTCGGGGCGCGCCACCGGCTGTTGATCGAGGTTCACCATGTACAAGAAACACACCCCTGACGGTTTCGCCAAATACCGCAACCGCACCACCCACGTTACCTTCCATCCCCTGCCCGCCTCCAAGCTTCGGGCAGTGCGGCGCAACCTGATTTTCGTCGGCGTGACCGCGGGCATCATGCTGGTGCTCAGCCTGATGTCGAATGCCCATGCGGCCGGCGGCTCCTACGTGGTCGACGATGGCGCAATCAACGCCCCGGGCGAATGCAATGTCGACGCCTGGTTCACCGCCAACCGGCACGCGGGCTCAACCCACAGTGAAACCCTGGCGCCGGCCTGCACTTCCGCTGCCATTGCGTGGTTGCAGTGGACTGCCGCCGTGTCCCGGGCCAACCATGATGGCGACGGCGAAACCCAAGTGAATCCGCAGCTCAAGGCGCAGTTGTGGGCCCGGGAAGACCTGGGCCTGGAACTGGCCGCGTCTGCCGGCGTGCATTACGCGCTGAACCGCCAGCACTCGTTTGATGGCGCGGACTTGAATGTGCCGTTTACCTGGCAGCCCATGGAGGCCCTGCGGCTTAACTTCAACGCCGGCTGGAGCCACGCTTATAACGACGGCGACCAGACCCATCGGCCGACCTGGGGCACCGGGTTTGAATACAGCCTGATGGACTCACTGACACTGATCGCCGAACGCTACGGCCAGCAAGGCGGCGACCAGGCGTGGCAAGCCGGGCCGAGGATGCATATCGGCAAGAATGTGGACGTGGACCTGGTGGTAGGACGCAGTTTGATCGGGGATCAGCATCAATGGCTCACGACGGGTGCCACACTGCGGTTCTAACCCGCAGACGATGACCCCTGTGGCGAGGGAGCTTGCTCCCGCTGGAGTGCGAAGCGCTCCCAAAGATTCCGGGGCCGCTACGCAGCCCAGCGGGAGCAAGCTCCCTCGCCACAGCAAGCTCCCTCGCCACAGGCTTGGTATGACCGTAATAGCGATTTAAACCTGCCCCTTGGCCTGCTGCTCCAGGTGCACCTGCAACGCAGGATCAATCTTCAACTGCGCCGCCAGCTCATCCAGATAATTGCGCTCCGCGTCCCGCTGGTCATCCACCAGCAGCACACTGACCAGGTACACCTCCGACGCCACCGCCGGGTCGCCGGCAAACTCGGCAAAATCCGCCGCATTCAACGGTTTGGCCACCTCGGCATCCAGCCACGCCTGCAATTGCGGGTCATCGGTGTGCTTGCCGATCTCGGCCGAGATCATCTGCTGCTCCCGCTCATCAATCTCGCCATCCGCCTTGGCTGCCGCGATCAATGCACGCAGCACGGCGTGGCTGTGTTCTTCGACCTGCGCGCCAGACAACTGGTCAACCGTCTGCAACGCCTGCTGCGGCGCCGACGCCTGTTGCCGCTGCCAGGCCTGATACGCCTGGAACGCCATCATCCCCAACGACGCCAGCGCCGCGTAGTTGGTGCCGCCGGTGCGCCCCTGAGGCGCCGCACGGGTTCCGCCAAGCATGCCGCCCAGGCCACCGAGCAAGCCACCAAGGCCGCCACCGCCTGAAGCCGAAGCAGCGCTGCCGCCCAGCAAACCGCCAAGCAAGCCGCCCAAACCACCGAGCCCGCCCTGAGACCCGGGTGCAGCGCCGCCCTGCTGGCTGGACGAGGCCTGGCCCGCCCGCAGCAATTGTTCCAGTAGATCGCCGGTATTCATGGTGTCACCCTCCCAGGGCGCAGAGTTCCAGATCAACAACAATAGCTGCGCTGCGCGAGAACACCATGACCGCCCGGCAGGCTCGCATTATCATGGCGACGCCCCCCCATCGAGGAACCTCACGTGACCCGTACCGAGCAGATTGCCTTGATGGCGACCTATAACCAGTGGATGAACCGCAAGGTGTATGAAGCGGCCCACGGCCTGAGCGACGAAGACTTGATTGCCGACCGTGGCGCGTTCTTCGGATCGATCCTTGGCACGCTGAACCACCTCGCCCTGGGTGATCGCGTCTGGCTCAAGCGTTTCGCCGAGCATCCGGCAGGCTTTGCCGCGCTGGTACCGTTAGACGCGTTGGGGTTGCCGCCACGTCTGAATCAACTGGCCTTCGCCGATATCCGTGAACTGTCGGCCCACCGCGCCTGGCTCGACCAGCTCATCATCGACTGGGTGCAGTCGATCAGTGAGTCGGACCTGGATCAGCCCCTGCAGTACCACAACATGGCGGGCACGCCCATGAACAAGAATTTTCATGCCCTGCTCGTGCACTTCTTCAATCACCAGACCCACCACCGGGGCCAGGTGACAACGCTGCTGACCCAGGCCGGGCGCGACGTGGGCGACACCGACCTGCTGGCGCTGATGGACTAGTTCAACCGCCGCTGTACTCGGCGTACGCCTGTATCAGCGCGGGGAAACTCTCCCTCTCCGGGAGCTGCGCAAAGCTGTGCTGTGCCGGGGTAGTCGCCCACGGCAGCTTTTCACTGGTCCAGGTTTCAATGAATGGCACATAGCCGCTGGCGTCATCCAGCATGGTGGGGCGCAGGTTGATCAGATCTTCCACGCCATTGGGGCGGGAAAACATCCAACTCATGCAGTGGGGGCAGCAGTAGTGGCGGTCTACGCCATGCAACCCGCCGATCACCGGGTTGCCCTGGGTGATGGTGAATCCGTGGCTGGGGATCAGCGCGCTCAGCGAGAACGCGCTGGATGACATCTTCTGGCACCCGGTGCAGTGGCACGCCATGGTGATCAATGGTTTTTCGGTCACGGTAAAACGCACCCGGTCACAACGGCAGCCGCCTTCCTGGGACTCTTGATTGCTCATCTTCCACTCCAGTCACATTGTGTGTGTGACCGGAGGATAAACGAGCGGGTGCGTCGCGAACAGCGATGCCGGTTTCGTTACGGCACAAAGAAGTCCGTCGAAAATGCCAGGTCCTTTTGCGCTTCCAGTGCTGCCAGACGGTCGCTGAGCTGCTTGTGCATCACGGTGTAGGCGTCTGGCCCCAAGGCAATGCGCTTGGGCGCAGGGTGCTGGTCGACGCTGGCAAGCATGATCGCAACCATCTTGGCGGGGTCACCCGACGACACCGTCGTGCCGCCTTCGATCATCCGCCGTGCGTGGCTGGAAGGAGAACGGTCGTAGTCTTCCAGGCGTGGCGCCAGTTGCGCGCTGCGGTAGCGAAAACCGGTGCGGGCGCTACCGGGTTCGATGAGGGTGCAGCCGATGTTGAAACAAGCCACTTCCTCGCCCAAGGCGTCGACAAAGCCTTCAATTCCCCACTTGCTCGCATGGTACAGCGAACCACCCGGGAAAACGGCCTGCCCGCCCATGGTGGACAGTTGCAGGATCCGCCCGCCACCCTGGGCCCTGAGGTGGGGCAGCGCGGCGCGCAACAATTGAATGGAACCCAGCAGGTTGGTACCCAATTGATGCTCGATCTGCTGATCGGTCATCTCTTCTGCGGCGCCGAAAAGGCCGTAGCCTGCGTTACTGACCACCACCTCAATGGACCCCAGCGCCTTGAATGCCTGATCGACCACCCGGCGAATCGCCGGGGTATCAGTCAGATCCAACTCGGCCAGCCACAGCCTTTCGCCATGAAGCGCTCGCAGGTCCGCCATGCTCGCCAAATCCCGGACCGTGCCCGCAACGCGCTCCCCCCGTGCCAATAATTGCTCGGTCATCTCGCGTCCAAAGCCACTGTTGGCTCCGGTGATCAACCAAGTGCGTAATGTCATGATCAAACCCTCTGTAGTGACATTGGAGACCCCAGCATATTCATCCGACCTAGACGATGAATGCGCTAGACTCCAGTTTTTATAAGCAATCGTCTAAATCATGACTGATCCATTTTCCGAGTTGCTCACCTTCATGCAAGCCCGCTCCGTGATGTCCGCCGGCCTGGTGGCGGGCGGACGCTGGGCGATCGCCTTTCCACCGGCTACCCAATTGAAGTTCTGGGGCGTGTTGCGAGGGACGTGCTGGCTGAAGATCAAAGGCGAAAGCACGCCCATTGCGGTAAACGAAGGCGATGTGTTTCTACTGTCGGCCGAAAGGCCCCATGTCATGGCCAGTGACCTGAGTGCAACACCGGTGGATTTGCAACAGATCCTCGACAAGCGAGTGGGTGCCCTGGCGTATCACGGCGATGGGGATGAGTTCTTCATGATTGGCGGCAAGGTGGAACTCAGCCCTGACTCCGAACACCTGCTACGTGCAGCACTGGCGCCCTTCATCCATTTGAATGCCAGGACCCATGCGCTCGAAACACTGCATTGGTTGCTCAATCAACTGGTGCGTGAACGGGAGCATGATCGTCCGGGTGCAGCAGTGGCCTCATCGCAACTGGCGCACCTGATGTTCATCGAAATTCTGCGTTTGCATTTCGAAACCGCACCGCCGCTGTCCGGCAGTTGGCTGCGCGCCATGACCGACAAACGCCTGGCGCCGGCGCTGCGCCTTATCCATGGCGAGCCGGGCGAAACCAGGCCGTTGGAGGTACTGGCCAAGGCGTGTGCAATGTCGCGAGCCAGCTTTGCGGCCTACTTCAAGGACGTCGCCGGGGTCTCGCCGATGGCCTACCTCACCCAGTGGCGCATGCGTCTGGCAGCGCGGGCGCTGGCTGAGGGCAAACGCTCGTTGATCGAGCTCGCGCTCTCGCTGGGCTACAACTCCCAGAGCGCATTCAGCCATGCCTTCAAACGTGAGATCGGGCGCTCGCCGTTGCATTACCAGCAGGCGCTACGGGTGTCGACGGAGGCGCAATACCCTCAAACGAACGCATGGAGCAGCGAACTGTCATAAAAGACAGAGCGGTGAACATCAGCCAATGGCTGCCCCGCCCTGCCCGCGCGCATCAGCAGATTACCGATGCGACGCATCCCCCAAGAAGGAGACGCTTACATGGTCATTCACTTCAAGGTCGCCGGGCATCTTGCCTGCGGTCATCACGGCAACAACCTCCCTTCCAGCACCGAGCTGAATCGGGTCAAGTGCCGTACCTGCCGTAACACCGAAGTCTTCAAGGAAGCCCGCCGCACCCAACGCAACGCCGCTCGGCGTGCCGCGCGCAAGTCCAAAACCGCCCATGCCGCCGGTGACTGGCGCAGTGCCTGGACCCAGCGCCTGACCGACCTGCCAGGCCGTCAGCGCCTGCCACGCGGGTTCCACGGCCAGCCATTCGTTTAAGTTACGCAGCCGGGGCACGACGGTAAGCGGCCAACAGCACGCCCATCGTCATCAACAACCCACCCGCCCCACGGTTGAAATGCTGCAAATGTGCGGGCCGCAGGCGACTGAGCAAGCGTGCCCCGCATACCGCGTAGAACATCATGATGCTGACATTGAGCACGCACAGCGCCAGCAACAGGCACGCGTACTGCGGCAGTTGCGCCTGGGTGCTGTCGACGAATTGCGGCAGGAATGCCGACATGAACAACAACGCCTTGGGATTGGAAATCGCCACCAGGAAACTGCGGGTGAAAATACTCGCCGAGCGGGTGCCGCCGTCCTCACCTTCGCCCACCGATGGCAACGCCGCCTGGGGTGATCGCAACATCTGCCAGCCGATCCAGATGAGGTACGCCGAACCGATCCATTTCAGCGCCTGAAACAGCCCTTCGCTGGCCGCGAGCAGCAATCCCAGGCCACACGCCACCGCCGTCACCAGCAACGCGTCGGCCAACACCGCCCCGGCCATGCCCCAGAACGCCGCCTGCAAACCATGGCGCGAACCATTTTGCAGGGCCAACAGAACCGTCGGGCCAGGTATCGCGATAATCGCGGCGCTCATCATGACGAACAGAAATAAGGTTGCCAGGGACATGACAGGTTCCTACGGGCTGATCAGCTGCGAATCATCCCAAAATATCCTCTGTGTGGCGAGGGAGCTTGCTCCCGTTGGGCTGCGCAGCGGCCCCAAAATCCTGGGAGCGCTTCGCACTCCAGCGGGAGCAAGCTCCCTCGCCACCGGTCATGTGTTGCTCAATTGGGTGCCAATAAAAAGCCCCGGATTGACCGAGGCTGTTGAGGGCTCATGCATCATTGGCGACCGGCCTCGACCGTGCCTTGTAACCCGGTAGCGCCGCGGCATACGCCAGCGCCTGCTCACGGGAACCGAAGGATGCCAGGCGATCAGCCTTGGTACAGACGCGCCACGGGCCGCTGTTGACCTGCACGATGTCATAACCGTTGAGATGCAGCTTGTTCAGCATGGGAGTGCTCATAGTCACCTCTCTCTCCAGAGATAATCCAGGTGTTTGCCCGGTCTACCATACACCCGCTGACGACGAGGCAGCCTACCGAACGTCGAGTCAGCGGTAGGCTGGCAACCCCCATCGCGCGAGGTCAAACGCCTCCAGGCTCAGCAGTCTTCCATCCGCATGCAGGAACTTCTCCTGCGGCATCGCCGGGTCCGGGATGGCCACGGCGTACATCCCGGCCGCCTTGGCCGCAGTGATGCCAAATGGCGAATCCTCGAACACCAGGCATTCAGCGGGCGTCACTCCCAGTCGCTCGGCAGCCACCAGGAAGATATCCGGCGCCGGCTTGGCAGCGCCTACCTGAGGGTCATCGGCGGTGACGATGGCATCGAACAAGCAGAACCAGTCGCGGTGCAAGGTGGTTTTCAGTTCGAAATAGTGCCGCGACGAACTGGTACCCACCGCAATCGGCACACCGTGGGCCGACAAATGCCGCACCAGCGCCTGGGCCCCGGCCATGGCCGCCGCCTGGGGGAACCGCGCATTCATCAATGGTGTGCGTTCCTGCAAGAACGTCTCGGGGCTCATCGGCAAGCCCACGGCCTGCACGATATAGCTGGCCAGTTCATAAGCCCCCAGGCCGATGGTGTTCTGCTTCATGCTCCAGTCAAAGGTGCGGCCGTAGCGGTCGGCAATCAGTTGGGTGACTTCGGTGTAGATGCCTTCGGTGTCGAGCAGCAGGCCGTCCATGTCGAAGATCACGGCCTTGATCGGCGCGGGTAGCGGTGCATTCATCACGGTGTCCTCAGGTGCGCCCGGCGTAATGGTCGATCAAGCGGTTGAGCAAAATCGCCAGCACGATGATCACCCCGGTGATCGCCATCTGGTAGAACGAGCCCAGCCCCAGCAGGTTGAAGATATTGCGCAACACCTGCAGCAGCATCACCGCCACCGCCGTGCCTACCACGCTGCCGCGCCCGCCGAACAGGCTGGTGCCACCCAGCACCACGGCGGCAATTGCATCCAGTTCCAGGCCCTGGGCAGCGGTCGGTTGGCCGACGTGCAGGCGTGAGGTCATCAACAAGCCGGCGAATGCTGCCAGGCCGCCGCAGATGGCGAACACCGCAATCGTCACCGCCCGCACCGGCACGCCGGACAGCCGCGCAGCCTCCAGGTTGCCGCCGGTGGCCAGCACATACTCGCCAAACACCGTGTAGCGCAGCACCAGCCAGGCGATGACGGTGATCAGGATAAAGATCAGCCCCAGCACCGGAAACGCAATGCCAGCGCTGGGCCAGATGTCGATCATGGCCGAGCCGAACGAGGTGAAGCTGGCCGGCAATCCGCCAATCGGCGCACCGTCGGATGCCAGGAAGGTGGCCCCGCGCAGCGACACCAGCCCGGCCAGGGTGATGATAAAACTCGGCACCTTGCCAAACACCGTGAGGCTGCCCATCAAGGTGCCGATGGCCAGTCCCACCAGCAACGTGGCCGGCACTGCCAGCCAGCCGCTGACCTGCTGCTGCAGGAGCACCGCCACCAGGATCCCGCCGAAGGCACACAGGCTGCCCACCGACAGGTCGATATTGGCCGTAAGGATAACGAAGGTCATGCCGATGGCGATGATCCCGACAATCGCCCCCTGCTGGAACAGGTTGGCGATGTTGCCGAAGGTCAGGAAGTCGTCCGACAGGAACGTCGCCACCACCACCGCAAACAGAAAAATGAACACAAAGTTGTAGCGCATCACCCACTCCAGCACCGCACTGCGACGGCGGCTGGTAAGGGTGACGGGCTTATCGAAAACCGGGCTTGGGTTGCTTGCAATAGTCATGGTTCTACACTCGTTCTACCGATAAGGATGGCCTGGTCGATCTGGTCGCGACTGGCAGTCAAGGGGTCGAAACACAGCGCGTTGCGCCCCTCATGCATCACCCAGATGCGGTCGCAATTGACGTACAACTCGTCCAGCTCGCTGCTGGCGACCAGCACCGCCGCCCCTTCCTGCGCCAGGCTGCGGGCCAGGGCATAGAGGTCGGCCTTGGCGCCGACATCCAGGCCACGACTGGGCTCGTCCAGCAGCAACAGGCGCGCGCCGTCGATCACCCACTTGGCCATGACCACCTTCTGTTGATTGCCGCCGGAGAGCTGGCGTACCGGTTGCTCAAGGTTGTCGAGCTTGGTCTGCAAGCGCTGCAGCACCGGGCCGGCGCGGTCCTTGGCCTGGCGATGGGAGAACCAGTTCAAGTGCCGGGTATGCACCAGGCAGGCGTTGCGGTAGATCGGCGCATCCAGCAGCAGGCCTTCGGTCTTGCGGTTTTCCGGCACCAACCCGACGCCCTGGCGGATCGCCTGGCGCGAAGTTTGCGGCTGATAAGGCTGGCCAAACAGTTCAACATCGCTGTCGTTGCGCCCCACGCCAAACAAGGCTTTGAGCAACGTGCTGCGCCCTGCCCCGTTAAGCCCGGCAAGCCCGACAATTTCGCCCTGACGCACTTCCAGCCCCTGCACGTCCAGGCCCTGCTCGCCTTGCAGCCGGCGAATATTCAGCGCCAGGTTGTCCCGCGGCGCCTGACGCGGGCTGCGTTCCAGCAGGTCGCGGTGCTCGCCGACCACGGCGGCGATCAGCGCCTGGTCGTCGATCTGCGCCAGCTCGTGGGTTTGCAGGGTTCGCCCGGCACGCAGCACCGTGACCCGGTCGCCGATCTCGCGAATTTCATTCAAGCGGTGGCTGACATACAGCACCGCCACACCCGCCGCAGTGATCTCGCGAATCACCTGGAACACCCGCTTGAGTTCGGTCTCGTTCAGCGCCGCCGAAGGCT
The DNA here is from genome assembly GCF_013385765.1 of Pseudomonas sp. C8002. Taxonomy (NCBI): domain Bacteria; kingdom Pseudomonadati; phylum Pseudomonadota; class Gammaproteobacteria; order Pseudomonadales; family Pseudomonadaceae; genus Pseudomonas; species Pseudomonas sp. C8002. The sequence goes on from NZ_JACAPJ010000007.1 coordinate 112,070, forward strand.
CATCCATCACCACCAGCCGGGCCTCACAGGTCAGTGCCCGGGCGATGGCCGCCAATTGCTGGTTGGCAATCGACAGGCTGCCCACCCGGTCGGAACTCGAGAAGTTGGCCCCGACCCGCAACAGTGCGGCCTTGGCCAACGCACTGCGCTTGCCCCGGGAAATAATCCCGAAGCGCTGGGGCGCATAGCCGAGCATCAGGTTCTCTTCGACGGTCATCTGCGGGATCAGGTCGAGCTCCTGATAGATCATCGCGATCCCGGCCTGGCGCGCCTGTTGCGGATTCTTCAGTTCCACCCGCCGGCCCGCCACCGACATCTCGCCGCCATCCGGGCGATGGGCGCCGGCGACGATTTTCAACAGGGTACTTTTGCCCGCGCCATTAGCGCCCAGCAGGCAATGCACCTCACCGGGCCGAACGTCGAGGGAGGCATCGGTCAGCGCCACCACATTGGGCGGAAAACGCTTGCTGACATGACGGATATCCAGGGCCAACTCACTCATGATCCTGCTCCAGCAAATAGCGGGCGGTGGCCGCGTCGGTGGCCAGCACATTGACATAGCCGGCCTTGACGCTGGCGTGGACGATGCGGTGCTTTTGCGCGCCAACGCACACGGCAATGGACCAGGCCTTGTCGCGCAAGGCGGCCAACGGCAGGCCCAGGGTGCGGGCGTCGAGTTCGGGCATCACCGGTTCACCGTCCATGCCGATAAAGCGGCCCATGATGTCGCCGACGGCGCCCAGGCGTTCCAGCTCTTCGAGCAATGGCCGGTCGATGTAACCCGACTCCATCAACACCGAATGATCAGACAACTCCCCCAGGCTGAAACACGCCACCGGCGCCTGTTGCCCGAGGCGCAATACCTGGGCGATCACCGGGTCCTGCTCCAGCGCCTCGCGGGTATGCGCATGCCCGAGAATCGCCGGCACCGGCAGCAACGTGGCCTGGCCACGGGCAGCCTGGGCGAAGCGCTCGGCGACGTTATGGCTGGACTCGCCCATCGAACGGGTATTGATCGCGCCGTTCAGCAGCACCACGTTGACCCCCTCGTTCCAGCGCGGCACCAGCCACTGGGCCATTTTGGTCAGGGTGCGGCCCCACGACACGCCGATCAGCGCCGGCATCGGCTGCAAGTTGCACAGGTAACGGGCGGCGGCCTGGGTCACCACGTTCAGCGCGGTGTCGGCATCTTCCACATCCAGCACCAATGCTTCACGCAGGCCGAAACGCCGTTGCAAGGCCACTTCCAGCTGCGGCAAGCGCGCCGAGCGAGCGACGATATCGATGCGCACCACCCCGCAATCCCGCGCCTCGCGCAGCAAGCGGCTGACTTGCCAGCGGGTCAGGCCGGTCTCTCGGGAGATATCGCTTTGGGTCTTTTCCAGGTCGTAATACAGCTTGGCCACCTGGACCATCAAGTCATCACGCTGGGAATCGGCCGACAACCGCGTGGCAAACGTTTCTTCAGGATGGGCGCTCATGCTGCCGGCCTTACGCCGAGCGTGCGGTTCGCCGGTGGCTTGCAACTGATGGGCGCGACGCTGTCGGTGGCGGCGCGATAGCGGCCCAACAGCTCGATGTATTGCTCGTGGGCGTAAGGGTCGGGCTCGATCAGCCGGCCGATGGTGGTGAAGTCGGTAGCGGCTTCCTGCAAGGTGCCGAACTCGCCGAGGGCGCAGGCGGCAGCGGCGGCGGTGCCGATCAGGGTGAGGTTGTCGTGGGGCACCATTTCGAACGGCACACCGGTGGCATCCACCGTGGCCTGCAACCACAACGGGTTCTTCTGGAAACCACCGGCGGCGACCACCCGGGTGATCTCGATGCCCTCGGAGCGCCAGGTGTGAAAGATGTTCGCCGAGCCCAGGGCAATCGCTTCCACCGAGGCGCGGTACAGGTCATGCCGGTCATGGTTCAGCGACAGGCCCATGATCGCGCCGCGCATGTCCGGTGAGCGGTACGGTGTACGGTTGCCCATCCAGTAATCGAGCACCAGCAAGCCGGTGGAGCCGGGCTGCAGTTCTGCGGCCTGGCGGATCAGGCGCTGGTGCCCGGCATCGTCGAGGCCGAACATCTTTTGCGCCAGCCAGTTGAGGATCGAACCGGCGGAGACTTGCCCGCCTTCCATCAACCATTGGCCGTCGAGCAAGGCGCCGGGGTACGGGCCCCAGATGCCCGGTACGTCGATGCGTTGCGGGGTGTGCATCAGTTGCACCACCGAGGTACCGCCGATAAACAACAGCTCGCCGGCGCCAGTGGTGCCGGCACTGAGCATTGCCATGTGGGCGTCGATTCCGCCCTGGGCCACCAGGGTGTCGCGGCTCAGGCCCAGATGATTGGCGGCATCGGCGCTCAAAGGGCCGATCCGGCCACCGACCTTGATCACTTCCTGAGGGAGTTTTTGCGCCAGTTCAGGCACGCCCAGTTCGGCGTACAATTCCACCGGAAAACGCTGCTGCAGGGTGTCGTAATTCCACTTGCAACTGGCATTCAATTGGGAGGCGACCCAGCGCCCGGTCAACTGAAAGTTGATCCAGTCCACGGCCTCGCAAATACGCTCGGCGCGCTGGTAAACCTGAGGCTCGTGCTCGGCCAGCCACATGGCCTTGGGCACCAGCCATTCCACCGCGTCACCGCCCTGGTTCATCATCGGGTGGCTGACGTGGGCCGTGCGCGCCGACTCGGCAGCGGCGCGGCAATCCATCCATAACAACGCCGGGGCCAGGGGTTGGCCGTCCGCCTGGGCAACCACCACGGTGGAGGCTGTGGTGGCGACGCACACCGCCGCCACCTGCGGGTGCCCGGCCTGGGCCATCAACTGCCGGCAGGCCTTGCCCAGCGCCGACCACCAGTCCGCCGGCGCCTGCTCGGCCCAACCCAACTGCGGGTATTGCGTGGCATACGGCGCCTCGGCGACGTGTACCAGTTTGTGGCTGTGCAGGTCATACAAACCAGCCCGCACCCCACCTGTTCCGAAATCCAGTCCCAACAACAAGGTCATCGGTAGTTCTCCTGCGTCTTGTAACAACGCTTTTTGTTTTAAGCCCGGCAACGCACAGCGTCGTCGGGCTTGGCGACACACAGCTGACGCGGCTCAGGGACGGAAAATTACCTTGGCCGCGACTTCGCTGCGATCGGCATAGCGCTTGAACATCGCCGGCAATTCATCCAGCGGCAAGTCGTGGGTAATCATGAACTGCCACTGCAATTCACCGGAAGCCAGCTTGTCGATGGAGGCCGTCCACTCATCGCCCGGGAACGGTGCCGAGAACGAGTTCCAGGCGCCGTGCAGGGAGATTTCCTGGCGCAGGAAGTGCGAGAACGTCGCAGTGCTGAGGGCCACGTCACTGGTGGGAATGCCGATAAACACCACATGCCCGCCAGCCTTGGTCAGTTGAACGGCCTGGTTGATCGAGCTGGGATGGCCTGCCGCTTCAATCACCAGTTGGCAACGGGGCAACTCGGCATCCGCCGCGCCGCTGAGCAGGGTGTGGGTGGCGCCGGCTTCGCGGGCCATGGCGAGTTTCTCTTCGGCGATGTCGATGGCGACGATGTCCTTGGCCCCCATGATCCGCAGCCACTGGATCGCAAACAGGCCGATCGGCCCGCAACCTACCACTGCCCCGCTCTGCCCGGCCTTGAAGTCGGCTTTCCAGATCGCATGCAGGGCAATCGCCGCCGGGTCCACCAGGGACGCGGCAATCGGGTCCATGCCTTGGGGCACCTTGATCAGGTTGCTCAGGGGCACATTGACGTACTCGGCATACGCGCCGTCGCGCCGGCTGCCGAAGTAATCGTAGCGCTCCGAGCGGGACGGAAAGCCTCGGGCATATTGGTCGCTGCTGACGTCCGGGATCATCGGCGGCACTGTCACCAGTTCGCCGATGGCATAGCCTTCGACACCGCTGCCGATCTCTTCGATAAAGCCTGCGAATTCATGGCCGCAAATCAGCGGCATCACATGGGCGCCCTTGCTCAGCATGCGCGGGATATCCGAGCCGCACACGCCGCAGGCGGCGACCCGAACCAGCGCGTGGCCGGCCTTGACCGCAGGTTTTGGAACATCTTCGACCCGGATATCGCCCGGTTGGTACATGACGGCAGCTTTCACAGTGAATTCCTCTGTTGAGTGACGAGTGCGTTCGAACAGGCACCTCCCGCAAGAGGTGCCCGCAAAAATCCATAGCGTGGCGGCGCAGATCCGTCAGAGCGCGCCGGGGCGGTATTCGCCGAAGGTAGAGTCATGCTTGACCTCGGCCACGTTGGCCTTGGTCACCACCTGGGTGCCGGCGTCGACAAAGTTCGGCACCGACTTGCCGGCCGCCAGGGCCCGCGCCGCCTCGATGGCGACCTCGCCCAGGTAGCGTGGGTCGTTGAGGGCGGTGGCCACGTATTGATCGCCGCTCTGGATGGCATTCAAGGCCTCGGACAAGCCGTCGATCCCGGCCACGAGGACGTCTTTCTTGCCGCTTTCGGTGAGCACTTGCAGCGCGCCCATGGCCATGTCGTCGTTATGCGCGATCACCGCCTTGAGGTCCGGGTGCGCTTGCAGCAAATCCTGCATTGCCGTGACTGCGTTGGCGCGCATGTACTCGCTGTAGGGGCCGTCGATGATCTTGAAGTCGGTGCCGGCCAAAGCGGTGTGGAAGCCCTTGCGGCGTTCTTTCATTACCGTACCGCCGGCGTCGCCCTGGATCTCGATGATCTTGCCCTTGGTCACACCGCGCTGCTTGAGCGCGGCGAGCAGCGCCTTGCCGGACAGCTCGCCCATCTCGGCATTGTTACGGCCAATGGTGGTGGCGACCGGGGCATTGATTGCGCGGTCGACGGCAATCACCGGCACCTTGGCGCGTTTGGCGGCGTCGAGGGCCGCGCCCACGGCGTCGGGGTTCACGGCATTGATGATGAGGATGTCGACCTTGCGGGTCAGCAGGTCCTGGATATCGTTGTTCTGCTTGCTGATATCGCCGTTGGCGTCGAGGAAGATCAGCTCGTCGCCGCCCTTGGCCGCTGCAGCCTTGGCGCCGTCGCGCAGTTGTACGTAGAAGGGAGATTGCAGGGTGACCTGGCTGAAACCGATCTTCAGATCCTTGGCCTGGGCGTTCAGCGCCAGCGCCGAGGCCGCGACAGCCAGTGCAAGGGCCAGCACATGAACAGGTTTACGGGCTATCTGGAGCATGGTGATTCCTATTTTTATTGTTGTCAGGATTCGGGCACGGCCTTCAGGGAGGTCGTGCTCACAAATGTGAACCGCGATCACATTTGAAAAACTATGCCTTGCTCCCGAGAGTGTCAAGGCCAATTTGTTAAATTCCGAACAAATGAAATAAAAATCACAATGCTGTTTGAGTCAGATCAGCAGGATCGCCCCGCTGTCCCTGATCACCTGCTGCTGTGCCGCCTCGAGCCCGGGGTCGCTGATCACCCGCTGGAAGTCCGACAGCTCGGCAAAGTGTGCCGCACGTACTTCGTCGAACTTGCTGTGGTCGGCCACCAGCACGCAGGTCTGCGCCCGCGCCATGACCCGGCGCTTGACCTCCACTTCGTTGAGGTTGTAGCAGGTCACACCGTGGGCGGCGCTGACGCCGGCCGCGGAAATGAACGCCCACGCCACACGGATGCCATCCAGGATGCCCGCCTCGGCATGGCTCTCGAAGACCATGTTGCGCCGATGAAAGGTGCCACCGCAGAGGATGATGGTGCAGTGGGGCTTTTGCTGGAGCTTGAGCAATACGTTGAGGGAATTGCACAGCGCGGTGAACTCCAGGTCATCCGGCAACGCCTCGATAATGAACGGCGTGGTGGTGCCGCAATCGATAAACACCGTGTCGCCGGGGCGCACCAGGCTGGCGGCCAGCACGCCGATCTGACGCTTCTCGGCGACGTGGCGCTGGTCCTGTTCGGCGACCTGGTAATCGGGCTCCGGCGGCCCGCTGCGGGTTACGTGCCCGCCCAACAGGCGCAGGCCCTGGGGGCTGTCTGCCAGGTCGCGGCGCAGGGTCATTTCCGATACGCCCAGCAATGCGGCCATGTCACGCAAGTGAATCGCCGACTCGCCCTGCAAGGCCTTGTGCATGGCCCGAAATCTTTCGCTTTTCTTTGAATCCACTGCGTTCCAACCCTCGTTGAATGCGTGCCCTTGATCAGGGCAGTCACAAATTCCATTTACAATGTTATTTATTTCACATTTAATGCATCCAACTTAACACAAACCGGCTTTTCCCAGCACCTCATCCTTACAGGACACTTGCCATGCCGACTGATCCGTTGCCGCTCGCGGCCTATATCGACCACACCCTGCTGGCCGCCGATGCTTCCCAGGCGAGCATTCGCCAACTGTGCGCCGAGGCCCGCGAGCATGGCTTCAAGTCCGTGTGCGTCAACAGCGCCAACGTGCCGCTGGCCGCCGAATGCCTGCGCGACGCCGCGCCGTTGGTCTGTGCCGTCGTCGGCTTCCCCCTGGGTGCGGGCTTGAGTGCGGCCAAGGCTTATGAGGCAAAGCTTGCGATCGAGGCCGGTGCAGGCGAGATCGACATGGTGCTGAACATCGGCTGGCTGAAGGATGGCCTGCTGGACCAGGTACGCGACGATATTGCCCAGGTGCTGGCGGCCTGCGGCGCGGTACCGCTGAAAGTCATCCTCGAGACCGGCCTGCTCGATGACCAGCAGAAAACCCATGCCTGCAGCCTGTGCCGCGAGCTGAACGTGGCGTTCGTCAAGACCTCCACCGGTTTCGGCCATGGCGGCGCGACATTGGCGGATGTGCGCCTGATGCGTGGCGTGGTGGGGGCGCAGATAGGCGTGAAGGCGTCGGGCGGCGTGCGCGACCTGGCGACGGCCCAGGCGATGATCGAAGCCGGTGCTACGCGCCTGGGCAGCAGCTCCGGGATCGCCATCGTCAGCGGCGCAAAGGCGGCCGCGGGCGCCTACTGAGTTGAGTGCAGCGCTGGCGCCCTTTCACAACCCTTTCACAGTCGGGCGCCTATGGTCATCTCAGCTCCTGGTGAAAACCTTTAAGCCCGCGCTCCCCATCGCGGGCTTTTCTTTGCCCGGAATTTATCCGCAGGTCAGCTACAGCCGGCGTGGCGGTGAGCCGGCGCAGGCCACGCCCTCCAGGCAGAATACAAACGGGGCTACCACTTGAATTTCGCCTTTGAGCAGCATTGAGGGTGGAGGCGCAGGCACTGGCGACGCCGCCGGAACGAATCGCTCCACGGCGCTGACGAACAGATCCGAACCTGTATGGCTGATGACTTTGTGGCGTATCAGGTTGCCTTTGGCGTCGACCACGAATTCAACCCTGACCAGGCCGGTCAATCCTTGCAGGCGAGCTTCTTCGGGGTACGACTTGAAGTGATTGAGGTGAGTGAGCAACTGGTATTCCCATAAGCGTTGTTCTGCCAGTTGTTCCCGGGTGGGGCCGCTCGTGCAGGCACAAAGCAGTAAGACAAGTGCGATCCAGCTGTATTTCATAAACGCAGTTCCGTTGACGTTTGGTGTGCAAGGTGAGGCTAATCAAGGCTCGGTGCGTCAGCGTGTTATCCAGGTCGAACAGAATGGCCCGTGGGTACACGAATGCTTCTTGTGGAAAACCAAATCTGCCTCTCAGGCGGTGGTACTGACGATGGAACCGGTACCGCTTCCACCGTCGGAAGTCAGTGCCTGCAACAACGCCGAAGACGCAGACTGCAATGCAGCTGCCGTTGCGGCAATCTGCGCCTGGGCGGCAGCCACGGCGGCCGCTTTGGCGTCTGCGCTTTGATTGCTGGCCTGGGCCTTTTGCATGTTTTGCTGCTGCTCTTGAAGCTGCTTTTGCAACTCCGCAATCTGCTTTTTCAGCGCCTTGACGGTGTCGGACTCCTGCGACGTGGATGCCGCCTGGCCGCCACCTGCAGCGGGCGCACTTTTGGCACCCCTGTCCGGGTTGAGACTCAAGGTTCCAGAGTCTTCGGTCTTGGAGCTATCGCTGACGCTGGCCGGACTTGGGTTGGCGGGTACTGAAGCGAGACTGCTGACGTTCGTGATCATGTCAAATATCCAATTCCGGTATCGATGTTAATTGATCGGCGCTTAAGCTGATTACTTTAACCCGTTATCGACCCTACCGAACCTGGCGACAACAGCGGACCAATTCAGCGGCAAGGTCTCGAAAAGACGTTGACCAGGCTTCCATCCGGATCACGCAGCAATACCGAAGTGTTGCCCCATGGCATGACCGTCACCGGCATCACCACGTCAGCCCGACCGATACGCAGCAGGACGGCCTCCACATCGTCCACTTGAAACTCCAGGATCGCCGAACGGTTGCTGGCGGCGACTGCCAGTCCATCGTTGTGAAGGCGGACCAGGCGCTCATCGGCTATGGCCAGGACGACGCCGTCGAGGTGAATTTCAGCGAACCCGTCAGCCAGGTGCCTTGGCTCGACAGTCGAGAGGTTGTGATAGAACTGAACGAGCCGTTCAAAGTGGTTGGTAACGAGACGAACAGACGAGAATTTCATCATTTGACCTGACAGGAGTGAGAGAACTCACCTTAATTCAAGCCCGCGTCAGTTCCTGACAGTAGTGTTCTTATCGGCGTTCCAAACCACAGCCTGTGCCACCACCACGTACTCGCCATTGAAGGTTGCCGCTGGCGAGCCGTAAAGCTGGTAACCCAGCGCAAGCGCTTCAGAGACCCGGTGACAGAAGGAGGCATCGTCCTTGCCTGTCAGGATCCGATAGGTAGGTAGGCCTTCAGGAGGGGAATTCTGCATGGGAGCACCTGCTGGAACAGTTAAGGAAAGCCACTTGACGATCGGGTGACGCCGGCTTGTGCCCGATGATATCAGTCAATGATCACGTCGCGACCCTCGGCCTTCAAGCGCGCGAGATTGTCCTTCATCTGCTGCAACCGTTCAGGCGGATGCCCGTGCCATTTCGTGACCTCCGCCACGACGCGCAAAGGGTCAGTGGAGCGATAGGAAAGCGTGGGATTGCCGGGAAACTTCTTATCCGTCACGTTGGGGTCATCCATGATTGCCCCCGTTGGCTCCACAACATAAATCCGTTCCCGCCCACTGCCGAGCGCCAGCTCAGCCCCCCAGATGGCGGCATCCAGCGTGCCCGCAAAGTAAACCCAGGACAGTGCTTTACCTTCTGTAAAGTTGGACGGGTAGCCGACGCGGATCAGATCGCCCGGCTCCAGGTCGGCCCGGGTACCGTGAAAGAACTGACGGATGAACATGCCAGCGGTATTTGACATGGGCTCGTTGCTCCGTGGATGAATGTTATGTTTGGATGCGAATGCCCCCATCGGCTGGGTTCCTCTATACCACCGCACCTCAGGAAACCGTTGTGACGAATCTGACCATACGACGCGCCAGTATCGACGACTTGCCTTTCATTGTTTTGCTGCTGGCAAATGACTCCCTGGGGGCTGTTCGAGAAGATAGCAGTCTTCCGCTTCAGAGTTCCTACACACGAGCGTTTGAGGCCATCAACGCAGACCCGAACCAGTTTCTTGCCGTCGCTGTGGCTGATGAAGAGGTGGTCGGTACTCTCCAACTTTCTTTCATTCCGAATATTTCTCATCGGGGCGCATGGCGAGCTCAAATCGAAGCCGTCCGCGTGCACGAGCGAATGCGTGGGAGCGGATTGGGCCGGCAATTCTTCGAATGGTCGTTTGAGCAAGCACGTCAGCGCCACTGCCAACTGATCCAGCTTACCTGTGATCGTACGCGGCCAGATGCTCATAGGTTTTATGAGTCCCTGGGGTTCTTGCCAACCCACACAGGCTTCAAGATGAAGCTGTGACCATTTGAGGCGAGCTGGCCCGGCGTTTGATTGCCGGGCCGGAGGGCGGAGTCAAAGCAATACAGTAGCAAGCATGCCCAAGGCGCCGAGGACAAACCCGATGAGTGCGCCACGCCCTGGTGCTTCATGGAACAGCGCCCAGACCACCACGGGCTCAAGCAGCAACAGGGAGGTGACTGAGACCACGGTGACGACCCAGATATCACCGACCGCCACGTACCCCAGCCAATACGCACCCAACAGGCAAAGCCCGGCAAAACACATCAGCACAACGGGAAGGACGAACGCCTCCCATGAACCATGCCCTGTCTGGGCAAGCCTGGCGGTTACCACCTCGCTGTAGATTGCACAAAACTCCCCCACCACCATCAACCCTAAAGCAGAAACTCCGAGTAGTTCTTTGGACATATCAAAAACTCCTTCGTATTCAACGCAATATTTTTCAGCTCCCAGCGAGCAATGCCGCTGCCCAGGAGCGTGTTGCAGTGATACGAAGCAGCCTTGAACAGGCCTGAATTACCGAAGTGCTTTTCCATGCTCATGTCCTTCAAAGGGTGAGTCTCAGCGCCCGGAAAAGGGCGCTCGCTGCGATCATACGTTCCGACAGCCCGCCTGAACAACCTGCCCCCTCTCGGTCTGCCGCGAAGTGCTTCTGCAGGATCAGTGAGCGTTGAACCAGTCGGGGTGCACAACCGGAAAGTGCTTTTTCAGCCAATCCACAAATGCATTCACCTGGGGTGCAAGATGGGATCGGCTGGGGTAAAGCACGGAAACCAGGCGCGGTGTCGGACGAAGTGCGCCGAGTACTTCAACCAGTTCTCCACTGGCGAGGTACGCCCCGACGGTAATCCCCGGTGCTTGAATAATGCCGAAGCCTGCAACGCCGCATTGAACGTATGCGTTGGACTCGTTCACGGTGATACCGCCGCGTGGAGTGTGTGGATGGTCCTCGCCCGCCATCGAGAAGTGCCAAGGCAGCGGCCTGTTGTTTTGACCCGAAAGAAAGCCGACGCACCGGTGGCCGGCAAGGTCCGCCAGGGTTTCCGGTACCCCGTAGGCCTGGAGATAACTTGCAGATGCACAGGTCACCATGATTGCGCTGCCTATTTCCCTGGCTACCAGGCTGGAATCCGGGAGATCACCGATTCGCAATACGCAATCGATGCCTTCCGCCACCAGGTCTACCCTGCGGTCGGTCACGCCGAGTGCCAGTTCGATCTCGGGAAATGCCTCGGTAAATTGCCTGAGGCTTTCCATGAACCCGTGCTGGGAAAACGCTGTGGGAATATCAATCCGAAGCCGCCCACTCAGCGTCGAGCCACTGCGGTCGAACATGGAAGTGGTTTCTGCGATGGTGGCCAGAATCTCTTTGACACGCTCGTAAAATCGTTCGCCCTCAGCCGTCAGCTTGACTTTACGCGTCGTGCGCTGGAACAGGCGCACACCCAGGGACGCCTCCAGTTCCTGAATAGTGCGCGTGACATAGGGACGGCCGGTCTGCGTCGCCTCCGCGACTTTTGTGAAGCTGCCCAACTCCGCCAGCTTGGCAAATACCTGCATCGACTGTAGAAGCGCCATACGTCTCGTCCCCGGGAAGCCGGTGAAGGGTTGATTGTTACTCTCCAGAATAACAATGCTGTTGGATTCTGCCCATTTATGCCGCGCTGCGAAACCTCAACAATGGCCCCAACAACAAGGAGGCACTTGCCTCCCCTGCCCATTCACCGTTGCTGGAGACAGAAAATGAAAGCGTGGCTTCTGAAAGATTTCGGTTTGGACAACCTGGTACAAGGGGACGCCGAGACCCCCGTCCCCAAGGCGGGAGAGCTACTGGTAAAGGTGGGGGCCGTTTCGCTGAACTTCCGGGACAAGGCCATCGTCGATGGCATCTACGAGCCCCACAAGGTGCCCAAGCCATTGATTCCCGTCAGCGACGCGGCAGGCGTTGTCGTAGCAACAGGTGACGGTGTCAGCCGTTTCGCTATTGGCGACCGGGTCAACTCGCATCTCTACTCCCGCTGGCTGGACGGCATGCCTGGGCCGGATGAACCCGACTACTGCTTCGGCTCGCCTTTGCCCGGCGGCCTGGCGCAATACATGATCATCCATGAGGACAGCGCAGTACGTGTCCCCGACAACCTGTCGGATGAGGAAGCCGCGACTCTTCCGATTGCCGCATTGACGGCCTGGTACGCGCTGGTTGATTTCGGCCAGGTCGAGGCGGGCCAAACGGTGCTGGTTCAAGGTACCGGTGGGGTTTCGGTTTTCGCTGCGCAAATCTCAACCGCCCTCGGCGCCAAGGTTATTGTCACCTCCAGTCGGGATGAAAATCTGGAGGCTATGAAAAAACTGGGGGCGGTCGCCAGTGTGAACTATCGCACGCATCCTGGCTGGGCAGAGGAAGTCCTGAAACTCACCGATGGCAAGGGCGTGGACCTGCTCCTGGACGTCGCAGGCGGAGATGGCATCAATCAATCGATCGCCGCGACCAGGGTCGGTGGACGTATCGCCCAGATCGGATTCCTGACGGGCCAGACGTCTGCATTGAACCTGATGCCGATGATATTCCGGCAAACAACCATTCGCGGCATTGCCGTAGCGCCGCGCTCATCGTTCGACCGCATGAACGCGTTCCTGAGCGAGCACAGGATTCGCCCGGTAATCGACCGTGTGTACGCCTTCGATCAAGCGCGCCAGGCATACGAACACTTGGCCAGGGGCGCCTTTGGCAAAGTGGTCATCAAGGTCGGGTAAAGTCGACCGCCGGGCGTTTCACACAGGCAGGTGATTGCTGCGGGATTTGCCCAGGCGGTTCACGAATGACACCAATGGTCGTTCAAAGACCGGTTCCTGTTATTTATGGAGCAACGCAGGTTTGGTGTAGTCGAAAAGAGGCTTTGCGACTAAACCGGTATAGGGGACATCGCCAAATGAGCAAGGGTAGGCCCCCTACCCCCACGGTGGCCGAACACCCGGCGCACCCGGCACATTGAAGGACCGACGCCATGCAGAACCTCAAGATCGCGACATTCAATGTCAACGGCATAAAGACGCGACTGCCCAACCTTCTGCAGTGGCTGGAAAAGGAGCGCCCGGACATCGTCTGCCTGCAGGAACTGAAGGCGCAAGACAACGCGTTCCCCGCTGGAGAACTTGAGGCGGCGGGCTATGGCTCATTGCACCATGGCCAGGCATCCTGGAACGGAGTGGCAATTCTCGCGCGGGATTCCGAACCTCTTTTGATCCATAAGGGCCTGCCGGGAGCCAAGGACGACTCGCAGTCTCGATACCTGGAAGCGGCTGTCCATGGCGTGATTGTCGGATGCCTGTACCTGCCCAACGGCAACCCTCAACCTGGGCCAAAATTTGATTACAAGCTCGCGTGGTTCGAGCACCTGATCTCCCACGCTGCAACACTGCAGGCCAGCGAACATCCGGTGGTCCTGGCCGGTGACTACAACGTGGTGCCCACCGACCTGGACATCTACAACACCCGCTCATGGCTCAAGGATGCCCTCCTCCAGCCAGAAAGCCGTGAGTGCTTTCAAAGGCTGCTTTCCCAGGGCTGGATCGACTCGCTGAGGCACCTGTACCCGGAAGAGCGGGTGTACACGTTTTGGGATTATTTCCGTCAGCATTGGCAGAAGAATTCCGGGCTGCGCATCGATCATCTGCTGCTCAACCCGGTACTCGCGCCGTACCTGAAAAACGTCGGCGTAGATGCATGGGTACGGGGTGAAGAGCATGCCAGTGATCATGCGCCGACGTGGATCGAGATCTCATCACGGCAAACCCGGTCAAGAAAGAAGCCAAAACGCAGTTGATCACAAGCCACGACGCAGACTATCGGCACGCGTGCCGGTCCCCGACTCACCCATCCCAAGGTGTGATCCGGGCTTACTGATGGGGCACGAATTTCGCGAGCATCAGCCAGCGACTTATGGCCGCAACGAGTTCGGTCTTGCACTCCACCGGCAGCCAATGCCCGCCAGGCAGGCTCGTCACTGTGAGGTCTGCGCAGGCCGCGCGCATTGGATCGCCCAACTGATTGCCGTTGATGGTATTCATCGGGTCGTAATCACCGTTCACAAACAGGACGGGCATGGACAGGCGGCCGCCATTGGGTGCGCGATGGGCGTATTCGATGTTGGCATCGTCGTTCAGATACCACGCGCAGGGCGTGCGGAAACCATGCTCCTCGAACGTGCGTACCAGTGCCGCGAAGTCCGTCTCGGGCCAGAGCGCCGGGTCTGGTGGGGTCGGGGGAGCCCGGTGCGCTTCGCCAAACCGCCCGCCTTTGCGGGTCACTTCGGCATTGGAGGCGACCCTGGCGATGCTTGCAGGATCGCCTCTTCGATAAATCGACGCCAGCGATGCTGCTTTGTCCGCGTCAAGATCAGCCACGGCGGACGCAAAATGCGTGTTGTAGTAGCGGTAATAGTCCCATTGGCCGTCTGGATACTGGTCGACCGGGTAAATCCCTCGGTCAACCAGCGGTATGAGCGTCGCCAGCGCGTTCGTGGAAGGAAAGTACGGAACCGAAACCAGCACAACGCCGCGGCTGCGCCAAGGTTCATGGGCGACCAGTTCACCGGCCACGACGCTGCCCCAATCGTGGCCCACCCAGATGGCGGGCGTTCCACCGAGATGGTCATGCAGCTCTGTCATGTCTGCCACGATGTTTTCAATCGTGTACGCATTGATCGCGGCCGGCGCCGAAGAGCCGCCATAGCCGCGCATATCGGGTGCGACACAGTGCCAGCCTTGGGCAGAGAACGCTTCCATCTGTGCACGCCAGATCAAACCGAGTTCGGGCCAACCATGCAGGAACATCATCAATGCCCCATCGGCAGGTCCCGATTCCAGATAATGCGTTGTGTGACGGGGCGTACTGAAGACGCGCGAAGGCAGCTTGAAAGTGGACATAGGATCTCCTCATGTCATTCCGGCGCGATGTCTCACTGTAGGTCACCTCGGGTGAATGAGCACCACTGCCCGCATATTTTCAGGTCGCGCTTATCCTGGGAGCGGGAGCAAAAGAACTAAAGCAACCACACGTCAATCAACGTTGTAGAAAATTTGAATTAGCCAGTTGCCCGGCCGGTCAAGAATTATGAACGCAGTAAATCTGACGAGGTAACAGCAATGACTATCCAGGCAGAGACACTCGTACAACTGACCGAAGCCCTGCAAGAGCGAGGCATGCATCTGGTTTCAGATGTTCACTTCACCCGCGCGCCCTATCGGCAGAATCACCTCTGGGTCTGCACCGTAGCGTAACGATCCCTTATGATGCATGCCTGCCAGAAGGTCGCCAACCGCGACAGATGGATCAATGCGAACACTCTTATGGATAAGCCCGATGCGGATCAACGTTCTGACAATTTCCCTGGCCACCTTGATGATGACCGGGTGTGCCAACCATGGCGCCAAGCCTTCGACGCACGCGCTGGCGACTCAAGATAACGTAGTTGGCATCTGGGCCATGGTTCCTCTGCGCAACGGAATTGCCAACGTGGTCGAATACAGCGCTGATGCCAAAGCCACATTGCATCCATTCAACTGCGCTGAACCCGGGAAGCACCAGGAAAAGGAAGTGAGCGACTTCAAGGTGTCCGACGATGGAAAGGTCATCCATCTCAAATCACCTTCAGACAACTTCGACCTGAAGGTCCTGGCATTCGACCCGCAGACCATGACGCTGAGCATGGATGTTTCGGATACGAGCCTGACCTTCAACTACGTAAAAGTCAGTAACGTCGCACCGCTGTGTGCCCTTTATCCAAACGCCGCCGCTGAAGCTGCGCGCAAAACCCCTTTCAAGGCCAGTGATTTTGTAGCGGATCCCGGGATACCTGCCCACTCCGGTATGGAGCGATATATTGGCAAGTGGGCAAATGACAAAGGTGAGCTGGAGGTAGAAGTCATCTTGGGTCCCAACGGCAGTGCCTACCTCTACATGGCTTCCAGCAAAAACTGGCACTTCCTGTACAACGAGGTGCATTGGGTAGGCGACGAACTGCATTTTGAAAGCTATGCCTATTCAGACCTTCCCTCTCTTTACAGCCACCCTTTCCATAAATCCAAGACCCACAGCATTCTTCAGCCGAGCGGCGACGGAGGATTACGTTATTCGATCTTTATCGATAAGCGCCGGTACGAATTTCCATTGAGCCGGGCGAAGAACTGAGGTTGAGGTAGCGCAGTACTGTTGCGATGACCGGGCGGTGCATTTGCAACGCAGAGGGCAAGGAAGCCTCGCAAACGAAGTGGATTGCGGACCTGTTGAACAATTGCCGACCGGAAACAAACAAGGGCTTGCATCAGCTTTCGCCCGCAAACCCTTGGTTTTAGATGGTGCCCGAAGCCGGAATCGAACCGGCACGCCCTTACGAGCGGGGGATTTTAAGTCCCATGCGTCTACCAGTTTCGCCATTCGGGCGGTAGCGCTATGCAGCAGGCCAAGCAGCGTTAAAAGCCCTTGAGCGTTGCAGCAGGCTAGGGAATATATAGATCAAGCCCCCTCGATGCAAGGTCGGGTGCGGGCTTTTTCAAACAATCAAGCGGCGCCCTGGCAAACAAAAAAGCTCGCCAGATCAGTCATCTACAGATTTTGCAGGCGGGAGTGGGCAATGGCGATACCGACCGCTTCACCAGGTGCCGCACCCGTGCCCCACGTGCATCAGGAAAAATAAGTCATTACCGCAATAACCACTGAAACCCAAACCAGGGTCATCAAAAACGACAGCGCAGCCAATGTCTTGCCCATTTGCCTACTCGCCCCGATGAAATCACTTCAAGGAACCCTCCCAGCGCCGCTTGAGAATAGCCACGCACGACGCAGTTCGCCTTCAACCTCCCACGAAAATCGTGGATACGATACTCCACGCAAAAGGTTAGTTCCTTCAGCAGTCCCGCCCACAAGTTACTGAGCCGCTGTTTATTCCCTGATACCCCAAAATGATCATCCCCGGCTTTCCTGCTCCTGCGGCGCCCCGGCCCATCTGATACGCTTTTTTCTTCTGCATCTGCCCCTGTATCGAAAACCGCCCTGCCCTGACAATACTCCCACTCCCGACACGCCCGTGGAGCCCGGCAGGAACCGTCCTGCCGGCCCGTTCATTTCGGAGGCCTTATGGCTAAGATGGCATTTTTCCTGTTCGGTTTTCTTGCGCTGACCATCGCAATTGGTCTGCTGGCCACCATCTCACCGGTCTAGGATCCATGGCCTGCTGACGCAAGCCGCTGGAGGTCAGAGGGCGTGTCAGCCGGCAAAAAACATCGGATACAACGACAGCACCAACAGCCCCGCCATCGACCAGTTGAACACCCGCAACCAGCGTGGCTCGCGCAGTACATTGCGCAAGCCGCTGCCACAGCCGGCCCATACGCAAACACTGGGCAAGTTCACCAGGGCAAACACGGCGGCAATCAACAGCACGTTGGTGACATAACCCTCGGCAGGCGTGTAGGTGGTGATCGCGCCCAATGCCATGACCCAGGCCTTGGGGTTGACCCACTGGAAGGCCGCCGCACCGAGAAACGTCATGGGTTTGCGCTTGTTATCGGTGTCATCGGACATCGCGCTGGACGTTGCGATTTTCCAGGCGAGGTACAGCAAATACGCCGCCCCCACATAACGCAATACGGTGTAGGCCCACGGCAACGCCTTGAACACTTCTCCCAGGCCCAGGCCCACGGCGATCACCAACAACATGAAGCCAATGCTGATGCCCAGTGCATGGGGGATCGAGCGAATAAAACCGAAGTTCACCCCGGACGCCAGCAACATGGTGTTATTGGGACCAGGGGTGATTGAGGACACAAAGGCGAACAGCGCGAAAGCTGAAAGCAGGCTTGAAGACATGAGCATGGCGCGACATCCGAACGAGTACTGTGGCCGTGACAGTAGAACGTTGCGCCAGCCTGCGCCCCGTACAGCTAGCGGTAGATACGGTCATACACTTCGTCAGGCCTGCCAACAAGCGCCCTCCAACCAAACTGCCATTGGTTTGCCTTCATTGATCGGTATACTTGCGCCCTTCTCTGCACTGCACACTGTGCTGAACACATCCTGAAAGGACACTCGATGAGCAACTACCTCGACCGCGCGCTGACGGGCCTGCGGACCCTGGGCATCAATCTTCTGCAGCCGGTTCCAGATGCACCGGTACTGGTATTGCTGGACCGCGTGGCCCAGTACGACACCGCCAAAGTCACCGCTATCGCTGCCGTGCTGCAACAGTCGACCACCTTCAACAGCGTGGTTCGCGAGCAGATTGCCGGCATGGATATCTCCACACGCTTCATGGACATCACCCAGAGCTTCACCTCAATCCGCGAAGACGCGGCCGCCATGGCCGGCTGGATGGATGACGGGCGCCTGGATACGCTGGAGAAGCTCAAGCTGAGCTGGATGAACCTGCGTCGTGGCTCGATCCCCAGCCGCTTCAGCGAGATCCGTGAAAACTACCTGCAGGTGTGCAAGTCGGCCAATGACCAGATCTCCCGGGAAACGGTGATTCTGGAAGCCTACCTGGACTTCCGCATGGCCATGAAAGCGGCCGAGGTCGATGCCCAACAAGTGCTCGCCCTGGCCGGCCAGGTCCTGGAGCAGCGTACCCAGGCGTTAAACGAGGCCAACGCCCAAGTCACGGCTGCCGAAACCCTGGCGCCGGCCGAACGCGCGGCCTTGGAATTGCGCCGTGACGAAGCCGTACGCGCGCTGCAGGACGAAGACAAGCGCTACCAGATCGTCAAGGACATCGCCGATGACCTGAAGGTCGGCTACAACACGGCCGAAATGGTCTTCGCCCGGATCAACCAGGTGCATGTGATCAAGGAGCGCCAGTACCAGCGCATGGTCTCGTTCTTCTCTACCAACGAAGTGGTGTTGACCGGCCTCGCGGTGTCGTTCACCAGCAACAGTGGACTGGCCGAAGCCACCAACACGCTGAACGCCACCACCGACGGCATCAGCAAGGGCCTTGAAGCCCTGGGCAGCACCGGCAACACCCAATTGGAAGCGGCGGTCAAGGCCAGCTATGGCTCCACCATCAAGGTCGACTCGGTGCGCGCCTTGGCCGACGCCACCCTGAGCTTCCAGACTGACATGCACGGCCTGACGGAAACCTACCGCGCTGAATCCAGCAACGCATCCCGTGACATCGCCGAAGCCGTCGAAGAGGCCAAACGCAAGTTCGCCGCATTGCTGACCAAGGCCGCTTGATGAGCGACATTCTTCTCTCCGAGCAACTCGGCGCGATGGCGCTGGTCGATCAACTGCGCCACCAGCAGATGGCGGTGGAAAAGGACTTGAGCCTGCCCCAACGCCGCGCAGAAGTGGCGGCGCGCATCCGCGAGTATTACCAGAACAACGGCATTCAATTTACCGAAGCGCAGATCGATCAGGGCGTGCGCGAATTCTTTTCCAAACGCCTGGTGTTCGAGGCCCCGGAACTGAGTGCGCTTGACCGCTTCTGGAGCAAAGTACTGCTCAGGCGGCATCGCGGCATACTCGTCATCCAGCTCATCGCGGTCACCTTGCTGGTGGTGCAATGCAGCCGGGTGATGGTCGCCAGACACGAGATCCAAGAGGCTCAAAGAGCGGCCATCGCCGTCGAGACGAACGCGGCACAAAAACAATCAGACATCGCCCACCTGAAGGCTCGCCTGAGCGCCGTGCAGCAGGACCCGGCCTATATTGAGGGCGGCGACCTGTTCAGTGCCCTGCCCCGCCTGAATACCAAGGCCGAACATGCCCTGGCCATGGTCGATACCTCCGGGGTCGATTACGCCAGTGAGCAGATCGGCGTGCTGGAGGCGTTTTTAGCCAAGGTCAAGGCAGTCCAGCCGATGACCGACCAGCTCAACGAGTTGACCCGCAAAGTCGCCGACATTCACCTGCCCGCCGCCGACAGTAAAGCGACGCGGGGCATGCAGGCCGAATTGGTCATGATCAAAGACCTCATCGGGAAATTCGAAATCGAAAAAGCCGGCGGCCAACTCAGGGCCCTGCGTGCCAACACCGAACTGATCCCCAAGGAGGTGACCATTCGGGTTGTCGACCGGCCCGGCACGCCGTCCGGTGTCGAGCGCTGCTACGACAAGGCGCTGTGTAATTCCAATCCTGGTTCGATCCAGGGCAAGAGCTGGTATTTGGTTGTCGAAGCCGTCGACCTGTCGGACAGACCGGTTCTACTGCCCACCGTCAGCAGTGAGACCGGCACCGGCGCGTGGGCCAGCCAGTTCGCTGTGCGGGTACCGCAGGCCGAATACCTGAAGGTCAAGGCCGACAAACTCGACGACGGCCACCTGACCAACCGTGTGATCGGCCGCAAGCCGGCCGGCAGGATGGAAGTCACCTACTTGAGCCAACGGACCACCGACCCGCTCGAAACGATATTGGAGTGGTGAAGACATGACGCCTGACACCCTGATCGGCATCACCGAACGTAACTCCCGCAACGCCGAGCTGAGGATTCGCACGGCCGAGCAACACCTGTCTGAACTGCTCGGCGAGCAACTGGCGCTGGAGCAGGACATTACCCAGCGCCTGGGTAAAATCGCGGCCCTGCACCTGGACCAGGGCAACACGCAGAACGAGCAAGTCGCCGCCGCCCTGAACCTGCGCCAACAGTCCCAGGACCTGCTCCACCAGCAACTGCGCGACGCTGAGCAGACCGTGGCCCAGGCGCTGGCGGGCAAGGAAAAACTGCAAGCGCGAGCCGACACCCTCGACCAGCAAGCCCGGCAATCCCTGGAACAAAACCCCGATTACGCCCGCCAGGTCGAGCAACTGGACCTGGCCCAGGCCGCCCACCGAGAACACGTCAGCGGTTATGAAGACTTGCGCCAGGAGTGCGCACTGAAGCGTCCGACCTTTGATACCAACCTGGTCTACGTCTACCTGCGCGGACACGCCTTCGGCACCGACCAATACCGGCGCAACCGCCTGAACCGCTGGATGGACAACTGGCTGGCGACTAAGGTGAACTACCTCGCCAACCGCAAGAACGAGCTGAGCCTGATCGCCCTTGGTGAGCGAAACGAGGCCTTGCAGGCCGAGCGCATCGCCCTGATCAGCACCTTGAGTGCCAGCGTCGATGCGCAACTGGCTCAGGCACGTGACCAGTTGGGACAGGCCTCAATTCAACCCGAGCTCGACACCCTGCAACGCGTAGTCGACAACGCCAAGCGCCAGGCCAATGCCATCCAGGAAAAACTCGGCAGCTACTCACGCAACGAAGACCCGCAGTACCAGCGCGCACGCCAGTTGCTCACTGACCAGTTGAAAACCCGCAGCATCGGCGAATTGATCGACCTGGCCAGCCACACCCCGGACGACGCCGACGACCTGATCGTCGAGCAACTGCAAACCCTGAACCTGCGCTTGAAAGCGGTGGTACAGCAACTGGCGGATACCCAGGAAGAGGCCGTGGTACACCAGAACAGCTACCAGCGTGCCAAAGA
This sequence comes from Pseudomonas sp. C8002, assembly GCF_013385765.1. Taxonomy (NCBI): domain Bacteria; kingdom Pseudomonadati; phylum Pseudomonadota; class Gammaproteobacteria; order Pseudomonadales; family Pseudomonadaceae; genus Pseudomonas; species Pseudomonas sp. C8002. Next base: position 133,334 of record NZ_JACAPJ010000007.1, read on the forward strand.
CCTGGAGCGCAAAGTTCGCAACGATGCGTTTACCGGCCGCGATGTTTATTTTGACCTGTCGACTGACTTCGAGCGTCTGGTAGAGAGCTACATGACCCAGGGTGCAACCCTTGGCCAGGTTGTGGATGTGCTTAGCCGGGGCCTTAAAATCGTGCGCCGCAGTCAGGTAGCGGCAGGGGCGACGCGAGGCTATGTCAGCGCATCGATCAGCCCTGTCGTCCTTGGCGTCGCCACCGTCGAAAGCAGCAATAACAACACGGCCAGCTTTTCGACGTCAGGCAGTACAGGCGGCGGCAGCTTCAGGACGACCGACAGCTTCTAGCCTGGCGCGAAGCAAATCCGGGACTTCCTCGTTGCTAGCTGTCAGACAACGAGGAAGTGATCTGCGCAATCGCATCCTGATCCAGCCCGTCCAGCGTGCGGTAGTGGTTGATGATCAACGTCTCCTTGTCACTCAGGGTGGCCTGGTTGATAACCGCCCTTTCCCCCGTCAACACGTAAAGCACGTCCACGCCTTTATGCCGGATGGCAATCAGGTAATCGGACTTGGGCGCCCGCGCGCCACTTTCGTAGTGCACCTGAGCATTCGCACCCACACCGCCAATCGCACCAAACTCCTGTTGGGAGAGCCCCAGGATCTTGCGTTCCTCTTTCAGGCGGATGCCGAGTTTATCGTCCATGGCGGGTACCTCAATAAACGTGTTTAACACCCACCATACGCTTATGCGCAGGAGCGGGGTCTATTCATTCGGGTGGCTACCTATTGCGTGCGCACGAAGGCGAACATATGCGGCACGTAATCGGCCTTGCCGAGCGGCACACCGTTATGGCGAAGGATGTTATAGACGGTCATCAGGTGAAAATAGAACTGTGGAATGGCCCAATTGACCGCGTATTCGTAGGCAGTCATGTCGAAAATAGTACCGTCGGGAAGTTCTATCGAGATAGCGCGCTCGCTGCTGTCGATGAGTTCGCGATCTGCCGAGGCGAGGGCTTGCAGGGTTTGCTCGATCAACCCACGCGCCTCGCTCAGGGTTGCGGGTGTGCTCAGAACCGGCAGCGGTTGATGGGTGAGACGCTGGACCGATTCCTGGGCCTGGGTGCACGCAAACCGGATTTGCGTTGCGAGGGTGTGCATGTCGGGCGCCAGCCGCGCGCTCAGCAGGTTTCGCGGGTCATAGCCCAACTCGCCGGCATGCGCCTCGCCTTTGGACAAAAGCCCCTTGAGCGAGCGCAACATCTGCGCAAAGCAAGGGACGGTGATTACATAGGTCGACATCGTTCTTCCTTGACTGGATGCTGAGCGTGGGAGCATGCCATGGGCACGGTCTGCGCGGCTAGCCGGCAAGCTTCATGCAGCTTCACGTGACGTCAGCGGCGAGCCGACTTACCTTGGCCGCCCGCCCCTCTTACTGGTGTAGAGCGTGCTAAAGATCGCCACCCTTGCCGCCGGCTTTATCTGCCTGTCGATGCTGCCTGCTGCCCAGGCGAGTGATGGGTTCTACGTCAACCCGCAGTCCACCGCCGCACAGTGGGTCCAGCAGCACCCCGATACGCCTGCCACTGCAAGCATCCGCTCAACCATTGCCGAGGTGCCCAGTGCCCTGTGGCTGACCGGCACCAGCCAGGCCATAGGAACGCTGGCCGAGCGCGTCAATCGCTATGTAACCTCTGCCGCCAGTGCTGATAAAACACCGATTTTGGTGGCCTATAACCTGCCCCACCGCGACTGCAGCGGTGGCGCCTCGAAGGGTGGCGCACCGGCAGCGGCGGAGTACCGGGGCTGGATAGACCAACTGATCAAAGGCATTGGAGACCAGCCGGCGCTGGTTATCTTGGAGCCGGACGCACTGGCAGACCTGCAGTGCCTGGACAAGGACAAGCGCGCCGAGCGGCTGGGGCTAATCAATTACGCCGTATCGGGGTTCAACCAGCGCGCACGCCATGTCGATGTTTATCTGGACGCTGGCAATCCAGGCTGGAAATCCCCAGGCGCCATGGCCGATGCGTTGAATGCAGCCGGGGTGAAACAGATTCGGGGGTTTGCCCTGAATATCGCCAACTTCTACACCCTCGCCCAGGTGCGCAGTTATGGTGATGCCATCAATGCCAGGTTGTTAAGCGAATACGCCTATACAAAAGCCGTGGCGGTGGATACCAGCCGCAACGGCAATGGTGCGAATCCTGGAGACTGGTGCAACCCGGTGGGGCGCAGACTGGGCATGCCACCGCAAGTGCTTTCGCCACGGTTGGTTGCCCTATGGATCAAACTCCCGGGCAATTCGGACGGTGCGTCTTCGACGAAAACCGATTGTCATGAAGGCCCGGAGGCAGGCACCTTCAGTGCCGAACTGGCACTTCGCCTGATTGATGGACACTAACGGCGAATGAGCCTTGCATCACCTGGACTCATTGCTCAGGATAGCGCTCTTGAGCTGAACATCGGCAGGGAAGCAGCAGGTTACCGAGGCCGACAACACATGACACTCCATGAAGATAGCCCGCTGCACATAGAGGTGTGCCAGCGCCAGAAACACCTCTGGTTCTGGCTCCCAATTGGTCTTTTGATGGTTTTCTTGACGGTTACCTCGACGATTTTCCTGGGTACAAATCCGCCGGAATGGATGTTTGTCGCACTCAACTCTGGCTGGGCAATCGTCGCGCTGACACTGCTGGTGAAGCTATCGGGTGTTTGTTGCGCCAAGTGAAGCACCCAGGCGTTTCAGCTTGCATCGCGCATCACTCGGGCTCGTGCCCTCACCTTGATACGTCGTCAATGCCAGACAAACAACGTGAAACAACTCACATTTATGGAGTTTCACGGTTGAAGGTCAAAATTTGACCAAATATATTTCGCCCCACCCGAGCGCTCACCTCTATACGGATATTGTTCTGCGCCTGCTCGGGCCCCCGGAGATGCGCAGGCAATAAAACATTGAGGTTTGCCATGCGTCTTTCCAAACTCGCCCCAGCCGCCGCCCTGTTCAGCCTGTTCACTTTGCCCGCCCACGCCGCCGACCTGTCTGCCCTCACCGGCGCCCTGTCATCTGCCTTGGGGGGTGCCGGCAACAGCAACAACACCGTCAACGCCAACAGTGCCTCCTGCCAGCAACAGATCCGCGACCTGCAGACCAATATCAATGCGGCCAATGCCAAGGGCGATACGTTGCGCGCGACCGCGTTCCAGGCAGCACTGACACAAACCAACAAGAGCTGCAGCAACAGTACCTACAACACTCAGGCACAAGTGGACACTAACCCTCAGCGCCAGCAAAACGTGAACAAGGCTGCGGATGCGATCAACGCAATTGGCGGCTTGTTCAAGTAAGTCGGGCTGCCCTGCGAGAAGGCCCGCGATTGCGGTTTTTTCGCCCATCGTACTTACCGGCAGACAATAAAAAACCCCGTAGACGTTAATCTACGGGGTTTTCTGGTGTGGAGGATTGTCGTCCCCCTTCACCTTAGCCAATGGCCGCCGACAGCTGCCATGTTCGCTTATTTCTTGGCCCAGTTGAGGATGTACTTACCGTAAGCACCTTCAAACCCATCGACGGCAATCGAATAGGTTTCACCCTTCTTGGCTGAAAAAGTCACAGCACTGGTTACATCATTTTCCGACTGGTTATTGTTCGTGCCGGCCACCGGCATCGAATTCAGGCTCGTGCTTTTATAAACGGCAAGCACGGTGTCGAATTTTGAGCCTGTGGTATCAAATGTGAAGCTTGCGTCTTCTGGGGAAGTCCATTTGCACCAGACCGAATGGTAAGGCTTGGCAAAAGGAATATGTCCAGACTCACCAGCCTGGCTGGTGGCTAGTGTAGTGTCGCCGGCAACTGTACCTTTAACACCCTCGATAACCGTGGCTTGCGAGAAATCATCTGCGCAGCTCAGCGAGCTGCTTGTGCCGTTGAGGCCCTGATAGATCAGCGTGCCGGCTCCGAGCACGACAACAGCAATGGCTATTGGGAAAATAATGCGTGGTACGGCCATGACTCTTCCTTTTGAGGCGTATAGTTTCTGAACTGCTGCCATAGCAAGCGCAGCTTTAAATGGAAAAATGGATATCGGCTGATTAACGCCCATGAAATCATGCCATGGACGTTAAAAATGGCACATCAAGCTATAAATCTCAGGAAACAAGTGGATTTTCTCTCGACCAGCCCGCCCGCCAGAGGCCCCTCGGTCACGAGGGGTGGCGATATTAACATGATGCATGCACCTGATCATCCAACTCCTGTCATCCCGTAGATGTCTTTAGGGGTGTGAATGCGATACAGGTAGAGATCAATTTAAAAATCAATAAATCTATGCCGTCTCCCGCTCAAAAATGGAAGACGGAGTTCAAAATGGAACAGCAAATAAATCATTTCCCTTGGCATCTGAAGATTGCCGCAAGCGATATACCTCATATTCAAAACGTCAGCGTGACCGCAATCGTGTCGGTATAAGTGCCGGCCGGCAAACCCACCTTACCTGGGGATTTACCGTAAATATTCACGGTTTGCGCAACCCCGGTGCTGGCCGTGAGATTGATAGTGCCGTTGTTGGCAAGAATTTGCGTGTGGGCGGCGTCGGTGTAGATGTCATAGGGCGCAAAGTGGCCGGCACCGTCTGCCAGGGCACGCGTTCCACCGGTGGATTTGCCATCATTGGCGCCGGACGTGATGGTCAATACCGGCGAAGTACCCGCCGAGCATTGAATAGACAAAGGCGCCCCGCCGCCGCCCAGCACTTGCCCATCAGCCTCTGTATACAGGGTGTTGGCGGTACCAAAGTTCAACGCACCGAAATTCAAGCCTGTGGTGCCTCCTACGCCGTTGACCAGGCAACTATTGATCAATATCAGCGACGCACTGATTTGCCCGGTGACGGTGGTCGCGGCCTGGGAGCCGGACACCCAGGCCAGTGTTGTCAACGCCAGTAAGACTCTTGAGATAAGTCCATTCATGAAGCTCTCCTTATGACTTGCCAACCCAGCGCGCCGGTTCAGGTCCCTGAGGTGGACCCTTGACACTTGTACAAGGATGGCCGTTGCGTAGAAGGTTAGTCAGTCAGGAGGAAACTGCCAGCCCGAGGCCAAATCGCTTTCACTTGCAGGCGGTTGCCTGGAGAGCTTTTCGGCCTTGTACCCGCAGGAGTCACTGGCCAGTTTTCGCTCCGTCGCTGCACGTCAGCGAACGGGTATCGGAACCGGAAATTACAGGTAGCTCCCTATCGATGATAAGCCTTCCGGTAGGTTGTGGGGCTCACGCCCACGATCGAGAAAAAGTGCTGGCGTAACGACAGGCTTGTACCAAACCCGCAAGCGTCAGCGATCGACTCGACGCTGTGGTCGGTTGTTTCAAGTTGCAGTTGGACGGCCTTGATTCGCTCATTCGTGAGCCACTTGCCAAACGTCGAGCCGGTCAGTTGCTTGAAGTGCCGGGTGAAACTGCGTCGACTCATCGCCAGCCTCGTCGCCACCTGATCGATTGACAACGGTTGTCCCAGGTTTGCCCGAAGCCAGTCCAGCAACTGGCCGAGACGCTGGTCGCTTGCGCCTTGAGGAACAGGCTGGCTGATGAACTGGGCCTGGCCTCCGTCGCGATGGGGGGAAACCAGCAGTTGACGCGCCAACGCGTTGGCAACCCCCCGCCCATAGATCCGCCTGACGATATGAATACAGCAATCGAGCCCTGCGGCCACGCCTGCAGAGGTCAGGATTTGCTGCGCCTCGACATAGAGCACTTTGGGGTCCACTTCAATGCGTGGGAAATCTCGCGCCAGATGCGCCGCCCACGCCCAGTGCGTGGTTGCCCGCTTGTCGCACAGCAGGCCCGCATGGGCAAGCACGAACGCCCCCAGGCACAGGCCGACCACCAGCGCGCCCCGTTCATGGGCTGCCTGAAGCGTTTCGAGGAGTGCGCACGGCGGCCTTTCGGTGACGTCCCGCCAGCTGGGAATGATGACGATGTCAGCTCCTGCAACCTGGTCCAAACCATGGTCACAGTGGATCGCGAAACCGGCGTTGGTAACCAGCGCCCCCTCTTCGCCCGCGCAGACCACCAATTCAAACCAGGGCGAATCCCCCACTCGGCGATCTTTACCAAATACGAGGCACGGCACAGAAAGGTGAAAGGGGCTGATGCCGTTAAAAGCGATGACTGCAACTTTCACACTTTTTTTCATAGGGCGGGCCTGATCGAGATTGGCCCGATTCTAATGAAAAATGGTCATTGGGCCAATGGTGTGAGTTCCCGGATGCGTTCACTCTGATCGCAGCTGCATTTCACCGGGAAATGCGCAAATCAGAGCTCAGGGCCACAATGAACATCGCCACCTTTTGCACGCTGGGAGCACTTATGACCACTCTTTCGATGACCGCACCGGCACACGCCAGCGAACCGGTGCCGTCCGTCCCCTATACCACCGAGTCCACTGGCTATCATTGGTCCAGTGTGGACGGCGTGAGGGTTTTCTATCGCGAGGCCGGCCCCAGGGACGCGCCGCCCCTGGTGCTGCTCCATGGCTACCCTTCGTCCTCGCGCATGTGGGATTCGCTGATCCCGCTGCTTGCTGACCGGTATCACGTGATCGCACCCGACTACCCAGGGTTCGGCAGAAGCGACGCGCCCTCGCCCGCGACCTACACCTACACGTTTGACCATCTGGCCGACACCATGAGCAAGCTGCTCACGCAATTGCAAATCCATGAATACACCCTGTTTATGCAGGACTACGGCGGCCCGGTAGGCTTTCGGATGATCCTCAACGCGCCGCAAAAACTGCACGGCATCATCATCCAGAACGCCAATGCGTATGACGAAGGCCTGGGTGCCAAGTGGGCGAACATCGCCAAGTACTGGAAGGCTCCCGCCGAACATCCCGAACAAGTCGATGGGTTCACGGGGTACGAGGGCACGAAGCAGCGCCATCTGGGCACCAGCCCTCATCCCGAGCGTTACAACCCTGATGCCTGGGAGGACGAGTTTGCCGCCTTATCCCGTCCGGGCCAGCGGGCGATACAGTCGGCGTTGTTGCTGGACTACCAGAACAACGTAGCCTCTTACCCAAAATGGCAGCAATGGTTGAAAGACAACCAACCGCCGATGTTGGTCATGTGGGGAAAATACGACCCGTCGTTCATTGTGCCGGGGGCGATGCGCTACAAGGATGATGTGCCGGGGGCCGAGGTTCATATTCTGGACGCGGGGCATTTCGCGCTCGATGAAAAAACCGAGCAGATCGCCAGCCTGACGCGTCAGTTCATGGCGCGTATCACCGCCGGTAAATAGTAAAGAGTGGGAGGCCCGCGCCCGACTGATCGTCGGGTAACCCTGCAGTTCGTCGCCTCAAGCATTCCACTTCACTCAATCTCGAATACTGTATACACATACAGCACTCGAAATACCTCCTATGAATATCGACGAAGACACCTGCGGGTGGCTTGGCATCCCCACGCCTCTCGAAATGCACAAACAACACGCCCGGCTGCTCGAGAACGAGATCCAGGAACTGAACCTGCAACTGCGCAAGGCCCGGGCGGATATCTTCGGCCTGGTCGCGATGCTGACAGAAGCACAGGCAAAGAACGAAGAGTTTGCCGGATACCTCAGGCTGCGCGGTGCCGAAGCTGCAGCGATGAGGAAGCAGATCGCCAACCTCACCACTTCAGATCGACTCAGCACGCGCGAGGCCGAGAGGCTGCGCAGTGTGCTGAACGAACTGATGTCTCACCCGAAAACCATCGTCTAAGCTCAGGTTTCAGGTTGAGGGCTTGGCCATGTGCGGAAGACTTTCCCAGTACAGCGGCATTCACGACTTCGTCGCGGCGCTGAGCATGCAATGCCCTGGCGAACTCCGTGGGTGAGTTGCCGCTGGGAGAAAATCGACCTGCAACCGAGTGGAAGCTGACGCTGTTGATGACGGCGCTGAGGATCGCGCCAATCATCGTTTGGCTGAACGCAAACGCAGCCAAACCACCCCGACCAGCCCCAACGGCACCCCCAGGCTGAGCCATGAAAGCAGGTCATAGACGCCGTCACCGATCAGCGCCGAGAGCAATCCGAACAGGCTTAAAACAAAGAGCAACAGCGGCCAGCGAAAGATCATCCACAGTCCGCGCCTCATGATCGGCCCCCCATTTCCGGCCCGCTGGCATGCAATTCATCCAAGCGTTTTTGCAACGGTACCTTGCGACGGCTCAGCCACAGGTAGAGCCCACTGCCGAGGATGACGATGCTGATGAGATCGAGCAGCGTCCAGATGATCTTCAGCGGCACACCACCGTAATCACCAAAATGCAGCGGCTGCGAAACCAGCAAGGTTTTCACGTACAACGGCATCTCACGCATGTCGGTCAGCTCGCCGGTACTCGCATCCACCAGGGCCGGCTTGAGCAATCGCGCAGTGAGCGGCGTGGTGCCGCGCATGAACACTGCGTAATGGTGCTGGCTGCTGAACTGAGTACCGGGAAAGGCGATGAAGCTGGGCTCCATGCCTGGCGCCGCCTTACGCGCGGTATCCAGCGCTTTTTGCAACGACCCGAGGCGCTCCAGCGGCGGCGCATCCTTGTAGGGCGCGGTCATCTGCGCCAACTGGTCACTCTGCCAAAAGTCGAAAATGGGCAATGCCAGCGTATTGATCACGCCTGTCAGCCCCACCACCAACACCCAGGCGAGGGTGACGATGCCGAGCACGTTATGCAGGTCCAGCCACTTCAAGCGTGAACTGCGCCCGTTGCGCACGGTGGCAAAGTCCAGCTTGCGCATGAACGGTGTGTACACCACCACGCCGGACACCAGCGCCGCGACCAACAGCAGCCCCATGAAACCGAGAAACAGATAACCGGGCAACCCCATGAATAAATCGGTATGCAGGCGCAACATCAGGTTCATGAACCCTTCGTCTGGCGGCACCGCGGGAAATAACTCGCCAGTGCGTGTATCGAACGACTGCGAATGCCCCTCGATCGGTGGCGGCATAATGCTCGTTGCCGTGTACACCGTACCGAGCGGACTTTCCGGATCGAAACCGACAAAACGCACGACCTCCCCCGGCTGCGCCACCAATGCACTGGCAATGACGGTGTCGTAGTCGATTCGTGGTGTATCGGCGGTCAGCGGGCGCAGGGGCGGCGGCGGCTCGAAGTAGTGCTCAATCTCTTCATGAAAGATCAGTGGCAGCCCCGTCAGGCACAGCAACAACAGGAAAACGGTAGCGATCAGGCTGGTCCATTTGTGGACCAGAAACCAGATACGCAAGGTGCGTGCAGTCATGCTCGGTGGTTTTCCTTAAAGCGCCAGGCTCGCCGCGCGTCACGGGGCACAGCGAGCCCCCAGGCGGTATCAGTATTTCCAGGTAACGGAAGCTACCAGGTTACGCGGGGCGCCGTAGCTGGCGGTCGTGGCACTGTTGTACAGCGATAGCAGGTATTTGCGATCGGTGACGTTGTTCAGGTTCAGCGACGTGCTCCAGTTGCTGTCGATGTCATAGCTGGCCATGAAATCGAGCAACGCGTAGGCGTTCTGGTGGATGGCACTGTTCGTGTCGTTTTCCACTGCACTCTGCCAGCTTACCCGTGTACCGATCTTGGCTTGGGGCAAACTTGGCAAGCGATAGGTGAGCATGCCGCGCACGCTATGAGTTGGCACATACTTACGGGCCTTGTCGCCATCGTCGTTGTCGATGCGCACGTAGGTATACCCGGCGAGCACGTCCAGGCCGGGTAGCGCTTCGCCAGAGGCTTGCAGCTCTACTCCGTGACTCTTGTAATCCATGGGGTCGTAAACGGACCGGCCACCCACCAGGCCGACATACTCCGCGACATTCTGCTGTTCGGTCTTGAACGCCGCGGCGGTGACGTTGAGGCGGTCATCCAGCAAACTGCCCTTCACACCGGCTTCCATGCTTTTGCCTTCAAGCGGAGCAAGCAGTTTGCCGTCCCTGCCCAGGTTGTACTGAGCGCTGTAGATTTTCGTCCAGCTGCCATACACGCTCCACTGCTTGTCCAGGTCGTAGACCAGGCCGGTGTAAGGCGTCACCTTGCCATGTGCGCGGGTGTAGTAGTCGGAACCATAGCTGTCGCCGGAAGCGTCCAGGCTGATCATCCGCGCGCCGGCGATCCAGTGAAGATCATCGGCCAGACTGAATCGGGCACCGGCGTACACGCTTTTCTGAGTGTCCGTGAAATTCTGCGTATTGGCGTCGCTGGTAAACAGGAACGACGGATGCGCCAGATTGCCCGCCAGCACATCCGAGAATGAAACGTCGTAGTAGCCATCTGCAGCCGCATCGTATTCCCGGGCCTTCTGATGGGTGCGGCCATAGGCGGCACCGAGGGTCAACTCATGCTCTCGGCCAAACAGGCTGAACGGGCCGGAGACCTTGGCCTCGCCCAGCAACTGATGAGCCTCGCTGGTGGTATTGGCGGCAAACACTGAGGCGTCATCACCGCTGACCCCGGCGACATACATCATGTTGGTGTCTTGCTTTTCGGTGATGCCCGTGGCGGTGACCGTAGCGTTCCAGCCGTTGCCAAAATCATGCTTGAGCTCAGCGAATGTGCGCTGGGTACGCAGGTTCCAATAGGTCCATGGCTGGCCGATGCTGGAGCTGCGGCTGCCATAGTGAATGGCGTTGCCATCGTTATCCACCAACGGCAAGTTACCCCAGGTGCTGCCGTTTGAATTGCTGTCGTGCTGGGAGAAACCCACGGTTACGGTGTCGGCATCGGACACATCGAACGCCAACAGCCCGGCAGCGACGTTGCGCTCATGGCTGTATCGATCCATCCACGAGTTGCCCTTGTCGTGGGAGTAAATGAAGCGGCCGCGTACGTTGCCGGTATCCGTCAACGGCCCGGAAACGTCCACGTCCACACGACGGCCATCCCATGAGCTGACGCTGGTATCGATTTGCGCCTGGAAGGTCTCGGTCGGACGTTTGCGTACGAAATTGACCGTGGCCGACGGGTTGCCAGCCCCGCTCATCAAACCATTGGCGCCATGCAGGATGTCGATCTGCTCGAACTCGGCCAAGTCCTGATCACCGACCAATACGGTTCCCACGAAGGGCATGCCCACGCCATCGTATTCAAAGTTGTTGATATCGAAGCCGCGCGAGGTGAATTCCGTACGATCGGTTTCGGTTTGCTCCACGGTCACCGAGGGCGCAGCACGCAGCGCATCCTTGATGCCCGTAATCTTGAAGTCATCCAGGGCTTGCCGAGTGATGGTGGTCACGGCCTGCGGGGTTTCCTTGTCCGTCAAGCCCAGACGGGTAGTGCTGGACGACGGGTTGCTTTTGTAGCCCACGGTTGGACCGTCAATAGGTTCACTACTCGCTTCGATCTGGGTAGTCGGCAACGTCAAGTCTTCGGTGGCGTGAACGAGGGACGCAGCGCTGCAAGCGCCAGCAAGCAACAGACTGGCAGAAAAGTGATGTTTCAAAACGAGGATTCCTACGACGAGTGGGTCAAGCGCGTTAACATTTCGAGAATGCTAATAGGAATCTAACTCAATTACAAAGTTATGTCGGACATTTTTTTCACATTTCGAAACATTTACCGTCGGGTACATTTGGCTACATTTTGGCGTTTCAAAATGAGGAGGTGCGGAACACTGAAGATTCGCCCTTGAGGAGGTTTCGGCCGCGGCTCAGGCCGCGAGATTGAATGAGGGCGACTGATTCTGCACCGAGTGGCTCCGACTCCACATCGAGCCATGTACTACCCAGTAGATTCGTCGGGAGCTGAAGCTGATGAAGCGCGAAGGCCTGTCAGCAACCTCACTCCAGTAAGAACCCATCCGCACACTCCTTTTTTATGGGCACAAGGGTATTCACATGCCTCAGAAAGAAGGTTCAGGAACAGCGTCTGACCGAGATTGGCTGGGGAGCCAGGGCGCTAGTACCGTAGTCGTGGAAGGAATCACCGGGGTCAATTCATGAACTCCGGCCGAAGACCGCAAAGAAGATTGATGCCTGCGTTGGAGCTATCGCTAAACGGCAAAATGGAAAAGATCCGGGGGGCGGCTCTTTTTTTCGAGCTCAATAAAAAACCCCGTAGACGTTAATCTACGGGGTTTCTAAGAGTGGAGGCCGAGGTCGGAATCGAACCGGCGTAGGCGGATTTGCAATCCGCTGCATAACCATTTTGCTACTCGGCCTCAAACGATCAATGCCTTACAACCGACATTCACCGCATACAAACTTGAGTGGGCTATGTGAAGCTTGCCTCTACTCTATCGCATTGAAAACATTGAAGTTTTTAATGCTTCAGTGCGTTCGATGGGCGCAATTATGTACTCATTTGCCAGGGCTTGCAACCCCTTGATTTCAAAAAATATTCTCTCAAGGGGCAGGCATTCCTGGTGGGCTACCCTACCGCCCGGCTTCTTCCTTGTCACGGATAACCTGCAATTGATACTGCGGGTCCGCCTTGATCTGCTGTTCGGTAAACGGCAGCGGGCTGAGTTTTTTCTCGGAAAACGCCTGGGTCTGGTCCTTGAAGTATTTCGACGCGGGGTCGCTGGACAAGGAGAATGCCAGCACACCTTCGGCATTGGGCCCCTTCTCGTCGAACGTCACGATCTGCAAGTAGCTGCTGCCGCTGACTACCTCGCGCTTGCCATCGGCCCGAGGCACGCTTTGCATGGCGTTATAAACGCCCAGCTCTTGCGGGCCGCCGTGGATCGGTGTCTGGCCCGAGACCTGAATATCACCCCAGCGGCTGTCCGCCGTCAGCCCGCGCTTGGCCACGTCGGCGGCTGACGCGAGCATCGCTTCATGCAGTGCCTTGGCCACGTTTGCCCGATCGACCGCCAGCCCACGTGGTGTGGTCAGGGGTTGTGCCGGATCGAAACCCACCTTCCACGCGTCCGGCGCTTGCGCCAGTTGCTCCGCCAGGTTGATGAAGTGCACCAGGCCCAGGCCGCTGTCGAGGTTGGCGCGCTGGTCCCAGTTTTTCAGGCTGTCGCACACCGATTTCACGCTGGCATCGGCACCCGCGCAGAACTTCAGCAAGTCCGGCATCACCTGGCTGGCAAGATACACCTGGTTGTCCATGACCATATTCTGCAGGTCGGCGACCTTGATCGGTTGCTTGTCGAGCTCCTGCAAGCGTTGCAAGGCAAAGCGCGCACGCGGGCCCAAGCCGATCTTGTCCTGGCTGATAACGGGCGAGAATCCGGTCAAGGGTGCCTTGGGGTTGACCAGCCAGGCCGAGTCATTGGAGTGCTGCACGTAGTCGGTGCGCTCCAGTTGCGGCAGTTGCTCGGCGGGGAAGATCCCGGCCTGGGCGGCACGCGGGTCCACGTCCCAGGCGCAGGCGCTGCGAGAGCCGTCGAGCATGATGAATTGCAGCCCGACCCGTGGGTCACTGCACTGTGCGAGCTTTTTCGCGCTGACGTTCGGCACCACCGACAGGTTCATGTACAGGCTTTGACCCTGGTCATCCGCTGCCACCGTGTTGACCCACGGGATACCTTGCAGGGTGTGTACCGAGGTTTGCAGTTCCTTGAGGTTCGCTGCGCGGTTCATCGCGTACCACTGTTGCAGCACACGGTCGTTGCCCAGGTTGGCATCCCGCAGGCTGAAGGCATATTTGGCGTCCCAGTCGAGTTTGCCCGGCCATTGCACGATGGGGCCGAACTGCGAGCTGTAGACCGTGCGGGACTGTTCCCGGGTACCGCCGTCGGCAGTTTTTACCGCTACCTTGATCGTGGTTTTATCCATGGGCACGGACTTGCCGTCCAGCAAATAGCGAGTCGGGTCCTTGGGGTCCAGAGTCAGGCGATACAGGGTGAAGTGCTTGGACGTATCAACGGTGTGCGTCCACGCAACGTGCTGGTTGAAGCCGATATTGATCACCGGCAGGCCCGGCAACGCAGCGCCCATCACATCCAGCTGGCCGGGGATGGTCAGGTGCATCTCGTAGAAACGCATGCCGCCCACCCACGGAAAATGCGGGTTGGCCAGCAGCATGCCGCGGCCGTTGAACGAACGGTCACGCCCCACCGCCACCGCGTTGCTGCCACGGTCCAGGGCGTAACGTTGCTGGTTGGCCGCCGCGACCTCAAACGCCTTGCTGTCCACCTGGGCGACGGTGTTGGGCGGCGTGGCCCCCACCAGGGCCTCGGCAAATTGCCCGACGCCACCTTCCACCAGCAGCCGGCGGGTCAGCTTGACCAGGTCTTCGGCCGTGATCGGCCGTACCCAAGCCGCCTGGCACTGCGCCGGCAAACCCTGGGCAGTGCGCTCCTTGAGGTAGTGGTTGTAACCGGCAACATACCCTTCAATGCGCTGCTGCATCGCCGGGGGCTGGGCCTTCCAGAATGCCGCAACGGCCTGGGGGGTGTTCAGCCAGGTGAAGAACACGTCGTTGGCAAGGTTGTTACGCCCTTCCAGGGTCGCCTGTTCGGGACCAAAGTACCTGGCACGCTCGCCATTGACCGTCACCACTTCATTGGCCAGCAGGCACAGGTTGTCCTGGGCATAGGCATAACCGATGCCGAAACCCAGCCCACGCTCATCGTTGGCCCGGATATGCGGGACACCAAAGCTGGTGCGACGGATCTCGGCGGTGGCCTGTTGCTCCTGCACCCGCGCCGTGGCCGAAAGACTCAGCCCCAGCAACGCCCCTGCCACACACATCCTGAACAACCCGTTGGAAATAATCACGCAGACTCCACAGCCAAATTAAACACCGCGACGAGGGACAGCTTCGCCAACACCTCAGTTAAGACGTAAATACCGGGAATAATTTTAGCAGCCGCAGGCGTTTATTCGGACAGGTCGGTATGTCTCCAGGATGTTACCGACAAAATTTCTACATCCCCCGCTTCATGATTTGTGCAGCTCGTACGTCTTATTAACTAAGAGCGCCATCATTTTCCTGATCAGGCTCTGATAAGGAGTTTCTGCATGTACAACTCGCAACTGCCCACGGAAGGACACTCACCCATGCATGACGGAGGTTTTGCCACCGGCAACCAGGCGTTCGGCAAGGCGCCGGAACATGGCAACCAGCGTATTCGTCATTTGCTCAAATGCTTTGGCCTGCGCACCAGCCTGATCCGGCTGAAGGTCATCGACGCCCTGCTGACCGCCGCCGACAACCAGCGCACCCTCGGCGTGCGCGGCGTGCACAGCCATTTGCTGGAGCTGGGCATCCCGTTGTCGTTTCTCAGTGTGCGCGAGGTGCTCAAGCGCCTGTGCACCGAAGGCGTGATCACCCTGAACGCCGACAAGAGCTACAGCCTGCACGAGCAGGCTGCCAAAGTCCTGGAAGGCCGGGCCTGACTCAAAGGTTAGGCTTGACCTTGCGACGCATCACACCGTTGATCACCACCACGGTTACCGCTACCGCAATCGCGATGTACTGGAACGTCTTTTCGCTGATGACCCCGTTGTTCTGCAAGTAGGACAGGCCAAACATCGTCCCCAGCACCAGCAGGGAGATCAGAATCGAGTATTTCAAACGTTGCTTTTGGGTCATGACGGGTTCCTGAAGCTAAAAAATTGTGTCCACTTTGTATCGA
Organism: Pseudomonas sp. C8002; assembly: GCF_013385765.1. Taxonomy (NCBI): domain Bacteria; kingdom Pseudomonadati; phylum Pseudomonadota; class Gammaproteobacteria; order Pseudomonadales; family Pseudomonadaceae; genus Pseudomonas; species Pseudomonas sp. C8002. The sequence goes on from NZ_JACAPJ010000007.1 coordinate 148,852, forward strand.
CTACCACACCAAGCACATACCTATTAGCGGGGATGGATTGGGGTCGGCGGGGTCTCATGTTACAGGCGATGAAAAACTTTGGCTTGCCCAACGCCTGATTGAACCTGAGAGCCCCCTAGAGGATTTTGAAATGCTTCGTCGAATCACACTGCTGATTCCCTTGCTGATCATGTTGAGCATGAGCGGCTGCATTATTTTCCCCCACGGCGGCGGCGGTTGGCATGACCATCGCTACAGCGAAGGCGGACCGGGGTATTACCATCGCTGATCGGTCATCCGTACATTTTCTGACATCTTGAACACTTTACAGGCGGAGCCATTCCCCCTGCTTCCGACACTCAGCAAGAGCGTCCAGGAAGCAGGGAGGTTTTCCTGAAAGGCGCATTCCTGAATGAGCGTGCCTAAAGGTGTTCACGATGATAGTCAGCAACTCGGTTCCTTCCTCCACTGCATACCCACCACCGCCCCCTCCTCCGATACCACTCCCCGATATACCGTCATACCCCGATGAAATATTGCAAAGCGCAACGGACATTCCGGACCCCGCGGCTGACACACCGCCCCCCAATGGCCCGAAAGCCTTGGAGACCGCGCTGGCTGACCGAAAAAACTGGCAGGCACTGGCGCAGCAGCTCACTCATGTCGCCACGTTGGCAGGACCGAACGCGCCGTTTCTGGTGGTGCGATCTGCGCTGGGAAGCACGCTGATGGACCTCGCGCCCAACTCTTCTTACCCCCCAAATAGTGCTAACGCCGTGAGTCTTGCAAACTTTCTCAAGGCTATGGGCCTGCCCGAGCCAACCACCCATGATGAGCTGCTGACCCTGGCGCGCACATCGCTGACACGTTCCCACCCCCATCCATGGGGAAATCTGGGCGGCGCCTTGTCCTGGCCCCTGCCCTTGAGCACACCTCAGCAGAACGAACTGCTCACCGCCGCCAGAGAACATGCCGCTGGCCCTCCGGATGTTCAGCAAGCAAGCCAGCAGCGGGGGCTCCTGGAGTTTCTGAACGGTAACCTGCCGCTCTCCAGCGACGCCTCGAGCGATCCGGCCAAAACGCTGGAAGCCCTCATCCGTTCCCCCCGAGGCCAGGCGCTGGGAGAGGCCTTGCAGACCAAACTGGAGAGCATTCCGACTGATAGCAGTGTGAATGATCACGTACTGGCGGCCATCAACCTCGATCTGGATCAGGAATCCATCACCCAACCGCATCGCAACAAAGTGGCCGGATTCGACCTGTCACATAAACAATATTGGGGCAAACCCACCTCGGCGATCGTCGCCGGCCTGCGCGAGCACTTGAGTGATACCGGCAAAACCTCACCTGCCAACGCCTCGCTGGGTACGCATCTGCTGTTGATGCGGGCGGCGCCGCAGTTGCTGATCAAGGATATTCCCGACAGCGTGGTCTACGGCAGCCTGGCCTGGGCCAACCTGTGCATCGCGGCGGCCGCCATCGAAGCCAGGTCCCCTGGCAGCGTAGCGAACATGAGTTTTGCCGAAGTGATGATCGCCGCCGACTCAAGTGGGCCCGCGCCCGAAGCTGCCCAAACTGCGGCATTGTTGGACTGGGCCGTGGTCAATGGGGTGCTTGAGGCGAAAGACGACACGCTTTACGAAAAACCAGACATTGATACCGCCATGGACGCGTTCAACTATCAATTGGGCAAGCTGAAACACGCCTCCGGCTTGCTTGACACCCCGATGCCCAGCCGCAAGCAGATGGCGCTGGACCTGCTCAAGGAAAAATTTGGCGAAGGCGTCCCCTTTGAAGAGAAGGTGTTGCTCAAGCCCAACAAAACCGCCAACAAGACGATCCCCACTCGCGGCCCTTATTCCATGCTGGACCTGACCATGCAAGGCGAGAAAATAACGGCATCAGACTGGGAGCTCAAACCTGGAACGCATGGCGTCGACCTTGATGCCTTCGCCACCTTTACCCATGGCCCCGGCTTTAAAGTCCCCGACACCTTTGACAGAGCCATTAGCCAGACCATAAGCGACTATAAAACCGTCAAGAAATATTCCATCTTGAATGCCTTCGCCAACCTTCCACCGGAGGACAAAGAAAACTTGCGGTTAGGAAAGCTGAACTTCTACAAAGAAAAATCCTACAGAGTCAGCTGGACACCATTCGCGGGAGAAACCCTCTTCCATACAAGCAAAAAAATACTGGTCACCACAAAACACCAGAACAAGCCGTCCACCTATGAGTTCGATACCGAAAAAGGCAGCATCAGGAAAGTCAGCAACGCAGTTATCACGCGCCAGGACCAGAAGATCGCCAACGAAGTAACCCGAATAGAAGAGTTCTCCACCTTCGATGCCAAGCGCGACTATATAAAGCAAGAGAACCCGCTCGAGGGATCCAATCCCAACCTGTTCAGGAATTTCCGGGCGGAGTACCTTGCGGATTCAATCGTCGAGGGGCTCGATCTGGAAACCGTCAGGCAACAAGCGGCCGGAAGTACGCCGGATGAGCATAGAAGGACGGTCGCCAGCACCATCGGCAACTTTTTTCTCGACCTTGTTCCGCTCAGGTCGGCCATCGTCAACTTCAGTAATGGCAACTATAAAGATGGGTTCTCTGACCTGGCATTTGATGCGTTCGGCTTTCTCACGGCAGGTGCAGGCGTCGCCGCGAAGGTCGGAAAAACCCTGAGCACTGCCAGCAGCGCGGCCAGCAAAGCCCTCAAGCTGAGCAAGATTTTCGGGGTTACCGCACTCTCGGAACTCAATCCGCTGAGCGGACTTGGCGACCTGGTAGTCGGCGCGGGAAAACTCGCCATCGACGGCGCAAACGCAGCCACCCAGGGCTTGAAAACGCTCAAGGGTACAGCGAGCAACAGGGAGCTTGCCGCCGCCGGCACTCGATATGACGCAGCCGCTACCGGCTCATTCCAGATGGGCGAGCAGACGGTCGAGGGCAGCGCGGTGCAGATCAAGGGCAAGTGGTACGCTTTCGACGCACAAAAGCACCAGCCATACGGCAGCCCCCTGCAAGCGCTCAGTAGCGCTGATACGCTGGAGCCCTCCCCCAACGCCTATGCCTCTTCGAGCAAGAGCACTCACCGGTTTAACCCGATAAACACCGTCAACCGCCCACCTCCAATCAGGAAGCCGTTACCCGAGGGCCAATACGTGGAAAGTTTGAAAGGCAGGCTCGAATCATCCCATTTCAAATCCGACACACGCCAGGCAACGCTGGATAAGTTTCGGGTGGAAATGGAGGATTATTACGATGCGATAAAAGACGGAGGCCTTCCGCCGCGCCCTACAATCCCCGATGTTCCCGTACCGATCCCCGCAGCCGATCTGATCACAAAGGCATTGAAAGCATCAAACGGCGTGGTGTTTGGAGAGTCTCACTCGCAGATGGCCAGCTTTAAAATGCTGTTCGACAACGTCGATACGCTAAAAAACCAGGGTGTAAAAAAAGTCTACTTCGAAGGGTATATCGACTACATCGGTGGCCCCGTTGATGATGGAATCGGAATGCTCGGAAACAGCAACACTCGCCGCACGAATCCAACACTGGAGCAACTCAAGAAAAAATTTGAAGACAATGGAATAGAGCTTTTACCCCTCGATCACTATTATCTGACGCGACATAGACACGACAAATCCCGTGATCGCACCCGGACTGGCGTCAACTCTGAAAAGCGGCTCAAGGAGTTCAACTACTACGCTGCGGAAACCATCCAGGCAAACTCGGGCACCGAAAAGTGGGTCGCGTTAGTGGGGAGCGCGCACATGAACACCTCCGAAGGTGTTCCGGGCCTGGCGGAACTGACGGAAAGCATCGGCATCGGGGTTTTTGACAACAGGAACATGACCCACAGCAGCATCGGGCTTAAAGCAAAAAACCCTGCGCCAGACCCGAACCGGCCATTACAGCCCAACGATATTCCAGGCGACCTGCGCATCTACGTGAAACCCTGAGCACATCGCAAAGGCCCGGAAAGCCTCCGAGCCTTTGCATGAGGTGTTCACCCTCCATGCACCCAGCGCTGATGCAACCAGCGCGCAAACGCATCCAGGGCAAACCCCAACAAGCCGATCAGCAGCACCATCGCCATCAGCTCCGAGTAGGCCAGCCGGTCGCGAGTGTCGAGGATGTAATAACCCAGCCCGGCACTGACCCCGAGCATCTCGCACGGCACCAGCACGATCCACAGGATCCCGATGGCCAGGCGCACGCCGGTCAGCACGTGCCCCATCACCCCGGGAATAATCACCCGGCGCAAGGTTTCCCAGCGCGTGGCGCTCAGGCTCTTGCTCAGTTGCAACCAGCGCGGATCGAGCTGACGCACACCCGCCGCCGTATTCAGCAGAATCGGCCACACCGCTGCGAACGCCAGCAGGAAGTAGATCGGCTGGTCGCCCACGCCCATCAACATCACCACGATGGGCATCCACGACAGCGGCGAGATCATCCGCAGAAACTGGAACGCCGGCGTGGTCGCCGCCTCCAGCTTGCGCGAACTACCCACCAGCAAGCCCAGCGGTACACCAATCAGCAATGCCAGGAACAGCCCGACGAAGATCCGCTTGAGGCTCACGGCTATGTTCAGGTACAGCTCGCTGCGGCCCAGCAACTCCCACAGGCTGGCGAGGGTCGCCGACAGCGAAAACCGCGCAGACAAACCGTCCGCGCTGCCAAAGACCTTCACCCCCAGCCACCAGAGCAACAACAACCCCGCCAACCCGCTCAAGCCAAGCAACCAGCCCGGCAACCCCAAGGTTTTGCCGTTGTTCAAACGCCAATCTCCTCGTTTCGCTCAAAGCCCTCAGGCAAGCCGAAGGTCTTCATGCCGCCCACCGCCGCGATCGCATTGCGCACGAAGCGGTCGTCCACCAGGTCCTTGGCGACAAACGCGGGGTCCAGGTCGGCGAGGAATTTCTTGTCGCCCTCGATCAGCGTGTCTTTCAGGCGGCGTACCAGTTCCTCGGTGTAGCTGGGGAATGGATACGGCTGGAAGTCGATGCGGTGCTCGTCCCAGTTGGCGTGCTGGATCGCGCCGTCAGCCAGGTAAGCCGCACGGTCGCTGGCAGCCGGCGCCAGGACTTTGCGCAGCACTGGTTCGGCATGCGGGGTGTAGCGGTTCTCGCCGTCCTTGGACAGCAGCTTCACCGCCTCTTCACGGTTGTCACGGGTCCAGACCTGGGCCTTGACGATCGCATTCACCACCTTCTGCGACCATTCCGGGCGGTTGGTCAGGTCATGCTCGTGCATGAACACCACGCAGCACGCATGGTTGCGCCACACATCGCCGGTAAAGCGCTGTACGCGGCCCACGTTGAGGTTTTCCGCCAGGGCGTTGAACGGCTCGGCGACGATGTAGCCGTCGATGCGCTTGCTGGCCAGGGCCGGCGGCATGTCCGAGGGCGGCAACACGATCAGGTTGACCTCGTTGGCGGCAATCGCACTCCCGGCGGCGCGGGCCACCGGGGTCAGGCCGTTGTCGCGGAACAGCTGCTGCACCACCACGTTGTGAATCGAGTACCAGAACGGAATCGCCACCGACTTGCCGCCCAGTTGCTTCACGTCGGTAATGCCCGGCGACACGGTCAAGCCCGAGCCACCCACATGGTTCCAGGCCACGACCTTGGCCGGGACCTTGCTGCCATACCGCGCCCATACGGTCATCGGCGACAGCAGGTGAATCACGTTGACCTGCCCGGAAATGAACGCCTCGATCACCTGGGCCCAACTGCGCAGCAGCACCGGGCGCTCGGCCTTGATGCCTTCGGCCTCGAACAGGCCATTGTTGTGGGCCACCAGCAACGGCGTGGCGTCGGTGATCGGCAAATAGCCGATGCGTACCGGTGCGTCCGGCTCACTGGCCGCCCGGGCCTGCAAGCTGCTCAGCAATGGCAAGGCTCCGGCGGCACTGAGCACGGCCGAGAGTTTGAGAAAGTCACGGCGCGAGTGAGTGAGGTCATCCAGACACATGGCAAGGCTCCAGCAGTTCAGGGGGTTGGGGGTCAGTGCGGCTCGCCCGCCGTAGGGTTTTGAGAATTTCGATGCGCAGGGTGCCAATGGCTTCCACCTGTTCTTCCCGCGGTTGCGGCAAGTCGATGCGCCATTCGCCGAGGGTCCGCGCCGGGCGGTTACCCAGTAGCAGAATCCGGTCGGACAACAGCAGCGCTTCGTCGATATCGTGGGTGATCAGCACCGCCGCCGAACCTTGCTCGCGATTGACCTTGAGCAGCAGGTGCTGCATGTCGGCACGGGTCACTTCATCCAGGGCACCGAAGGGCTCGTCCAGCAGCAATACCTGCGGCTGGCGTGCCAGGCAACGCGCCAGCGCCGTGCGCTGGGCCATGCCGCCGGACAGCGCCGCCGGGAACTGCTGGCGGGCGTGTTCCAGGCCTACGGCGTGGATCGCATGGTCGACGCGGCTGCGACGCTCTTCAGGGCTGAGGTGCGGCTGGCGGGCAAAGTCCAGGCCGAAGGCGACGTTCTTTTCCAGGCTCAGCCACGGCAGCAGGCTGGGGTCCTGGAACGCCACCGCCACCCGCGGGTGCGGGCCATTCAACGGCTCGCCCAGCAGGCGGATGCTGCCACCCTGGGGCGCTTGCAAACCGGCGAGCACCCGCAGCAGGCTGGACTTGCCAACGCCGCTGGGGCCGAGGATCGACACCACTTCGCCGGGCTGCAATTGCAGGTCGAAACCTTCCAGCACCGAGTTGCCCCCATAGCCCAGGCAAATTCCCTGGGCGTGCAATACCGCCTGGCTCATAGATTGGCCTGACGGTTCAACTCGGTGCGCAACTGCACCAGGCTCGGGGTCACGATCGGCACAAACGCCGACTCGCGCCAGCGCCGGGCAAAACCGCTGCCGTGGGCCGTCAGGTAGGCCTTGCCGCCGCTGGCTTGCAGCTCCAGTTGCACAGCGCTGGCAGCGATTTCCGCAAGGGCGATGCGCAGGCGGAACAACGGTACCGGCTCAGTGCCGAAGCGGCCGGCCAGCAGGCCTTTCTTCAGGTCGTTGACCGCCTGTTCCAAGGAGGTACGCAACACTTCCAGCTCTTCACGCAATACGGTGCGGCTGGAGCCCAGGTGATTGGCCACCTCCGCCAGCGAGCGCCGCGCCAGGCCGATGGACATGCCGCATTGCAAGCCCAGAAACGCCGGGCGCACGGCCGGCAGGAACTTGCGTGCATCCTCATGCAACAACCAGTCGCGGCTCAGCTCCACGGCTTCAAAGCCGAGGGCTGCGGTATTGCTCGATTGCAGACCCAACAGTTCCAGGTCGCGGGAACGTTGCAGCCCGGACACCGAGTCCGGGATCGCCAGGATAAACGGCGCGCCGCCCTGGGCATGCTCGATGGCGGCAGCCACCACAAACCCGTTCTTGCGCAGGTTGGTCACCCAGTGCAGGCGGCCATTGAGGTTCCAGCCGTCGTCGGTCGGCTCGGCGCTGATTTGCAGCGACTCGATGCCAGACAAAAACTTCATCGCGTTGGACAGCCCGGTCGCCCCGGCCAGCTTGCCGCTCAGCAGGTCCGGCAGCAGTTGCTCGCGCAGGCGCTGGTTCGGGCTTTGCAGCAGGTATTCGATAAACGAGCGTTGGCCCCAGCATACAAATGCCGACGCCAGGGAATGGCTCGCCACATCGGCGATAGCTTCCACCGCGCCGGTGACATCGCCGCCCAGGCCACCGAGGTCCTTGGGCACACCGATACGTAATACATTGGCCTCTGCCAGCCGTGGCAGCACTTCCTGCGGATCGCAACTGCCCACATCCAGGGCCTGCGCTTGAACATCGAGCCAACGGCTCAAGATTGGGTCAAGCATTCATGTTTCTCCTTGTTGCAGCATGTTTACCATCGCGAACGCTTGCGCGCCTTCAGCTAGCCGGTTTTTCCCAACGGTATTGCGCCAGTTCCGGGTTCAACGGGGTACGGGCAAACACGTTGGCGAAGTTGCACAGGGTGGCCAGGCTCACACCCAGAATAACCTCAAGGGCATGACCGTCGGTGTAGCCTGCCTCACGGAACGCGGTGTAGCCGGCGTCGCTGACATCACCGCGGGTAGCGATCACTTCACGGGTGAACGCGGCCAGTGTCTCATAACGCTCGTTGGGCAGTTCACCGCGCTGGCGCAGGGCGTCGATCACGTCTTCCGGCAGCTTGGCCTTGTTGCGCGCTACGGCAGTGTGCCCGGCGACGCAGAAATCGCAACCGTGATTGGTGGCGGCAATCAGTTGCACCACTTCGCGGTCGGCCAGGCTCAGGTCAGACTTGGCGTTCAGGCCCGACACGGTGATGTAGGTTTCCAGGGCTGCCGGGGCGTTGGCCAGCACCGCCAACAGATTGGGGATGAACCCGGAACCCTTCAGGGCATTTTCCAGAAAGGGCTTGGCCGCCTCAGGAGCGGTTTCCAGGGTTAGCATCGGTACGCGGGACATGGAGTGGTCTCCTCATGGATTCGTGTACCAAGTCTGTTGGTTATAAAAAATCCGCTCAATAGTCTAAAGTAGCGATTACTTGCTCTAGAGTCTTTCCGTTAGATGAATTCGTCCAGTTCACTCGTCGATTGGTTATTAGATAGCCTTGAACTCAACACCAGCCTGTTTCACGTCGGGCGTTACTGCGGCGACTGGCACGCCAGCACCCACGGCCTGGCAAGCGCGAGTTTTCATCTGGTGGTGCAAGGGCAGTGCTGGATGCACATTGACGGCGACTCGACCCCTTACCCATTGAACAACGGCGATGCAGTCTTCCTGCTGCGGGACCTGGCGTACCGCTTGTCCAGCGATGGCACTGCCGCCGGCGCCCAGGAATGCCCGCGCAAACCGATGCTGCCACTGGACAGCCAGGCCAGTGACGGCGTGGGCCTGGTGTGCGGGTTCTTTCACTTCCAGTCCGGGCTGTCGGCGATGATTGTCGACACCCTGCCCGCCTGGATCATCCTGCGGGCCGGTGATCCATCGCTGACCGCCGCGCGCAACCTGTTCGAACTGATCCTGCACGAATGCGAGCGCACGCCGGCGCCCTCGCCCGCCCTGCTGGAGCGCCTGTGCCACCTGCTGTTCCTGTATGTGCTGCGCCAACAGGTGCTGGACAACACCGACCTCGGCGGCCTGGCGGCGCTGGCTCGGCAACCGGCATTTGCCAACCTGCTGGAGCAGTTGATCGCACGCCCGGCCGAGCCCTGGACCCTGGAAAGCATGGCCGCCTGCACCGGCCTGTCGCGCTCGGCGTTCTTCAAGCGCTTCAATGAACTGTGCGGGCAGTCGCCGGGGCAAGTGCTGCTGATGATGCGTGTGCGCCACGCCTGCCAACTGTTCAAGCAGGACCAGACCGTAGCGGACGTGTCCCTCGCCGTGGGTTATCAATCGGTGGCGGCGTTTACCCGGGCCTTCCATAAGGTCACCGGCTTCCAGCCCGGCGCCTACCGCAAGGCTCAAGGTTGACGCTGCAACCCATTGCCCGGCCGGGCACACAACTCCACCAGCCAATCGACAAACACCCGCACCCGTTGCGACAGCTGGCGATGCGGCGGGTACAGCGCCGTCAGCGGTAACCTGGGCGGCGGCTGATGCGCCAGCACCTCCACCAGCGTGCCCGCTTCCAACTGGCGAACGGCGTGGTAGTACGGCGTCTGTACCAGGCCGTAACCCGCCTCACAGGCCGCCAGGTAACCATCGGCACTGTTGACCGCCACTTGCTTGGGCAGGTCGACCAAGCGGATGTCGCTGCCGATCTGAAACTCCAGGCCATAGCGTTTGCCGCTGGTGCTGGAGAAATACTCCACCACTTGATGGCCGGCCAACTCATCCAGCGTCGATGGCACGCCGAACCGCTGCAAGTAGCCGGGGCTGGCGCAGGTCACCTGATCCATCATCGCCAGCGGCCGTGCCACCAGCGACTCATCCAGCGCCAGGCCGCCGCGCAACACGCAGTCAACGCCTTCGCGGATCAGGTCCACCGGGCGGTCGTTGAGGCCGATTTCCAGATCAATCTGCGGGTAACGTGTGGTGAACTCGGGCATTGCCGGAATCACCAGGAAACGCCCGATCCCGGGCGGCATATCGATACGCAACGTGCCGCGCGGGTTTCGTCGGCTGGTGGAGAATACCGCCTCGGTTTCCTCAAGGTCCGCCAGCAGGCTCACGCAACGCTGGTAGTAGGCGGCACCGTCCAGGGTCGGGCTGACCTGGCGTGTGGTGCGCTGCAACAGTTGCACCCCCAGGTGCGCCTCCAGTTGCTTGATCAGGATGGTCACCGAGGCACGCGGCAGTTGCAGGCTGTCGGCCGCCCTGGCAAAGCCGCCCAACTCGACAATCCGCACAAACACGCGCATGGCGTTGAAACGGTCCACTGGCTGGTTTCCTTCAGGGATTATTTAGAATTTCATAATAGTGATAGTGGTTTTAGCCAGTTTATCCCGCTTTTGTCGAGGGCAACAATGGAGCCCTTCCCACACAGGAGCTGGACCCATGCACACACGTCAACTCGGCAAAAACGGCCCTCAGGTTTCCGCCATCGGCCTCGGCTGCATGGGCATGACCGATTTCTACACCACCGGCACCGACACCACTGAAGCCATATACACCCTGCACCGCGCCCTGGAGTTGGGGATCAACCTGCTCGACACCGCCGACATGTATGGCCCCCACACCAACGAAGCGCTGATCGGCAAGGCCATCGCCGGCAGGCGCGACCAGGTGTTCCTCGCCAGCAAGTTCGGCATCGTGCGCGACCCGGCGAACCCGGCACTGCGTGGCGTCAACGGCCGCCCGGAATACATTCGCGAGGCCATCGACGGCACCTTGAAGCGCCTGGGCGTGGAAACCCTGGACCTGTATTACCAGCACCGCATCGACCCCGAAGTGGCGATTGAAGAAACCGTTGGCGCCATGGCCGAATTGGTCAAGCAAGGCAAGGTGCGTTATCTGGGCTTGAGTGAAGCGTCGGCGGCTACCCTGGAGCGCGCCCACAAGGTGCATCCCATCAGCGCCCTGCAAAGCGAATATTCGTTATGGAGCCGCGACCAGGAAGACAACGGTTGCCTCGCGGCCTGCCAACGCCTAGGAATCGCGTTTGTGCCCTACAGCCCACTGGGCCGCGGCTTCCTGACCGGCGCACTGAAAAGCCCGGATGACTTTGCGGCGGATGACTATCGCCGGTTCAGCCCGCGTTTCCAGGGTGAAAACTTTGCGAAGAACCTGCTGCTGGTGGACCAGGTACAAGCCCTGGCCGCCGACAAGGGCGTGACCGCCGGGCAACTGGCGTTGGCCTGGGTGCTGGCGCAAGGGGATTACCTGATCCCGATCCCGGGGACCAAGCAACGCAAATACCTGGAAGAGAACGTCGCGGCACTGGAGGTCAAGCTGAGCCCGACCGAGTTGGCGGCGCTGGAGGCCATCTTCCCGGCCAACGCCACAGCCGGGCTGCGCTACCCGGAAGCGGTCATGCAGATGCTGGACAAATAATCCTGCCACGCCGGATCGGGGCTGGCTCGCCAGCTCCGCGCCTTAAATCCCTGCCCTGGGTTTTCTTGCACGATAGTGCCTCAAGCTCGCCCGTCCCAAGCCGATAGCCCTTCGAAGCTCTAACAAAGCCGCGTCGCACAATAAACGCTTCGTAAGGACGACCCCATGCCCTCATTGCGCTCTATCCAAGCCCGCTACACCCTGTTCCTGGTGCTGTTCGTCCTGTTGTTATTCGTCTTGACGGTGGTGGGCATCGGACAGTTGGTGGCCCCCAAGCTGCGCCACACCGAAGAACAGGTGGCCCTCAATCGCATTGCCGAAGTGGCCGAGCAGATCCAGGGCGAACTGAACAAGGTTCAGGCCCAGCAACGCAGCATCACCCAAACCATCCCGCTGCTGGACAGCGACGCCATCGACAAGGTGCTGCCAGGCCTGGTGGACCAGTACGGCGAATTGAAAGTGTTTGGCGGCGGCATCTGGCCCCTGCCCAACCAACGCACCCCGGGACGCAACAAGCACAGCACCTTCTGGCACCGCGATGCCTCGGGCAAGCTGGCGGTGAATACCTTCTGGAACAGCGACGCGGCCCCCAACTACTACGACCAGAGCTGGTACAAGGGCGGCCTCGCTTCGCCCCGCGGCCAGTGCGCCTGGGCGGCGGCCTACAAGGATGACGCCAGCCAGGAGCCACGCACCAACTGCGCGATGGCGATCCAGCGTGACGGCGCAGCCTATGGCGTCGCCACCATCGACGTGACCCTGGGCTTCTTCAACGACCTGGTGGCCAGCAAGGAAAAAGACCTCGGCGGGCAAATGCTGATCGTCGAAGGCGACGGCAAGATAATCAGCAACAGCACGCGCATCAGCGGCCCCGTGGTGTTGAAGAACATCAGCGAATTGGCCGGCACCTCGGCCTTTGCCGCCCAGGTCAGCGCCGGCCTGGCCCATCGTGATCAAACCCTGCAACGCAGCGAGTTCGACAACCAGGGCGTGGCCAGCACGTTCTTCATGCGCCCGATCGAAGGCACCCCGTGGTTCCTCGCCACTGCGCTGCCGACTTCGCTGATCACCGCCCAACGTGATGACGTACTGGGCACATTGGCGATGCTGCAAATCCCGATGATCCTGCTGTTGGTGCTGTTGGCGGTGTACGCCATCCGCCAGCTGGTGCACCGGATGACCGCGCTGAAGACCAATATCGACGCACTGTCCAACGGCGATGCCGACCTGACCCGGCGCATCACCATCCGCGCCGAGGATGAACTGGGGGCGATTGGCCATTCGGTGAACCGCTTTATCGTCTACCTGCAAAACATGATTGGAGAAGTGACCCTGGCCACCGGCGCCATGTCGTCGAGCCTGGCGCAATTGCAGCAGACGTCGGCCCAGACCAACCAGATCCTGGTCCGCCATGCCTCGGAAACCGACCAGACCGTCACGGCCATCACCGAGATGAGTTCCACCGCCGACACCGTGGCCGAGAACGCCGCCGAAACGGCTGCGTTCACCCAGCGCGCCAACGAGCACGCCGACCGTTCGCGGGTGGTGGTCGGCGAAGCTTCCCGCAGCGTCAGCGCGTTGATCGGCGAGGTCTCCAGCGCCACCCACACCGTGGAAAACATGCGCCAGGATGCCGCCCGCATCACCGAAACCCTCGGCGTGATCGGCGCCATCGCCGGCCAGACCAACCTGCTGGCACTCAACGCGGCCATCGAAGCCGCCCGGGCCGGCGAACAAGGCCGGGGTTTTGCGGTGGTGGCCGACGAAGTCCGCGCCCTCGCCGCCCGCACCCAGGCCAGCACCTCGCAGATCAATGAGATGCTGGCGCGCCTGACCACGGGCGTGAGTTCCTCGGTGACGGCCATGGAAGCCACCCAGGCCAGCTGCCAGTCTGCGGCTGACGCCACGGCCCGGGTGAACACGGGATTGGACGAGATGGCCGGCTCCGTCAGCCATATCAACAACCTCAGCACCCAGATCGCCACCGCCGCCGAACAGCAAAGCGCAGTGACCGAGGAAATCAACCGCAGCATGGTGCACATCCGCCACATGGTCGAAGAGCTGGTGCAAAGCGGCCACGCCACGGAGCACAACACCCAGAGCCTGCTGGATGCCAATGGCCGGGTTATTGCATTGATGGGTCGCTTCAAGGTGCGTTGAAAAAATAGCCTGAAAGCTCCCGTGCAATGCGCGGGAGCCGGACTATTCTGACAGTTCGCTCCGCCACACAGGAGGTGTGTCATGCACGCAGTTGAGCACCCGATCCGTCTGGAGCGGATCAGTCAGGAACGCTATATACAAGCCTCTATCGACGATGTTTACGACTACGTTACCCAACCGGATCGCTGGCATGAATGGCATCCGACATCCCTGGGCGCCGACACCGGTATCGCCGGCTCATTGCCTGCCGGTCATCGTTTCACTGAAACCATCGACCTGCTGGGTGTGCGGGTTCCCATGAGCTATCGCGTGCAGATTGCGCAGCGACCGCGGGAGTTCAAGACCGCGTTCACCTCATTGGCGGTCGATGGCTGTATTCATTATCTGCTGCAAGTACAGGGCAACGGCACGCTGTTCAAGCGCATCCTCACCTATGAAACCGAACTGCAACTGACCACCCTGCATGAGCGCATGATCGCACTGTCCAACCAGGCCCTTGATCAGCTCAAGCAGCGCCTGGAATCCCCGCCAGCCTGACAAAACCGTCATATCCCTCTCAGTTTTCCGACAGCACCAGGCGGTTATTCTGGTGCTGTCGGTTTTTCGTAAAACCTCGTAACAATCCCGGGAAACCCTTTTCCAAAAAGCAGGGAGAATGCCCCGCTGTTGCCCTTTATCCGATGAGATGACGATGAAAACCACCCTGCGACTGGCCGCACTGTCGGCCCTGCTCATGAGCACCCTGGCCCAGGCTGCCGAGCTGATCCCGATTGACGTGCACCGTGATGCCAACTGCGGTTGCTGCAAAAAGTGGATTGCCCACCTGGAGAGCAACGGGTTCAAGGTCAACGACCATGTGGAAAGCAACATGAGCGAGGTCAAGCAACGCCTGGGCGTGGCGCCGCGCCTGGCGTCTTGCCATACCGGCGTGATCGACGGCAAGTTCGTCGAAGGCCATGTGCCAGCCGACCAGGTCTTGGCCCTGCGCAAGCGCGACGACTTGCTGGGCATGGCGGCACCGGGCATGCCCATGGGCTCGCCTGGCATGGAGATGGACGGCAGCAGCGATGCCTATCAGGTCATCGGCCTGACTCGCGATGGCAAAGACGTGGTGGTGGCTGACTATCCGGCACGCTGATTGATGCTTGCCGGTTACCTGGGACTGTTTTTCGCCGCCTTCGGCGCCGCCACGCTGTTGCCGATGCAATCGGAGGCGGTGCTGGTGGGGCTGTTGATCAGCGGGCACTACAGCCTGTGGTTGCTGCTCGGGGTTGCAACGGCCGGCAACGTAGTGGGCTCGGTGGTGAACTGGCTGCTGGGCCGCTCGGTCGAGCGCTTCAAGGATCGACGCTGGTTTCCGGTCAGCCCCAGGCACCTGGAAAAGGCCCGTACTCATTACCAGCGCTGGGGCCATTGGTCGTTGCTGCTCAGTTGGGTGCCGATCATTGGTGACCCGCTGACCCTGGTGGCCGGGGTCATGCGCGAACCGTTCTGGCGGTTCCTGGTGCTGGTGACCCTTGCAAAAGGGGCGCGCTACGGGGTACTGGCCATGCTCACCCTGCACTGGATTTAATCTCCCGTTAATCCCCTCGCCACAGCATCCGGGCACTGTTCCCGGAGCTCTAACCATGTCCAAGATCCGCTCTCTGTGCGTCGCCAGCCTGTTGCTCGGCAGCGCCCTGCCCGCCTTCGCCGCCGAAGAAGGTCCGACCTACGGCCCCGAGCTGCAAGGCTTCCAATACCCGTACCCGGTAGAGCACTTCACCTTCCAGTCCCAGGGCAAATCCCTGCAGATGGGCTACATGGACGTGCCGGCCAAGGGCAAGGCCAACGGGCGCAGCATCGTGCTGATGCACGGCAAGAACTTCTGCGGCGCCACCTGGGATGAATCGATCAAGGCCCTGAGCGACGCCGGCTACCGGGTGATCGCTCCCGACCAGATCGGTTTCTGCACCTCCAGCAAGCCGGACAATTACCAGTACAGCTTCCAGCAACTGGCGATCAACACCCATCAACTCCTGGAAAAACTTGGTATTCAGAAGGCTACCCTGCTCGGCCATTCCACCGGCGGCATGCTTGCCACACGCTACGCCCTGCTCTATCCGCAGCAAACCGAACAACTTGCACTGGTAAACCCTATTGGCCTGGAAGACTGGAAGGCCATCGGCGTGCCCTACCGCAGCGTTGACCAATGGTACGAGCGCGAGTTGAAACTGACCGCCGAAGGCATCCGCCAATACGAGCTCGACACCTACTACGTCGGCCGCTGGAAGCCTGAATACGACCGCTGGGTCGATATGCTCGCCGGCATGAACAAAGGCCCCGGCCACACCCAGGTGGCGTGGAACTCGGCGCTGATTTACGACATGATCTTCACCCAGCCGGTGTACTACGAGTTCAAGGACCTGCAGATGCCCACCCTGCTGCTGATCGGCACCTCCGACAACACCGCCATTGGCAAGGACCTGGCGCCACCGGCGGTCAAGGCGAAGCTCGGCAACTACGCGGTGCTGGGCAAGCAAGTGGCCAAGCTGATTCCCCACGCCACCCTGGTGGAATTCCCGGGCCTGGGCCATGCACCGCAAATGGAAGAGCCGGCACAGTTTCACAAGGCACTGTTGCAAGGGCTGAACGCCCTTTAATCCAACCTTTTTCGAGGCATGCGTGAATGTCGGTACAGATCGCAGTGATTGATGATTGGCAGAATGTGGCCAGTGGCGTGGTGGACTGGTCAGTCCTGGCGTCGGTCGGCCAGGTGCACTTCCTCCACGATTACCCGGCGGACACCGCCACGTTGATCGAGCGTTTGCAGGGGTTCGAGGTGATCTGCGTGATGCGCGAACGCACCACCTTCGACCAGGCTCTGTTGCAAGGCTTGCCCAGGCTCAAGTTGCTGGTGACCGGCGGCATGCGCAACGCCGCCATCGACATTCCTGCGGCCAAGGCCCTGGGTATCCAGGTAGGCGGCACTGACAGTTACAAGCACGCCGCCCCGGAACTGACCTGGGCACTGATCATGGCGTCCACCCGCAACCTGCTGGCCGAAGCCAATTCCCTGCGCGCCGGGGGTTGGCAAGTGGGCCTGGGCGGCGATTTGTACGGCAAGACCCTGGGGATTCTCGGACTGGGCAGCATTGGCCAGAAGGTCGCCAAATTTGGCCAGGCTTTCGGCATGCGCGTAATTGCCTGGAGCGAAAACCTTACCCCAGAGCGCGCTGCCGAAAGCGGCGTGACCTGGGTCAGCAAGCGCGAGTTGTTTGAACAGGCGGACGTGTTGTCGATTCACCTGGTGCTCAGCGACCGCAGCCGCGGGCTGGTGGACGCCGAAGCGTTGGGCTGGATGAAACCTACGGCGCATCTGGTGAACACGGCACGCGGGCCGATTGTCGATGAGGCCGCCTTGATTGACGCCCTGGCCAATGGCCGGCTGGCGGGCGCGGCACTGGACGTGTACGCCCAGGAGCCGCTGCCAGCCGGGCATCCATTCCGCCAGTTGCCCAACGTATTGGCCACCCCTCATGTGGGGTACGTCAGCGAGCAGAACTACCGCCAGTTCTACCAGCAAATGATCGAAGACATCCAAGCCTGGGCCAAAGGAGTGCCCCTTCGCGCACTAAGCTAGTGCACACATTTCACCTCCCACTCCCCCCCGTAGCAGCTGTCGAGCCTCAGCGAGGCTGCGTCGGGCGCACTGCCGATCCTGAACCGGAGCGCGCTCGACAGCTGCTACCGGGCTCATGAAAAAAATTTGTCCTACAAAAATACCCCACAGACCCCACAGGCTCTGGGATCTGTCCTAGACTCATGACCGATGGGTCCGATCCAAAACAAAAACCCCGCAAAAAATCGAAACTTTCCAACTCTGCCACAGGTCAGGTTTAAGGTAAGGCGAGTGCTGACGGTTCATACCGAACGCCCGTCCATCCACTCTATTTAAGACTCCAGCACAACTGGCATAAGGCTTGCCAGTCTGTGTAGCGCTTGTGCGCCTGGCCGCAGGACGCGGTCAACCTTCGCTGATTGCCATATGCCATCAGCCGACCAGAACTCGGGAGAGAACTATGATCAGTGCCGCTGTAGATACTCAGGGAGAGCGTTTTAGTCAGCCGGTTGGCGGGCCGACCTCATTGGCCGACCTTCCCAACACGGTGCGGCCGGTCCCACGTGTGAATCCCAATCGCAAAAAAGTGCTGTTTGTCACTTCCGAACTGGCCGACCTGGTGAAAACCGGCGGCCTGGGCGACGTTTCCGCCGCACTGCCCCGCGCCATGGCGCACCTGCACGATGTGCGCGTGCTGATCCCCGGCTACCCGCAGGTGCTGGACAGCGACAACCCGATTCATATCATCGGTGAGCTGGGGGGCCACGCCGCGCTGCCACCGTGCAAGATCGGGCGCATGGACCTCAAGGACGGCCTGGTTATCTACGTGCTGATCTGCCCCGAGCTTTACGAGCGCGAAGGCACGCCCTACGGCGCCAACAACGGCCGCGACTGGCCCGACAACCATATCCGCTTCGCCCGCCTGGGCCTGGCCGCCGCCGATATTGCCGCCAACCTGGCGCAGATCCACTGGTGTCCGGACCTGGTGCACGCCCATGACTGGCCAGCAGGCCTGGCGCCAGCCTATATGCACTGGCGTGGGTCACGCACTCCAACGCTATTCACCATTCATAACCTCGCCTACCAGGGCGTGGTCAGCCTGGCCTCGTGCCCGGAACTGGGGATTCCCGAACACGCCTTGCAGCAAGAAGGCATGGAGTTCTACGGCAAGCTGTCATTCCTGAAGGCCGGCATGGCGTATTCCAGCCATATCACCACGGTCAGCGCCACCTACGCCCAGGAAATCACCACCCCCGAATTTGGCTGCGGTCTGGATGGCTTTCTCGCCAGCAAGACCCAGCAAGGCTTGCTCAGCGGCATTCCCAACGGCATTGATGAAAGCTGGGAGTCGTCCACCGACCCGCACCTGACCCACCCTTTCAACATTGGTGACTGGGAAGGCAAGGCACAGAACGCCGCCCATGTGCGCAACCTGTTTGGCTTGCACGACTCCACCGGCCCGCTGTTCGCCGTGGTATCGCGCCTGGTCTACCAGAAAGGCCTGGACCTGACCGAGGCGGTCGCCAGTTTCATCGTCGAAAATGGCGGCCAGATCGCGATCATCGGTCGCGGCGAGCCGGAAGAAGAGCAAGCCATGCGTGCCCTGGCCCTGCGCTTTCCCGGCCAGATCGGCGTGCGCATCGGCTTCAACGAGACCGACGCGCGCCGCATGTTCGCCGGCAGCGACTTCCTGTTGATGCCATCCCGTTACGAACCCTGCGGCCTGAGCCAGATGTACGCCCAGCGCTTCGGCTCGTTGCCGGTTGCACGCAACACCGGCGGCCTGGCCGACACCATCGAGGATGGCGTCACCGGCTTCCTGTTCAACGAATCCACTGTCGAAAGCTACGAAGCGGCCCTGAGCCGCGCGTTCAAGGTCTTCGCCTTCCCAGGCTTGCTCAACGCCATGCGTTGCCGGGCTATGGCCGCACCGTTCAACTGGTGCCAGGCAGTGGAACCCTATGCCGAACTTTATGAGCAACTGGTAGCGAAAGCGCTGGGAAGATCGGGGAAACAGTAAAAAGAGGTCTTCATAGATGCCGTCACGGACTCTGGAAACCTGGCCCCACGGCGCGATCATGCTGGATGCGGAACACACCCGCTTCGCGTTATGGGCGCCAGACGCGTTTTATGTCAGCGTTGAATTTGAGGAAGGAAAATCGGTAGCGATGCTGCCCCAGGCCGATGGCTGGTTTGTGGTGCAGCTGCAATGCCCGCCGGGCACCCGCTACCGCTACAACATCGACGGCGAACAGGACGTTCCCGACCCGGCTTCCCGGGCACAGGCCACGGACGTTCACGGCTTCAGCGTGGTGGTCGACCCCCTGGCCTATCAGTGGCGCCAAAGCCACTGGCAAGGCCGGCCGTGGCACGAAGCGGTGATCTACGAGATACACGTGGGCGTACTGGGGGGCTACGCCGAGGTCGAGAAACAACTGCCGCGCCTCGCCGAACTGGGGGTCACCGCCATTGAGCTGATGCCCATCGCGCAATTCCCCGGCGAACGCAACTGGGGTTACGACGGTGTCCTGCCCTACGCTCCCCAATCCTCCTACGGTTCGCCCGAGCAGCTCAAACAGCTGATCGACAGTGCGCACCACTATGGCCTCGCGGTAATCCTCGATGTGGTCTACAACCACTTCGGCCCCGACGGCAACTACCTCGGCACCTACGCCAAGGGTTTCTTTCGCGAAGACGTGCACACGCCCTGGGGCGCGGGCATCGACTTTGATCGCCGGGAGGTCCGGGATTTCTTCATCGACAACGCCCTGATGTGGCTGCTGGAATACCGCTTCGACGGCCTGCGCCTGGACGCCGTGCACGCCATCAACGATCCCGAATTTCTGCAGGAGCTGGCGCAAAAAGTACGCCAGCAAGTCGACACGGGGCGGCATGTGTGGCTGGTGCTGGAAAACGAATTCAACCAGGCCAGCCTGCTGGAAAGCGGTTTCGACGCCCAGTGGAACGATGACGGCCACAACGCCCTGCACGTGCTGCTCACCGGCGAAACCGACGCCTACTACAGCGATTTCGCCCAGGACCCCACGGGAAAACTGGCGCGCTGCCTGAGCGAAGGATTTATCTACCAGGGCCACACCACGCGCCACGGCCACACGCGCGGCGAGCCCAGCGGGCACCTGCCGCCCAGCGCCTTTGTGCTGTTCCTGCAGAACCACGACCAGATCGGTAACCGCGCCCTGGGCGAACGCCTGCATCAACTGTGTTCGCCCCAGGCCCTGAGCGCCGCGACGACCTTGCTGCTGATGTCGCCGATGATCCCGCTGATGTTCATGGGCGATGAAGTCAACGCCGAGGAGCCGTTCCTGTTCTTCACCGACCATCACGGCGAACTGGCCGAGGCGGTACGTGAAGGCCGGCGCAATGAGTTTGCCGACTTCGCCGCGTTCAGCGACCCCGAACGCCGCGAACGCATTCCCGACCCCAACTCCCTGCAGACCTTTCGCCGCTCGGCACCCGCCCTCGCCGACTGCGGCGACTCGCAGCTCTACCGGCACCTGCTGAGCCTGCGCCACCAACATATCGTGCCGCACCTGCCCGGCAGCATGGCCCTGGGTGCGCACGTGCTGGCAGAGGGCGCGGTCACGGCGCGCTGGCGCCTGGGCAATGGCAGCCTGTTGCAGATCGACCTCAACCTGAGCGCCGATTCTCTGAACTACCCGGCTGCCGAGCACCTCCTATTTGTGACGCAGGCCAGCGGGGCCGAACAATTGGCTCCCCTCAGCGCCCGCGTCAGCCTCACCCATTCCCCTGTTGGAGAGCACCCTTGAGCGACGCGCAATTGGAAATACTCGCCAGCCGAGCGGGCCTGGCCGTCGATTGGATCGACGCGAATGGCCGCCCGCAACATGTAAAGCCTGACGCCCTGCGCGCCGTGCTCAAAGGCCTGGGCCACCCGGCCGACAGCGACGCCGAGATCGAAGCCAGCCTGCTGGACCTCGAACGCGTGCAACAAGACAAGCACCTGCCGCCCCTGATGACCGTCGACAGCGGCGCCGGCCTGGACCTGGCGCGCTACTTCGCCCCCGGTACGCCGTGCCAGATTCACCTCGAAGACTCCAGCGTGCTGGACCTGAGCCTGGACGAGAACGCGGTGTTGCCCGGCTCGATTCCGGTCGGCTACCAACAAGTGCATATTGCCGACCAGCATTTCACCCTGGCCGTGGCACCGACGCATTGCTACACCGTCGCAGAAGCGGTCGACACCCAGACCGCCCGCGCCTGGGGCCTGAGCGCCCAGCTGTATTCCCTGCGCCGCAGCGGCGACGGCGGCTTTGGCGATACCCAGGCACTGGAACAACTGGCCCGCGCCGCCGCCGAACGCGGCGCCGACGCCCTGGCGATCAGCCCGATGCACGCGATGTTCAGCGCCGACACCGAGCGCTTCAGCCCCTATTCCCCGTCCAGCCGCCTGTTCCTCAACAGTTTGTACGCCTCCCCCGGCTGCATCCTCGGCGAACGTGCGGTGCAAACCGCCATCGAAGCCAGCGGGCTGGCCGACGAATTGAATGACCTTGAGCAACAAAGCCTGATCGACTGGCCGGCCGCGGCCAAAGCCAAGCAGCGCCTGTTGCGCACCCTGTATGACGACTTCCGCCAGGGCGACCACCCGCAACATGCCGACTTCCTGAGCTTCCGCCAGGCTGGCGGTGAAGCCCTGGAAAACCACTGCCGCTTCGAAGCCGTACAAGCCGAACGCGCGGCCAACGGCGAGAGCCTCGACTGGCGCCACTGGCCAGAGGACTGGCACAGCCCGCAAAGCCCGGCCCTGGTGCAGTTTGCCGAAGCCAATCGGGACGAAATCGGCTTCTACGCCTTCAGCCAATGGCTGATTGCCCGGTGCCTGGAACGCGCGCAACAAGCGGCGCGCGGCAGCGGCATGGGTGTCGGCCTAATCGCCGATCTCGCAGTGGGCGCCGACGGCGGCGGCAGCCAGGCCTGGAGCCGCCAGGATGAACTGTTGGCGGAACTGACCGTGGGTGCGCCACCTGACATCCTCAACCGTGCCGGCCAGGGCTGGGGTATTTCCGCGTTTTCCCCCGAAGGCCTCAAGCGCAACGGCTTTCGCGCGTTTATCGAAATGCTGCGGGCCAACTTCGCCCACGCCGGCGGCTTGCGCATCGACCATGTGATGGGCCTGCAACGCCTGTGGGTGATCCCGATGGACGCCTCGCCACGGGACGGCGCCTACCTGTATTACCCGGTGGATGACCTGCTGCGGCTGTTGGCCCTGGAGTCGAGCCGCCACCAGGCGATCGTCCTCGGTGAAGACCTCGGCACCGTACCCGACGGCCTGCGGGAAAAACTCATC
Organism: Pseudomonas sp. C8002; assembly: GCF_013385765.1. NCBI lineage: Bacteria > Pseudomonadati > Pseudomonadota > Gammaproteobacteria > Pseudomonadales > Pseudomonadaceae > Pseudomonas > Pseudomonas sp. C8002. The sequence continues at coordinate 171,391 of NZ_JACAPJ010000007.1, forward strand.
GCGCGCTCAATCCTTGGGATGCGCGTGCTGCTGTTCGAACAAGACCACGGCGGCCAGTTCAAGCCGATCCTCGATTGGCCGGACAACGCGCTGGCCACCACCAGCACCCACGACCTGCCGACCCTCAACGGTTGGTGGCACAGCCGCGATATCGACTGGAATGTCCAGCTGGGCCTGATCGATGCACCCACCGTAGAGCAATGGAGCGAACACCGCCTGCGGGAACGCCAGGCGCTGCGCCAGGCCTTGAGCCAGGACCCGCAGAACTTCATCGACGAAGTGCGCAACGAAACCGACCACGTCATCGACGCCAGCGTGCGCTACCTGGGCCACACCCGTGCACCCTTGGTATTGCTGCCGCTGGAGGACGCCCTGGGGGTCGAGGAACAATCCAACCTGCCCGGCACCACCGACACCCACCCGAACTGGCGCCGCCGCCTGCCGGGCGATGCCGCCACCCTGCTCGATGACGACAATGCCGCCCGCCGCCTTGAGCTGCTGGCCGTGGCGCGCATCCAGGCCCAAGAGCGTGACCGATGAAAGCATTGACGCTTCGGGCTACCCAGCGCCTGCAATTTCATAAGGGCTTCACCCTCGACGACGCCGTGCCGCTGGTGCCGTACTTCGCCGAGCTGGGCATCAGCCACCTCTACGCCTCGCCATTGCTGAGCGCCCGCGCCGGCTCGATGCACGGCTATGACGTGGTCGATCCCACCACCGTCAATCCCGAGCTGGGCGGCGAACCGGCGCTGCGGCGATTGGTTGCGGCGTTGCGCGAACATGACATGGGGCTGATCCTCGATATCGTGTCCAACCACATGGCCGTCGGCGGTGCCGATAATCTGTGGTGGCTGGACTTGCTGGAATGGGGTCGCCTGAGTCCCTACAGCGAATTCTTCGACATTCAATGGCACTCGCCAGACCCGCTGCTCAAGGGCCAACTGCTGATGCCGTTCCTGGGCAGCGACTACGGCGAAGCCCTGCAGTCGGGTGCCCTGCCGCTGCGCTTCGACCCGCAGCACGGCAGCTTCTACGTCGAGCATTACGAACATCGCTTCCCGATCTGCCCGCGGGAATACGGCGAGCTGGTGCCCGTCAAGTCACTGGCCGATCGCTTCAGCAGCCTGGCCTACCAGCCGGACGCCTATCCCCAGGCCGCCGCGCTGAAACAGGAACTGATCGAGGCCGCCCGCGACCCCGAAACCCTGAAGGCCATCGAAGCGAACCTCGACCTCTACGACGCCCGCCAGCCCGAAGGTTTCGCCCGCCTGCACCACCTGCTGGAACAACAAAGCTATCGCCTGGCCAGCTGGCGCACGGCAGCGGACGATATCAACTGGCGGCGGTTCTTCGACGTCAACGAGCTGGGCGGCCTGCGGGTCGAACGCAGCGCGGTGTTCGAAGCGACCCACGGCAAGATCTTCCAGCTGATCAGCGAAGGCCTGATCGACGGCCTGCGCATCGACCACATCGACGGCCTCGCCGACCCGCGCGGTTACTGCCGCAAGCTGCGCCGCCGGGTGGACTCGCTGGCGAGTGGGCGGCACTTGCCGATCTTCGTCGAGAAGATCCTCGGCGAAGGCGAAACCTTGCGTGAAGACTGGCGCGTGGACGGCACCACCGGCTACGAATTCATGAACCAGCTGTCATTGCTGCAACATGACCCGAAGGGTTTCGAACCCCTGGCCGAGTTATGGACCCGCCACACCGAGCGCCCGTCTTCATTTATCGAAGAAGCCTGGCTGGCCCGGCAGCAGATCCTCAACGGTTCCCTGGCCGGGGATTTTGAAAGTGTGGCCCAGGCCCTGCTGCAAGTGGCTCGGGACGATGTGATGAGCCGCGACCTGACCCTGGGTGCAATTCGCCGCGCGTTGCAGGAATTGATCGTGCATTTCCCGGTGTACCGCACCTACATCAGCGCCCGGGGCCGCAGCGAACTGGATGACGTGTTTTTCCTGCAAGCCCTGGCCGGTGCCCGCAGCACCTTGAGCGAAGGCGACTGGCCGGTGCTCGACTACCTGGAAAAATGGCTCGGCGGCCAACCCTGGCGCGACCGCCCCCTGGGCCGCAAACGCAAGATGCTCAAGCACGCCTGCGTACGCTTCCAGCAACTGACCTCGCCGGCGGCGGCCAAGGCCGTGGAAGACACTGCGTTCTACCGCTCGGGTGTGTTGTTGTCGCGCAATGACGTGGGTTTCAGCACCGAACAATTCAGCGCCCCGCTGGAAGACTTCCACGCGGTCAACCAGCAACGACTGCGCACCTTCCCCGACAACCTGCTGGCCACCGCCACCCACGACCACAAGCGCGGCGAAGATACCCGTGCGCGCCTGGCGGTGCTCAGCGAGGCCGCCGACTGGTATGCCGAGCAGGTGGAGCAATGGCGCCCCCTCGCCGCCCGCCTGCGCAGCGATGCCAACACGCCGTCCGCGGGTGACGAACTGATCCTCTATCAGGTGCTGCTGGGCAGTTGGCCGCTGGACCTGCACCGCGACGATACCGAGGGCCTGGCGGACTATCACCAGCGCCTGTGGCAGTGGCAGCAGAAAGCCCTGCGTGAAGCCAAGCTCAACAGCAGCTGGAGCGCACCCAACGAGTTGTACGAGCAAGGTGTCGAAGCGTTCCTGTCACGGCTGCTGCTGGAGGACGCCGGCAAGACCCTGCGCGATGCCATCGGCGAGGCCGCCCAGGCCATCGCCCCGGCCGGCGCGCTCAACGGGCTGGCGCAATCCTTGCTTCGCCTCACCGTGCCGGGCGTGCCGGACCTGTACCAGGGCGATGAGTTCTGGGACTTCACATTGGTAGACCCTGACAACCGCCGCCCGGTGGACTACCCCGCACGGCAACAGGGGCTGCACACGCCGCCGGACATCGGCGAGCTGATGTTCAACTGGCATGACGGGCGTATAAAACAGGCGTTGATCAGCCAGGTCCTGGGGTTGCGCAAGGCGCATCCGCAACTGTTTCGCCAGGGCACGTACGAGCCTCTGGAAGTGGTGGGCGAACACGCCGAGCGGGTGGTCGCTTTCTACCGCGAATACCAGGGCAAACAGCTGCTGGTGGTGGTGCCACGCTGGCCTCACCGGCTGCTTGAAAACGGTGTGTATCCCCTGATCAACGCGCAGATTTGGGGCGATACCCGGGTCCGATTACCGTTCGCCGCTCCAACCCAAAATTGGAAGGGACTTTTCCGAACAGGCGCAGTCACACCAAACAAGGAGCTCATGATCAGCGCTGCCCTGGGGGATTTCCCGGTCAATGTCTTTATCAATCCTGATGATCAAGAAAGCTGAAATTTTCTGTGAGGAGCATTGCGATGAGTACTGAAGACAAACGCATCCGCGAACTGGCACATCAGATCTGGGAATCTGAAGGTAAACCCCATGGCGAGGACGCACGACACTGGGAAATGGCGCGCAAACTGGCGGAAGCCGAAGCGCTGACGCCATCCAAGGCACCGAAGGCCGCCGCCAAGGCCAAGCCAAAAGCCAAGCCCGCAGCGGCAGCGCCGAAACCGGCAGCCAAGCCGAGCGCAGTGCCGGCGGCGAAGAAGCCTGCTGCGAAGAAGCCCAAGGCCCCCTGACCCAAAGATCCTCCTGCAGGTGCGCCCGCACCGCAGGAGGCTATCCAACTACCGATATCTACCCGGCATCACGCCGGAATGGCCCCGTTCGGCCCGGAAAAACCCTTTTGCAGGAGCATCTCAATGAGCAAACCCAACAAGCCCAACTCGACGCCGGAAAACGAGCCGTCGCGGATTCGTGAAGGTTTGCCCTTCCCTCTCGGCGCGACCTGGGACGGTCTGGGGGTCAACTTTGCGCTGTTCTCGGCCAACGCCACCAAAGTCGAACTGTGCATCTTCGACGACAGCGGCGAAGTCGAGCTGGAGCGCATCGAACTGCCGGAATACACCGACGAGACCTTCCACGGCTACCTGCCCGACGCCCACCCCGGGCTGATCTACGGCTACCGCGTGTACGGTCCCTATGACCCGGCCAACGGTCATCGCTTCAATCACAACAAATTGCTGATCGACCCCTACGCCAAACAGCTGGTGGGCGAGCTCAAATGGTCCGAGGCCCTGTTTGGCTACACCATCGGTCATCCGGACGCCGACCTCAGTTTCGACGAGCGCGACAGCGCGCCCTTCGTGCCCAAGTGCAAAGTCATCGACCCGGCCCACACCTGGGGCAACGACCAGCCAGTGCGCACGCCGTGGGATCGCACGATCATTTATGAAACCCACCTGCGCGGCATCACCATGCGCCACCCTTCGGTGCCTGAGGAAGTGCGCGGCACCTGCGCCGGGCTGATGGTCGACGATGTGCTCAAGCACATTCGCCAGTTGGGTGTGTCATCGGTCGAGTTGCTGCCGGTGCACGCCTTCGTCAACGACCAGCACCTGCTGCAAAAAGGCATGACCAACTACTGGGGCTACAACAGCATCGCCTTCTTCGCCCCGGACCCGCGCTACCTGGCCAGCGGCAAGATCGCCGAGTTCAAGGAAATGGTCGCGCACCTGCACGAAGCCAAGCTGGAAGTGATCCTGGACGTGGTCTACAACCACACCGCCGAAGGCAACGAGCAAGGCCCGACGCTGTCCATGCGCGGCATCGACAACGCCTCGTACTACCGCCTGATGCCCGATGACAAGCGCTTCTACATCAACGATTCCGGCACCGGCAACACCCTCGACCTGAGCCACCCGTGCGTGCTGCAAATGGTCACCGACTCGTTGCGCTACTGGGCGACCGAGATGCATGTCGACGGCTTCCGCTTCGACCTGGCAACCATCCTTGGCCGCTACCGCGACGGTTTCGACGAGCGCCACAGCTTCCTCGTGGCCTGCCGCCAGGACCCGGTGCTGCGCCAGGTGAAAATGATTGCCGAGCCGTGGGACTGCGGCCCCGGTGGCTATCAGGTCGGCGGCTTCCCGCCGGGCTGGGTGGAATGGAACGACCGTTTCCGCGACACCGTGCGCTCGTTCTGGAAAGGTGACGACGGCCAACTGGCCGACTTCGCCGGACGCATGACCGCCTCGGGCGAGATGTTCAACCAGCGCGGCCGCCGGCCGTACAGCTCGGTGAACTTCATCACCGCCCACGACGGTTTCACCCTGCACGACCTGGTGTCCTACAACGACAAACACAACGAAGCCAACGACGAGAACAACCAGGACGGCAGCAACAACAACCTGTCGTGGAACCACGGTGTCGAAGGCCCTACCGACGACCCGGAAATCAACGCGCTGCGCCTGCGCCAGATGCGCAATTTCTTCGCCACCCTGCTGCTGGCCCAGGGCACGCCAATGCTGGTAGCCGGTGACGAGTTCGCCCGGACCCAGCACGGCAACAACAACGCCTACTGCCAGGACAGCGAGATCGGCTGGATCAATTGGGAACTGGATGAAGACGGCAAGGCCCTGCTCAAGTTCGTCAAGCGCCTGATCAAGTTGCGCCTGGCGTACCCGATCCTGCGTCGCGGGCGCTTCCTGGTGGGCGACTACAACGAAGATATCGGGGTCAAGGACGTCACCTGGCTCGCGCCGAGCGGCGATGAAATGACCATCGAGCAATGGCAGGACAGCCATGGCCGTTGCCTGGGCATGCTGATGGATGGCCGCGCCCAGGAAACCGGGATTCGCCGCCCGGGGGCCGATGCCACGTTGTTGCTGGTGGTCAATGCACACCACGACATGGTCAATTTCCGCCTGCCACCGGTGCCGGATGGCGGCTTCTGGACCTGCATGCTCGACACCAACCAGCCGGCAGTGCGTGGCCAGGAACGCTTCGATTTCGATCACGAATACGCGGTCACCGGGCGTTCGCTGCTGCTGTTTGAATTGCAGCATGAGGACGAGGTGTGACATGGCCTTGCATGAGTTTCTTCGCGGCTACCGGGATTACCCGGACACCCAGGCCCTTGGCGCTGCGCTGAGGGCTTTGGTGGAGGAAGGCCTGGACCAGTTGCCCTTGCCGGGCAGCGGGCAAACGTTGGAACGCTTCAGCCGGCTGGCGCAAGTCGCCGGCCATGACCTGCGGTTGTGCAAGTTGTTTGAAGGCCACACGGACGCCCTGGCGATCATCGCTGAACTCGACAGCCCCTTGCCGCCGGTTGGCAGCACGTGGGGCATGTGGGCGGCCGAGCCGCCCACCGCCAAGGTGCGGATCCGGCGTGACGGCCAACGTGTGCGGCTGGAGGGCCGCAAGGCCTGGTGCTCGGGCGCGGCGGTGGTCAGCCACGGGTTGCTCACGGCGTGGGATGAAGAGGATCGCCAGCAACTGGTTGCAGTGCAAATGCACCAGCCCGGCGTAACCGTCACCGATGAGGGCTGGGCCGCCGTGGGCATGGCCGCTACGGGCAGCGTTGAAGTGCTTTTCCACGACGCCGTTGGCCTGGCCATCGGCAAGCCTGGGGACTATTTGGCGCGCCCAGGCTTCTGGCAAGGCGGCATCGGCATCGCCGCCTGCTGGTACGGCGCGGCACAACGCTTGGCGGAGGCCTTGCGCGAGCAGTGCGCAAAACGCCCGGAGCCCCACGCCCTGGCGCACCTTGGCAGCGTCGACAGTGCCTTGCACAGCGCGGCCTGTGTGCTGCGCGACAGCGCCACCCATATCGACCGGCAGCCCAAGGCAGATGCCCGGCTGTTGGCACAACAGGCACGGGCCTGTATCGAAGAAACCGTCGACCAGGTGATTCACCATGTCGGCCGAGCACTGGGCGCCGGGCCGTATTGCAAGGACCCGCATTTTGCCCAGTTGATGGCCGACTTGCCGGTGTACCTGCGGCAAAGTCATGCCGAGCGCGACCTGGCCGCCCTTGGTCAACAAGTCGCCGATGAGCGCCCAGGGAGATGGGAACTATGAAGATCAATCCAATCGTCGGCCAGGGCACGCCCTTGCATGTGTGGCAAGGCTCGTCGCGACTGGCCGAGCTGCCTTGCGTAGACATTGCCGAACTGGTGCCTGAAGGCAGCCGCGCCGTGATCATCGCGCCACACCCGGATGACGAAGTCCTGGGCTGCGGCGGCCTGCTGCAAGGCCTTGCCGCGCTGGATCGCCCTATCCTGCTGATCTCCGTCACCGACGGCAGCGCCAGTCACCCCGGCTCCCGCCGCTGGCCGGTGGAACGCCTGAGCGTGGTGCGGCCGCAAGAGTCGGCGCAGGCCCTGCACCGGCTGGGATTGCCGTTGCACAGCCTGAAATGGTTGCGGGCCGGGTTCAGCGACAGCCACGTCGCCGCAGGTGAAGAAGACCTGAGCCGCTTCATCGAGCGTTACCTCAAGCCCGGCGACGTGGTCTTCACCACCTGGCGCGAAGACGGTCATTGCGACCACGAGGCCGTGGGCCGTGCCAGTGCCAAGGCGACCCGGGCGGTGGGCGCAACCTTGCTCGAGCTGCCCGTGTGGACCTGGCATTGGGCAACCCCGGAAGACAGCCAGGTGCCCTGGGATCGCGCTCGTAAAATCCCCCTGACACCTGAAGCCGTGGCCCGTAAACGGCACGCCATCCATGCCTTCGCCAGCCAGTTGGAAGGCGACCCGCAGATCGGCCTGCCGCCGGTGCTCGCGCCCTATGTGCTGGAGCGCCTGCTGCAACCTTTTGAAGTGGTGTTCGTATGAGTGTCGCCACGCCCTATTTCGACGAGCTGTTTGCCGGCAACGACGACCCTTGGGCCTTTCGGCAACGCTGGTATGAACAGCGCAAGCGGGCCCTGACCCTGGCGCTGCTGACCCGGCCGCGCTATGCCTCGATCTTTGAACCCGGCTGCGCCAATGGCGAACTGAGCTTCGAGCTGGCCCCGCGCTGTGACCGCCTGCTCTGCTGTGACACGGCACAAGCGGCGGTCAGCCTCGCACAGGCGCGGCTGCGGGGTTTCAGCCATGCCACCGTGCAGCAGAGCCGCCTGCCGCAGCAATGGCCCAGCGAAACCTTCGAGCTGATCGTGCTCAGCGAGCTTTGCTACTACCTGGACCCGAAGGATTTCGATGGGCTGATCGATCGCGCGCTCGCCTCCCTGACGCCTGACGGACAAATCCTCGCCTGCCACTGGCGCCCGATCATCGAAGGCTGCCCGCAGACCGCCGAACAGGTGCATGTGCGCCTCGGCCAGCGCCTGGGCATGCCACATCTGGCGCAGCATCACGAAAGCGATTTTCTACTGGATTTGTGGAGCCGCGACGGCACCACGGTTGCGACCCTGGAGGGACTGCGATGATCGGCATCCTGATACCCGTGCATAACGAAGAAAAACTGCTGCCCGAATGCCTGAAAGCTGCGATGGTCGCCGCCAGTCATCCGGGCCTGCTGGGTGAAGAGGTGCAGATTCTGACAGTGCTCGACAGCTGCAGCGACCGCAGCGCCATGATCGCCCGCGAATACCAGGTGCACAGCCTGGAAGTGCAGGCGCGAAACGTGGGCCACGTGCGCGGCGTGGGTGCGCGGCACCTGCTTAATAACGGCGCGCGCTGGATTTCCTGCACCGACGCCGACAGCCGCGTCGCTCCCGATTGGCTGGTGGCGCAACTGGCCCTGGGCGTGGATGCGGTGTGCGGCACGGTGACGGTGGACGCCTGGAGCGACGGCTTCGACCCGGCGGCGCAGATCCGCTATCACCAGGCCTACACCGCCCGTGACGGGCATCGGCATATCCACGGCGCCAACCTGGGCGTCAGTGCCGGCGCCTACGTGCGGGCCGGCGGTTTCGAGCCCCTGCCCTGCCATGAAGACGTGGAGCTGGTGCGCCAACTGGAGCGCTGCGGGGCCTCCATTGCCTGGAGCCACTCGCCCCAGGTGATTACCAGTGCCCGCCTGGATTGTCGCGCCCAGGGCGGCTTCGGTGATTACCTGAAGAGCCTGATGCAGGCCTCGTGAAAAAATTGCGACACCCGGCGGTGTTAAAGCGGCGATTCATAACTATCATCACTATTCCTTGCACGGCAATCCAGGGTTGGAACGCCGTCGCGCCGCGAGCGTGCAGTACCTGACGCTCGCGTACCACAAGAGCCGTCCCGTCAACGGGGTACGGCCTGCACCACCGATAAACAAGGACGTGACACCCATGAAGCCTGCACTGTTAAGTGACAACCGCCGGGGCCCCGCGCAAATCTGGAACAGCGCCCCGCAACTCGCGCAAATCCCTGCCATCAACCCCGCAACCCTGGTGCCCAAGGGCGCCCGCGTGGTGATCATCGCCCCGCATCCCGGCGATGAAGTGATCGCCTGCGGCGGTCTGCTGCAATTGCTCAGCACCCTTGAATACTCCCTGCAACTGATCTCCATCACCGACGGCAGCGCCAGCCATCCGGGGTCTACCGTGTGGCCGGCCAAACGCTTGAGCGTGGTGCGGCCCCAGGAAAGTGTCGAAGCCTTGCGCCGCCTGGGCGTGCCCCTGCACAGCCTGAAATGGATCCGCGGCGGTTTCGCCGACAACGCCCTGGCCGCGCGGGAACAGCAAATGAGCCAGTTCATTGCGCGCTACCTGCAACCCGGCGACGTGGTGTTCACCACCTGGCGCAACGACGGCAATGACGACCACGACGCCGTCGGCCGTGCCGCTGCCAAAGCCTGCGCAGTCAAGGGCGTGCGCTTGCACGAACTGCCGATCTGGGCGTGGCACTGGCCGCTTCGGGAAACCGCCGCCATCCCCTGGCAGCGCGCGCGCAAGGTGCGGCTCGACACCTGGAGCGTCGCCCGCAAGCTGCACGCCGCCCACGCCTATGCCAGCCAACTGGCAGGCGACCCGGAAATCGGCCTGGCGCCGATCTTGGCGCAGGTGCTGCTGGAGCGCATGCGCGAGCCCTATGAGATTGTATTTTTGTAGGCGCACCCACTCGTCTACACCTGTTACTTCTGACAGTAGCGAACGCTCTCTCTGTGTGGCTAGCTTGGAACACCGGCTTGCAGGGAGGGCGAATCATGAGCACGCGGTTTTCATCAGTGACGTATCTGAGCGTCTGCAGCGTGACGACGCTGTTGCTCAATTGGCCTCTCCCCGCGCAGGCCGCCTGTACGTTGGTCATAACCGCAGGCAACGACACCACCCTGTGCAGCGATGGCAGTGCTGGCGCGCTGACGGATTTACAAGGAAGCAACATCCTGGAGTTCCCCGTCGGCGGCACCGGCATCATCGTCGGCAACGTGACTTATGGCGCGGGAGATGATCGGGTCACGATGGATTCCGGCGCGATCAATGGCGCGATCAACCAAGGTGACGGAAGAAATATTTTCCAGCTGTTCAATGGCAATATCTCCGGCACGGTGACGCAAGGCGCGGGCGGTGATATTGCGCAAATCAGCGGCGGCAGCTCCGGTGCAATCTCCCAGGGTGACGGGGTTGACCAGTACTTCCAGAGCGGTGGCACCGTCGCCTCACTGGCTCAGGGCGACGGCCGTGACGAGTTCACCATGAGCAGTGGCAGGATTGTCGGCGCCTTTGAAGATGGAGATGTAGCGCTGATGACCGGTGGCAGCATCGGACGGGTCGACATGAAGCTCGACAACAACCTGTTTGACCTGCAGGGTGGAGCGATCATCGGCAACCTCGTTACTGGCTTCGGAAACGACACCATCCTGGTGTCCGGAGGAACGGTTGGTGGCAACATCAGCGTCAGCGGCGGCGACGACATCATCAACGTCAGCGGAGGGGAAATAAGTGGGCAGATCCTCGCCAGCTTTGGCAACGATGAGTTCACTTGGGAAGGCGGCGGTCTGATCCATAAGGAAATCCTCATGGGTGATGGCGCTGACAGGGGTTTCCTGTTCAACCTGACCGAAACCACCCTGGCCTCCACACCACTTCTGGATGGTGGTTTGGGTAACGACACCCTGACCTTCGACAACACCCGATCCGCCACGCCAACCCGCTATGTCAACTGGGAAACCGTCAACCTGGACAACAATTCGCGCCTGACCCTGGGCGGCGACTTCAAGCTCGGTGACAGCGCTACGGCCACCGGTACCCTGAATATTTTTGGCAGCGCCGCCCTGCAGGTAACACAGGGCAGCATCAGCCCCTTCACGGCCGGGCAACCAGCCAACCTGAAAAACGGCGGCCTGATCGACATGACCACCGGCAGTTCCAGCGCCACCGACAGCCTGACGGTCAACGGCAACTACACCGGCAATGGTGGCGAACTGGCGCTGCAATCGGTACTCGGCGCCGACGGCTCGGCCAGTGACAAGCTGGTAGTCAGCCAGGGCACGCTGCAAGGCGGCACTACCATCACCGTCACCAACCTTGCCGGCCCCGGCGCCATGACCCTGCAGAACGGCATCCAGGTGGTTGAAGCGCTTAACGGTGCCACGAGCAGCGACCTGGCGTTTACCCTGCGCGGTGGATCCGTTTCCGCAGGCGCCTATGAGTACTACCTGTTCAAAGGAGGCGTAACGCCGGGCACCGGGCAAAACTGGTTCCTGCGGTCCTCGGTGGTGGCGCCGCCGCTGCCCAACCCTGAGGATCCTGACGACCCAGTGGGCATTCTCCCCCCCGTCCCCGCCGATGGCACGCCGGACCTCCCGGGGATTTTCCCGGGAGAAGAACCCATACCCATCTATCGCCCGGAAGTCCCGGTGTATGCCGTACTGTTTCCCGCCGTGCAGCAGATGGTCCAGGGCATGCTGGGCACCTACCACGAACGCATGGGCGACCAAAGCCTGCAACGCCAACCTGGTGCACTAGCGGCCGGTTGGGGCCGGGTGTATGGCAGCAGCACGCGGCAATCATTCGCCGGCACCGTCAGCCCGTCGCTGGACAGCTCCCTGTCCGGTTTCCAGGTTGGCACTGACCTGTATGCCTGGACCAACGACGCTGGCCTGACCCAACGCTTCGGCTTCTTTGTCGGCCACAGCCGCCTGACCGGCAATGTGGCGGGCTTCAATGGCGGTTTTCAGGGCAAGGACGCCGGCAACACCACCCTGCGCGGTGACAGCCTGGGCGCGTATTGGACGCTCATCGGCGCCAACCGCGCCTATATCGATGTCGTGCTGATGGGCACGCGGTTCGATGGCCACAGTGAATCCGACCGGGGCGTCAAACTCCCAACCAAGGGCCACAACGTGCTGGGGTCTGTGGAGGTGGGAATGCCGTTTGCGGTGTCTGAACAGTGGGAGGTTGAGCCGCAGGCCCAGGTGATTGTCGATAGAAGCTATGTGGACAGCCAGAACGACGGAATCTCGGATGTCTCATTCCGCGCCGACACTAACGTCGTCACCCGTCTCGGTGTCCGCCTCAAGGGCAGCTACAGCGTGAGCGGCATGCCCCTGCAGCCTTACGTGCGTACCAACGTGTGGCACGCCAGCGCCGGGAATAACACTGTCAGGTTCAATGACAGCACGGACATCAACACCGAACAGAAGTCCACCACGCTGGACGTCAGCACCGGGGCAACGCTGCAGGTATCGAGTACGGTCAGTGTGTATGGCGAGGTGGGGTACAACAGCAATCTGGACAGTAATCAGCTGAATGGGCGAAAAGGCACGATTGGCATAAGGGTCGACTTCTAAGCCACAACACATCCCCACTGTGGGAGCGGGCTTGCTCGCGAATGCAGTGTGTCAGCCAAAAAATCTGGCACTGGTACTGCGCATTCGCGAGCAAGCCCGCTCCCACATGGGGTCTTCATCGGCTGGAAGTCAGGCGTCCGGTCGCAGGATCAGCACGCCCAATGGCGGCAGGTTCAACGACAGCGACAACGGCTGCCCATGCCTGGGCTCCTCCTCCGTAAACGCCCCGCCACCGTTGCCGAAGTTGGAACCGGCATAGGTGTCGGCATCGCTGTTGATCACCTCGCTCCAGCGCCCGGCAAACGGCACGCCGACCTTGTAGGCCTCACGCGGCACCGGCGTGAAGTTGGCCACCACCAGCACCGGCCTGCCATCCTTGCTCCAGCGCAACCAGGCGTAGACGCTGTTGATCGCATCATCCCCAATCAACCACTGGAAGCCCTGTGGTGCGTCGTCCTGGTCGTGCAGCGCGGGTTCTTCGCGATACAGGCGGTTGAGGTCGCCCACCAGTTTCTGCACGCCCCGGTGTTCGGGGTATTGCAGCAGGTACCAGTCCAGTTGCTGATCGTGGTTCCACTCGCGCCATTGGCCGAACTCGCAGCCCATGAACAGCAGCTTCTTGCCCGGGTGCATCCACATGAAGCTAAGGTACGCCCGCAGGTTGGCAAATTTCTGCCAGCGGTCGCCGGGCATCTTGTCGATCAACGAGTGTTTGCCGTGCACCACTTCATCGTGGGAAATCGGCAGGATAAACCGCTCGGACCAGGCATACACCAGGCCGAAACTCAGCTCGTTGTGGTGATGGGCACGGTACACCGGGTCCTGCTGGATGTAGTGCAGCGAATCGTGCATCCAGCCCATGTTCCACTTGTAGTTGAACCCCAGGCCGCCCTGTTGGGTCGGCTGGCTCACGCCGGGCCATGCGGTGGACTCTTCGGCGATCACCAACGCGCCTGGGGCTTCCAGGGCGACTACGTCGTTGAGGTGACGCAGGAAGTCGATAGCTTCGAGGTTTTCACGACCACCGTGGCGGTTCGGCACCCATTCACCGGCCTTGCGCGAATAGTCGCGATACAGCATCGACGCCACGGCATCCACCCGCAGGCCGTCGATATGGAAATGCTTGAGCCAGTGCAACGCCGACGCCAGCATGAAGCCATGGACTTCGGTGCGCCCGAGGTTGTAGATCAGAGTGTCCCAATCCTGGTGGAAGCCTTCCAGCGGGTTGGCGTATTCGTACAGCGCGGTGCCGTCGAATTGCGCCAGGCCGTGGGTATCGGTGGGGAAATGCGCCGGCACCCAATCCAGGATCACGCCGATGTCGGCCTGATGGCAGGCGTTGACGAAAAACGCGAAATCCTCCGGCGAGCCGAAACGTGCCGTCGGGGCAAATTGCGACAGCGCCTGATAACCCCACGAGCCGCCGAACGGGTGCTCCATGATCGGCATCAGTTCGATATGGGTGAAGCCCAACTGCTGTACATAAGGGATCAGCCGCTCGGTCAGCTCGCGCCAACTGTACTGGCGGGACACCTCGCCGACTTCATCCAGCTCGCACTGCCAGGAACCGGCATGCAACTCGTAGATCGACAAGGGTGCGCTGGGTTTCTGCCGCTCGCTGCGCGATTGCATCCAGTCGTGGTCCTGCCAGTCGACCTGCAGCGGCGAAGCGACCTTGGACGCAGTATCCGGCGGCAGTTGCGTGGCCAGGGCCATGGGGTCGGCCTTGAGCGGCAGAATCCCGTGGGCACCGAGGATTTCATACTTGTAGGCCGCGCCGGGTTGCAGGCGCGGGATGAAAATCTCCCACACACCGGACGGATGGCGCAGGCGCATCGGATGACGGCGCCCGTCCCAGATATTGAAGTCGCCCACCACCGAGACCCGGCGGGCATTCGGTGCCCATACCGCAAAACGCACGCCCTGGACACCGTCGACGCTGGTCACTTGTGCCCCGAGGCAACTGCTCAGGTCGCGGTGATTGCCTTCGGCAAACAGGTACAGGTCCATCTCCCCCAGCAGCAGTTGCTGGAAGCTGTAAGGGTCTTCGGTGATCTGTTCGCCACCGGCCCACTGGATCTTCAGCAAGTACGCCTGACGGCTGCCGAAATGCCCGACAAACAAGCCCGGCACCTGGGTCGCATCGAGGCTGCCGATGTGCTCGCCGCTGTCGCGGGCCAGGACCTGGACACTCAGTGCTTCCGGCAGGAAGGCGCGAATGAACTGGCCGCCCTGCTCGTCGTCATGGGGACCCAGGATCGAGAATGGATCATGGTGCTCGGCCCGCACCAGGGCTTCGATATCAGCAGGCTTGGGCATCACACTCAACTTTTCCTGCAGCGGTTCTTTGCTTGTAAAACTCATGACGTCTCCCCACCGCGTACAGTTTTCGATATTGGTTTCAACCCGCTGAGCAGCCCGTGCAAACCTTGCAACGGCACCGGCAACCAGCTCGGGCGATTCTCTGCTTCGTAGGCCACTTCGTACGCGGCCTTCTCCAGGCTGAACAACGCCAGCGCTGCGTCCTGGCCTTTGGCATCCTGCCAGTCATGGGCCAGTGTAGTCGTGGCAGCGTGATAGGCCTGGATAAATGCCTGCCTGGCCTCATGCAAGTAGCGATCCGCCACACGTTGCCGGGACGCATTGGCCTCGGGCGACTGGTCGACGCCCTGCACATTCACCGCCATGGCCGCCGCGTAATCAAACGAGCGCAGCACCCCGCTCACATCCTTGTACGGGCTGTGTTTGCCGCGACGCTCAGGCAACGGCCGCGCCGGTTCGCCCTCGAAGTCGATGAGGTAGGCATCGCCCTTGACCACCAGTACCTGGCCCAGGTGCAGGTCGCCGTGCACGCGAATGCGCAACCCGCCCACCGTGGCTTTCGCCAGGTCCTGAACGTGACTGGCGATGGCCTTTTTCTGCTCCAGTAAAGCACTGACCAACGCCTGATCGGCAGGGTTCAACTTGGTTTGATGCTGTTTGAGCAACTGCAAGGCGTGGTCGATTTGCGCGCCCACGTGCCTGGCCCAGCCCTGGCTGTCCTTGAGGGTTGTGACCTCGGGCTTGAACGCCTTGTTAGTGGTGGGCGCCGCCAGCACCAGGTGCATCTCGCCCAGGCGCTGGCCGAGCAAGCCGGCGAAATCCGCCAGCTCGCCAAGGGCGTTGTAGTGCTGTTCCTGCTCGGACATGGCTTCGGCCAGTTCGTCGCGAATCGCTCGCTCCAGGTTATTCTGGGTCCAGCCCCAAGCGTCGCCCTGGTTGCTCAGGTAACCCTGGGCGATCATCAGCAGGTTGTCCTGGCCATCGGCATCGTGGCGGATCACCGAGCCCAACAGCGGCGAGATATGCTCGTAGCCGGCCTCGGTCAGGTAGGCGCCCATTTCCAGCTCGGGGTGAACCCCGGCGCTGACTTTTCGGATCAACTTGAGCACCAGGCTGCCGCCCACCACCACGGAACTGTTGGACTGCTCCGCCGCGAGGTAGCGCACTTCCGACTCGTCGTTCAATTCCAGTTTGGCCAACTGCGCCGTGGGCTCGAAGCGAATCTCGCCATCGGTGGAGTCGAGGACGGTTTTGGCCTGCAGGCCTTGGATCACGCCGCGGATATAAGTGTCGAGGCTGAAGGCATCGGTCACCAAACCTACCTGACGCACTCGCCGTACACGGGCAAGCGCGAGTTGTTGCGGCAAGGCGCTGGTGAACTGGTCTTCGCCAAGGAAGCCGAACGGCAGTTGATAGCGGCTGACCTGGCCGGCGCTGGTGACTTCGATTTCACTGAGCAGCACCGGATGCTGCGGGTCGCCGAAGCGCACGCCATAAGCGATGTGCACGCTGTCGATTGCCGTATCCTTGCTGGCAAACCAGCGGCGCTTGGGCAGCCACGCCGGCAACGCATTCTGCTCCAGAGAGGTGCGGCACGGTGCTTCGAGCAATTCTTCCATGCGTTTCTTCAGCACCAGGGTGGTGAAGTCCGGGATGCTTTGCGCCGGTTCCACGTGCCAGCTTGGCATCTGGTTTTCCGCCGCCAGCACGAACCAATAGAAGCCATACGGCGCCAGGGTCAGCAGGAAATTCAGCTGGCCAATGGGCGGGAAGGCATTGCCACCGAGCATCTCCACCGGAACCATGCCGGCAAACGCCGAGAGGTCCAGTTCTGCCGCCTGGGCACTGCGGGACACGTTGGCCACGCACAGGATGATTTCATTCTTGCCATCGGCGCCTGCGTATTCGCGGGTATACGCCAGAATGCGGCGGTTGCTGGGCGAGAGCATTTTCAGGCTGCCGCGACCGAACGCCTTGGACTGTTTACGCACCGCGAGCATGCGCCGCGTCCAGTTCAGCAACGAGTGCGGGTCCTGGGTCTGGGTTTCGACGTTGACCGACTGGTAGCCGTATTGCGGGTCCATGATCGGCGGCAATACCAGGCTGGCCGGGTCGGCGCGGGAGAAGCCGCCGTTGCGGTCGATGGACCATTGCATCGGCGTACGCACGCCGTCGCGGTCACCGAGGTAGATGTTGTCGCCCATGCCGATCTCATCGCCGTAGTACAGGGTCGGCGTGCCCGGCATCGACAGCAGCAGGCTGTTGAGCAGCTCGATGCGCCGGCGGTCGCGCTCCATCAGCGGCGCCAGGCGGCGGCGAATCCCCAGGTTGATACGTGCACGGCGGTCGGCAGCGTAATAGTTCCAGAGGTAGTCGCGCTCTTTGTCGGTGACCATTTCCAGGGTCAGTTCATCGTGGTTGCGCAGGAAGATTGCCCATTGGCAATTGGCCGGGATCTCCGGGGTCTGGCGCAGGATGTCGGTGATCGGGAAACGGTCTTCCTGGGCCAGCGCCATGTACATGCGCGGCATCAGCGGGAAGTGGAACGCCATGTGGCACTCATCGCCGTCGTCGCCCTTTTTGTCCCCGAAGTACAACTGCGTGTCTTCCGGCCATTGGTTGGCTTCGGCCAGGAGCATGCGGTCGGGGTAGTTGGCGTCGATCTCGGCGCGGATCTGCTTGAGCACGTCGTGGGTTTCGGGGAGGTTTTCGTTGTTGGTGCCGTCGCGCTCGATCAGGTACGGAATGGCATCCAGGCGCAGGCCGTCGATGCCCATGTCGAGCCAGTAGCGCATCACCGACAGGACGGCTTTCATGACCTGCGGGTTGTCGAAGTTGAGGTCCGGCTGGTGGGAGTAAAAGCGGTGCCAGAAGTATTGGCCGGCGACCGGGTCCCAGGTCCAGTTGGACTTTTCGGTGTCGAGGAAAATGATCCGGGTGCCGTCGTATTTCTGGTCGTCATCGGACCATACATAGAAATCCCGCGCCGCCGAGCCGGGCTTGGCCTTGCGGGCCCGCTGGAACCATGGGTGCTGGTCGGAGGTGTGGTTGATCACCAGCTCGGTGATCACCCGCAGCCCGCGTTTATGGGCTTCGGCGATAAAGCGCTTGGCGTCGGCCATGGTCCCGTAGTCGCTGTGCACACCGCGGTATTCGGCGATGTCATAGCCATCGTCACGGCGTGGCGAGGGGTAGAACGGTAGTAGCCAGATGGTGTTCACACCAAGGTCGGCGATGTAGTCGAGCTTGGCGATCAGCCCGGGAAAATCACCGATGCCGTCGTTGTTGGAGTCGAAATACGATTTGACGTGAACCTGATAAATCACCGCGTCCTTGTACCAGAGCGGATCTTTGATAAAGGTGGCAGCCTTGGGTTTCTTCGCCATTGGAAACTCCTGGGAATTCGAAAAATTCTGCCTGAAGGAACTCGGTCAATGTGGGAGCTGGCTTGCTCGCGAAAGCGGTATATCAGTGGACCGATTCGGAGACTGACACTCCGCTTTCGCGAGCAAGCCCGCTCCCACCTTTGATCTCCAGTGGTTTGGAGATCGGTGTCGATTCAGGAAACGGTAATGCGCCAGATGCCGAATGGCTGATGCCACGGTTCGATGCGCATCCACTGGGTCTTGCCGTACCAGGTCCAGCGGTGGCCGGTCATCAGGTCTTCGCCCTGGGTCTGGGCATCGTCCGGCAAGCCCAGCTCCCACAGCGGCAACTCGAAATTGGCCTCCTGGGCGTTGAACGGGTCGAGACTCACGGCCACCAGGATAAAGTTGCTGCCATCCTCGCTGCGTTTGCCGAAGTACAGGATGTTGTCGTTCCACGCGTTGTAGAGTTTGAGCCCCAGGTGCGTCTGCAAGGCCGGGTTCTGCCGGCGGATGCGGTTGAGCTGGGCGATCTCGGCAATGATGTTGCCCGGCGCCGTGAAGTCTCGCGGGCGGATCTCGTACTTCTCCGAGTCCAGGTACTCTTCCTTGCCCGGCACCGGGGCCGCTTCGCACAGTTCAAAACCCGAGTACATGCCCCACAGGCCTGAGCCCATGGTGGCCAACGCGGCGCGGATCAAGAAGCCGGCGCGGCCGGATTCATGCAGGAAGCCGGGGTTGATGTCCGGGGTGTTGACGAAGAAGTTCGGCCGGAAGCACTCGCGCCACGGCGACTCGTTCAGTTCGCTCAGGTACTCGCTCAACTCGGCCTTGGTGTTGCGCCAGGTGAAGTAGGTGTAGCTCTGGGAGTAACCAACCTTGCCCAGGCGCGCCATCATCGCCGGGGTGGTGAAGGCTTCGGCGAGGAAGATCACTTCGGGGTATTTAGAACGCACATCGCTGATCAGCCATTGCCAGAACGGCAGCGGCTTGGTGTGGGGGTTGTCGACGCGAAAGGTCTTCACGCCCTCTTCCACCCAACCGACCACGATGTCGCGCAACTCGACCCACAGGCTGGGAATCGCGTCGGCCGCGTAGAAGTCGACGTTGACGATGTCCTGGTATTTCTTCGGCGGGTTCTCGGCGTATTTGATCGTGCCGTCGGGCCGCCAGTTGAACCAGCCCGGATGCTGTTTGAGCCACGGGTGGTCCTGGGAGCACTGGATGGCAAAATCCAGCGCGATTTCCAGGCCATGGTCGGCGGCGGCCTTGACCAGGTTGCGGAAATCCTCACGGGTGCCCAACTGCGAATGGATCGCCTCGTGGCCGCCCTCTTCGCTGCCGATGGCATACGGGCTGCCCGGGTCGTCCGGCCCGGCGGTCAGGGAATTGTTCTTGCCCTTGCGGTGGCTGCGACCGATCGGATGGATCGGCGGGAAGTACAGCACGTCAAAGCCCATGTCGTGGATCATCGACAGCCGTGAGTGCACATCGTTGAATGTGCCATGGCGCGCGGGATCGTCGGTGATCGAGCGGGGAAACAACTCGTACCAGCTGGCAAATTGCGCAGCCTCGCGCTCTACATTAATCGGATACACCGGGCTGATGCTCAAATAGGCGCGGTGATCGGCCTGGGTCATCAGGTGTGCACTGTCTTCGTGCAGGAACAACGCGACCTGCTCGGTTTCCAGCAAACCGGAGAGTTCGTGGTGCAGCAACATCAAGCGGTCACGCAGCTCATTGTCACTGCGCTCGGCGGCTTGCAAGACCTGGCTGCGGCCTTCCTGCAACTCCAGGCTGACCGGCACCCCGGCCTCGTGTTTCTTGCTCAGTTCGTAGCGAAAGCTGGCAAACGTGTCGATCCAGGCTTCGATGCAATACTCATGCGGGCCCTGGGCGGTCACGGTGAATGCGCCTTCCCAGCCGTTGTTGCCGACATCGGTCATCACCACGCTGTGCCAGCTTTCTTCACTGCGCGGGCGCCAGCGGATCATCACCGCAAGCTTGTCGTGGCCATCAGCGAACACCTTGCTGGCAACCTGCACGCGCTGGCCAACCACAGCCTTGACCGCGAACTCGCCGCCATCGATCACCGGGGTCGTGCTTTCAATCGCGATCCTTGGCAGCAACAGCGCCTGGGACAGCGGTAATGTGGAGGTTGAATCGTCTTGAGTCAGTGTTTCAGCAGTCATCGAGCATCTCCCCTTAACGCCCAGTGGACGCTCTTGTGCTTGATTCAAATTCTGAAACGACGCCACTCTCCCTGAGCAGGGCCGTCTAGGTTCCGAGCATGCCGACGAGTGAAAAGTTCAGGCGGATATCCCGCCATCGGGCGGGGAATCAAATCCACCACGCGATTGTCCACCGATAGAGCAAAGCACAAAGGAGGCCATACCGATGAATATCCCTATTCCGGCTGAAACGCCTGATCCCAATATAGATAAGCCCACATTACCGCCGACCGAACCCGACCCGGTTCCCGAGCAGGAACCGCCAGGCACACAGCCACCACCGGTGGAGGAACCACCGACGACCATGCCGCCGGTGATTGTCTGAAGAGACCGATCACAGGAAGTAAAAAGCGGAAGCTTCAGGCTTCCGCGTTTACTTGAATCTATAAGCTGCAACTTCATTCACAAAAAATTATAAAGAACTGTCAAAACCGACAGTATCAGCCGAGACGAACGCCGCCCATGATCAAAGTGCGCGACGCGCGAACAACAGAACAATAAACCTCTCGGAGATACCTCATGAAAAGAACAGCCGCCTACCTGCTGCTTTCCCTTTGCACCTTGACCGCCTGCACCACCGAACCCTCCGGCCCGCTCGATACGGAAATCGCAAGCAAATTAAACAACCGCTACCAGGACACCGCTGCTCAGTGTGCCGAAGGCGTGGCCCTGTATCACTGCAATGGGGTGCTTATTCGCGTCACTGACAGCCTCATAGCATCGCCCGGCGAGCTTGAGCGCAATGCCGCCGCATTCTCTTACCTGCGAGCCGACCTGGGTATCAGGAAGCTGTTTGCACGGGACGCTGGCGTAATAATGTCGGCATTGCCCTCCACCGCAGCGGGCCCAATCAGCGTGCGCTGCTCTTTTCCCACCAATGGTGCGACAGGTGACCGCCCGGATGGATGCGGCGAAACCTCCAGGGAGCTGCCAGGCTACCAGCGTGAATGGAGCCGGCACTGCGATGAGCAAGGCGTGGTGGATGGCCCCACCTGGATGGCCCACTTCAACAAAGTCAAACCGGCTTATTTTTTTATGTGTGCGTTTCGTGGATCGGCGCAGCAGTTTTCTCTAAGCATCACTGTCAGAAAACTGATGCCGGCAAACTATATTGAAGATTGGAATGAAGTCGTCACCTCAGCCTGGACAGTGTCCGAGATTGATAACGTCCCCTTCCAGGCTTTCTTCTATAACGCTGCCAACTTGCCAGGAAGAGATGCGGCCAAGAAACTTCAGCGCGAGTATTACGGCTATACGCAGCGCCTGCTTCCGGTGGTTCGTGTTGACTTGCTCGCTCAAGACCAACGCATATTCGCGTATCACAAAGAAGATCAAATCACCATTCCGGTACAGTGATCAATACAGCAGGAGCGTGAAGTTGCACACGCCTCGACATCACGCTGTCAGCCCATTCACGCGCGACCTGATGAAACATACGGCGACTAATTCTTTTCCAATAGCCTGACGATTCTTGGCATCACACTGAACACCGCCAAGGCCAACAACGTGCTGAGTACCGCCGTGGATTCCCGCCCCATTCCCGCCGCCACCCCAATGGCGGCGGTCATCCACAAGCCGGCGGCGGTGGTCAGGCCTTTGACGTGCTGACCCTCCTCGTCTTCCTTGCCCTTTAGGATGGTGCCGGCGCCAAGAAAGCCGATGCCCGCGATCACGCCCTGCAGCACTCGGCTCATGGCGTCTGCCTGGGAGCCGGACATGCTCGGCACCAACACGAACAGCGCGGCGCCCAGGGCCACGAGCATGTGGGTGCGTACCCCGGCGGCCTTGCCTTTCTGTTCGCGCTCGTAACCCAGGATCCCGCCCAATATCGCCGCAATCAGCAGCCGAACGGTGATTTGCGTGAGTTGCCGGGCATCGCCGATATCGGCAAATTCCGCTTGCAGGGTTACCCAGACTTCATGCCACCAGGCGTCCATGGACGTTTCCTTGTTGGGGGTCGATAGAACATGGACAGCATCGACCGTCAGTCAGTTGCGCAGAACCATTGCCTGCGCATCCCACCCTAATCAGTAATAGCCCACAAAAAGGAGATCGATATGCCCGTACGTATCGAAGGTCAGCAATGTTTCTTCACCGTCGATGTGGACGGCCACGAGAAACAACTGGAAGCCACCCATGTCACGGTCGAAACCGACAGCGAGAAATCCATGTCGTTCGTGAAGCTGAACGGTGACCGCACCTATATCACCGAAGCCGAAGCCGACGCATTGACCGTAGCGGGTGCCAAAGACGGCCGTAAGCACTTGAAAGCTACCGACGGTGATTCGGTGATTTGATTGACCTGGATCAGCCCCGCCTCAAAAGCGCTGCACCCCGCGCACCACCGGGTGCAGCACATTGTCGCAGGCATGCACGGGCGGCCCATCTGATCCGCTTTTTATCGCCATACCTGAGTCTGTTATGCAAACAGAGCGCCGGTCATAGTTCATCTGCCTGATGGAGGCTGATGAGCGAAAGACCATGAGCGATAGAATCCCCGTCCGAACCGTAGAAGTGTTTGAGCCTGCACATCCAAAGAAGATGAAGGCCAAATCCAGCGACAACCTGATTCACACCCGCAGTTTTACCGGCCTGTTCCGTACCTTGCGCGTGGCAGGCGCAGGCTTTCTGTTCCTGGCATTTTTCGGCACCGTGTGGCTGAACTGGGGCGGACGGCAGGCGGTGTTATGGGACCTGGCTGAAAGCAAATTCCACATCTTCGGTGCCACGTTCTGGCCCCAGGATTTCATCCTGCTGTCGGCGCTGTTGATCATCTGCGCGTTCGGCCTGTTCGCCATCACCGTATTCGCAGGGCGTGTGTGGTGTGGCTATACCTGCCCGCAAAGCTCGTTTACCTGGTTGTTCATGTGGTGCGAAAAGGTCACTGAAGGCGAGCGAAACCAACGTATCAAGCTGCAAGCTGCGCCCTGGAGCCTGGACAAGCTGGCGCGGCGCTCGGCCAAGCACACGCTGTGGCTGGGGATCAGCGTGCTGACCGGGCTGACATTTGTCGGCTACTTCACGCCGATCCGGCCGCTGGCCGAGGAGCTGCTGACCTGGCAGATGGGTGGCGTAAGCCTGTTCTGGGTGCTGTTCTTTACCGGCGCCACCTACATCAACGCCGGCTGGCTGCGTGAAGCGGTGTGCATGCACATGTGCCCGTATGCGCGGTTCCAGAGTGTGATGTTCGACAAGGACACCCTGACCATTTCCTACGACGTAGCCCGCGGCGAGAACCGTGGCCCGCGCAAACGAGACGTGCAACCGGCGGACGTCGGCCTGGGTGATTGCATCGACTGCCAGCTGTGCGTGCAGGTATGCCCCACCGGCATCGACATCCGTGACGGCCTGCAAATGGAATGCATCGGCTGCGCCGCGTGTATTGATGCCTGTGATTCGATCATGGATAAAATGGGCTATGCCCGCGGCCTGGTCAGCTACACCTCTGAGCATCAGTTGCAAGGTGGCAAGACCCATCTGCTCAGGCCACGCCTGATCGGCTACAGTGCCGTGCTGCTGGTGATGATCGGCGCGCTGGTGGTGGCGCTGGTGGAACGCCCGATGGTGTCGCTGGACGTGACCAAGGACCGGGGGATGTTCCGCGAGAACAGTGACGGCTTGATCGAGAACATCTACAGCCTCAAGGTCATCAACAAGACCCAGCAGCGCCAGGATTACCGCCTGGAGCTGATGGACGGCGACGGCTTCCAGCTGCAGGGCAAGACCGAGATCAGCCTGGCACCAGGTGAGATTACCGATGTGCCGGTGTCGGTGGCGATGACCGCAGAGAAGCCGGCCAGCAGTTCGCAGACGATCCGCTTCAAGGTCTCGGATGTGGATGAGCCGTGGATTTACAGCGCGGCGGACAGCCGGTTTGTGGCGCCATTGAATCGCTGAGCCCAAGCTTTCAGCAACACTGGAGATCAAATGTGGGAGCGGGCTTGCTCGCGAAAGCGGTGTGCCAGTCAATGGATACATCAACTGAAAGATTGCTTTCGCGAGCAAGCCCGCTCCCACCGTTTGATCTGTGTTCAATCAGAAAAATTTGTTCAAAGCACTGAGCCCCAATGAAACGCTACGAAAAATTCGCCGACGACATCGCAGAACTGATCCGCTCCGGCGTGCTCGGGCCCGGCCAGCGCGTGCCTTCGGTGCGTTATGCCAGCCAGACATACGGTGTCAGCCCGTCCACGGTGTTCCAGGCGTACTACCTGCTGGAGCGACGCGGGCTGATCCGCGCCCGGCCGCGCTCCGGGTACTTCGTCAACACCCATGCGCCCAGCCCGTTTTCCGAGCCGGTGGTGAGTGCCCATGTGCACGAGTCCACCGAGGTGGACGTCAGCGAATTGGTGTTCTCGGTGCTCGATTCCATCAAGGACCCGCAAACCGTGCCCTTCGGCTCGGCCTTCCCCAGCCCGACGCTGTTCCCGCTGCAACGCCTGGCCCGTTCCCTGGCCAGCGCCAGCCGGGAAATGGACCCGCGCATGGTGGTCACCGACATGTCGCCGGGCAACCCGCAACTGCGCCGGCAAATTGCCTTGCGCTACATGGTGGGCGGGCTGATGCTGCCCATGGAAGAACTGTTGATCACCAACGGCGCCCTTGAAGCACTGAACCTGTGCCTGCAAGCCGTGACCGAGCCGGGCGACCTGGTGGCCATCGAAGCACCGGCGTTCTACGCCAGCCTGCAAATCCTCGAGCGCCTGAAACTCAAGGCGGTGGAAATCCCCGTACACCCACGCGATGGCATCGACCTCAAGGTGCTGGCGCAAAGCCTGGAGCGCTACCCGATCAAGGCCTGCTGGTGCATGACCAGTTTCCAGAACCCGATGGGCGCAACCATGCCCGAGGCCCGGAAACAGGAACTGGTGGAGTTACTGCGCAGCCACCAGGTGCCGCTGATCGAAGACGACGTGTACGCCGAGTTGTACTACGGTCAACAGGCGCCCAAACCGGCGAAGGCGTTCGACACCGAAGGCCTGGTGATGCATTGCGGCTCGTTCGCCAAGAGCCTGGCTCCGGGCTACCGCATCGGCTGGGTCGCCGCCGGACGTTATGCGCAGAAGATCGAGCGGCTGAAGTTGATGACGTCGCTGTGTGCCTCGATGCCCGCCCAGGCGGCGATTGCCGATTACCTGCAACACGGCGGGTACGACCGGCACCTGCGTAAATTGCGTTACGCGCTGGAAGAACAGCAAAGCGCCATGCTCGCCGCCATCGCGCGCTATTTCCCGGCGCAGACACGGGTCAGCCAGCCTGCCGGCGGGTACTTCCTGTGGCTGGAATTGCCGGAACAAACCGACTCGTTGAAGTTGTTCCAGATGGCGCTGGCCCAGGGCATCAGCATCGCACCGGGACCGATCTTCTCGCCGACACAGCGCTTCAGGAACTGCATTCGCTTGAACTACGGCAGCCCGTGGGATGAGTCGTGTGAGAAGGCGATGGAGACGCTGGGGAAGATTGTGCGGTCGTTTTAACCTACGGATGGGAACCGTAGCCGGGCTAAGAACCACACAGGAGTGCGCTATTTCTTACGATAGAAAGAGCGCATTCACTTGGTTCACATCAGAGATGCCTTATGACTATTTCTTCAGCTGCCGGCCTGCGACCCCTTCCCGTTCCTCCCCACTATATGCGTGCCGCAGAGCAGCAACAGGTGCGCGAAATGACAGGCGCTACCGGGCGCCCCGCGGGAGATCATCGATCGAGTGACCAGATTACCGAACAAAGCCCTGTGCTGAAGAACTTCCTGGATAACCGCGACCACTACGAAGTGAGCGATGACCTGAAGCGCCAGGTGGGTGACTGGAGCACGGCCAACCAAGACCCGGACTCTCGCGCCGACGCCACCTACAACCTGGATAAGGTACTGCGATTTATCGACAACGTGGACGATCTCAAATTAAGCGCCAGCCATAGCCGCAACGGTGTCCTGGACGGTTTTTCGAATCACGGCTACGCCATTCATCCAGACTCGGAGGCCAGCCTGCTCAAGGCGTTTTCCCTCAGGGGCTATGAAGCGCTGCGCGGCGCCTGATACCTGGGCTGTGGCGAGCGGCGTGCCCCTCGCCACAGGCGGTACAAAACTACCGACCGCCCGCCAGGTCAAGAAAGGTTCCCGTCGCATAGGACGCCTTGTCCGAGAGCAGCCAGATAATCCCTTCCGCGACTTCCTCTGCACGCCCGCCACGGGCCATGGGGATGCCCGGTTCAAGCTTGCTGACCCGATCCGGGTCGCCGCTCAGGGCGTGGAAGTCGGTGAAAATAAACCCGGGACGCACGCCATTGACCCGGATCCCCTCGCCCGCCACTTCCTTGGAGAGCCCGAGAGTGAAGGTATCCAGCGCGCCCTTGGACGCGGCGTAATCCACATATTCCCCCGGCGAGCCCAACCGCGCGGCGGCCGATGAAACGTTGACGATGCTGCCGCCCTGCCCGCCATGCTTGGGCGACATGCGCAGCAGCGCATGCTTGGCACACAGGATCGGCCCCAGCACATTGGTCCTGAGGGTCTTCAGGATGCGGAACTCGGACATCTCATCGACCCGCGACTTGTGCCCGACGGTACCTGCGTTGTTGACCAGTGCCGTCACCCGGCCCAGTTCGGTATCGACCCGGTGGAACAGGCCAATCACTTCGTCTTCAATGCTCACATCAGCCCGCACGGCAATCGCCTGGGCGCCGAGGGCACGCACTTGCTCAAGTACGCGGTGGGCGGCGTCTTCATCGGCCTGGTAATTGATACAGATGCGATAGCCCTGGGCGGCGGCCAGCAGCGCCGTGGCGGCGCCGATCCCACGACTGCCACCGGTGATGACGACGACTTTGTCCATGTGTAAGGTCTCCTGGTTCAACGTGAGCTGATGGATCCAATACTACCTGCGCCCTGCAGGTTTTGCATGGGCTCACATCACCGAATGCACACTCACCACCTGCTCGGCGCGCTGGATGTCGGCCATGAAACCCTCGGCCGGCAACGGATGCCCCAGCAAATACCCCTGAAGCGAATCGCAGCCCAGCCGGGTGAGGAAGCTCTGCTGTGAGTCGGTCTCTACACCCTCGGCCACAATACGCAGGCCCAGGGCCTGACCGAGGGCAACGATGGCCGAGACGATGGCGGCGTCGTCGCTGTCGTGCTCCAGGTCACGCACGAAGCCCCGGTCGATCTTCAGCTCATTGGCCGGCAGGCGCTTGAGGTACATCAGGCTCGAATAGCCGGTACCGAAGTCGTCGATGGACAGGTCGACGCCCATGTCCGAAAGCTTCTGCAACACCGTCATGCTCGCGTCGGCATCGCTCATGGCGGTGGTTTCGGTGATTTCCAGGGTCAGGCTGTTGGCTGGCAAGCGGTGGCGTTCCAGGGCAGCGGCGACACTCTTGACCAGCCCGGCGTGGCAGAACTGCAACGCCGACAGGTTCACGGCAATGCGCCAGTCGTGATAGCCCTGGGCATACCACACCTGCATCTGGCGGCAGGCTTCGTTGAGTACCCATTCGCCGATGGGGATGATCAGCCCGGTCTTTTCCGCCAGCTCGATAAACTTGTCCGGCAACAACAGGCCTTGTTGCGGGTGCTCCCAGCGCAGCAGCGCCTCGGCACCGACCGGGCGGCCGCTGATGGCGTCGAACTTGGGCTGGTAATAAAGCCGGAACTGCTCGTGCTCCACGGCATTGCGCAAGTCCTGCAGCAGTTGCAGTTGCTTGCGCGCATTGGTGTTCATCGACACGTCGAAAAAGCTGTAGCCGTTCTTGCCCATGCCCTTGGCGTGATACATCGCCGCGTCTGCGTTCATCAGCAGTTCCTGGGGCGTGGCGCCGTTGCCGGGGAACAGCGCGATGCCGATGCTGGCGGAGATTTTCAGCTCATGCTCGGCGACGTGGAAGGCCTGGTTGATCATGCCCACCTGGCGCTCGGCCAGGCGCAACGCATCGTCGGGCTGGCCCAATTGCACCAGCAATACAAACTCGTCACCGCCGATGCGGGCCAGGGTGTCCTGGCTGCGCAAGTCTTCGCGCAGGCGCAGGCCGACTTGCTGCAACAGCTGGTCGCCCATGTGGTGACCAAAAGCGTCATTCACCGGCTTGAAGCCGTCCAGGTCGATAAACATCAGCGCGAAGCAGCCGCCCTCTTCGTTCACCCGCTGTATCGCCTGCTGGATCCGGTCGGCGAGCAGGGTGCGATTGGGCAAGCCGGTGAGCATGTCGTGCAGGGCCAGGTGGGTGAGTTCCTGGTTGGCCTGGGTCAGGGAGTCGGCCAACACCGCGGTGCGGGCTTCCAGGCGGGCATCGGCCAGGGAGGTCAGCAGCGCGATGATCAACACTGCCAGGGTGGTGACCAGCACCAGGTTATCCAGACCCTTGCCACTCAAGCCGTCCAGGGCCGCGCCGCAGAAGCTGCCATCGGCGAAACGCGCGGCGGCCATGCCGGTGTAGTGCATGCCGACAATCGCCACGCCCATCACCATCGCCGCCCCGCCTCGGGCCAACCGCACATACGGCGTGTTGCGCCGCAGGTTGAAGGCAATCCACAACGCCGCCGCCGACGCACCCACGGCAATCAGCAACGAGGCGGTGAACAGCGTGGGGTCGTAGTCGATGCCGGGGGTCATGCGCATGGCGGCCATGCCAGTGTAGTGCATGGCGCTGATGCCGGCGCCCATGATCAATGCGCCAAATGCCAGTTGCCACGCCGGCAAACGCGGCTGGCTCACCAGCCACAAGGCAAAACCGCTGGACAGGATCGCGATCAACAACGACAGCGCCGTGATGCCGACGTCATAGCCGAGGCTGATGGGCAGGCGGAAGGCGAGCATGCCGATAAAGTGCATCGACCAGATCCCCACGCCCATCGCCAGCGCGCCGCCGCCCATCCACAGGTACACCGCGCGGCCCCTGGCAGTGGCGATGCGGCCGGTCAGGTCCAACGCCGTATAGGATGCAAGGATCGCGACGAACAGGGAAATCAGGACCAGGGCGGGGGAATAACTACCGGTGAGCATGGGACTTCTCGTGACCTATGGGCCGAACGGCATCCGTGCCGGGCTGAAAAGTCAGGGATTGTAGCGAGAATAAATCTTGTACACCTGAAATATTGTCGTATAGCCATCATTCAAAATTTGACGCCAATCCGCTGGCTCAAAAACACCGCAGAACCCTTGTGGGAGCGGGCTTGCTCGCGAAAGCGGCGGGTCAGTTCATACACAGTTGACTGACCCACCGTTTTCGCGAGCAAGCCCGCTCCCACACAAGCCGGTACACCAGCCAGAGCGGGGTTTACTTCTTGTCGCTCAGCTGCATTTGGCCATCCCAACCACCGCCCAGTGCAGCGATCAATTGCACACTGGCAACCAGCCGGGTTTGCAGCAGGGTCAGCACCGTACGCTCGTTGCTCAGGGCGGTGGCTTGCACGGTGACCACATCGAGATAGGCGATCAACCCGGCCTTGTATTGGTTCTGGGTCAGGCGCAGGGATTCCCGGGCCGCTTCGAGGGCCTCGTTACTCACGACCGCCTCGTCTTCCAGGACCTTGAGCTGGACCATGTAGTTTTCCACCTCGCGGAAGCCGTCGAGTACGGTCTGGCGGTACTTGGCCACGGTTTCATCGTAGGACGCCTCGGCGCGGTCAACTTCGGCCGAACGCTGGCCCCCGTCGAACAGGGTCATGGCGAGTTTCGGCCCCACCGACCAGAAGCGGTTCGGCAGGCTGATCCAGTCGGCGTAGGTGCTGCTGGAATAGCCGCCGGCCAGGCTCAGGGTCAGGTCCGGGTAGTAAGCGGTCTTGGCCACGCCGATGTTGGCATTGGCCGCGATCACCGAGCGCTCCGCCTGGGCGATATCCGGGCGGCGCTCCAGCAGTTGCGACGGCAGGCTCACCGGAATCTGCGGCAGCGCCGGAATGTCCTTGCTCACCGCCAGGTTGAAGTTGGCCGGCGGCACACCGATCAGCACGGCAATTGCGTTTTCCAGCTGCGCCCGCTGCCAGATCAGGTCGATCATGCTGGCCTGGGTGCTTTTCAGCTGGGTCTGGGCCTGGGCGATGGCGTCCTTGCCCGAGACACCGGCGCGGTATTGGTTCTGGGTCATCTGCAGGGAGCGCTGGTAGGTGTCCACCGTGGCCTGCAGCAAACGGGTCTGTTCGTCCATGACCCGCAGTTGCAGGTAATCCTGCACCAGTTCCGATTGCTGGCTCAGGCGCATCGCCGCAAGATCCGCCGCGCTGGCTTCGGCGCTGGCTTCATTGGCTTCCAGGCCCCGGCGCAGTTTGCCCCAGATATCGGCTTCCCAGCTCACGCCCAACTGGGTGTTGAGGGTGTCGCGAATACCGCTGCTGGAGCTGCTGAGGCTGGCATTACTGCTGCCGGTACCCTGGCTGGCCCGGCTTTTCGAGGCACTCAGGTCAACCGTGGGGAAGAACGCCCCACGGGCACTGCGCACCTGCGAGGCGGCCTGGCGATAACGCGCCTCGGCCTGGGCCACGGTCTGGTTGGAGCTGTTGAGTTTTTCTACCAGCTCATTGAGTTGTTTGTCGCCGTACAGCTCCCACCAGGCGCCCCGGGCCAGCGAGTCGCTGGGCGCGGCCTGGCGCCAGCCCTGGGCCTCTTTGTACTGGGCAGGCTCGGTCAATTCGGGGCGTTTGTAGTCCGGGCCGACGGCGCAGGCGCTGAGCATCACGCCGCACAGGGCCAGGCTCAGCAGCTTTGAGCCGCGAGTCATCGCCAGACGTTGCACGGTGGGAAACGTTGAATCGGTCATAGCGCAGTGTCCAGGGCAGCATCGGTACGCACTCCGCGCCAACCGTTGAAACGGTGGCGCAGGCGGTCGAGATAAAGGTAAACCACAGGCGTGGTGTAAAGGGTCAGGATCTGGCTGAACACCAGCCCGCCGATAATCGTCAGGCCCAGAGGCTGGCGCATTTCCGCGCCTTCGGCCGTGCTGAGCAGCAGCGGCACGGCGCCAAGAATCGCCGCCAGCGTGGTCATCAGGATCGGGCGCAGCCGCACCAGGCAAGCGGCGCGGATCGATTCCAGCGGGCTCATGCCGTCCTTGCGTTCCAGTTGCAGCGCAAGGTCGATCATCAGGATCGCGTTTTTCTTCACCACCCCGATCAGCAGGAACAGCCCCAGCAGCGAGATCAGGCTGAACTCGCCCCCCAGCAGGTAAATCGAAAGCAAGGCGCCCACCCCCGCCGACGGCAAGGTCGACAGAATGGTCAGCGGGTGGATATAGCTCTCATACAGAATCCCCAATACCAGGTACACCGCCACCAGTGCACCGAGGATCATGAACGGCTGGCCTTTCTGGGTGGCAGCGAAGGCGTCGGCCGTACCGGCCATCTTCGCGATCACCTCTTCCGGCAGGCCGACCTTGGCAATCGCCCGCTCAATGGCAGCCGTGCCCTGCTCCACCGTGACGCCGGGCGACATATCAAAGGCAATGTTTTCCGAGGCGAACTGGCCTTCATGGCTGACCCGGTCGTCCGCCAGGCTGTTCTCATAGTGAGCGATGGCCGACAGCGGCACGCGCGCACCGGTGGACGTGATCACCTGCATCTGATTGAGGGTGATCGGGTCCTGGGCGTACTTCGGATTGACCTCCATCACCACCTGGTACTGGTTGAGGCTGTCGTAGATGGTGGAAATCTGCCGCTGACTGTAGGCGTTGTTGAGCACGGCAGTGACCATGTCCATGTCAATGCCCAGGCGCTTGGCCTGGTCGCGGTCGACAATCAACGTCACCTGGGCCGCCCCACGTCCTTCACGGGCATCGATGGCGGTCAGCTCCGGCAGCTCACGCAACGCGGCAACCACTTTCGGGTACCACAGGCGCAGGGCCGCCAGGTCGCCGCTCTGCAGGATGTAGGAATACTGCGAGGTGGTCTGGTCGCGGCCGCCGCCGAATTGCAGGTCCTGGTCAGCCATCAGCATCAGGCGCCCGCCGGGCACCAGTGGCACATTCTTGCGCATGCGCTCGATCACCGCCTGGGCAGAAATCTTGCGTTCGCTGATGGGCTTGAGCCGCACCAGCATCACCGCGTTGTTGGTGCCGCTGTTGCCGCCAATAAAGCCTGCCACGCTCAACACCGCGGGGTCCTGCAGGACGGCCTTGCGGAAAATTTCCATCTTCGGCTGCATCACACTGAATGACAGCCCGTCGTCGCCACGCACAAAGCCGATCAGTTGCCCGGTGTCCTGCTGGGGCATGAAGGTTTTCGGCACCACCACATACAGCGCGACGTTGACGCCGATGGTCACCAACAGGCTGAGCAGCGTCAGGCGCTTGTGACGCAGCACCCAGTCCAGGCTGCGGGCGTAGCCTGCCACCATGCGGTCGTTGATCTTCTGGCTCCAGCGCTGCAAGCCTGTTTCCTGGCCTTTGACATGGGGCTTGAGCCAGCGGGCGCAGAGCATCGGGGTCAGGGTCAGCGACACCACCAGCGAGACGATGATCGCCGCTGCCAGGGTGATGGAAAACTCGCGGAACAGGCTGGTAACGATACCGCCCATGAACAGGATCGAGAGGAACACCGCCACCAGCGAGACGTTCATTGACAGCAAGGTGAAGCCGACTTCCTGGGCCCCCAGGTACGCCGCCTTCATCGGCGGCACACCCTCGTCGATGTGCCGGGAAATGTTCTCCAGCACCACGATGGCATCGTCCACCACCAGGCCGGTGGCGAGGATCAGCGCCATCAGCGACAGGTTGTTCAGGGAAAAGCCGAACAGGTACATCACTGCAAACGTGCCCACCAGCGACACCGGCACCGCCAGGGTGGGAATCAGCGAGGCGCGGAAGTTACCGAGGAACAGGTACACCACCAGGATCACCAGGGCCACGGCAATCAGCAGGGTCATCTCGGCTTCGTGCAAGGTGGCGGTGATCACTGGCGAACGGTCCATGGCCAGGTTCAGCTTGACGCTGGACGGCAACACCGCCTGCAAGGCCGGCAGTTGTGCCTTGATCTGCTTCACCGTCTCGATGATGTTGGCGCCGGACTGGCGGTTGATCACCAGCAGCACCGCCGAGTCATTGTTGAAGAAGCCGCTGTTGTAGCGGTCCTCGACGCCGTCGCTGATCTTCGCCACATCCCCCAGGCGCAAGGCCGCGCCATTCTGGTAGCGGATCAGCAGCGGTTCGTAGTCCTTGGCCTTTTCCAGCTGGTCGTTGGCCTGGATCTGCCAGTTGCGCTGGCTGTCCTCCAACGAACCCTTGGGCCGGCGCACGTTGGCATTGGCGATGGTATTGCGCACATCGTCCAGGGCCACGCCGTACTGGTCGAGGGCCTTGGGTTCCAGTTCGATACGCACGGCGGGCAACGAGCTGCCGCCGATCTGCACTTCACCCACGCCCGGCACCTGGGACAGGCTTTGGGACAGGATGGTCGAGGCCAGGTCGTACAGCTGGCCCTTGGGCAACACGTCCGAGGTCAGGGACAGCACCATGATGGGCGCCTGGGACGGGTTGATCTTCTTGTAGGTGGGCATGCTGCGCATGCCACTGGGCAGCAGGTTACGCGAGGCGTTGATCGCCGCTTGCACTTCCCGCGCCGCGCCGTTGATGTCGCGATTGGAGTCGAACGCCAGGATCACCCGGGTCGAACCCTGGCTCGACGAACTGCTCATGGTGGTAATGCCGGCAATCGCGCCGAAGGAACGCTCCAGCGGCGTGGCCACCGTAGACGCCATCACCTCGGGGCTGGCCCCCGGCAAGCTGGCCGACACCACGATCACCGGGAAATCGATCTGCGGCAATGGCGACACCGGCAACAGGTTGAAGCTGACGCCGCCCAGCAGCATGATCGCCAGGCTCAGCAGCATGGTGGCTACCGGCCGGCGAATGAAAGGTCCGGACAGGTTCATGACTCAACCGGCTCCAGGCGCACCGGCTCTTTGCGCCAGCGACGGCCGAGGCGGTCGAAATACAGGTAGATCACCGGGGTGGTAAACAGGGTCAACACCTGGCTCACCAGCAACCCGCCCACCATCACCAGGCCAAGCGGCTGGCGCAACTCGGCGCCGGAGCCGGTGGCGAGCATCAACGGCACGGCACCGAACAGCGCCGCCAGGGTGGTCATCAGGATCGGCCGGAAGCGCAACAGCGCCGCCTGGTAGATCGCGGTTTGCGGGTCCAGGCCCTGGTTGCGCTCAGCGTCGAGGGCAAAGTCGATCATCATGATCGCGTTCTTCTTCACGATGCCGATCAGCAGGATGATGCCGATGATCGCGATCATCCCCAGGTCGTTGCCACTGAGCAGCAAGGCCAGCAAGGCGCCCACCGCTGCCGACGGCAGGGTCGAGAGGATGGTGATCGGGTGGATGTAGCTCTCGTAGAGCACCCCGAGCACGATGTACATGGTCACCACCGCCGCCAGGATCAGCAGCAAGGTACTCGACAGCGAAGCCTCGAATGCCTGGGCCGCGCCCTGGAACTGGGTCTGCACGCCCACCGGCATGCCGATGTCTTTCTGGGTCTGGTTGATCAGGTCGACGCCCTTGCCCAGCGCCACGCCGGGGGCCAGGTTGAACGACATCATCACCGCCGGGAACTGACCGATATGCGCGATTGCCAACTGGGCCTGGCGCTGTTCCACATGGGCCAGGCTCGACAGCCGCACCTGGCCACCGTCGGTGGTTTTCACATGGATCTGGTTCAGGGCGTCCGGGCCGAGGGTTTCACCGGACTGGGCCTGCAATACCACGCGGTACTGGCTGGCCTGGGTGTAGATGGTGGATATCTGCCGCTGGCCGAACGCGTCGTACAGCGCGTCGGTGATGGTCGACACCGACACGCCAAGGCGCGATGCGGCGTCACGGTCGATCACCAGGTACACCTGCAGGCCCTTGTCCTGCAGGTCGCTGGCGACGTCGGAGAGTTCCGGCAACTGGCTGAGGGCGTGTACCAGCTTTTCACTCCACAAGGCCAGCAGCTCGGCGTCCGGCGAGGACATGCTGAACTGGTACTGGGTACGGCTGACGCGGTCTTCGATGGTCAGGTCCTGCACCGGCTGCATGAACAGGCGAATCCCCACCAGCTTGTCCAACTGCGGCTGCAGGCGCGTGATGATCTGCGCCGCGCTCAGGTCCCGTTCGCCGTGGGGCTTGAGGTTGATCAGCAGGCGACCACTGTTGAGGGTGGCGTTATCACCGTCTACCCCGATATAGGACGACAGGCTCTCCACCGCCGGGTCTTCGAGGATGATCTTCGCCAGTTCCTGCTGGCGCTGGCTCATCGCCGCAAAGGAAATCGACTGTGGCGCTTCGGAAATGCCCTGGATCACGCCGGTGTCCTGCACCGGGAAGAAGCCCTTGGGCACTACCATGTACAACACCACGGTCAGGCCCAGGGTGGCGATGGCCACCAGCAGGGTCAGCGGCTGATGCCTGAGCACCCACTGCAACTTGCGCCCGTAGGCCTCGATCAGCCAGTCGATCCAGGCGCCGCTGGCCTTGTAGAAACGGCCCTGCTCGTCCTCTTTCGGCTCACGCTTGAGCAACCGCGCGCACATCATCGGCGTCAGGGTCAGGGACACCACCAGGGAAATCAGGATCGCCACCGCCAGGGTGATCGCGAATTCACGGAACAAGCGCCCCACCACGTCCGCCATGAACAGCAGCGGGATCAATACCGCGATCAGCGACAGGGTCAGGGAAATCAGGGTGAAGCCGATCTGCTTGGCGCCCTTGAGCGCCGCATTGAGCGGTGTATCGCCTTCCTCGATGTAGCGGGAAATGTTCTCCAGCATCACGATGGCGTCGTCCACCACGAAACCGGTGGCGATGGTCAGCGCCATCAGCGTCAGGTTGTTGATGGAGAAACCGGCGAGGTACATCACGCCGAAGGTGCCCACCAGGGACAGCGGCACGGCGATGGAAGGAATGATGGTCGCGCTGAAGCGGCGCAGGAACAGGAACGTCACCATCACCACCAGGGCAATGGCGATCAGCAATTCGTGTTGTACATCCTTGACCGAGGCCCGGATGGTCTGGGTACGGTCGGTAAGCACCGTCACGTCCAGGCCCGCCGGCAGGTTGTCGGTGATGCTTGGCAACAGCGCCTTGATGCGGTCCACCACCTCGATGACGTTGGCCCCGGGCTGGCGCTGGATGTTCAGCAGGACCGCCTGGTTTTCGTTGGCCCAGGCCGCGAGGCGTTCGTTCTCGGCGCCGTCGACGATCTGCGCCACATCCTTGAGCCGCAACGGCGC
The DNA here is from genome assembly GCF_013385765.1 of Pseudomonas sp. C8002. Lineage (NCBI taxonomy): Bacteria > Pseudomonadati > Pseudomonadota > Gammaproteobacteria > Pseudomonadales > Pseudomonadaceae > Pseudomonas > Pseudomonas sp. C8002. Next base: position 208,013 of record NZ_JACAPJ010000007.1, read on the forward strand.
GCCGTTGTTGTAGGCGAGGATCAGTTCGGCGTATTCCTTGGGCGAGACCAACTGGTCGTTGGCGTCGAGCATCGACACCCGCGTGGGGCCGTCAAAGTTACCCTTGGGCTGGTTGACGTTGGAGGCGGCGATCAGGGTGCGCACATCCGACAGGTTCAGGCCGTTGGCCGCCAGGGCCTCGGGGTTGACCTTGATCCGCACCGCCTGGCGCTGGCCGCCGGCGATGCTGACCATGCCGACGCCGCTGATCTGCGCGATCTTCTGCGCCATGCGCGTGTCGACCAGGTCATTGAGCTTGGGCAGCAACATGGTCTTGGAGGTGATGGCCAGGGTCAGCACCGGGGTATCCGCCGGGTTGACCTTGTTGTACACCGGCGGCGCCGGCAGGTCCTTGGGCAGCAGGTTGGTGGCGGCGTTGATCGCGGCCTGCACCTGTTGCTCGGCGACATCCATGTTGATGTCGAGGTTGAAACGCAGGGTCAGCACCGAGGCGCCGCCGGAGCTGGTGGACGCCATCTGGGTCAGGCCGGGCATCTGCCCGAACTGACGCTCAAGGGGCGCCGTGACCGCGCTGGTCATTACGTCCGGACTGGCGCCGGGGTACAGGGTCATCACCCGGATGGTCGGGTAATCCACCTGGGGCAAGGCCGAGACCGGCAGCAGGCGATAAGCGATCACGCCGGCCAGGACAATGGCCAGCATGCTCAGGGTAGTGGCTACCGGGCGAAGGATGAACAGCCGCGAGAGGTTCATGCGCCGCCCTTTTGCGCCTTGGCGGCATCAGCCGGGCCTTGTTGCGTCTTGGCTGCCGGCTGGCCCTGGAGGTGTTCGGTCGGCGTGGTCGGCACTTCAGTGCTGTCGTTGACCACTTCAATGTCGCTGCCGTCCTTCAGGCGGTCGGTGCCTTCCAGCACCACGCGGTCGCCGGCGGCCAGGCCTTGCTTGACCACGGTGTTGTCGCCGTCGGAATCACCGATCACCAGCGGACGCACCTTGACCTTCTTGTCGCCATCGAGCACGTAGACGAAGGTGCCGGTATTGCCGAACTGAATCGCTGCCGACGGCGCCAGCACCACGTTGTGCAGGGTGTCGGCCAGCAAGTGCACGTTCACGAACTGGTTGGGGAACAGCGCCTGGTCCTTGTTATCGAACCGCGCCTTGAATTTCAGGGTGCCGGTGGTGACGTCGATCTGGTTATCGAGGCTCTGCAGCACGCCCGTGGCTTTCACCGCGACATCGCCACGGTCCCAGGCTTCCACCGGCAGCTTGTTGCCGGCGTGATAACGCGCCAGCACGGTTTCCAGGGTGTTTTCCGGCAACGTGAAGACCACGCTGATGGGTTGGGTCTGGGTGATCACCGCCAGGAAGGTGGTGTCGTTGGCGGCGACGAGGTTGCCCACGTCCACCTGGCGCAGGCCGACACGACCGGTGATCGGGGCGCGGATCTTGGTGAATTCGAGGTTGAGCTTGGCGTCATCCACCGCGCCCTGGTTGGTCTTGACCGTGCCCTGGTACTGCAACACCAGTGCTTCGGCGGTGTCCAGGGTCTGCTTGGCGATACTGTCCTGGGCATACAGGTCGCGATAACGCTGCACGTCGACCTGGGCGTTTTTCAGCTGGGCCTGGTTCTGCAGCAACGTGCCCTGGGCCTGGAGCAAGGCATTCTGGTAACTGCGCGGGTCGATTTCCGCCAGCAGGTCACCGGCCTTGACCATCTGCCCCTCTTCAAAGGCGATCTTGACCAGCTCTCCGCCAACCCGGCTGCGCACATTGATGGTGTTGAGTGCCGTCACCGTACCCAGCGCCTTGTAGTACACCGGGAATTCGCCCAGCACCGCCGGCGCCACACGCACCGGCACCGGGCCAGTAGAACCCCCAAAGCCCGGGCGCATCATCCCCGACTTGCCGGCATGCCCGGCGGGCTTCTTCTCGGCGATGTCCTTGTGGCTCGTGCCAGGCCAGAACTTCCAGCACAGGCCGGCAATGACCAGCAGCACGAGGAGGCCGAACAGCCAGCGGCGGGAGTGACGAGGGGTGGATTGCATGGAGTGATCAACCATTGGGTGCGAGAGCTTCTTCTTCGGGAGGCTGAAAGATAAGCACTGGGGCGCGTTAAGAAAAGCGCCTTTACCGGCTATTTACCTTGGATTACAACTTTTAACTTCTGTGCTTAGTCCATTCGCTATCTGGCTAAGCCTCTGAAGCACAAATAAAAACGGCCTGGACTAGGCCAGGCCGTAATACTGCATCACGCGTGTTACTGCAAAACGACAGTAATGCGTAGTAACAGTTACTTCAAAACAGCCAGGGCTGCCTCGTAGTTCGGCTCTTGGCCGATTTCGCTGACCAGTTCGCTGTGCAGCACGTTGTCGTTCTCGTCCAGTACCACGACGGCACGGGCGGTCAGGCCTTTGAGCGGGCCATCAGCAATCGCAACACCGTAGTCGACAGCAAAGGCTGCCTCACGGAAGTCCGACAGGTTCTTCACGTTTTCCAGGCCTTCGGCACCGCAGAAACGCGCCTGGGCAAATGGCAGGTCGGTGGAAATGCACAACACTACGGTGTTGTTCACGTCGTTGACCTGGGCGTTGAACTTGCGAACCGAAGTGGCGCAGGTCGGGGTATCAACGCTTGGGAAAATGTTCAGCACTTTGCGCTTGCCGGCGAAAGTCGCCAGGGTCGCGTCAGACAGGTCGCCGGCAGTCAGGGTGAAGTCTGGCGCCTTGGCGCCGACTTTCGGCAAATCGCCTTCGACCTGGACAGGGTTGCCTCGGAGGGTAACTTGAGCCATGAACGGAATCCTTCTAGTGGTGGTAGTGAAACGAATTTCAGGTGCCGAAGTTAAACACAAAGTTCGATGGGCACCTATGGGCGGACGCAAATTGTCATGGTGCAAGGCTCAACGCCCCGCCGCCACGAACCCGCGCTGCAGATCCTCGATCAACGCCTCCACATCCTCCAGCCCCACATGCAGGCGCACCACCGGGTTCAATCCACGGTCGGCGGCGTTCTGGCGATCCTGTGTATCGGCCAGGGTCACCAGGCTTTCAAAGCCGCCCCAGGATGCGCCCAGGCCAAACAGCTGCAGGCCGTCGATAAACCGTTCGACGTAGCCGGCATCCGCGCGGTCGAGTTCGAAGGACAGCAAACCGTTGCTCCCGCTGAAGTCACGCTTCCACAGCGCGTGGCCAGGATGCTCCGCCAGTGCCGGATGAAACACCCGCTTGACCTGCGGCTGCGCCTGCAACCACTGGGCAATCTTCAACGCCTGGCGCTCGTGCACGTCCAGCCGAGAGGCCAGGGTGCGTGCGCCACGCAGGATCAGGTAGGCATCGTCGGCACTCACTGCATTGCCAAAGGTATCGCTCATTTTCGCCAGGGCCGGCCATGCCGCTTCGGTGGTGCAGACGCTGCCCATCATCACGTCACTGTGGCCGCCAAGGTACTTGGTCAAGGCCATGATCGAGATGTCGGCACCCAGCGCCAGCGGTCGGTACAGGTACGCCGAGCCCCAGGTGTTGTCCACCGCCAACAGAATGCCCCGCGGCTTGCACAGTGCGGCTAGCGCGGGCAGGTCACACAGCTCATACAGCAGCGAACCCGGCACTTCGGCGTAGACCATTTTGGTGTTGGCCTGCAGTTGCGCTTCCAGGCCGCTGCCGTCCGGGGCGAAATAGCTGACTTCGATGCCGAATGGCTGGAGGAACTCCCGGGCCAGTTTGCGCACCGGCGAATAGACGGCGTCGGTGATCAACACATGGTCGCCGGGCCGCAGGTAGGCCAGGAACGTCTGCGCCGCGGCGGCGAGCCCGGTGCCATACAGCCGTGTGCGATAGCCCCCCTCAAGTTCGGTGACCAGGTCTTCAAGGGCAAAAGCGGTGGGATTGCCGCGTGCGCCGTAACTCAGGACCCGCTCACTGTCGCGTCGGGAGCGCGCGTCACGCATCTGGGCCAGGTTGTCGAACAGCACGGTGCTCAGGCGGGTGATCGGTACGTTCACCGCCCGACCACCATTGCCGCCTTCGGTACGCGCCGCGTGAATCAGCCGGGTGCGCACCCGTGACGCGGGCAACAATGGCTTGAGACTGGCGATTTCCGCTTCGCTCATCTGTGCCAACAGGCCAATTTCCCAGGCGAGATATTGGCGGGCAGCGTCCTTGTTGCCGCTGTGACGGTCGTGGGTGAAGAACAGGAAGTCGATGCACTGGTTGTCCGGAGGCGTTTGCGCATCCTCGATCACCGGCAAACCGGCCGCAACCCACGCGGAATAGCCGCCGTCGAGCAAACGCACATCGCCGCCCAAGCCCAACGCAGCAAAAGCGGCCAGTGCCGGATCATCAGCCAGCAGCACCAGTGGACGCCCACCCGCGGTCAACCGCGAACGAATCGACCAGCGCGAACCGACAATCCGGCCCTTGCGATGGATCGTGCTCGGGCGCAGGTCCACCAGGTCCACGGTGCCGTCCTTCAGCGCCTCGGCCAGCGCCTGCACCGAGATCAGCGGCAGCGCGTCAAAGGGCACGGCCTCCTTGACCTCCAGCGCCAATCCACTGTGGACGCCACCCTCCAGCACATACGCCTCATGCCCCAACTGCCGCAGCCAACTGGCGACAATCGGCGCACGCACACCATCACTGTCCAGCAGCACCACCCGTGCCTGACGCACGCCGATGTACAGGTCGGTGGACTGGATCAATTGCCCGCCCGGCGTGTGTTGCGCCCCCGGCAAACTGCCGGCGGCAAATTCTTCAGCGGTACGCACATCGCACAGGAACAGGCTACGGGCCGGGTCCGCCGCCCATTGCCGGACCTGCTCCGCCTTGACACTGACCACCCCTGCCCGCTCCGCCAACTGCCGGGCAGCTTCGCGCTGCCGGCCCAGATCCGTCGAGACCTGGTCGGCATAACGCCGAGTGCTGCCATGCTCCAGCTTGAAGTCCGCCAGGTACCAACCCTGGGTACCGTTTTCCAGGGCATAAACCGGGTTCTTCACCCCGAGGTTGATCAACGTCTGGGCGCCGATAATGCTGCGGGTACGCCCGGCGCAGTTGACCACGATCGGCGTGGTTTCATCCGGCACCAGGTCGTGCACGCGGTAGCCCAGCTCACCATTGGGGCAGCAGATCGAACCGGGAATGGTCATCTTGCGGTATTCATCGAACGGCCGACCGTCCAGCACCACCAGCGGCTCGCCCGTGGCCTGCCAGTCCGCCAGTTGCTGCGCGGTGACGTGGGGTGTGTGGCTGGCCTCTTCCACCAATTCGCCAAAGGCTTTCGACGGCACATGCACCCCGGCGAACAACTGCAAACCCGCCGCCTGCCAAGCGTTCGCACCACCTTCCAGCACATGCACATGGCGGTAGCCCAGCGCTTGCAAACGCAGTGCCGTGCGCGCAGCCACATCGCCGCCGTCCTGGTCGTAGATCACCAGGCGCACCCGGGGATTCGGTGCCAGGCGCTGCACCTCCAGTTCCAGGCGGCTATAGGGCAGGTTCACCCCGTGAAACAGGTGGGCCTCGCCGTATTGGCCGTGCTCGCGTACGTCGAACAGGGCGATTTCCTGGCCGTCAAACAGCCATTGTTGCAATTGCCCGGGTGTGATGGTCTGGCTCATGGAAGTCCCGCAAAAAATAGATGGGTTACTGCAAGGCCAGCGAACGCTCGCCGGCGGCCACTTCACGGCCCTTGGCATAGGCCCGCTGGACTGCCGGGCGCGCCTTGATGCGCAGACGCCAGGCCTGGATGTTCGGGTAGTCCGCCAGGTCCTGGCCTTGGCGCAGGGGCTGGATCCACGGGAAGATCGCCATGTCGGCCACCGAGTATTCGCCCGCCACATACGGCACCTCGGCCAGGCGCTGCTCCAGCACCCGATACAGGCGCGTGGCTTCGGCGTTCAGCAGGTCCAGGGCAAAGGGAATCGGTTCCGGGGCCTTCTCCTTGAACAGCTGCAACTGGCTCAGGTACGGGGTGATATGCCCTACCTGCCAGAACAGCCATTCCTGGACCTTCTGGCGCTCGGCGGTGCCGGCGGGCGGCAGGAAGCGCCCGGCCTGGTCGGCCAGGTAGTTCAGGATCGCCCCGGACTCGAACAGGCTCAGGGGTGCTTCAAGGCGGTGGTCGACAATCGCCGGAATCCGCCCATTCGCACTGATGCGCTGGAAGCTTTCCTGCTTCTGCGCGCCTTCGCGGATGTTGACCGGAATCAGGCGGTACTCCGCCTCCAGCTCTTCCAGCAGGATGCCGACTTTCAGGCCGTTGCCCGTAGGCCAGTAATACAGATCAATCATAAAAAACCCTGGATGAACGCGGATCTAATTGTAGGAGCGGGCTTGCTCGCGAATGGGGTGTGTCAGCCAATGAATGCGTTTCTGACCCACCGCATTCGCGAGCAAGCCCGCTCCCACATTTGATGTGTGTTGTGCTCAGGAATAGGCCCGGATTGAAGGCGCCATCTGCGAGGCGTTGTAGTTGAGGATCCGGCCGTCTGCTTCAACGCCGTAACGGCCATTGAGGGATTCCAGCGGCAAGCCGTACAGGTGGAAATGCAAGGTCGCCTGCTCACCCTCAACGCGAATCCCGTGCAGGTCTTCACCGAGGAACGAGATAGAGGTGCCCGGCTGCACGACGACTTCTTTCTCAAGGGTCAGGGTGGTGAAGCCTTCCTCACGCCCTTCATCGTTGCGGCCATACACGTAGTTGATTTCCTGGCCTTCAACGGCACTGATGATCGCCCAGGTTTCGTGGTTGTGCGGGAGGGTGCTTTTGCCCGGCAGCAACGAGTTCAGGTACAGGGTGGGCGTGTCGCCGTCGTCGTTCAGGCGATAGCGGAACGCGGTACTGCCCTGGCCCGGCACCGGCGCGGGGAATTCGCTGAAGTTGAACAGGTCCCGGCGCTCGGCCAGGGTTTCCAGCAGCCCGACGATTTCCACCAGGGCCGCGCGGTCTACGCCACGCTGGTTGATGACGCGGATCTGCTGCAGGAAGTCTTCGATAACGGCGGCACGGTTTGCGGTACTCATGACGAGGTTCCTCTTGTTAGACGGACAGGGTGTAGCGACTCAGGTTGGTCAACAGGTACGGATCATTGGCGATCGGCGGCCGACGGCCGGGATCACCCAAGGCATGGCGCAGGAATTCCTGGGTCCGTTCACTGGTGGGGCGCTGGAAGATCTGCTCGGCGCTGCCGTGCTCGACGATCACGCCGTTTTCGGTGAAATAGACGATGTCGCTGATCTCTTCGGCAAAGCGCATTTCGTGGGTCACCAGCACGCAGGTCATGCCTTCTTCGGTCAGCTCGCGAATCACCGTCAGTACTTCACCGACGGTTTCCGGGTCCAGGGCCGAGGTCACTTCATCGAACAGGATCAGCTCGGGGCGCATCGCCAACGCCCGGGCAATCGCCACCCGCTGCTGTTGGCCGCCGGACAATTGGCCCGGATAGGCATCGGCCTTGTGCTCCATGCGCACCTTGGCCAACAACGCCCGGGCATCTTTCTCGGCATCGGCACGGTTGCGACCGAGCACCTTGCGCGGGGCGATCACCAGGTTTTCCAGCACGGACAAATGCGGGAACAGGTTGTATTGCTGGAATACAAAACCCACACGCTTGCGCAACTCGATGCGCTGGGCTTCCTGGGTCAGCGTATCGACCCGGGTTTCGCCCACGCGAATGGTGCCGCGCTGAGGCTGCAACAGGCCGGTGATGCAACGCAGGATGGTCGACTTGCCCGAGCCCGACGGGCCGATGATCGACACCGCCTGGCCGCGATGCACGTCGAGGTCGATGCCCTTGAGCACCCGGTTGTCACCGAACGACAGCTGCAAATCCCGCAGGCTGACCAGGGGTTCAATAGAAGGCATAACGGCGCTCCAGGCGTTGGGTCAAACGGGAAATCGGGTAGCAGTAGGCGAAGAACAGGACCAACAGGCTGAGGTAGATCACCACGGTAAAGCCGGTCATGTTCACGGTGTTGCTGGCGATCTGTGCGGTGTCGATCACGTCGTGCACGCCCACCAGCGACGCCAGGGCGGTGCCCATGGTGACCACCGCGTAGAGGTTCATCCACGGCGGCAACATGCGCTTGAAGCACTGGGGCAGGATGATCGAGCTGAATATCTGGCCGCGGGTAAATGCCAGTGAGCGCGCCGCTTCCCATTGGGTGCTGGGGATCGAGCCGATGGCGCCGCGAAAGATCTCCGCCACGTTGGCGCTGGCCGGCAATGCCAGGCCAATCGTCACCTTGACCCAGTCCGGGAACGACACGTAGCTGCTGCCGATATGGATCTCGAACGGGAACACGTAGGTGGTGAAATAGATCAGCACCAGCCACGGTGCATTGCGGAAAACCTGCACCCAGATCCGCGCGGGCAACCGCAGCAGGCGCAGGGGTGACAGGGCCAACGCGCCCACCATCAGGCCCAGCAGCGAGCCGAGACCAATCGCCACCAGGCTGATCAGGATGTTCTGGCCGAAACCAGTCACCAGCGCCGGCGACCATTGCAGCAACGCCGACAGCACCGGGAATGAATCAATGGCCATAGCCGGGCATCCTCAGGCGCGCTTCCAGCCAGCGCCCCACACAATTGACGGTAAAACTCAGCAAGCCGAAAAAGCTCAGGATCAGAATCATCAGCTCCAGCACGTTGTCGCTCTGGGTCCATATCATGATCGAGGCGTAAGTGATGTCGCCCACGGCGATGGCCGAGGCCACGGCGGTCATTTTCACCAGGTCGATCAGGTTGTTGATCAGCGACGGCAGCGCGAAGCGCAGGGCCAACGGCAACTGCACATTCCACAGCAATTGCCGACTGCTGAACGCCAGGGAGCTGGCGGCTTCCAGGGTCACGGCGGGCACCGCTTCGATGCCGGCGCGCAGGGCTTCGGCGTGGAACGCGCCCTTGTGCAGAGAAATCACGATCACCACCCAGGCAAACGGCGTCAGCGGGTTGGCCGCGCCGACGGCCTGGGTCAGCAGCATGTTCAACACCAGGAATGCGCAGTACAGCTGCACCAGGGTCGGCGTGTTGCGGGTGACTTCGATAAACACCCGCGCCGGTTTGGCCAGCCACGGGTTGCCGGAAGTCAGCAGCGCCGCCAGGCTGATCCCGGCCAGCAGGCTGCCGACGATGGTGAACAGGCACAACAGCACGGTGGTCAGCGCGCCCTGCTCCAGGGTGCCGCGCTGATAGGCATCCAGCAGGAAGCTGTAGTTGAGGCCGATACCGGCGGCCCAGTGCACAAAAAGCTCCAGCCAATGACTCATTCGACGCCCCGCAGCTTGCCGCAGGCGACAGCGATACGGCGGCCGGCCTCGGCCACGCTGTCGGTCGCCGTGGCGATGGACAGGCGAAACCACGGCGACAGGCCGTAGGCACTGCCCGCTACTCCGGCGACGCCCTCCTCCAGCAAGTACGCGACGACATCGCCGTCATCGTTCAGGCACTGACCGTCCGGGCGATAGCGACCAAGCAACCCGGCGCAACGCACGAACACGAAAAAGCCGCCCTGGGGTTCGAGTACTTCCAGGCCCTCGACGGTGCCGAGGGCCATCATCAACAGGTCCCGGCGCAGTTGATAGGCCGCTACCTGCTCGGCCAAAAAGCCCAGCCCGCCGGTGAATGCAGCCAATGCAGCAGCCTGGCCCACGGAGGAAGCACCGGAGGTGGATTGCGACTGAACAACCGCCATTGCATGGGTCAAGGCCTGCGGCCCGGCGCCGAAACCGATGCGCCAGCCGGTCATGGCGTAGGTCTTGGACACGCCGCCCACCAGCAGGCAACGGTCCTGCAAATCCGGCGCAACGTTCAGCAGGCTCTGGGCCGGGCGACCGTCGAAGCGGATGTGTTCGTAGAGTTCATCCAGCAGCACCAGCACCTGGGGATGGCGACGCAGCACCTCGGCCAGCGCGTGCAGTTCAGCCTCGCTATACACCGCACCGCTCGGGTTGCCCGGGCCGTTAAGGATCAGCCAGCGGGTGCATTGATTGATGTGCTGCTCCAGCTGGGCGGGCAGCAGTTTACAGCCCTGCTCCAGCCCGCACTCGATAAAAACCGGCTCGCCACCGTTGAAGCGCACGCTGTCGGGGAACGACGGCCAGTAAGGCGTCGGCACCAGCACTTGATCGCCGTCGTCGAGGGTTGCGGCGAAGGCGTTGAAGATGATTTGTTTCGCGCCGTTGGCGATCACGATATTCGGCAGCGAATAGTCCAGGTGGTTTTCTTCGGCCAGTTTTCGCTGCACGGCCACGCGCAAGGCTTTTACCCCGGGTGTCGGCGTGTACTTGGTGGCGCCCGCAGCAATGGCTGCGCAGGCGGCTTGCTTGATGTGCTCCGGGGTATCGAAATCCGGCTCGCCGGTGGTCAGGTCCAGAATGTCGCGGCCGGCGTCACGCAGTTCCGTGGCGCGGGATTTGGCCGCCGCATTGGCCGACAGCGACACGCGCTGCACCCGCTTGGACAAGCGAACGGTCATGGCTGCACCTCAATGACTTTGCCGGGATTGAGCAGGTTTTTCGGGTCGAGGGCCCGCTTGATGCGGCGCATCAGGTCCAGTTCCACCGGGCTTTTGTAGCGGCCCAGCATGCCGACCTTGCGCTGGCCAATCCCGTGTTCGGCGCTTATGGAGCCGCCGTGGGCATGGGCGCTGTCGTGTACCAGCAAGCTCAATTCGGCGTAGTTGCGCATGTGCTCGTCAACCGTTGAATCCAGCGGATGAGCCACGTTGTAATGCAGGTTGCCGTCCCCCAGGTGCCCGAACGTGAAGTTGCGAACACCGGGGAAATGCGTCTGCAACAGCGCATCGGTATGGGCGACGAAGGCGACGATTTGCGAAATGGGCACCGAGATATCGTGCTTCATATTGCGTCCGGCACGCTTCTGCGCTTCGCTCATGTTCTCCCGCAGCAGCCATAGCGCTTCGCTTTGCGCCAGGCTTTCGGCGATCAGTGCGTCGGCCAGCAGTGCCTGTTCGAAGGCTTCACCGAGGACCGTTTCGAAGGCTTCGCGGGCGTGGGTTTCACCGTGGTTATCCGACAGCTCCAGCAAGGCAAACCAGGGTTGGCTGGCGTTGAGAAATGGTTGCGGGCCCTCGGGAAATTGCTCGCGCAACAACGCCAGGCAATCGGCGCTGAGCAATTCGAATGCAGTGAGGTTTGCACCAAAACCGGCGCGGGCATGGGACAGGAACGCCACCGCCTGGGCCAACTCGTCAAACGCCAGCAGCGCTGTCGCCTGGGCCTTGGGCAGCGGGAACAGCTTCAGGGTCGCGGCGGTGATAATCCCGAGGGTACCTTCGCTGCCCACGTACAAATCCCGCAGGTCGTAGCCGGTGTTGTCCTTGCGCAACCCTCGCAGGCCATTCCAGATTTCGCCTTCGGCGGTCACTACTTCCAGGCCCAGGGTCAACTCGCGGGTGTTGCCATAACGCAGCACGGCCGTGCCGCCTGCATTGGTGCCAAGGTTGCCGCCGATGGTGCAACTGCCTTCGGCGCCCAGACTCAATGGAAACAGGCGATCGGCTTCACGGGCCACGTCCTGGATGTTTTGCAGGATGCAGCCGGCTTCGACGGTCAGGGTGTCGTTGTCGGTATCGATCACGCGCACCCGGTTCATGCGCTCGAGCAGCAACAATACCGCGCGGCCGCTGGCATCCGGTGTGGCACCCGCCATCAGGCCGGTGTTGCCGCCCTGGACCACGATGGGCGCTTCCAGGGCGACACACGCACGCACCACGGCGGCCACTTCCTCGGTGTTGGCCGGGTGCACCACGGCGATCACCTGGCCGGTGTAGCGGCCCTGTTTGTCGGTCAGGTACTGGGCGGCGTCTTCGCTGCGCTGCACATGGGCGGCGCCGAGCAGTTGTTGCAGGGTGGCGAATAGCGCTTCACTCATGGCTGTACTGCTCGTGCAGATCACGCAGGGCTTGGGACGGAGCCATGCCGGTACGTTCGCCGAGGGCGATCAACCAGCCGCTGCGATGCCAGTCGCGCACGATGGCGTCGAGCCTGGCCTGGGTGTCGTGTTCGCCTTTGCGGATCCAGATCACGGATTTGGACGGGATCAAATCCCCCGGCAACGGGATCTCGTAGCCGGACCATTCGGCATCGCCGAGCAGCGCGTGCATGGTCGGGCTGACGTGCACCGCCGCCACACAGCCATTGCCGCGCAACGACAGCAGGGATTCGGACTGGCTGCGGAACGCCTTGATCTGCGCGCCGTAGGTTTCCTGCAACGGCTTGATGAAGTTGCTGCCCTGGGACACGCACACCGGCTTGCCCTTGAGGTCGGCCCACTGGGTGATGCCGGCGCCTTTGCGGATCAACGCCGCGCCGCCGACTTCTTCATAGGGCGTTGGCACGTAGTCGAGAATCTCGGCGCGTTCGTCGGTGTACTGCATGTTGGCGATCAGCACGTCGACCTTGCCCTGTTGCAGGAACTGCACGCGGTTGGGCGCCAGTACCGAAACGGTCCTGGTCTCCACTCCCAGCGCCTGGCCCAGGCCCTTGGCCAGTTCGACGTTGTAGCCCAGGTGTTCGCCGGTCTTGGGGTCGATGGTGCCAAACGGCGGACCGCTGAGGATCACGCCGACGCTGATGGCGTGGCGTTGCTGGATCTTGTCGAGGGTGGCGTCGGCGTGGGCCAGGCTGGCGCACAGTGCCAGGCCCAAGGCAGTCAGGGTTCTCAATGTCATGTGTCAGGCGCCCTTGAACTGTTTCTGCAACTCCACCAGCGCCGGGGACGCCGGGGTGATGTGGTTGCGGGTCTGGGCTTCGATCAGCCAGCCGCTGCGGTGCAGGTCCTTGACGATGGGGTCGAGTTTGGCCTCGGTGTCGCTCTCGCCACGGCGGGTCCAGATTACCGATGGCGCCGGGTTCAGCTCGGGACTGAGGGTGCGGTAATCCTTCCATTCGGCGCTGTCGTTGATCAGCGGGTTGACCAGGGTGGAGTCATGCACCGCAGCGACGCAGTTGTTGCCGCGCAGGGCCAGCAGGGATTCCGAAGAGCTCTTGAAGGCCTTGATCTGCGCGCCCAGTTCGGTCAGCGGCTTGACGTAGCTGCTGCCCTGGGAGGTGCACACCGGCTGGTCCTTGAGATCTTCCCAGCGGGTGATCTTGCTGTCCTTGAGTACGGCAGCAGTGCCGCCGATCTTGTAGAACGGCGTCGGCACGAACCCGAGGATCTCGCCACGCTCGGCGGTCCATTCCATATTGGCGATCAGCAGGTCGACCTTGCCCTGTTGCAGGAACTGCACACGGTTGGCCGGCAATACCGGCACCAGCTGCACCTCGGCGCCCAACTGACGACCCAGCTCGTTGGCCAGGTCGACGTTCAAGCCCCTGGGCTTCTGGGTGGTGGGGTCGATGCCGCCAAACGGCCCGCCAGACAGCAGCACGCCGACCACCAGCACATGGCGCTGCTGGATCTTGTCCAGGGTCGCATCGGCCTGAGCCACTGCGCTGCCGCCCAGGGCGATCAACGCGCCCAGGACCACAGGCAACCTTCGTTTTACCGCCGCGCGCACAAACCCCATGGAACTCCCCTCATTAGCGATCGGCGTACCCCGACCTGATGTGGGGGCATGCTAGGGAGAGTGCCGGGCTAACGGAAATTCAAATATCTAATATCGTTATAACTTCCCGTATATGGACGCGCTGATTTTTGGCCATATACTCGAATTCATTAGCCCTCGTAAAAACCCGGCGCGACAAAACATAAACATCTGTAATGTTTATCTTCGCACCCTTGATATAAAAACGCCCTGGAATGGCCATGTCGACCCTCGATCTTGAACTGCTCCGCACCTTTATCGCCGTGGTCGACCACCACAGCTTTGCCGAAGCCGGCACTCACCTGGCACGCACACAATCTTCCGTCACCCAGCATATGCAGCGTCTGGAACAACAAGTGGGCGTCAGCCTGTTTGAAAAACGTGGCCGGCAAAAACAACTGACAGAACCCGGGATGCAACTGTTGCGGCATGCGCGGCAGATGCTCTCGCTGAATGACGATGCACTCAATTCCCTGCGGGAAAGCAGCCTCAGCGGCGTACTGCGTATCGGCTCGCCCCACGACATCGCCGACACCATCCTGCCGCCGATCCTCAGCCACATCGCCCGCTCGGCACCGCGCCTGCGCCTGGAGATCGACGTCGGGCGCAGCCCGTTCCTGATGGATGACCTGCACCGGGGCAAGGTCGACATGGTGATTTCCACCCGCGCCGATGCCAACCTGGAGGGTTTTGCGCTGCGCACCTCGCCGGTGTGGTGGATTTGTTCGGCGCAATACATTCACTCGCCAAGCGAGCCGCTGCCATTGATTCTGGTGGATGAGCCGAGCATTTATCGGCGCTACGCCCTTGAGGCGCTGGAACGGGCGAATACCCCGTGGCGCCAGGCGTACCTGGCATCGAACCTGATCGGTATCAAGGCGGCAACCCGCGCAGGGCTCGGCGTGACCCCACGGAGCATGGAGATGCTCGGGCCGGATATGCGGGTATTGGGGGAAAACGATGGATTGCCGAGGATGCCGGAGGTCACGTACTACCTGTGGATCCGTCCGAACACGGCGAACCCGATTGCGCGCAAGGCATATGACCTGATCAGGGCCAGCCAGGGGCTGGCGCTGGGGTAAAGGTTATTGCTGGGTCAATTGGGTCCACAACGCGGGTGCGCCGGCAGACTTGGCAATCGCCTCGAGGCGCGCTGCATGCTCGGCCATGTCCTGCTCGCTGGCACGAATGATCGTAGTGGGCTGGCGATCCGCTGGCAGGCGGCGGATTTCCGAAGGACGATTGCCCGAGCCTTCCGCCGAACCATTGCCGTCCGAGGCATTACCGGCCAGGGACAGGCTGGTCTGGCCACCGGTCATGGTCAGGTAGACGTCAGCGAGAATCTCGGAGTCGAGCAACGCGCCGTGGAGTTCACGGCCGGAGTTGTCGACGCCATAGCGTTTGCACAATGCGTCGAGGCTGTTGCGCTGGCCCGGGTGACGCTCACGCGCCATCATCAAGGTGTCGAGGATCGAGCAGTGCCGGGTGATATCGGCCCGGTCGGCCTGCCCCATCAGCGCGAATTCGTTGTTGATGAAGCCAACGTCGAACGCCGCGTTATGGATGATCAGTTGCGCGCCGTTGATGAACTCAAAGAACTCATCCGCCACTTCGGCAAACCGTGGCTTGCCCACCAGGAATTCGTTGGTGATGCCGTGGACGCCGATGGCGCCTTCGTCACTTTCCCGATCCGGTTGCAGGTAGACGTGGAAGTGCCGGCCGGTGAGGCGGCGGCCCATCAGTTCGACACAGCCGATTTCAATGATCCGGTGGCCGTCGGTCACCGGCATGCCGGTGGTTTCGGTATCGAGTACAACAGATCGGATGGCCATCAGGGTTCAGCTCTCAACGGTTTGGTACATTTCAAAGGGCGGGATCTTAACACGTCAACCGGCATCAGCTCTGTTTGTAGCCGCGCACTTCATCCACACCGCGGTTGGCCAGTTGGTCGGCCCGCTCGTTGCCGGGATGGCCGATGTGCCCGCGCACCCATTTCCAGGTGATGTTGTGGCGATTGCATTGCTCATCGAGCAATTGCCACAGGTCGGCGTTTTTCACCGGCTCCTTGGCCGCAGTCTTCCAGCCGCGCTTCTTCCAGTTGACCATCCACTCGTTGATGCCCTTCATCACGTACTGGGAGTCGGTCACCAGCAATACGTCGCAACGGCGCTTGAGCTCTTCCAGGCCACGGATCGCGCCCATCAGTTCCATACGGTTGTTGGTGGTGTTGGCTTCGCCGCCCCACAGTTCCTTCTCCACGCCCTTGCACACCAGCAAGGCGCCCCATCCGCCGGGGCCGGGGTTGCCCTTGCAGGCGCCATCGGTGAAGAGTTCTACGGTATCGGTCATTTCACTGTCCATTAAAGCGGGATCCATCAAAGCGGGTTGCCGATAATCGACCGACAAGTGCCCGAGGTCGAGAGGCTCGACCTGAAATCAAAAAGGTATGTTTACTGTTCGCTCTGCTTGCGATTGACCTTGGCCATCGGCATCGGCACCAGCTTGCCCATCGGCTCGCGACGCACCTGGCGCACCGGGCGCAGGCCAACGACGATCTTGCGCGCCACCAACAGGTAGAAACCCCCGCCGGACAATTGCCAGGCACCGGCCCTGCGTTCCCAGCCGGCCAGCCGGCCTTGCCACTTGGCAGACGCAAGCGGCGGACGATAGCACCCGAAGCGGCGTTTCTCCAGCGCAAAGCCCAGCAGGTTCAACCAGTCGCCGACTCGCGACGGCGAGATGCAGCGCGCCTGGCGCAGCCCGTCATGGGCGAACACATGGCGCAAGCCCCAACTGCTCCAGGGGTTGATGCCAATGATCAGCAAATGGCCACCAGGGCGCACGCTGCTGGCTGCTTCGCGCAGCAAACCGTGGGGCGACAGGCAGAAATCCAGGCCATGCTGCATCACCACCACATCGGCCGCATGCTCGCTCAACGGCCAGGCCTGCTCCTCGCAGACGATTTCAACCCCCGGCAGCGGCGCCCCCAGGCGCACATTGCGTTGCACCTGGGGTGCCGACGGCGGGGTTTGTGCCGACGGCCCGTAATGCACCAGGTAACCACCAAAGAACCGACCCAGCTCGTCTTCGAGCATGCGCCGTTCTTCATCCAGTAAAAATTGCCCGACAGGCCCGGACAGCCATTCACGGGCGGCACCGATCAGTGCCAGCCACTCGGGATCGGCCTGGGCGAACGCTTTATCAGTCATTGCATTCTCCAACGCGCCAAGAAGCTCTAAGATGCACCAATGTGTTCAGCTTGGCGAATCAAAGAATGATACAGATCAGTGCCCTGCCCGCCTTCACCGATAACTACATCTGGTTGTTACAGGATCAGCCGAACAAGCGCTGCGCGGTGGTCGATCCCGGTGATGCCGCGCCCGTGCTGGCCTGGCTCCAGCAGCATCCCGAGTGGACCCTCAGCGACATCCTGGTGACTCACCATCACCATGATCATGTCGGCGGCGTCGAGCAACTTAAAAGTGTTTCAGGCGCCACGGTCTACGGCCCGGCAAATGAAAAGATCCCGGCGCGGGACGTGGCACTCCAGGATAACGACCGCATCAACGTGCTGGGTTGGGACTTCGAGGTGTTTGCCGTACCCGGCCATACCCTGGGGCACATCGCCTTTTATCACGAGGGCGTGCTGTTCTGTGGCGACACCCTCTTCGCCGCCGGTTGTGGCCGCCTGTTCGAAGGCACCCCGCAGCAAATGCACACTTCACTGGAACGCCTGGCGGCCTTGCCGGCCAACACGCTGGTGTACTGCACCCACGAATACACACAAAGTAACCTGAAATTCGCCCAGGCCGTGGAACCGCATAACGCGGATATCGCCGAACGGGTGGAGAACGTGCGGCAACTGCGGGCGAACGGCCAGATAACATTGCCTTCGACTTTGGCCCTGGAAAAACGCACCAACCCTTTTCTGCGGACCTCTGAAACATCCGTTAAAGAAAAAGCGGACGAACGGAATGGCCGCGATAACCGGGCCGGGAGTGAGGTGTTTGCTAGCTTGAGGTCGTGGAAAGATACGTTCTAAGCGCGCGGAATTTAGTACGTAATTTCTGAATGGTTGACCGCAACCCACGCGCTTTCTAGAATCGCCCGACATTTTTGCCCGGAACTTACTTCCAGCCAATGTCGTCATCTATTCGTAAAACCAACCATTCAGACGCATTGACCCGCCTGGCTCAAGCCGTGGCGGTGGCTGTGTCCGCTACTCTGGCGGGCTGCCAATCGACCCATTTTGCCGCACAATCCACCGTGCAACCCAAGCCAAACCTTACCGCCAAGATCAAGCAAAAACCCCTTTGGCTATCAGAGAAGCCAAGCCCGGAAGTGCCCCAGGATGTCTGGGAACGCATGCGCCGGGGCTTTCAATTGCAGGACGGGTTAGGCGTCAACCCGCGCATTGAACAGCAACGATTGTGGTTTGCCAGCAACCCATCCTTCCTCGAGAACGCCGGCGAACGCGGCAGCCTCTACATTCATTACATCGTCGAACGCCTTGAAGAACGCAACATGCCGCTGGAGCTGGCGCTGCTGCCAGTGATTGAAAGTGCCTACAACCCAATGGCCTATTCCCGCAGCGATGCGGTCGGCCTGTGGCAGTTCGTTCCCGCCACCGGGCGCTATTTCAACCTGCGCCAGACCCGCGCCTACGACGGCCGCCGCGACATCACCGCCTCCACCACCGCCGCCCTGGACTACCTGACTCGCCTGCATGACATGTTCAACGGCGACTGGTTGCTGGCCCTGGCGGCTTACAACGCCGGTGAGGGCACGGTCAGCCGAGCCATCGAGCGTAACGAGAAGCTCGGCTTGCCGACGGACTACTGGAACCTGCCACTGCCCCAGGAAACCAAGGACTACGTGCCCAAGTTCCTGGCGCTGTCCCAGGTGGTGCTGGCCCCCGAGGCGTATGGCGTCAACTTGAACCCGATCGCCAACACGCCGTACTTCGAAGTGGTAGAAATCAAGACCAGCATGGACCTGTCACGGGTCGCCGCGCTGGCCGAGATCGACGAAGACGAACTGTTCCAGCTCAACCCGGCCTTGAAACAGCGCACCACCCTGGACGGCCCGCAGCATTTGCTGGTGCCGACGTCCAAGGCGCAGTTGCTGGCCAGCAGCCTTTCGGCGATGAAGCCCGAAGAATTGCTGAGCATGCGCCCGAAAAAGCCGGTGTTCGACGACGTTGAGCACAAGGCCATTGCCGGTCGCACCCGCAACTACAAGGTGCGCAGCGGCGACAACCTGACGCTGATCGCCAAGGCCAACAAGGTCGATGTACATGACCTGCAGCGCTGGAACAAGCTCAACGGGCAGGCGCTCAAGGTCGGCCAGACCCTGGTGATGCAGGACACCCGCAAGCTGGTGGCCAAGGCCGACAGCAAGAAGCCGGTGCAGTACAAGGTCAAGAAAGGCGATTCGCTGTACATCGTCGCCAAGCGCTTCAACGTCGAGATGCAACATCTCAAGCGCTGGAACCCACGCACTGGCCAGGCCCTGAAACCTGGGCAGATGCTGGTGGTTTCCGGGCCGCGCTAAGCAGCAAACACGAGGGGGAACTGGCAACAGCTCCCCCTTTGTTCTTCACCCTGCCAACCCCCATCCAAGCCTGTAGTCTCCCTCCTGCGGCGCCAGCCTTTTTCCAATCGGAACAAGCTGTTACTGTACGGTTCATAAAGCCCAAGCCGCCTGGATCGGATCCCTGACTTGAAGCGTCCCCTCCTTCTACTAATAAGTCTGGCCTTGAGCTTTTCCGCGAACGCGACCATTACCGAGAGCCACGGTTATGCGCAGTTCGGCACGCTCAAGTACCCGGCCAAATTCACCCACTTCGACTGGGTAAACCCCGCAGCGCCCAAGGGCGGCACCTTGCGGGTCATGGCGTTTGGCACGTTCGACACCCTCAACCCGTACACCTTCAAGGGTTCCAGCCCGGTTTCCACCGCCAATTTCCTGCAATATGGGGTTAACGAGCTCAATGAGCCGTTGATGGTCGGCACCGGCCAATATGCCCCTTCCGGCGATGAACCCACCTCCAGCTACGGCCTGATTGCCCAATCGGTGGAATACAGCGAGGACCGCAGCTGGGTAGTGTTCAACCTGCGCCCTGAAGCGCGGTTTCACGATGGCAAGCCGATCACCGCCTACGACGTGGCGTTTTCCTATCGCACGCTGCTGACCGAAGGTCACCCGCAGTACCGCACCAACCTGCAGGAAGTGGCCCGGGTCGACATTCTTAACCGGCATCGCATTCGTTTTGTGTTCAAGCGCGCCGGCAACCCGTTGCTGATCCTGCGCCTGGGCGAGCTACCGGTATTGCCCCAGCATTACTGGAAAAACCGCGACTTCAAGGCCACCACGTTCGAACCGCCGCTGGGCAGCGGGCCTTACCGCATCAGCAAGGTCAGCCCCGGGCGACAACTGGTGTTCGAGCGGGTCAAGGATTACTGGGGCAAGGACCTGGCGGTCAACCGTGGTTTGTATAACTACGACAAGGTCGAGGTGGAGTTCTACCGAGACAGCGACGTGGCCTTCGAAGCGTTCAAGGCCGGCGAGTTCGATATCTATATCGAGCACCAGGCGAAAAACTGGGCCAATGGCTACAACTTCCCGGCGGTCAACCGCGGCGATGTGATCAAGGCGCAGATCGCCCACCAGATACCGACCCAGAGCCAGGGCCTGTTCATGAACAGCCGGCGCCCGGCCTTCAGCCAGGCCAAGGTCCGCGAAGCGTTGGGGCTGATGTTCGATTTCGAGTGGACCAACCGCACCCTGTTCAGCGGCGCCTATAAACGCAGCCTCAGCTATTACCCCAACAGCGAATTCTCCGCTACCGGCGTGCCGACCGGCCATGAGTGGCTGATGCTGTCGCCCTATCGCGACCAACTGCCGGCCAACCTGTTTACCCAGCCCTTCAGCCTGCCCCAGACCGACGGTCGCGGCATTCCTCGCGACACGATGCGCCGCGCCCTCGCATTGTTGGCGGACGCCGGCTGGAAGCTGTCCGGGCAACGCTTGCTCAACAGTGACGGGCAGCCGCTGAGGCTGGAGATTCTGCTGGTGAACCCGAACCTGGAGCGCATCCTGCAGCCCTATGTCGAGAATCTGACAAGCATCGGGGTCGATGCCCGCTTGCGCACGGTAGACCGCGCACAGTACAAACAACGCCTCGATCAGTTCGACTTCGACATGATTCTGATGACCCTCAACCAGACCCTCAGCCCCGGCCTTGAGCAGTGGCAGTATTTCCACTCCAGCCAGGCGGGGATCAAGGGCAGCAAGAATTACGCAGGCATCGCCAACCCGGTGGTCGACCACCTGCTGGACCAACTGCTGGCGGCGCAAACCCGTGAAGAACAGTTGGCCGCAGGCCGGGCGCTGGACCGCGTCCTGCTGTGGCAGCACTACAGTATTCCCAACTGGTACCTCAACTATCATCGCCTGGCGTACCGCAACCGGTTCGCCTTCGTCACCACGCCGCCCTACAGCCTGGGCCTGAGCGCATGGTGGCTGAAAGCTTCGGAGAAAGCCCAATGATACCTTTGCGTACTGCGATCCTTGGCAGCCTGCTGTTTTGCGCCGCGGCCAATGCGGCCCCGCAACATGCCCTGACCCTCTACAACGAACCGCCCAAGTACCCCGCCGATTTCAAACACGTCGACTACGTAAATCCGGATGCCCCCAAGGGTGGTACCTTCCGCGTATCCAGCATGGGCAGCTTCGACAGCCTCAACCCATTCATCAGCAAGGGCGTGCCGGCAGATGATATCGGCCTGATCTACGACACCCTCGCCCAGCAAAGCCTGGACGAACCCATCACCGAATACGGGCTGGTGGCCGGCAAGATCGAAAAGGCCCCGGACAACAGCTGGGTGCGCTTCCACATCCGCCCCGAAGCGCGCTTCCACGACGGCCACCCGATCCGTGCCGAAGACGTGGTGTTCAGCTTCCAGACGCTGATGAAGGACGGCTCGCCGATCTTCAAGACCTACTACGCCGATGTCGACGAAGTGATCGCCGAAGACCCGCTGCGGGTGCTGTTCAAGTTCAAGCGCACCAACAACCGCGAACTGCCGCTGATCCTTGGGCAACTGACAGTGTTGCCCAAGCATTACTGGGAGGGCCGCGACTTCTCCAAGGGCAACCTGGAGATTCCGCTGGGCAGCGGCCCGTACAAGGTGGCCGAGGTCAAGGCCGGGCGTTCGATCCGCTACGAGCGGGTCAAGGACTACTGGGCCAAGGACCTGCCGATCAACAAGGGCTTCTACAACTTCGATTACCGGGTCACCGATTACTACCGCGACAACACCGTGGCCCTCGAAGCCCTCAAGGCCGGGCAGTTCGATTACTGGCTGGAAATCAGCGCGAAAAACTGGGCCAATGCCTACAACACCCCCGCCGTCACCCAGGGCCGCCTGATCAAGGAAGAAATCCCCAACGGCAACCCCACCGGCATGCAGGGCTTCGTGTTCAACACCCGCAAGCCGATGTTCCAGGACGTGCGAGTGCGCAAGGCCATCAGCCTGTTGCTGGACTTTGAATGGAGCAACAAGCAACTGTTCAACGGCGCCTACACCCGCAGCCGCAGCTATTTCGAAAACTCCGAGATGGCCGCCACCGGCCTGCCCGGCCCGGATGAGCTGGCGATTCTTGAACCGCTGCGGGACAAGATCCCGCCCCAGGTGTTTACCGAAGCCTTCGAGCCATCGAAGACCGACGCCAGCGGCATGATCCGCACCCAGCAGCGCGAGGCCTATCAACTGCTGCAAGAGGCCGGCTGGAAGATCGTCGACGACAAGATGGTCGACACCACCGGCAAGCCGGTGACCATCGAGTTCCTGCTGGCACAGACCGAGTTCGAACGCATCCTGTTGCCGTTCAAGCGCAACCTGGCAGACCTGGGGATCGACCTGGTGATTCGCCGGGTCGACATCTCGCAGTACATCAACCGCATCCGTTCGCGGGACTTCGACATGGTGGTGGGCAGCTTCCCGCAATCCTCATCGCCGGGCAACGAGCAGCGCGAGTACTGGAAGTCATCCAGCGCCGACAAGCCCGGCAGCCGCAACTACATCGGCCTGAAAGACCCGGCCATCGACCAGTTGGTGGAAGAACTCATCGACTCCGACTCGCGCAAGAGCCTGGTGGCCCACGCCAAGGCCCTGGACCGCGTGCTGCAGTTCGGCTACTACGTGATCCCCAACTGGCACATCAAGACCTTCCGCGTGGCGTATTGGGACCACCTCGGCCATCCGAAGGTCTCGCCACGGTATGACGTCGGCACCGCCACCTGGTGGAGCAAACCCGACGTGAAACCTGCGATAACCGTGGACACCAACCAGAGCGCCGATCCGGCGAGCGGGGGCGACTGAGATGCTGGCCTATATTTTTCGTCGACTGCTGCTGATCATCCCGACCCTGTTCGGCATTTTGCTGATCAACTTTGTGATCATCCAGGCCGCCCCGGGTGGCCCGGTGGAGCAGATGATCGCCAAGCTCGAAGGCTTTGAAGGCGCCACCAGCCGGATTGCCGGGGGCGGCGCCGAAGTCTCGGTGGCCGGTTCCAGCTACCGCGGCGCCCAGGGCCTGGACCCGGCGCTGGTGAAGGAAATCGAGAAGATGTACGGCTTCGACAAGTCGGCGCCGGAACGCTTGTGGATCATGGTCAAGAACTACGCCCGGCTGGATTTTGGCGACAGCTTCTTTCGCGATGCGAAGGTCATCGACCTGATCAAGGAAAAGATGCCGGTGTCCATCTCCCTCGGATTATGGAGCACCCTGATCATGTACCTGGTGTCGATCCCCCTGGGGATCGCCAAGGCTACGCGGCACGGTAGCCACTTCGACGTGTGGACCAGCTCGGCGATCATCGTCGGCTACGCGATCCCGGCGTTCCTGTTTGCGATCCTGCTGATCGTGGTGTTCGCCGGCGGCAGTTACTTCGACTGGTTTCCGTTACGCGGACTCACGTCCAACAACTTTGATGAATTGAGCTGGGGCGGCAAGATCCTCGATTACTTCTGGCACCTTGCCCTGCCGGTGACCGCCCTGGTGATCGGCAACTTCGCCACCATGACCCTGCTCACCAAAAACAGCTTCCTCGACGAGATCAACAAGCAGTACGTGGTCACCGCCAAGGCCAAGGGCCTGACCAACCACCGCGTGCTGTACGGCCATGTGTTTCGCAACGCGATGCTGCTGGTGATTGCCGGCTTCCCGTCGGCCTTTATCGGCATCTTCTTTACCGGCTCGTTACTGGTGGAAGTGATCTTCTCCCTCGACGGCCTGGGCCTGATGAGCTTTGAAGCGGCGATCAACCGCGACTACCCGGTGGTGTTCGGTACCCTGTTTATCTTCACCCTGCTGGGATTGGTGGTGAAGCTGATCGGCGACCTCACCTACACCCTGGTCGATCCGCGCATCGACTTCGCCAGCCGGGAGCATTGAGATGAATCTATCCCCCCTCAATCGTCGCCGGTTCGAGCGTTTCAAGGCCAACAAGCGTGGCTGGTGGTCGCTGTGGCTGTTTTTGATCCTGTTCGGCCTGAGCCTGGGCGCCGAGCTGATCGCCAACGACAAGCCGCTGGCGGTGCACTACGACGGCGACTGGTACTTCCCGGCGCTCAAGCGCTACCCCGAGACCACCTTCGGCGGCGAATTCCCGCTGGAAGCCAACTACAAGAGCCCGTATATCCAGGAGCTGCTCAAGGCCAAGAATGCCTGGACCTTGTGGGCGCCGATTCCGTACAGCTACCAGAGCATCAACTACGACCTGAAAGTTCCGGCACCGGCCCCGCCGTCACGGGACAACCTGCTGGGCACCGATGACCAGGGCCGCGATGTGCTGGCGCGGGTGATCTACGGCTTCAGGATTTCCGTGCTGTTTGCGCTGACGCTCACCGTGCTCAGCTCGATCATCGGCGTGATCGCCGGCGCGTTGCAGGGCTTCTACGGTGGTTGGGTCGACCTGGCCGGCCAGCGTTTCCTGGAAATCTGGTCCGGCTTGCCGGTGCTGTACCTGTTGATCATCCTCGCCAGCTTCGTGCAACCCAACTTCTGGTGGCTGCTGGGGATCATGCTGCTGTTTTCCTGGATGAGCCTGGTTGACGTGGTGCGCGCCGAGTTCCTGCGCGGGCGTAACCTGGAATATGTGCGGGCGGCGCGGGCGCTGGGGATGCAGAACGGCGCGATCATGTTCCGCCATATCCTGCCCAACGCCATGGTCTCCACCATGACCTTCATGCCGTTCATCCTGACCGGCGCCATCGGCACCCTCACCGCGCTGGACTTCCTGGGTTTCGGCCTGCCGGCCGGCTCGCCGTCCCTGGGTGAACTGGTGGCCCAGGGCAAATCCAACCTGCAGGCGCCGTGGCTGGGCATGAGTGCGTTTGCCGTGCTGGCGATCATGTTGAGTCTGCTGGTGTTTATCGGCGAGTCCGCTCGCGATGCCTTCGACCCGAGGAAATGAGATGAATCAGGACAATCTGATCGAAGTCCGCGACCTCTCCGTCGAGTTCGTCGTAGGCAACACCCACCAGCGTGTGGTGAACAACGTCAGCTTCGATATCAAGCGCGGCGAAACCCTGGCATTGGTGGGCGAAAGCGGCTCGGGCAAGTCGGTCACGGCGCACTCGATCCTGCGCCTGTTGCCCTACCCGCTGGCGCGTCACCCGTCGGGGACGATCCAGTACGCCAACCACGATTTGCTGACCCTGAAAGAAAAGACCATCCGGCATA
Source organism: Pseudomonas sp. C8002 (assembly GCF_013385765.1). Taxonomy (NCBI): domain Bacteria; kingdom Pseudomonadati; phylum Pseudomonadota; class Gammaproteobacteria; order Pseudomonadales; family Pseudomonadaceae; genus Pseudomonas; species Pseudomonas sp. C8002. Next base: position 233,310 of record NZ_JACAPJ010000007.1, read on the forward strand.
TCCGCGGCAACCGGATTGCGATGATTTTCCAGGAGCCGATGACCTCGTTGAACCCGCTGCACTCCATCGAGAAGCAGATCAACGAAGTGCTCGGCCTGCACAAGGGGCTTACCGGCAAGGTGGCCACCAAACGCACCCTGGAGTTGCTGGAACTGGTGGGCATCCCCGAGCCCCACAAACGCCTCAAGGCCCTGCCCCATGAGCTGTCCGGCGGCCAACGCCAGCGGGTGATGATCGCCATGGCCCTGGCGAATGAGCCGGAGTTGCTGATTGCGGACGAACCGACCACGGCACTCGACGTCACCGTGCAGCTGAAGATCCTGGAGCTGCTCAAGGAATTGCAGGCGCGCCTGGGCATGGCGTTGCTGTTGATCAGCCACGACTTGAACCTGGTAAGGCGCATTGCCCACCGGGTATGCGTGATGCAAAAAGGCTGCATCGTCGAGCAGGCCGAATGCGAAAGCCTGTTCCAGGCGCCGCAGCACCCTTACACCCAGGAGCTGCTGGCAGCGGAACCCAGCGGCGGCCCCGCCACCAATGAAGTCGGCCCGCCGTTGCTGGAAGTCGATGACCTGAAGGTCTGGTTCCCGATCAAGAAAGGCTTCCTGCGCAATACCGTCGATTACGTCAAGGCGGTGGATGGCATCAACTTCAGCCTGCCCCAGGGCCAGACGCTGGGCATCGTCGGTGAAAGCGGCTCGGGCAAATCCACCCTGGGCCTGGCAATTTTGCGGCTGATTGCGAGCAAGGGCGGCATTCGCTTCGAAGGCCATCAGATGGACAAGCTCAGCCAGCAACAGGTGCGCCCGCTGCGCCGGGAAATGCAGGTGGTGTTCCAGGATCCGTTTGGCAGCCTGAGCCCGCGCATGTGTGTGAGCGAGATCGTTGGCGAAGGCCTGCGTATCCACAAGATGGGCACTGCCGCCGAGCAGGAAGCGGCGATTATCGCCGCGCTGAAGGAAGTGGGCCTGGACCCGGAAACCCGCAATCGCTACCCCCACGAATTCTCCGGCGGCCAACGCCAGCGCATCGCTATTGCCCGCGCACTGGTGCTCAAGCCCCGGCTGATTTTGCTGGATGAGCCGACCTCGGCCCTCGACCGTACCGTGCAGCGCCAGGTGGTGGAACTGCTGCGCAACCTGCAGGCCAAGTACAACCTGACCTACCTGTTCATCAGCCACGACCTGGCGGTGGTCAAGGCCTTGAGTCACCAACTGATGGTGGTAAAACACGGGCAGGCGGTTGAACAGGGAGATGCACCCGCGATCTTCGCCAACCCCCAGCATGCCTACACCCGGCAGCTGCTGGAGGCGGCGTTTTTGGTGCCCGGCCCCTAGCAGTAGAACCACCGTAGCAGCTGTCGAGCCCCAGCGAGGCTGCGGCTCGACAGCTGCTACGCCATTGGGTGTCAGAAATCGGTTGAGGCCGACAGTTCACGCCAGGCGGCGGTCTCTTCCTTGACGTAAGCCAGCTTGTCCTCAATCGCCTGCAACGTATCGGTGCCCAGGGCCAGGCGCATCGGCGGATGCGGCGCTTCCACCAGCTTGATCATGGCCACTGCCAGCAGCTCCGGGTTACCCGGTTGCTGCTGGTTGTAGACCTTGGCCAGCTTGCGCACCTCGCCGGACGTGGCGGCGTAGTCGTCGATGATCAAGGGTGACTCCACCAGGGAGTTGCCATCCAGGAAGTCGGTACGGAAATAACCCGGCTCCACCACCGTCACCTTGACGCCCAAGGGTGCCAACTCTGCGTGCAGCGCCTCGCTCAACCCTTCAACGGCAAACTTGGTCGAGCAGTACGTGCCGAACCCCGCACCCGAACGGAAGCCGCCCACCGACGAAATATTGATCACGTGCCCGCTGCGCGCCTGGCGCATGAACGGCAATACACCGCGGGTGACATTGAGCAGCCCGAACACGTTGGTTTCATACAAGCGGCGAACCTCATCGGCAGACGCCTCCTCCACCGCGCCCAGCAGGCCAAAACCGGCATTGTTGACCAACACATCAATGCGCCCGAAGTGCTCAATGGCGGCACGGGCAACGTCGGCAGCCTGGGATTCGTCGGTCACGTCCAGTTGCACCGCCAGCAGCCCGGGTTGCTCACCGAAGCGTTCGGTGACGGTATGGGCGTTGCGGGCCGTGGCCACCACCGCATCACCGTGGGCCAGTGCTGCCGCGACGATTTTCGCGCCGATGCCCCGGGAAGCCCCGGTTACCAGCCAAACACGCTTGAAGGAATGTGCCGTTGTCATGATCCGTACCTGATGGAGTGAATGTGAAGCCACGGTACGCTGAGGCATTAGCCTGAAAAACCGTCTCGTGCTACAAGCACTCTGAAACAGAATTTCATAATGGCTGACCGATGAACCTTGATCCCTTCAATGGCTTGACCGAATTTCTCGCCGTGGCCGAACTGAAGAGCTTCACCCAGGCCGCTGCACGCCTCGGCGTAACACCGACGGCGGTCAGCCATGCGGTGAAAACCCTGGAGAAGCGCACGGGTGTGGTGCTGTTCCAGCGCACCACGCGCCGGGTAGCGTTGACCGAGGCCGGCATGACGCTTTACAGCCGCCTGCGCCCCGCCGCCGGGGAGATTGACGAAGCGCTGGCGGCCCTCAGTGGCTACCGCGACCGGCCCATGGGCACCCTGCGGCTGACGGTGCCAAGGTTGTCGGGCAAGTTGCTGATCGAGCCGTTGATCCCGCGTTTTCGCGAGGCCTTTCCCGATGTGGTACTGGATATTTCCCTCGACGATGCCACGGTGGACCTGGTGACCGAGGGCTTCGACGCCGGTATTCGCCTGGGGGAATCCATCGACAAAGACATGGTTGCCGTGCGCCTGACCCCGGACCTGAACTGGTCGGTGGTGGGCTCTCCCGCCTATTTTGCCAAGGCCGGCAAGCCGACGACGCCGGAAGCGCTCACGGCCCATCAAACCATCGGTTATCGCTTCCTGACCTCGGGCATGGCACACCGCTGGGAATTCGAGCGGGCGGGCCGGGAATTTACGGTCGGCGTTCAAGGCGGGTTGATCGTCAATGACCGCAACCTGATGATCGCCGCCGCGCGGGCCGGCCAGGGCCTGGCGTACGTGAGTGATTTCGAGGTCATGGAGGACCTGGCTTCAGGCGCACTGGAGCCCGTGTTGCAATCTTTCGTACCGCCAAGCAGCGGGCTGTACCTGTATTTCCCCGCCCGAACCCAGAGCCAACCGAAACTGCGCGCCTTTATCGACCTGGCCACCGCATGGATTGCCGAAAAGCGTGGGCTCTGACAACGCCGCAAAAGCAAACCAATATCATTTGCGCAGTGCCCGGCCCTTTGGTTTAATCGCGACCAATTCTTATTTACGCCAAGGCTTCTGCGCCACATGGATACTGTGTCGACCCCGTCCACCTCGTTCAGCGACCTCTACGGCAATCACCATTCCTGGCTGCTGGGGCTGCTGCGCCGGCGCCTGAGCAATCGCTGGGATGCGGCGGACCTGGCCCATGACACCTTCATCCGGGTACTCAAGCGCCCGCCGGCCGACGCCGATGAGACGCGGGAGCGCTCCTACCTGGCCACCATCGCCCGGGGGTTGTGCATTGATCACTGGCGCCGGCGCCAACTGGAACAAGCGTGGCTGCAAAGCCTCGCGGACCGGCCCCAAGCCCTGCAACCGTCGCCGGAGCAGCGGGCAATCATTGTCGAAACCCTGTACGAAGTGGACGCCATGCTCGCGCGGCTGCCCCACAAAGTCCGCGAGGCATTCCTGCTGGCGCAGTTGCACGGCCTGCCCTACAAGCTGATCGGCGAACAGCTCGGGGTAGGCGAACGGATGGTGAAAAAATACCTGGCCCAGGCGCTGCTGCATTGTGCGGTGCTGGAAGCCGAACTGGACGGGATGCTCGTGGAGTGAACAGCCCCGGAAAGCTCAGCCATGCCAGCCTTGAGCAAGCGGCCCAATGGTACGTACGCCTGCAGGATCAGCCAGAGGCTGCCCAGCACTGGCAGGCATGGCTCGGGCAAAGTCCGGAACACCAGGCCGCCTGGGGCTATGTAGAACGGGTCAGCCAACGCTTTGCGCCGTTGGCCGAGCAATCCCACAGCGCCAGCCGTGCGTTGCGCAGCTCTCGGCGCCAGACGCTCAAGACCCTGCTGGTGCTGTGTGCCGGTTCAACGTTGGCCTGGGGCACCTGGCGCAACACCGCCCTGCCCCGGTTGGTGGGAGGCTGGAGTGCGGATTACGCAACCGCCGGCGGTGAAACCCGCGAAGCGCTGCTGGACGATGGCAGTCGCCTGTGGTTGAACGCCTTGAGCGCCCTGGATGTACGTTTTGACCGGGTCCAGCGCTTGCTGCACCTGCGTTTCGGCGAAGTGCTGATCGAGACCGCCAAGGACCCGAACCGCCCGTTCCTGGTGGAGACCCAACAGGGCCGCCTGCGCGCCCTGGGCACCCGCTTCAGCGTGTTGCAGGACGGCGACAGCACCGTGCTCAATGTGTTTGAAGGTCGGGTCGAAGTGCGCACCGCCGCCAGCCAGCAACAACGAATCATCGAGTCCGGGCAACAAGTGGCCTTCACCCGCGATGGGTTCAATCTCCATTCACCCGCATCCGCCACCCGTGAGGCCTGGAGCCGTGGCGTACTGCTGGCCGACAACCTGCCGCTTGGCCAACTGGTCGCCGAACTCAATCGTTTTCGCCCCGGCCACCTGGGTTGTGATCCAGCCGTGGCGCAATTGCCGGTAATGGGTTCGTTCCCCCTCAAAGACAGCGACCACGCACTGCGCCTGCTACAGGCCGCGCTGCCGATTCAGGTCGACACGCTCATGCCGTGGTGGGTCACGGTCAGGCCCAAACACCCAGGCGCATAAAAACTATCAGCCGTCAGTTCCCTTTTCCAAAACTCGTTCGGTAAACCCTGCAGATGCTTTCAATTCGCCGATCGATTTGATCCAAAGGGAATGTTCATGTCGCAACCCGTTCGCTTCACTTTGCGCCCGCTGGCGCTGGCCGTTACTGCTACCTTGTTGTGCCTGGGCGCGCTCGACGCGCAAGCCGCCGAGTCACCGTCGACTCAGGAAGCGGCCCGCCACTACACCATCGCCGCGGGTTCGTTGGTCAACGTGCTGAACAGCTTCGCCGAGCAGTCCGGGATCTTTTTCGCCGGCCACAACAGCCTGGCCAGCGGCAAAACCAGCCCGGGCCTCAACGGCAGCTACACCCCGGCCAGCGGTTTGCAACGGCTGTTGCAAGGCAGCGGCTTGCAGGCCGTGCCCCAGGGCAACAACGGCTACGTGCTGGAGTTGGTCCCGGCCAACACCGGCGCCCTGGAACTGGGCGCCACCACCATCTCCGGCGAAGGCCTGGGCGCCACCACCGAAGACACGCACTCCTACACCACCGGCGCCATGGCCTCGGCCACCGGCCTGGCGTTGTCGATGCGCGAGACGCCGCAGTCGGTAACAGTGATCACCCGCCAGCAAATGGACGACCAGGGCTCCACCAGCATCGCCGACACCCTGCGCCGTGCGCCCGGTGTGAGCGTGCAGAACTACGACAGCGAGCGCTGGGAGTTTTCCAGCCGCGGCCTGCCGATCACCAATTTCCAGTACGACGGGGTCAACTCCACCTACGACGGCGTGTATGACTACGGCACCACCAGCACCGACATGGCGGTGTATGACCGCCTGGAAATCATCAAGGGCTCAGCCGGCCTGATGTCCGGCTCCGGCGATCCTTCGGCCACGGTCAACCTGATTCGCAAAAAGCCCACCCGGGACTTCAAGGCGTCGGTCACGCAGACCTTCGGCTCGTGGGACAACTACCGCACCGAAGGCGATATTTCCGGGCCTTTGACCGACTCCGGCAACGTGCGCGGGCGCTTCGTCGGCGTGTATCAGGATCGCCAGTCGTACCTGGACCACTACCAGAACACCAAGGATATCGCCTACGGCATCCTCGAAGCCGACCTGACGCCGGACACCCTGCTGACCTTCGGCATCGACCAGCAGGACACCCGCTCCCGTGGCGCCAGCTGGACCGGCTTCCCGATGTACTTCAGCAACGGTTCACGCACCGACTTCTCGCGGTCCTTCAACCCGGCCGCCGACTGGAGCCGTCGCGACTTCCAGAACCAGACCCTGTTTGCCTCGGTGGAACAAAAGCTCGCGAACGACTGGTCGCTGAAAGTCAGCCTTGACCGCAAGCGCAGCCAGCACGATACCCTGCTCGCCTCCGCCAGCGGCGGCAACCCGGACCCGGTCACGGGCGACGGGATGTACATGTTCATGGGCAAATACAAGGGTGACCAGGTGCAAAACACCCTGGACATCAACCTCAATGGCCCCTTCAGCCTGTTCGGGCGCGAGCATGAATTGATCATGGGCTTCATGGCCACCCGCTCGAAGCAGGACGTGCCGGTGTACGGCTCGATCTACCCGCCCGTGGGCGGCAGCATTTACGACTGGCGCGGCGAATACCCGAAGCCTGACATTCCCCGCAGCGGCCAGAACGACATCGTGCAACGCCAGACCGGCGCGTACCTGGCCACGCGCTTGAAACCCACCGATGACCTGTCGGTGATCCTTGGCACCCGCGTCAGCAACTTCAGCGGCACCGACAACACCGACTTCTACGACCCGACCAAGGCCGACAACCGTTTCACCTACCGCCAGACCGGCGTCGTCACGCCCTATGCCGGTATCGTCTACGACCTGAATGACATCTGGTCGGTGTACACCAGCTACACCAAGATCTACAAACCGCAAAACAGCAAGGACGCCGACCGCAAGTTGCTTGATCCGATTGAAGGCGACACCTACGAAGCCGGGCTCAAGGCCGCTTTCTTCGACGGCCGCCTGAACGCCAGCTTCGCCGCATTCCGCATCGAACAGGACAACGTTGCGCAGTACGTTTCCGGGTTTGAGACCGACTCGGTGTATCGCCCGATTGCCGGCGCCACCACCAAGGGCTTTGAAGTCGAACTGGCCGGTGAAGTGCTGGACGGCTGGAACGTCTCGGCGGGCTACACCTACCAGCACAGCCGTGACGCCAACGGCGATTACGTCTACGGCTCTGTGCTGCAAACCACCACGCCCCAGCAAGTGGTGCGGTTGTTCAACACCTATCGCCTGCCCGGCGCCCTGGAGAACCTGACCGTGGGTGGCGGCGTGAATTGGCAGAGCGAGTTCTTCGGCAATGTGTTCCAGCCCGATCCCAACGACTCGGTGAATTTCGGCCACAACTCACGCATTATCCAGGACAGCTACTTCCTGGTGGACGTCATGGCGCGCTACCGCTTCAACGAGCACTTGAGCACCACGCTGAACGTGAAGAACCTGTTCGACAAAAAGTACTACACCGGCCTGGGCAACTTCGGTACCGGTTTCTACGGCGAGCCGCGCAGCCTGCAATTGGCGACCCGCTGGGATTTTTGAGCCCAAACGCCAGACTGCCGTAGCGCCCGCAACGGCAGTCGACTCGGGCTACATCCCATCAGGAAGGTACGTCTTTTGTTCTGGCCCGGCCCATCCGACGATGCAGGCTCCGGTCGCCCATAGCACGTGGGCGACCTTGCACAGAGCCTGAACGCCATGGATGACTTACCCTTTCTGTCCCACCTGTTGAAGAATATTTCTCCCTCCGCCCTGGACCTGATCAAGCACCAGGCATTGCGCCTCAAGGACGATCAAGTGCTGATCGCCGAACTGATCGCCGGTTTGATCAGACTGGTTGCCCAAGGCACCACCCCGGCAACCGAACCCATCTTGATCAGCGTGCCGGAAAATACCATGCTCGGTCGCTGGGTGCGGCTCTTCTGTGACGCCATCGGCCGCCCGGCCTTCCGTGAGTGGGCCTCACGCCATGACCTGGAACTGGCGAGCCTGGTGTTTCGGGGCGGCGATCTGCAGGCCACGATCCTGGAAGGCACGGTCAAAACACCGTACACCTTCACCCTGGACAAAGACTCTGATTGGTGGCGCGTCGCGAATCCGATCCTGGAGGTGGTGCAGATTATCGATACGGTCAACGCCGGCTTGCCATTCATGGAAAACCTCGTCGAACCTCATTCGAGGACACTGCCTCTGAACCTGGTATTGCCCTTCTATGGCTACCCGGTACCGACCAATCATTTGCAGGCTCAGGTGATTCTCGAAGAGATCCATACCCTCGACACGCTGCCCGGTGTCGATGAAAGCGGGCGGCTCAAATCCACCCTGCGCAAGCGCTTGACCGAAGAGCAGCGGGATTACCAACAACTGGCCGATGCGCTGCAGACGCTCCTGGAACAAAGTACAAACGGCAGCCCGCCTTTCGATTGGCTGCAGCTCTACCTGCAACGATGCACGCTGGACTCGGACTCAATGTTGTCGAGCACCTTAAAGTACGCGGCACAGCTGCTTTACGCCGTGACGCAGGGCGAAGAGTTCGCGAGCCTCAACCCTGCCAGTCAAGGCGCTGCCCCCACTTACCGCTATTCCGTCGACCAAAAAGTAGTGATCGCCGTGACCGACGGCCGCGAGGCCAATACCTCACCTCTGGATCGCTCCAACAACTCAGCGCTGAATCAGCAATGGGATGAGCTGGAGCGCCTGGCCAATCTCGCCCATACCGACATATTGCCGGACGCCAGCCTCAGCCTGGCCGCGCTGATGACGGTGTATCGGCTACCCCGTCCTGCCAGTGCAGGGGACGTTCAGGTCCTGGTGGAACAACTGCGCGCCACCAGCGCAGCGACGTTTCCCTATGTCAGCTCGGCCGCCCACTCGTTGGTGGCCGTCAGCAAACACATGCGCCATATCGCAGTCCTCAATGACCGTTACACCATGCAAGCAGCACTCAAGTCGATCACCCTCGATACGCAGCTCACTAGCACCCTGGACATGACGTTCAACCTGGCGGCTGACTCGCCCTTTGCCATGCTGGTGGACAAAGGGGCGCAACTGCTCGCAGGTTTGCGCCAGGAATCGGCCTTTCAACGCGTGAGCGCCACCCGCCAATTCAACCTTGCCCGGGTGTATGTACTGAACGCGGACGGCGAACTCAGTGGTTACGCGCTGGACGATGCGCCCAAGGTACTCACCCGTGCGGACACACCGCTTTCAAGCCTGACCTCGATGGCCGAACCCCTGTTGGAACTGGCCCGCCAATCCGGCGGGCGCATCAGCACCAATGGCCAGGTCAGCTTGCGCCAGTTACTCAACCTCTACCAGATGGCGCTACCGGCTACCCGTGACGAAGCCCATGCCACGGCACGCATCCTGCGCATCCCGACAACCAAACAGCCACGCCACGGCAACTACTGGCGGGCATTGCAGGTGATGCCACTGCTGGCGGCGCAACGCAAACAGGTGCTGCAGACCGTCGCCGCCTTCCTGCCCAACCAGGACGTAAAACTGTTCGACTACCTGAGCGAAACAATCGTCGGCGAAAAAAACCGTGACCAGGTGCGCGCCGAGGCTGATCTGCTGCTGCACCAACTATTGGCATCGCCCCCGGCCCAGGCACTGGCCGCGCGGCTATCGGAAACCGTGGGCTGGTACGGTGAACACGCCAGCGCTGCAAACACCCGTGCCAGCAGAAACGCACTGTTGTTTGCCGCACTGATTCTCAGCCTGGACGCGAATGCTGGTAAGCAGCGGGCCACTGTCGCCGGCTATGACCTGACCGATTCCTACAACTGGGGCCTGACCTTCCATGAAGTCCGTAACGCCGTAGAAGCCATGGTCCAGTTCAAGGTCCTGCGCACCAGCGCCGTACCCATGGCCGCGCACCTGTTGCTGGCGGGCATCGCCCCGGAATTCCTGGTGCGGGACATCCCTGATGAGGTGTCGTACATGAGTTCCCATACCTGGGTACATTTCAAGCAATACGTGGACCTGATCGAAGCTGAAACACCGGGTGCATCACGGGCCATGCGCTTCACCGACTTCATGGCGGTGATCTACTTCATCATGCCCTCCCGCCGGGTTCGCCGAGGCAGTCTGCCGATCGTCGACTGGGCCGTGGCCAACGGAGTACTGGCCAAAAACGTTGATGGGCACAGTACCACGCAGAAGAATCGCGCCATTGCCGCGTTGAACGAGCAGCTCAACCAGTTGCAGATCAGTTCCGAGTTGAAGAAGAACGGGCATACCAGCCTGTATGAGATAGCCTTGCAGGATCTTCAGCGGGTGTTTGCCGGTAGCACCGATCTGGAGCGAATGGTCATACAATGGCAGGCCAGGCCTGGTAACCGCTCGGAGCCGGATATCGCCGCCAATACCGCCGTTTCCCTGGTTCAGTTGCACATGGCAGGCAAGCTGACCAAAGGCACAACGCAATGGCGCTCGACCCTCAAGGACGTTGATTTCGCCAGCATGGCGTCACGGTTCGATGAGTTGGGGTCAATCCATTCCACTTTCGCGGCCGAGTTCGAGAAGCGCTACACGGCGGTGCGCGCCGCGCTGCTACAGTCGATCGTGTATTGGATGTCACAACTGCCCCTGCTTAGCCGTAAAGGCATGGAATATGGCAGCCTGGAATTCCATCGCCTGCAAACGTCACGCACCAGTGCTGGCGGGCAGACATCGGGCATCGGGAGATTCGGGGTGCTGGTGTTGTGCAGGTACGCCGGCGACAAGCGCTTCTACGAATTTCTCCCAAAGCAACTGAAGGTTGCCCCATTACCGGGCCTGACCCTGCAAATATTCGAACAGGCCCTGCGCACCGGCAATACCCAAGGCAGCCCGCTGCCGATCGATTGGTCAGCGTACGCGCGCGGCACCATTCCCAACGGGCAGCAACACGCGACGGTCATTGCCCAACGTTTTGCCGAGCTGCCTGCCGTCTATGGGCCGGGCCCTGTGGTACCCAACACCTTCACCTCGCCACGCAGCCTGGCCATTGCCAGCATCGTGATTGACCAGCACTTGCTGGTAGGCGCCGATGAGGCGCGAGCGGCGGCGAACCAACCCCTTTCCCTGGCAGACGCCATCAACGGCGTAGATCCGCGGATCGGTTTCCTGCGCAGAATGGAACCCGAAACCATGAAATGAAACGTTGCAGGCCGGTTTCTGTGTAATCATTCACTGCATTGTTTCCCGGTGAGACTTGTAGTGATGCGATCGCCCCTCGAACCGACTGCCCCGTCCTTCTGGCGCGACGAACGCCTGCCGTTCATTGAGGCTCGCACCATCGCCGACGGGCGGAAGGTCTGCTACACCCGCCACGCCCACGAGCACTTTTCCATCGGCGCGATCACGGGCGGGCAGAGCCTGTACATCCATGGGGCATCGACCTTCAAGATCAGCACCGGCACCGTGGTCTTGATGAATCCCGGGGATGTCCACGCCTGCAACCCCATTGATGATCTGCCCTGGTCCTATCACATGCTGTATATCGATACGGCCTGGCTGACCGACCTGCAGCACCAGTTGGGTTTCAGCAACGACCAGGACTTTCGTCCGTTCACCGCCACCCACACCACGGATGTCGCGCTGTACCGCGGGCTGAACGAGCTGTATGAGGTGCTGGTGGACAACCACGCCGAACACCTGCACAAGCAGAGTGCGGTGGTGAGTTTTTTCACCGAGGTGCAACAACGCCTCAACCCGTCGGAGACCCCGGTGCGCGAGGTCAATCACAAGCTGGAGCGGGCCGCCGACTATATCCGCGAACATTGCACCGAGGCCCTGAAGCTCGAAGACATTTGCCAGGCGGCTGAACTGTCGCCGTCGTACCTGATTCGTGCGTTCAAGCAGTATTACGGCATGACGCCCCACGCATTCCTGGTCAATCGCCGTATTCAGTTTGCCCGCACCCAGTTGCGCAGCGGCCAGTTGATCGCCGACGTCGCACTGGCGGCCGGCTTTTCTGATCAGGCGCATTTCCAGCGCACGTTCAAACAGCACCTGGCGGCGACGCCCGGGCAATATCGCGGCTGAATCAGGCCAGCAGCAGATACCCCACGCTGGCCACCAACAAGGCGGCCATCGAGCGATTGAACAGGCGCATGCCCTGGGGATTGCTCAGGTAGCGGCGCAGGAACGTCCCGGCGTACGCCCAGCACGCCACCGACAAGTAGCAAATCACCAGGTAGATCGTCGCAAACAGCCAGACTTGCTGCGCATCGCCATCGGCGACAAACAGCCCCATGCCTGCCACACACGCCAGCCAGGCCTTGGGGTTGAGCCATTGCATGATCGCCCCATAGAGCATCGACGGTGCCGCGGCCGTGCCTTCAGCGTCCAGGCGCCCATCGTCCACTGCCAGCTTCCAGGCCATGTACAACAGGAACGCCACCCCGCCCCATTGAATCAGTTGGGTCAGCAGCGGCCAGCGCACCAGCACCTCATGCAGCCCCAGGCCAATCAGCACCAGCAGCAAGGTGAATCCCAACGCGGCTCCAGCCACGTGCTTTTGACTGGCGGCAAACCCAAAGCGCGCCCCCGAACTGATGGCCACCACATTCACCGGTCCCGGCGTGATGGAGGTGGCCAAAGCGAAAGCGGCCATGGAAATGATCAAGCTCATTGCAATTCCTTTTTGTTGTGCGGGTATGAGCTGAACCTTAAGGGGAGGACGGATCGCGGTATTGAAGAAAATGCCCCTGCCGGGAATGACCGAAAAAACCATCAGTTGAAACCCTTAGCCCACCCGCTGCAAAAGACAAATTTATTCCATTGATATAACTGTATTTTTCTCTTTCCAAAGGGCGTTTTTGATAGGAAAAAATGCGTGTTTCCCAAGGTAGGCACGGTGCTAGAGTCGAGCGCACATCTGGCCGGATGACCTCAACCTGCTCACAAAAAAGGAATCGCCATGTCACGTCGCTTATTGGCAGCTGCCTGCCTGTTGCTGTCCCTCTCCGGGGTTCAGGCCGCGGAACGCTGGGAAACCCTTCCGCCCACCCCGGCGCCGATTACGGGGGCCAAGACCGGCTATGCCGCCGTCAATGGCATCAAGGTCTACTACACCAAGACCGGGCATGGTTCGCCGGTCATCCTGCTGCACGGTGGCCTGTCCAATTCCGATTACTGGGGCAACCAGGTCAAGGCGCTGGCCGCCAAACACACGGTCATCAGCCTCGACAGCCGTGGCCACGGGCGCAGTTCCCGGGACGAGAACCCCTTCGGTTACGACTTGATGGCCGATGATGTGGTCGCCGTACTCGACAGCCTGAAAATCCCCCGCGCCGATATCGTCGGCTGGAGCGACGGCGCAATCATCGGTATCGATCTTGCCCTGCGCCATCCCGACCGTATCGGCAAGGTGTTTGCCTTTGCCGCCAACACCCAGACCTCCGGGGTCAAGGATGGCGTAGAGAAAAATCCGACCTTCGCCGCCTTCATCGAGCGCGCCGGCAAGGAGTACGCCAGGCACTCGCCGACGCCAAAAGAGTACGACGCCTTCGTCGAGCAGATCAGCCATATGTGGGCCAGCCAACCCAACTGGACCGACGCGCAACTGGCGTCCATCAAGACTCCGATCCTGATTGTCGACGGCGACCACGATGAGGCGATCAAGCGAGAACACACCGAATACATCGCGGCGACCATTCCGGGAGCGGGCCTGCTGATTCTGCCGAACACCAGCCACTTCGCATTCCTGCAGGACCCGACGCTGTTCAATGCCGCGCTGCTGGACTTCCTGGACAGCAAATAGCCCCGCCTACTCTCCTGTCATCCGCTCCAGGCTGTTGCTCAAGTGCAACAGCATGGCGGCCCGGGCCGCGTCCGGGTCCTGGCGGCGGATGGCTTTCAGGATCGCCTCGTGCTCAAGGTTCGCCAGGCGCCCCAGCTCCATCAGGTCCGCGTCGCCGCGTTCCTCGGCATTGATCCGGGTGCGTGGGATTACCGAGTGGCCCAGGTGATAAATCACGTCGGTGAAATAGGTATTGCCAGTGGCCTGGGCGATCAGGCGATGGAAGCGCACGTCAGGCTCAACGGCACTGTCGTTGTTGGCCAGCGAGTCCTGGTAATCATCCAGTGCCTGGCGCATCTGCTGCAGTTGTTCATCGGTACGGCGCAAGGCTGCCAGGGCGGCTGCCTGGGTTTCCAGGCCCATGCGCAGTTCAAGAATGCCGCGCACGCTGGCGGCGGTGTCGTGGGTCAGGTGCAGGCCGTGGCGCTCGTCGCGCTCCAGCACAAAGGTGCCGACACCGTGGCGGGTTTCCACCAGCCCGGCGGCCTGCAATTTGGAAAGCGCTTCGCGCACCACCGTGCGGCTGACGCCGTACTCGCCCACGATGGCCGACTCCGACGGCAGCTTTTCACCCGGCGCCATCTGCCCCAGGAGAATCTGCTGGGTCAGCGCGGTGACGATGTCGTGGGCAAGGCCCGGGGAGCGCTTGCGATGAGGTGCCGAGCTGGGGTTTTGCATCAGGAATTCCGTTCTGGGGCGCCTGGCAATACTAGCATTCTTAGACGAGCCAACTTGTATGACAACAAACAAATACCTGTAGGAGCGAGCTTGCTCACGAAAAAACCTGCAGCACCGCAAACATTCAAGAATACCGCGTATTCATTGAAGATTTTCGCGAGCAAGCTCGCTCCTACAAAGGGTTGCCATCTCTGAAAATGCAGTTGTATGATGTCTATCAAGTTGTCAGACATCTCTGACAACCCAAATACGTCCCCGCACAACAATAATCAGTGGGAGTTTGACCCGTGACCCCTTCCAGCCCTGCGACAGCTGCGCCTGCCACCGACCCGGTCCTGGCCCGCGCGATCAAGAAGGTGAAGAGCCATGTGCTCCCACTGTTCGTGATCATGTTCATCGTCAACTACATCGACCGCGTCAACATCGGCTTTGTGCGTACCCATATGGAGCACGACCTGGGCATTGGTGCGGCCGCCTACGGCTTCGGCGCCGGGTTGTTTTTCATCGGCTACGCGCTGTTCGAAGTGCCGTCCAACATGCTTCTGCAAAAAGTCGGCGCACGCATCTGGCTGACCCGCATCATGTTCACCTGGGGCATCACCGCGACGTTGATGGCCTTTATCCAGAACGAAACCCACTTCTACATCCTGCGCTTCCTGCTGGGCGTGGCCGAAGCCGGCTTCTTCCCCGGGGTGATCTACTACTTCACCCGCTGGTTGCCCGGTGTCGAACGCGGCAAGGCGATTGCAATCTTCCTCAGCGGCTCGGCCCTCGCCTCGCTGATCTCCGGCCCCTTGTCCGGCGTGCTGCTGCAAATCACCGGGCTGGGCCTGCATGGCTGGCAGTGGATGTACATCATCGAAGGCATGGCGTCGGTGCTGCTGTGCTTTTTCGTGTGGTTCTGGCTGGACTCCAAGCCCCACGACGCCAAGTGGCTCAGCCTTGAAGAAAAGGATGCGCTGGTGGGCGAGATCGACCGCGAACAGCGCGAGCGTGACGCCGCCACCACGGTCAAGCCGACCCTGGGCAAGCTGCTCAAGGACCGTCAGATCATGCTGTTCTGCGCCCTGTATTTCTGCATCCAACTGACGATCTATGCCGCCACTTTCTGGTTGCCGAGCATCATCAAAAAGATGGGCGACCTGAGCGACATCCAGGTGGGCTTCTACAACTCCATCCCGTGGTTGATCTCGATCATCGCGATGTACGCCTTCGCGGCACTGGCAGGCAAATTCAAGTTCCAGCAAGCATGGGTCGCCGCGGCACTGTTGATCGCCGCCGTGGGCATGTTCCTCTCCACGACCGGCGGGCCGATCTTTGCCTTTATCGCCATCTGCTTCGCGGCGATCGGCTTCAAGTCGGCGTCCTCGCTGTTCTGGCCGATTCCCCAGGGTTACCTGGATGCACGCATCGCCGCAGCGGTGATCGCATTGATCAACTCCATCGGCAACCTCGGCGGGTTTGTCGCGCCCACCACCTTTGGTTTCCTGGAACAGACCACCGGCTCGATCCAGGGCGGTTTGTATGGCCTGGCGGGCACTTCGATCCTTGCGGCCATCCTGGTGTTTTTCGCCAGGACACTGCCCGGCCCGACCACTAGCAGCGTGCTGCAACCCGCCCCCGTCTTGAGCAAATAAGGACTACACGATGAACACAGAACACCAGCACCACGCCAACAGCGCCCCGGTCGTTACCGGCCTGCAAGTCATCCCGGTGGCCGGCCACGACAGCATGCTGCTCAACCTCAGCGGCGCCCACGGGCCGTTTTTCACGCGCAATATCGTGATCCTTACCGACAGCGCCGGCCGTACCGGCGTCGGTGAGGTACCCGGCGGCGAACGCATCCGCGAGACCCTGGAAGACGCCCGCAGCCTGGTGATCGGCAAGCCCATCGGCCAGTACCAGAGCATCCTCAATGCCATGCGCCAGACCTTCGCCGCGCGGGATTCGGCGGGCCGGGGTTTGCAGACGTTTGACCTGCGCATCACCATCCATGCCGTCACGGCGATGGAAGCGGCACTCCTGGATTTGCTCGGCCAATTCCTCGAAGTCCCGGTGGCGGCCCTTCTCGGCGAAGGCCAGCAGCGCGACGCGGTGAAGATGCTCGGCTACCTGTTCTACATCGGTGATCGCCAGCAAACCGACCTGGCCTATCGCAGTGAAGACGATGCCGAAGACTGGTTCCGCCTACGTCATGAACAGGCCATGACGCCCGAAGCCATCGTGCGTCTGGCAGAGGCGGCCAAGGCGCAATACGGCTTCAATGACTTCAAGCTCAAAGGCGGCGTACTGCGCGGCGGCGACGAAATCGAGGCGGTGACTGCACTGGCCGAACGCTTCCCCGATGCGCGCATCACCCTGGACCCCAACGGCGCCTGGTCACTGAAAGAAGCCATCGCCCTGTGTCGCGACCAGCATCATGTGCTGGCCTATGCCGAAGACCCTTGCGGCGCGGAAAACGGTTACTCCGGGCGCGAAGTCATGGCCGAATTCCGCCGTGCCACCGGGCTGCCCACCGCCACCAACATGATCGCCACCGACTGGCGGGAAATGGGGCATGCGATCCAGTTGCAGTCCGTGGATATTCCCCTGGCCGACCCGCACTTCTGGACCATGCAGGGCTCGGTGCGCGTGGCGCAGATGTGCCACGAATGGGGCCTGACCTGGGGCTCGCACTCCAATAATCACTTCGATATTTCCCTGGCGATGTTCACCCAGGTGGCCGCCGCCGCGCCGGGGGAAATCACGGCCATCGACACCCACTGGATCTGGCAGGACGGCCAGCGGTTGACCAAGGCTCCGCTGAAGATTGTCGACGGCCACATCAAGGTGCCGGCCAAACCGGGCCTGGGCGTGGACATCGACATGGACGCCGTGGCCCACGCCCATGAACTGTACAAAGGCATGGGCCTGGGTGCGCGCAATGACAGCGTGGCGATGCAGTTCATGATTCCGGGCTGGACGTTCGATAACAAGCGGCCGTGCCTGGTGCGCTGACCTCAGCTGAAGATCATCGAAAAGTGCGCGCCCACCCCGGCGCGCACACCCTCGCCGACCGCCAGCGCCACCGAGCCGCCGGCCAGGTTGGCATCGCCGCAGGCAAACACACCGGGCACGGTGGTCTGGCGCATCTCGTTGGTCAGCAGGTAGGGCCCGGTCGGCCCTTCGACAAACTCACAGCCCAACTGCTCGGCCAATGGGCTGGCCATGCGCGTACGGGACAGGGTGAAAATACCGTCCAGCACGATCATCCGCCCGTCTGCCAATTCCACATCCGCCCGCTCACCGACAATCCGCCGCACCGCCGAGCTTTCGACGCTGACCCCACGCCGATCCAGTTGCGCCTGCTGCTCGGCATCCGGCACAAATGTACCGTTGGTAAACAGCGTGGTGGTGCCCCAGTCCGGCAGCAGCATCGCGTGATGCATGGCCAGTGGCGACGTCGCCAGCACGCCGATGCGGCCTTGATCCAGTTCATAGCCGTGGCAATACGGGCAATGGAACACATGCTTGCCCCAGCGCTCCTTCAACCCCTCGACCTCGGGTAACTCATCCACCACGCCGGTAGCGAGAATCAAGCGTTTAGCGTTGAACTCACCCTTGCAACGGGTTTGCACCACGAAGCCATCCTGGTTTCGAGTCGCTTCAACGGCGGTGTCCTGCACCCAGGTCACCGTCGGATATTCCATCAACTGCCCTCGCCCTTCGGCAGCGATCAGCTCCGGCGGCTGGCCATCCTGGCTGAGGAAACCGTGGGAAGTGGCCGCAAACCGGTTGCGCCGCTGCCCGGCGTCAATCACCAGCACCTTGCGCCGAGCCCGCGCCAGTTGCAGCCCGGCAGACATTCCGGCGTAGCTGCCGCCGACGATAATAACGTCGTAAACCATGAAGATGACCTCTCTGGTGGCCCTTGCATCGGTTGCCGGGCACTCACGACACACCATAAGTTACATAAAAATACCTCGTCAAGCGTCTCGCAACTCCAATCGTTACGAACGATACTTTCGGGCAGGAAATCCAGAGGCTTGCAGATGAGAAACGACACCCGGCTTTCGCGCATGCTCCATGTGCTGATCCACATGGGCCGCCACGAGGAACGCGCCACCTCGGAGACCATCGCGCAGATGCTTGGTACCAACGCGGTGGTGGTACGCCGCACCCTGGGCCTGCTCAAGGAGAAAGGTTATGTGCGTTCGGAAAAAGGCCATCAGGGCGGCTGGATGCTGGGCAAGCCGCTGAGTGAAATCACCCTGCTGGACATCCACAATGCCCTTGGCACGTCGTCGATCTTTGCCGTCGGCCTGTCCACCGATCATCCGCAATGCCTGGTGGAACAGGCCGTCAATGCGGCGCTGAACCAGGCGTTTGACGATGCCCAGGCGTTGCTGCTGCAGCGTTTGGGAGAGGTGACGCTGGCACAGTTGGCGGATGATTTTGACGAGCGCTATCGGGTGGCGATAACGCCCGCACCCTGTGCGTGATGCACGCGACGCCCTAAGCGCCGCCTACCGAGCGCCACGCTGCCTCGGCCAGGGTTTCCCGGTACACCCGAGGGCTGCTGGCCGAGCGCCCGGCCAGCCAGGCACGGCAGTAGCTGTCGGCCTGGCCGATGATCAGTGATGGCAAGAGTTCGGCGGGCACCTGGCTGAGCTGATCACCCCGTCCAGGCAGCACCATCCACTCCTTCAGCATCGCGTTGCGCGCCTGATTGCGGCTTTCCAGTTCAGCGGCGAACGGGCCCTTGGTCACCGCGAAATGCGCGTGGTACTGAAAGCGCGCCCACTGCGGTTCGCTGTCTACCCAATCGACATAGCTGTGGACCAGTGCGTACACCCCCTCCTTCGCCGTTTTGGCCGATTCAAGGTAGCGCCCACGCAATTCGGCCTGATCCTCCAGCGCGGTAAAAAACAGCGCGGCGACCAGGCCTTCCTTGTTGCCGAAGTGATGATAAATGGCGCCGACGCTGGTATCGCAGCGCGCGCGGATCATCTCGATGGTGGTGGCTTCAAGGCCCTGCTCGTTGAACAGGTCCAGGGCTGCCTTGAAGATATCGCGCTTCAATTCGGCCCTTCGGCCAGGGAAGCAACGCTGAAGCAGATCCGGGGTTTGCATGCTGAACAGGAACTCAGTCAGTGAAGAAGAATAAGCCCGGGCAGCTTGACAGATTTCCCATGGGCAGAATACTGTTCCGTTACAGAACATTATTCTGTAACGGAACAAGATTCCGTAAAATTCATTTAATCAGCGAGGCAGCACCATGAGTCAGGCCCTGAGCATGTTCAACAGCGTTGGCCCCGAAGCGTTCAGCAAACTGGCGTGCCAGATGGCGCCCTACTTCAGCACCATCAATCCGTTGATGACCCAGTTGCGTCCGGGGTTTGCCTCGGTGGAAGTGCCGTTCAGCAAGGCCATCACCAACCACCTGGGAACGGTGCACGCCATTGCCATGTGCAACGCTGCGGAGTTGGCGGCGGGAACCATGACGGACGTTTCCGTGCCGGCGGGTGCGCGGTGGATTCCCAAGGGGATGACGGTGGAGTATCTGGCCAAGGCCAAGAGCAGCGTGACGGCGACGGCCAATGGCGAAGGTATCGACTGGCAAACGGCGGGTGACAAGGTGGTGCCGGTGGAGATGCTGGATGCGGAGGGGAAATTGGTGTTTACCGCGCGGATTATCATGAATGTGAAATTGGGGTGATGGGGTTGGGGGCATATCCGTTGCTGCGGTTATGGCCGCTATTGGGTTGCGCTCTCACAGCGGCCTACCAGCCGGCTTGAGTGGGGTGAAGCAACCGCAAAATCAAAGGCGGACACGGTCCAAATGTGGGAGCGGGCTTGCTCGCGAAGGTCGTTAACGATGACGTGGGTATCCTGATTCAACGTGGCGCTCTCAGGTTTTTCGCGAGCAAGCCCGCTCCCACATAAAGCGGCGGAGGCAGCTCCATTTACTTGCTTTGGGCTGGGCCGGCATTCCGGCTTTTGCAAAGTGACTCGCTGTAAGAGCGAAACCATAAGTCGCCGTTACCTGAATAACGGATATACCCCCCCCAAAAAACTACCCCCCACAATTCCCACCAATCACCTCCCCCGCAAACGCCTTACGCACAAACGGCGTCGAGTCCACGAGCGAACCATTGACCGTAGCGGAGTGATCCAGCTCAGGATAAAAATGCCATTCAATCCGGTCCCCGACCTTGCACGCATCCCTGACCAGCGCCTTTTGCCCAGGCACAAACACATCCTGATCCCGCCCCCCCGTACCGACAAAAACCGGAATATCCGTCTTCAACGTCGGATACGCCGACTCACGATAAACCTTGTCGAGCGCCTCTTTCGGCGACCGCTTGAAACTGTCATTGAAGCTGAGCCCATCAGCCATCACCCGCTGCTCAATGGCATGCAAACAATCCCGCCGGCTGCTCTCAAACGCAGGCACTGCACGCTCGCTCAAGTAATCCGCAGCCACAAACCCAGGATCAAACAACGTGACAGTACTCAGCCGCAGCAAGTTATAGGCAAAGGTCGGCACCACCGAACTGCGGGCCTTTTCCAACTCGGCACCGTCTCCCGTTTTATGGGCAGCCGCGTAAGGCGTACCGGTCGCCACCACCCCCACGATATCCAACTCGGGCGCATAGTCTTTCGCATAGACCGCCGTGGCAAACGCAGCACGGCCACCCTGTGACTGCCCAAACACCACCACACGTTTGGAGAGTTCGAAACCACCCGCCCCTACCGCGCGAATGCTGTCGAGCACCCCATAGGCGAGCGGACTGGTCAGCCCATACGGATGCAGGCCAGGCGTCCCAAGCCCCTGGTAATCGGTAGCGACAATCGCGTAGCCCTGAGCCAGCCAATAATTGAGATAGCGCGTATCCCGAGGGCTGCGACCGGCGAACGACGGCGCGCAGATATCGGCACTCCCCACCGTGCCGTGGGCCCACGCCATCAGCGGCCAGCCACCCGGCGGCGGTGTGCCCTTGGGCAGGAACAGCGCACCGGAAACGACAATCCGTTTATGGGTATCGAGACCGTCGGTGGACGTGTACAGGATGCGAATATTCTGCCCCGCCTCGGCCAGGCTTTGCTGTTCGGTCAACGGCTCGCTGCGCAGCATCCGCCCGGGTGACGCGGGCACCTTGTCCGCCCAGGTATAGAACGCGGGAACACCACCATCACCGACGGGTGTTTGCGCAGCGCTCACACCACTGCATCCCGCCAGCAATACCGCCAGCGCAAGCGATAACCGACGCGACATCACCAGCCCTCTTTCAACATCCGCAATTCAAGGTACTGCAACAACATGATGGTCTTGCCGTCGACGATCTCGGCACTGTCCACCATGGCCAGGGCCTCCTCGAATCCCAACTCCAGCACTTCGATATCCTCACCTTCATCCTCCAGCCCGCCGCCATCACTGACTCGGTCGCCAGGCTGATATTCGCCGATGAAAAAGTGAATGCGCTCGGTCACCGAGCCCGGGCTCATGAAGGCCGAATAGATCTTTTCTACATGGCCCACACGGTAGCCCGTCTCTTCTTCCGCCTCCAGGCGAATGCGTTCCTCGGGGCTGGCGTTGTCCAGCAGGCCGGCGGCAGACTCGATCAGGTAACCGTGGTAGCCGTTAACGTAGGTAGGCATGCGGAACTGGCGAATCAGCAACACCGTGCGCCGCTCGCGGTTGTACAGCAGGATCGTCGCGCCATTGCCCCGGTCATAGATCTCCCGGGTCTGGGACTGCCAACTGCCGTCGCGGCGGCGCAGGTCAAAGGTGTACTTTTTCAGCACATACCAATTATCCGAGAGCAGTTCTTCGGCGTGGATGCGGACGGGACTGTTTTCCATGGCAGGACCTTTTTGTCTTGTGTTATTCAGCATGTCGTGCAAAATCGTGCACAGTCAAGAAAAAACGTGCAGGAAGCTTCCGATGCTGACCCAACAACGTAAACAACACCTGCTGGATACGCTGCGCCGCGACGGCCGGCTGATTGCCAAGGAGTTGAGCCAGGCACTGGAGGTTTCCGAGGACACGATTCGGCGTGACCTGCGGGAAATGGCCAAGGAAGGTTTGCTGCTGCGGGTGCACGGCGGCGCCTTGCCGGCATCCCCCGCGATGGCTGATTTTTCGGTACGGGAACACTTGGTACCCGAGGAAAAAATCGCCATTGGCCGGACGGCTGCACAACTTGTGCAGCCCGGCCAAGTGGTGTTTATCGATGGCGGTACCACGTGCCTGCAACTGGCCCATCACTTGCCGGCGGACCTGAATGCCACCGTGGTCACCCACAGTCCGTCGATTGCCATGGCCCTGGTGGATCATCCGCAGATTGAAGTGATCATGCTCGGCGGGCGGCTGTTTCGCCACTCACTGGTGGGGGTGGGGGCGGCCACGCTGGAGGCCATCGGCCGGGTCAATGCCGACCTGTATTTCATGGGGGTGTGCAGCGTGCACCCGAATGCCGGCCTGTCTACCGGCGATTATGAAGAGGCAGTGGTCAAGCGCGCGTTGTGTCACGCGGCCGCAGAAACCATCGTGCTGGCCACCTCGGAAAAGCTCAACACCGCGTCGCCCTACCAGGTGGTGGAGCTGGCACACGTCAGCGCGATCGTCGCATTGGCCAGTACGCCGCGTGCCCTGCTGCAACCCTATGAAGCTCAGGGCCTGACGCTTTACCTGGCGTGACCGTCAACAGTCCTTGATGGCTTGCCATGACGCGGCGACTTGCGCAGCGTCCGAGGCGTTGACCCGCGCCAGGTCAACCGGATACTCGACCCCCGGATTTTCAGCGAACCGCGTGGCGGTGAACTGACCGTTGCTGGCACGCAGGATATAGCCGCTGTCCTGGCACGCAGCCGAAGCCAGGAAGATCACCCCAGGCGTGACCCATTCCGGCTTGAGGTTGTGCGGCTCGCCGGTCACGCCCCACATGCGGGTCTTGGCCACGGGTGAGATGGCATTGACCAGGATCCCGGCCTCCGCCCCTTCCCCGCTCAAGGCATTCATGATCCCCAGTTGCGCCATCTTCCCCGCGCTGTAGGCCGCCAGGCCCGGCTGGACGTAGCGCGTATACATCGCACGGTCGGAGGTGGTCAGCACAATGCGGGGTGCGGCAGATCGCGTGAGGTGCTGCCACGCGTGTTTGCACAGCCAGATCGGTGCATAGACATTGACGCCCATGGCCCGCCGGATGAAAGCCTCGTCGGCGGCCTCGATGGGCTGATAGCCGACCCAGCCAGCATTGTGGATCAGGATATCGAGCTGCCCGAAATGCGTGATGGCGCACTCGATCAGCGCTCGACACCCCGCTTCGCCGGACAGGTCACCCGCGTGGCCAACCACCCGCAGGCCTTCACCCTGCAGCGCCAGCGCGGCCGCCTGTACCACCTGGGGATCAGCCCCATCGCCGAGGGTGTCGGCACCGATATCACTGATTACCACCTGCGCGCCGAGTCGCGCCAACTCGCGCGCATAGCTGAACCCCAAGCCACGGGCGGCACCGGTCACGATTGCGGTTTTACCTGTAAAGTCCATCGTCGCGTTCTCCTGATAGGCACTCCACCCTAACAACCCGTGGCCGTCCTGTTTAATACTGAAAAACAGCGATATTGATACCTGCGTCGTATCAAGCCCCACACCGCCATCTACCTGAAGGAACAGCCCAGATGATCGAAACCCGCCTGTTGCGCCAGTTCGTTGCCGTTGCCGAAGCGCTGCACTTTCACCAGGCCGCAGAGCGCCTGAATATGGCGCAGCCAGCGTTGAGCCAGGCGATCAATCGCCTGGAGGCAAAGTTGGGGTTTACCCTGCTGCAGCGTGACCGACGTGGCGTGAAGCTGCTGCCAGCCGGGGCGGCGTTTCTTCAGACGGCCTACACCGTCCTCGGGCAATTGCAGCAAGGCATTGAGCAAGCCCGGCAGGTGTCCCAGGGAACCGCCGGCACGCTCACCATCACCTCGGTGTCGATCACCGGCTATCCGTGGTTGCTGGATACCCTCAGGCAGTTTCGCCTGGCGTTCCCCAGGGTTCAGTTGGTGATCAAGGAAATGCCCTCTGCCAACCAGGCCAAGGCCTTGTTGAGTGGTGATACCGATATCGCTTTTTTGCGCTACCTGCCAGGCCAGGCAGATAACATCGAATCCCGGCTGCTGCTGGATGAACCGATCCTGCTGGCGCTGCCCGCAGACCATCCGAATGCGGATGACGCCGCTATCGAGCTGAAGGACTTTGCCGGCGCCGATTTTGTGTTCACGCCCCAGGCATTGGGCAGTGGCTATCACCACCGGTTGATCGCTTTATGCGAGGCCGCGGGCTTCTCTCCAAGGGTGGTCCAGGAAGCCGATCAATTACCCACCCTGATTGGCCTGGTGGCGTGCGGGTTTGGTGTGGCGCTGGTGCCGCAATCCATTGCCCGTTCGATGCCCCGTGACAAGGTGGCGTTTGTGCCCCTCGCCGCCGCGCCCTCCAGCATCGGGCTCTACCTCAACTGGAACACCAGCAATTCTTCCCCCTTGGCCGGGCACTTCTTTTCTCTGCTGGACGAGGCGATGTAATACTTTGCAAGCAATGTCCGGTGACGACCGTCTGAATATTTCCTGCGCGGCCAGGGCATCTGTTAAAACCCGTGCTTCGCCTGTGTCCTGGAACCTTCATGTCTTCACGTTTTCTGTCCCGTCTCGGCCTGCGCTGGTTTCCCCTGCTGTGCATGGCCGCCCTGATCATCGGCCTGCCCGTGGGTTGCGCCGTGCTGCAACACAAGGAACGCGAGTTGCTGTTTCGCGTGGAGCCAGGCACTGCCAGCTGGTACAGCGGGTTGCCGCGTGATGTGCAGGAATTCGACCTGAAACCCGCGAGTTTCAAGGCAGGGCAGAATATTCATGGCTGGTGGTGGCCAGCGGCACAGAAGGACGCGCCGGCAATTCTCTACCTGCACGGCGTGCGCTGGAACCTCACTGGCCAACTGTTTCGCATCGAACAGCTGCGGGCCCTGGGCTTTTCCGTACTGGCCATCGACTACCGCGGCTTCGGCCAGAGTCGAGGCGACCTGCCGTCGGAAACCAGCGTGTACGAAGACGCGCGCATTGCCTGGGAGCGCTTCCAGGTGCTGCAACCCGATCCTGCCAAGCGCCTCATCTACGGGCACTCCCTGGGTGGCGCGGTGGCCATCGACCTCGCGGTGGAGCTGGGCAAGCAGGCAGCGGACAATCAGGTGCCGCCGCCGGTGCGCGGACTGGTCATCGAGTCCACCTTTACCTCCCTGGCAGATGTGGCCACAGCAGTAGCCAATACGTCATTGCCGGTGCGCTGGCTGCTGTCGCAGAAGTTCGATTCCATTGACAAGATCGCTGATATCCACATGCCGCTGCTGGTGGTTCACGGGCTCGCCGATGCCTTCGTGCCACCGCGCTTCAGCCAGCAACTGTTTGACGCCGCACAACAGCCGAAACATCTGTTGCTGGTACCCGGTGCCACTCATAACGACAGCATGCGACTGGCCGGCAGCAGTTATCGCCAGGCGTTGGACAGCCTGATGCAATCGAAGCGCGCCACTCAGGTTGCCGGGCCCTCCACCGGGCGCCCAAACGACTCGTAAATCTGCATTTCGGCACCGGTTTCGCCGGTGCCTGTCAAGGCGCAAAGCCTGCCCATACTGGCCATAAACAGCGACTGATCAAATATTAACCGCAGGTTAAATCGCCATACCCGCCGGGCTCAAGCGAAGTTATCCACAGAGATACCCACGGTTTTCGTGGACAACTCTTTTTACTTTTTTACGATTATTTTGCTCGGTAATGCCCTGCTGGAAAGCTTGGCGGCAGCAAAATCTCCTGCATCACTTCGCGAATCGAAACATGGGGTTCGGTACCGGACCGGGTGTGGTTTTTTCCATGGTGCTCAGCTCACTCGGCAGGGCATCACCGACACCCCAACCCATTGCGTTTGCGCCTAATGCTGATTAATCTCGCATAAACACGCATCAACGAGCAAAAACATGCATAACAGCCATGCTGCCATCGACCTGCCCTCCCTGCGCAAACAGAAAATCCTGTTGCTGCTGGAGCGCGACGGTAAAGTCACTGCCTCGGAGTTGGTGGAGCATTTCGCCGTTTCCCAGGACACCATTCGCCGCGACCTTGGCGAACTCGCCTCCGCCGGTCTGCTGCAACGCGTGCATGGAGGTGCGCTGCCACGGCCCAAGGACACCGGCAAGGATTTCTTCACCCGGTTTGGCGAAACCACCGCGACCAAACGCCACCTGGCGCAACTCGCCGCCGATCGCGTGGAGGACGGCCAGATCGTGCTGTTCGACTCCGGTACCACCACGCTGCAAATCGCCCAGTCACTACCGCATTCCATCAAGCTGACCGCCGTCACGCACTCACCGATGATTGCCATCGCGTTGTCCGAACATCCCAATGTGACGGTGATCCTTGCCGGTGGCCAACTCAACCCGGTGACCATGGCCGCTAGCGGGCATGAAGCATTGCGGCTGATCCAGGGCATCAAGGCCGACCTGCTGTTCACGGGTGTGTGCGCACTGCATCCACAGGTCGGTATCAGCTCGTTGCACTTCGAGGAAGTGGCGGTGAAACAGGCTATGCTCGACAGCGCCTCCCACGTGGTGGCAGTCACCCTGGCCGACAAGCTGGGCGCCGTGGAGCCATTTGTGGTGGCGCCGTGCAGCCGCATTCATACCCTGATTACCGAGTGGCACGTGCCGCCGGGCAGCGTCGAGGCTTATGAATGCCTGGGGCTGGAGGTGATGCAAGTGGATGCCTGAGGGGCGAGCATCGCTTGGAGGGCAAGCGCATCGACCAGCGCATGACCGCTGGCCGTATTATCGAAAATACACCAGGTCGGAATGCCCTCCTCCAGGGAGGCTCTCAATACCTCGGCCAGCGCGCACAAACGCTCGGTTTCGTAAGCGCTGTGATAGATACGCGGCGAACCATGCAGGCGCCAATAACGCACGCCTTGCCAACCTTTCGGTACATCCCCATAAGCGATCACCGGCGGGTCGGCGGCGACCCGCCCTATCTGGTAATCCTGCAAAAGCCCGCCGGCCTGCGCCCAACTGGCGTGTCGCGGCTCCAGCACCACAGGCCCAGGGAAGCGTTGACGCAAGGCTGTGAAAAAGCCGCCGGCAATGATCGGGTCGTAGCTTAAAGAAGGCGGCAATTGCACCAGCAGGCAGCCCAGGCGGTCGCCCAATTGCAGGCACTGTGCAAGGAACTCATCCAATGCCGTATCGCAGTCACGCAGACGTAATTCATGGGTGATGTACCGTGGCAGCTTGACCGAAAAACCAAAGCCCGACGGCACTGACTGCGCCCATCGTTCGTAGGTCTGCGGGCGATGGGGGCGGTAGAAGGAACTGTTGATTTCAACCGCATTCAAGCACGCGGCATAACGTTGCAGATGAGTGCCCTGCCGGGGAAACCGTGGCCATTGCTCACGAGGCAGGCTCCAACCGGCACAACCGAGAAAAATCGGCATCAGAACAACACCGACGCCGCATCCCTCATGAAAATCTCCACCGTCTTCGGCCCGACGCCCTCGAACGCATTCAAGCGTTTTTCAAACTCCCCACGGTCGGCACTGGCATCGTGGATATGGCTGATCCTGCCCGCGTACTCCGCATTCAACTTGCTGCTGAGGTCGAGCAGGCGTTGCGCGGTGCTTTCGTCGTAACGCACGTAATGCGCCTCACCGAGCATGGCCACCAGTTCGCGGGAGGTGCAGTGTTGCAGTTTGCGCGGGGTGTCCCGGCCATGCTTCACCACAATCACCTGATAGGCCTGCGCCGCGATCTGCGCCTGAATGCGCTTGCCCATCAGGAAGCTGGCGACAAACCACTTGAACAGTGCGTTGTCATCACCGGGCTTGAGCTCAATACCCAGTTCCCCGGCGCTGATGGATCGCCCCATGACTGCCTCCGTTCTTCACTGACCCAGCTTGCGCTCGGCCTTGGCGGCTTGCTCGTTGATCTGCTCGGTTTGCCGTTGTGTGTCCTTGATGGACGTCGGCGTGATCACCTTATCGATGGTTTCTGTCTTGGGATTGGGACGCTGTAAAGAGCTATCCTGGTCGGCAGCCTGGCGACCTTTCTGCGCCTGTTCAGAGCTGATCGCATCAGGGGTTTTGTCGGCGGTTTTTTCAGTGCCCATGGGGATTCTCCTGCGGTTCAAAGGTCAGGCTCCAGCGCGGAGCCGTTATGCAGCAGAGCCCAAGGTTTTTCGATAGTTCAAGGAAATTGCCTCGGGTGCATGCGCCGAAAAATGGGGCAAATTAATTTAAACCTTTTGCGCTGCCCCCCCCTCAACAGTCAGGTAACGGCATCGCGCCACTCTTCAGGAGAAGCATCATGAAGCACTTGCTGATGAAACAAATGGGACTGACCTTCGCGCTGGCCGCGGGCTCGATGGGTGTGGCCATGGCCGCCACTTCCAATGACTTCGTTGACGCCGCAGCCCAGGGCGGCATCACCGAAGTAGAAGCCGGCAAACTGGCGCTGGAAAAGAGCGGTGCCGCTGATATCAAGGCGTTTGCCCAACACATGATCACCGACCACACCAAGGCCAACCAGGAGCTGACGGCCCTGGCGACGAAGCTCGACATCAAGGTGCCCGACGATGCCAGCCTCACCGACAAGGCCAAGAAAATGATCCTGGAAATCCGTGAAGAGTCCTTTGACAAGGCTTACGCCGACAACCAGGTAAAGGCCCACGAAGACACCGTGGCCCTGTTCAAAAAAGAAGCCGCCTCCTCGGATAACGCCGAACTGAAGGCTTTTGCCGAGAAGACCCTGCCGACTCTCGAAACCCATCTGAAGATGGCCAAGGAGTTGCAGTCCCAGCACGCCAATTAATCATTGACCCACTCAGGAGACACTCGACCATGAGTTCGCAACTGCACGGCAAGAAGATTCTGATCATCACCTCCAACACCGGTATCGAGCGCGACGAGTTGCTCAAGCCGCTGGAAGCCCTGCGTGGTTTCGGCGCCACGGTGACCCACGGTTCCAGCAAAGGTGGCAGCACCCAGACCTTTCTCAAGGACACCGAGAAAGACAGGACGGTAGAGTCCGACGCCAAGCTCTCGGACCTGCACGGCAGTGACTTCGATGCACTGGTCATCCCCGGGGGCACCGTCAATGCCGACACCTTGCGCCAGGACGCCGATGCACTGCGGCTGATCAACGACTTCGTCAAGGCCGGGAAAACCGTAGCCGCCATCTGCCATGGCCCTTGGGCCCTGATTGATGCCGGCGTGATCGGCGGCAAGACCCTCACCTCCTACAAAAGCGTGCGCACTGACCTGGTCAATGCCGGCGCAGCAAACTGGGTGGATACGCAGGTGAAGGAATGCCCGGCCAATGGCTGGACCCTGATAACCTCGCGCACGCCCGACGATTTGCCGGCGTTCAACGAGGCCATTGCCAAGACACTGGCGGCCTGACGCCCGCCAATGCAAACAGGCGCCCTCGGGCGCCTGTTTTTTTTCGATTCTGTCTTAGCCTTTGCCATGCTCAGTGGCATGTGTCGCCCGGTTCACACCCTTGGGTCCAAACAGCGCCCAGAGGATCAGCCCCAACAGCGGCATGAAGATCAGTACCACCAGCCATAAACCCTTGGTCTCCCAGCCACTGCCACTGCGCAGAACGCTGTTGATCGCCCACAGTTCCAGCAGCACCAGAATCACCGCCAAGCCAATCCAGACATATTCGATTTGCATGATTCATCCTCCTGAGGTCGTATGCGTTAGGTCAAGCAACGCGCCCGAGGGTTCATTAAAATTGCAACGGATGGCTCTCGCCCAACGGTTGCGGCACACGGGCCGTAACCTTCTAGACTCAAACGGACACTACCTTTTACCCCTTGGAGGCCCGGGATGACCGAGCACATCATCCACTTTCACTGCCAGATCGATCAGGGCACCACCGAGCGCTTTCGTGATTGCTGCCTGGACGCGATCGATCAAGGCGCCAGTTCGTTGCTGTTGAACCTGTCGACCACCGGCGGCAGCACCAATTTCGGTTTTACCCTCTACACCTTCCTCAAGTCCCTGCCGGTGCCGCTGTGTGCGATCAATGCGGGCAATATCGAGTCCATGGGCATCATCATGTTCCTGGCGGCAAACCGCCGGATCACCACGCCACACTCGCGCTTCCTGATCCATCCGATGAACTGGTATTTCAACCAGAACTCGGTAGACCACCAGCGCCTGCGGGAATACCTGTCGAGCCTGGACAACGACCTGGCGCGCTACGTGAAAATCTACGAACTGGAAACCGCCAGCGCCGAAACCCACCTGGATATTTTCAAGTGCCTCTCGGCCGAGGAAAAAGTCATCGCCGCCCACGAGTCACTGGCCTACGGGATTGCCCATGAGGTCGAGCAGATCGTGTTTGCCGACGACATCAAGCACTGGAAAGTCAGCGGCGGCTAGGCATTGTTTAATGCATGCAAGCCACCACTCGACCGTGCAACCTGCACGACCAGAGCCGCTTTTTATCACACATAACCTATTGTTTTATAAGCAGATAAATATTTTGTTCAACTTGGTACAACTCATGCTGTAGAGGTCTGCACAGGCGGGCAATTCGACCCGCCCTTTCGCTACCCGTGAGGTGTCACCCATGAATGCCATTGATCTTCTCAAGGCCGACCACGAACGCGTCAAAGCCATCCTGAACCAGCTCAGTGAATCGACCGAGCGCGGCGTAAAGAAGCGCACTGAGCTCCTGGCCAAGCTGGAAATGGAAATCAGCCTCCACACCCGCCTTGAGGAAGAAATCCTCTACCCGGCTTTTCGCAAGGCCGGCGGCAAGGATCAGGAAATCATGTACCACGAGGCCAAGGAAGAACATCGCACTGTCGACTCCCTCGTCCTTCCGGACCTGAAGCAGACTTCGCCCTCCACCACCGAGTTTTCCGGCCGGGTGAAAGTCGTCAAGGAACTGTTGGAGCACCATATCGAGGAAGAGGAAAGCGAGATGTTCCCACAGGCCAGGAAGCTGTTGGGCAAGGCCTTGCTGGAAGAGCTGGGCGCGGAGATGGAAGCGATGAAAGCCGCGCACAAGAAAGCGCCTGGCGTTAAGCCAATGGCGGCGTGATGTCCATTCGTCGCATGCCGGGAAACTTTTTCAAACTTTGATTTGGCTGCCGGCTTCCCAATTAGGCAACACCATTGATTCGCTCATCATTGAGGGTTTTGAAAATGGCTAACAGTGGAAAAACTACCCCAGGCGCTGGTCAAAAGGACCAGCAGGAAACCACCCGGAAAAGCGGCGGCCAGGGTTCAGGCGGCAATTTCGCCAATGACCGCGCAAAGGCGTCTGAGGCCGGTAAGAAAGGCGGGGCTCACAGCCACGCCCCAGGCTCCAAGAAGTCTTGATTGAGGCGTCGCCGAAGCCTGGATGTGCTCCGGGCTTCGGTCCCCATCGCCAAGAGGGATTGAGTCATGAAGACCAGCATTTCCCAAAGGATCGTACTTGTCGCCAGCCTGGCGCTCGTTCTGTATGCCCCCGCCTACGCAGCCTTCGGCGACAACACTGCCCCCGAGGCGCCCGCCCTGGGCGGCAACAGCGCTCCTGGCTCGGCACTGCCGCCCGGCACCTATCCCAGCAGCCCGTCCGGGGCTGACAGCAGTGGCAACAAGGACGCTGAAACGAAAGCACCTGCACCGTCTAAAACCGTGAAGAGCACGCGCCATAAAGGCACCTCGACCCAGCATCCCGGTACCAAGACCGGCAAAAAGGCCGTGCCAGAATCGGGCAGTTGACCGATTAGTTCTCGCTGGGGCCGCCGATAAAGTCCAGGCGCAGGTTCATCCACTGCCGAACGATTTCCCGGGCTGCTTGCCTGGCATCAGCAGCAGAGAAGCCGCGCTCGCGTTGCAGCCAGTCACTCGTCGCTTGCCGTGCGGGCTCAATGGCGGCCAGCGCTTGCTGGCGTTGCCTGGCAGGCCACTGTTTATCCGCGCCCCAGTTGCGCAGGGCTGATTCCGGGTCCTGGGACTACGCTGCGGTGCCTGGCTGGAGAAACAGCCGAGGCGAAGCGGTGGCCTTGAGGGAAAGCGTGTTCCAGTCGGCGTAGCTGGCAAAGCGGATGGTGCCTTCGTTCTGCGATGCAGTGGACAAAGGCGCGGTAAACGAATCGTCCAGCCGCTTCCAGGCCGGCTGTGCAAACAGATCACCCTGAGGGGCACAAATCGGCGCAAAGCTGTCGCGGGTGGAGCCGTACAACGACCCGAACGACTCATATGCAACCTCGCCCTGCCGGCTAAAAACGAAACAGTGCACATACGGGCGTTGGTCGGCGTACATCTCATACTGTTGGCGCTCGATCATCATGCGCAGCAAGGTCAACATCACCCGGTCACGGCTGACAGCAGGATCATTCTGCAGGTCCTGCCAGATCGACCAGGGAAAACTGTCTTCCTTGAGTGCTATGAGAACCTGCTTGCGATTCTCCTCTGCCTCATTCTCCGTAACGCCACTATCAGGTTCAAAACGCTGCAGGTAGACCAACCAGGCGGCGGCCAGATCGTTCATCGGGTAGCGCCGAAGCCCTTCTGCTGCCTGGGCCGGATGGTACGGAATACTGGCAATGATTGCGTCAAGGGCTGCGGTGTCTTTGTGAGTGATGGTTCCCACCTCGACCACTCTCTGGCTCAGTTGGGATTGCAGGCAGCCGGGCAATTGTTCGGGGGTACCGGCACACGCGTTGCGAGTCTGCAACCACGTGCGCTGGCCACGGCGCAATTCGTCGCGCTGGTCGGGTGCCAGTTTGGCCATTGCCTGGCTGTAGTACAGGCCCAGCGTAGTGTCGAGTTCGCTTAATTCAGGGCTGGCGCAAATAGCCTTTTCCACCGTGGTGGAGGCCTTTTTACAATCAAAGGACGCGCCACTGGCAGGCATCCCCGCGCCCATCAGCACGCCAGTGAGCAACAACATTGGATAGGCAGAATGAATACGGCGGGCCATGGCTTTCCTAGGGTGAGTTCCTTTCAAGGCGCTTATTGTGCCGACGCGATTGCCAATGTCCAGTCTGTCGGCACTGTCCTACGAAGCACTCGCCATGGAAGGGCGATCACTTGCCAGTTCTCGCTCAATCTGTTCGATGCTCGGCAAGCTGGTTTGCAGCTCTGCAGGCAGAGATTCCACCAGTTGATACTCGGCAACACCAATGGGGCGCGAACTGTCACGCAGGGCGTATTCGGCCACTACTTCGTTCTTGCTCTTGCACAGCAGCAGGCCGATGGTGGGGCTGTCCTGTGGGTGCTTGAGCTGGGCATCTACCGCCGCGAGGTAAAAGCCCAGCTGCCCCAGATGGTCGGGTTTGAATTTGCCGGCCTTGAGTTCGATCACCACGTAGCACCTCAGCTTGAGGTGATAAAACAGCAGGTCGACGAAAAACTCCTCGCCTCCCACGTCCAGCAACACCTGCCGACCCACGAAGGCAAAACCGGCGCCCAGCTCCAGCAGAAAATCGGTGACATGTTTGACCAGGGCGTTTTCGATTTCACGTTCCTGCGCGTCAAGGGTCAGGCCGAGGAAGTCGAAACGGTAAGGATCCTTAAGCGATTCGCGAGCCAGGTCGGATTGCGCCTTGGGTAGCAGCCCCTCGAAGTTGCTGACCGCATTGCCGCTGCGCTCCAGCAGGCGACCCTCGATTTGCATCACCAGGATGTTGCGCGACCAGTTGTGCTCGATGGCCTGGGCGGCGTACCAGCGGCGTGTTTCAGGACCGGGCAGCTTATCCAGCAGCGCCAGTTGGTGATACCACGGCAATTGTGCAAGCACCCCTTGCACAAACTCCCCGTCCGGCCACGCCTCCGCAAATGCGCGCATGTACTTCAGGTTACGCGGCGAGAAACCCTTCATTTCCGGAAACGCCGAACGCAAATCCTGCGCCAGCCGCTCAATCACCTTGCTCCCCCAGCCCTGCCGCGCTTGCCGGGTCAGAATATCCTGGCCGATTTGCCAGTACAGCAACACCAGCTCGCGGTTTACCGCCAGGGTAGCGCGTTGCTGGGCGGAGTGGATTCGCCCCTTGAGGTCGGTCAGCCAGTCGCTGTATCCCTCGGGTGGTGTGGTCAGGCTATCGGGGGTCTCACGCATTCCTTTCTCCCTCATGGGTTCGGCAGGCGGTCGATGGTAGCGAGGGGACAATCCGGAATGGGCCAGCAGAATGCTTTCGATACAAATCAACTGGAACCGTACCTTCAGGCGCATCAAGGGGTGCCTCAACATGCGTGCTGTGGTCAAATGAGCCGGTCACTTCCATGGTTATTCCCGATCTATGAACGCCACACCCACCGACGACAGCCAGGCATCCACCGGGGACCGCATCCTGTTCCTGCTCAAGACCCGTGGTCCGCTGAAAACCACGGACCTGGCTGCACTGCTGGAAATCACCTCCGAAGCCGCCCGCCAGCAAATCCAGAAGTTGCAGGTCGCGCAGTTGATCGTCGGTGTATCGGCCCCCATCTCGGGTGCCGGCCGGCCCTCGTTGAAGTGGACATTGACCGAAACCGCCCAAAGCAAATTCCCCGATTCCCACAGCGTACTGACGTTGCACCTGATCGAGTCCATTGAAGGAATTTTTGGCAGCGAAGGCGTGGAAAAAGTCATCGCCAGCATGGAAGCGACGGCCAGGCACGAATACACCCAGGCCTGCTCCGCCGCGTCGACCTTGCGGGAGAAAGTCGAGATCCTGGTACAGATTCGCGAACGCGCCGGGTACATGGCGCAGATGGAGCCGCTGGACGATGGCTGGCTGCTGGTGGAGAACCACTGCCCGATCTGCGTCGCCGCCCGTAAATGCCAAGGGTTCTGCCGCTCGGAACTGCAGATCTTCCAGGCAGCCCTGGGCGATGAGAATGTGGTGGAGCGGCGCGAGCATTTGATTTCCGGGGACCGGCGCTGCGCCTACAGCATCCAGCCCCGCCGCCTGTAAGAAAGAGGCTGCGATGGGCTGCGCAGCAACCGTAATTCCAGCGCCGCAGTGTCCCGGATACACCAACGGTTCAGGATTCACGAGCGCTGCGCAGTCCATCGCAGCCTAAGCCTCACGCCGTACTCAAGCCCATTGCAGGAAGGACAGATTCCGGAGTAGTGGCGCAATGCCCATCAACCATATAACCAAGCAAGATCTTTGATAATACGTTGAGTGCTTTGAATTACACAAGCCAATACTTTTTACGGTGCCGTAAACAGCCTAAACCCTGACCCCCAGCATGCCGCTGGTAATGATGATCGTGACTATGGCGCCCATGCCAATCACCAGCCAGGTCAACAGCGAACTGCGTGACTCGCTGACATTGTGATTACGCAATACACCTCGCAAACCACAACCCAGATGCCCAATCAGCAGGAACACCGCCAGCGAGTAATGCGGCAGCAGCCGAATGCTCCATGGATCCGCCAATAACCCTACGGGCTCGGCCACGGCCCAGGCGTAATCGGTGTCGGTGCCGAAGTAACGCGCCAGGGTAAACACCGAGTTGATATGGGACGCGATAAACAGCGAGAGATAGGCGCCGGAGGCGGTTTGTAACGCGTCCAGCAGGTCGGCACGCGTGACGGTCTTCGGGCGAATCAACACCAGCCCGCTGAGAATCTGAAAGAAAAACGTGACAATGATCACCGGCTCCAGCCAGCCATTGCGATACACCCGTCGCAGCACGTCCATCACCGACTTATGCACATCGGTACCCAGTACACCCAGGAGGTGGTTGAACAGGTGCGGCGCGAGAAACACCAACAGGATCGCCACCGAGGCGATGCCGTGGGCGACACGCAGCTTGATATAGGTCTTGTCCAAGGTCACCAAGCTGATGCTCGGGCCCGTTGACGACACCATCGCAAAAAAGCCCGCCAGCGCCAGCCACAGCCCGCTCCATACCGCGATGTCGTGGCCCTCGATTTTCATCAGGTACAGCAAGACGCCCATAAGCGTGTACGCAGGAGGCGCAGCCACCGCCAGGCACGACAAGCGTCGCGCCAGGACCAGGCGTGCGCTCATGACCGGTTGAACACCGGTGACATACACACAGGCAAACGCCAACAGCGGCACCGCATAGGCACTCAGGATCAGCGCCAGGACGACCGGGGTGCCGGCGCCTGCCACATGCGCCTGGTTACTCCACGCCAGCGCCCACGGATAATACAGCGCCGCGGCGAACGGCAGCAGCCACAGCCATTCCAGCCAGGGTTTGATAGCTTTGCTTAACATATTGATTTCCCGGTGATAAATATCACCCGGATAGTGCCCAGCCATCGCCACCCGCGACAATTAGGCACCCAGGCAAAAGCCTTTTACCCAATGGTCATGCCTGGAAGGCTTGCACCATGTAGTCGACGAACAGCTTGACTCGCAGCGGTATCTTGTCGCGCTGCCGATAGCAGATGTAATGCCCCCTGCCCCGCGCCTGCGCCGCATAACCCGGCAGCAAAACGATCAAACGCTGTTGCGCGATCCAGTGCTGCGCCTGATAGCCGGCCAGCTGTGCCACACCACCGCCGGCTACGGCCGCGAGCGCCACTAGCTCCGGGTCATTGAACAACTGGCTGTAAGGCAACGGCAGCCGTATGAACTGCCCGTCGACTTCAAACTCCCACACATGCGGCTTGCCCGACTGCGCCAGGCGAAAGGCGATAGTCTTGTGCGCCGCAAGGTCTTCCAGGGTCTGCGGGTAACCGGCTGAGTGCAGGTACTCAGGCGCGGCGCAGGTGACGAAACTCATCGGCGCCAGTTGCCTGGCGATCACATCGGCGTCCTCCAGCCGCCCGTTGCGAATCGCGACATCCACGCGACCTTCGGCGAAATCCACATGGCGATCATTCAGATCAAATTCGAGGGTGATGTCCGGGTGGGACTTACAGAACCCAGGCAACAGCGGCGCAATGCACTTGCGCCCAAAACCCACGGTAGAGCTTACGCGCACTACGCCGGACGGCGACTGGGTAGCGTGTTTCAGCGCTTCGGTCGTGCGCAACAGATGCTCGACACTGGGCAGGCACTCTTGAAAAAACCGGCGCCCTTCCTGCGTGACCGCTACGCTGTGGGTCGTGCGTTCCAGCAGCTTGATCGCCAGTTGGGTTTCCAGGCGGGTAATGCTGCGACTCACCGAAGGCACTGAAATGCCCAGGTCGCGTGCTGCCTCGCTGAAGCTTTCGCTGGCCGCGACTTTCATGAAGGCGATGACGCCGGCGAAGTTTTTTCCGATGGACATCGGTGAGGTTTCCTTGAAGGGCGCACGCCAAAAGCATCGACAGTACCCAACCGCAAACCCAAGCGCCCTAGCCAATCCGACGGTTTTTCGGTAGGCCAAACTGCGGCTTTACAGCCCTTTTGATCTGGCACAAAATCCCTCCTTATCTAGAAAATATCGGGATCGCGCCATGCTTGAACACCCATCGATTAAGTTTGGCGCGGCCCCCGTGCAAGGTTTGGTCCGGGAGTATTTGCCCGGCTTGCGTGAACCTCACGTTCACCCGGAACACGCGCAAATCATGTACGCCATCAAAGGTTCGATGACGGTACTGACGGCCGAAGGCATCTGGGTTCTGCCACCGCAGCGGGCGCTCTGGATTCCGCCAGGTGTCAGCCACACCTTCAAGCATTCGCGTCAGGTGTCGATGCGTACCGTATATGTGCGTCAGGGCGCGGCCAGCATTCCACCGTGGGCCCGCTGCGCAGTGTTAAATGTCGGGACGCTGGTGCGCGAGCTGATCCTGGCCTGCGCGCAACTGCCAGGCGAGTACCTCGAGCACAGCCGCGAAAGCCGCCTGGGCACCGTGCTGCTGGACCACCTGGCATTGCTTGAGCAAGACGCCTTTTACCTGCCTGAACCCTCGGATAAACGCGCGGTGCGCGCCGCCAACCTGATCAAGCAAAACCCCAACGACACTCGGCCGCTCAAGGAAATCGCCTTCGAGGTAGGCGCCAGTGCACGCACCCTGGAGCGGCTGTTTGCTGCCCAGACCCGCATGGGCTTCGGCGCCTGGCGCCAACGCTTGCGGATGATGGTGGCCCTGGAAAACCTCGCGGCGGGGGAAAGCGTCAGCAGCACCGCCGCCGCGATTGGCTACGAAAGCTCCAGCAGCTTTATCGCCGTGTTCCGCTCGGTGTTCGGTTGCAGCCCGGCCAGGTATTTCGCCCAGCGTTGAGCCGGCCTACAGCAAGGGAATGCTGTAGCTGACCATCAACCGGGCTTCGTCTTTGTCAGCGCTGTCATTACCCCGCAGCACCGCACCACGCCACATGAACCCAAGCCCCTTGAAGGTGCCGGCAGGAATCACATAGTCAACCCGCACGTCCCGCTCCCACTCGGTATTGTCACGACCTGCCGTGCGGATGTGGCTGCCATGTATGTAGGTGACGCTGGTCTTCAGCCCCGCCACGCCTAGGTTCGCAAAATCATAGGCATAGCTGGCCACCG
This sequence comes from Pseudomonas sp. C8002, assembly GCF_013385765.1. Classification (NCBI taxonomy): domain Bacteria; kingdom Pseudomonadati; phylum Pseudomonadota; class Gammaproteobacteria; order Pseudomonadales; family Pseudomonadaceae; genus Pseudomonas; species Pseudomonas sp. C8002. The sequence goes on from NZ_JACAPJ010000007.1 coordinate 272,107, forward strand.
TGGCCTGTTCCCCGGCGTTGACGAACTTCAACGACTGGGAGTTGGTGATCAAATACACCGAGCGGCCCTGCCCCTGGTTGATATGGGGGAAGTCACTTTCGCCCGTGGTTTTCTGATACCCCAGGCTCACCGAATGGCCTTGCAGCGAATAAGTAAACAAGGCACTCCACAGGTTATTGTCGACCTTGCCATTGTTGACGCCCGGCCCGTAGTAACCCGAGCTGACGTAGCCCTCGGCACGCCCCGCCGCACTGGAGTTCTTACCGTCCGAGGTACTGTGGAAGTAGCGCAGGTCACTCTTGAACTGGCCCACCGGCAACCGCCAGTTGTGCACCAGGCCGAAGAAGTGTTGCTGGTAAAAGTTTTCAAGATTCGCGTAGTAATACTGCAACTGCATCTGCTTGCTTACGGCGTAATCCACACCACCGTAGTAAAACTGATTGCTGGACGTGCCCTTGACCGGATCGTTTGCGCCAGCGATGGACAAGCCCTGGCCGTTGCTGGAGTTACGGTCAAGCACCTGCTCGATTTTGCCGGCGACGAGGTTGAAGTCTTTCAGGTCCTTGGAGTCCACCTGGTAGCCACGAAAAGTCTGGGGCAACAACCGGCCGTCTTCATACATCAGTACCGGCACCCGGGGCATCAGCGTGCCCACTTTCAGTTGGGTCTGGGAGATGCGCACTTTGCCGGTGACCCCGGTCTTGCTGAAATCATTGGCAGCCTTGCCATCAGACAGCGGGAAGACGCTACCGGGTGTGTTGTCCTCCCCCACCTTGCCGGCACGCCCTGACGCATCCAGCCGTACGCCGTACAGCTCTTGCAGATCCAACCCCAGGCCCACCACCCCCTCGGTGAAACCGGACTGATAATTGAACATGAAGGCCTGGCCCCATTCCCGGTCCGAGGCCCCCTTGGCATTGCGCGTGTCCTGGTTGAGATAGAAGTTGCGCAGGTCCAGGGTCGCTTTACTGTCGTCGATAAAACCCGATGCAGCCGCCTGCTGTACAACGCCGAAAGAAACGGCCAGGGCCAGGTAAGTCTTGTGGTTCATGAAGGCTCCGAACAGTGAACACGACTGTCCCGTCGACCCAGTGATGGCAGCCGTTTTTTATTGTGTGTTGCAGTGTTTTCATTCGACGGGAGGCGCGCACGATATAGGCCTGGCGGTTGTGAAAACAGCCGCCAAAACGGGCATTCACTTTTCCAGTTTTTGTAACAATGAGGACGACGCGCAGGCGTCTGGAACGGGCTTTCCACGAGGGTCTTAAGTCAACTGCGAGTACAACGACTCACGCTGCAGTGCCGTCTCGCTCCGACAGCCAGCGGAGCTTTTCCAGCATGGGATCGAACATCGCGCGTACCGCCTCGACTGCCGCGTCTTCATCGCCAAAGATAATCGCCTGGACGACTTGCGCATGGGCTTCAAGCCCCGGCTCATACAACTCGTTGTCGGCAAAAATCGCCAGATACTGGCTGTGGAACGAAGAGCTGAATGCGCGGTACATCGACTGCAAGACCACGTTGTGGGAAGCCACGGCCACCGCACCGTGCAAGGCCTGGTCGCGGTCGACGAAATCGTCGAGTTGATCCCCGAGGTTATATTCGCCACGCCGCGCCAGGGCGTGCCACAACCGGCGGATATCCTCCAGGGTGCGACGGCGCGCAGCGAGTCGGGCGGTTTCGACTTCCAGCAGGTACTGGGCCTCCAGGTGGTCGCGGATCGCGCTACGTTGTTCACGAATGCCATCGATGATCGAGGCGACCCAGGCGTGATTGCAAAGACCGGCGTACATGGGCCACTCCTGAAAGATCATGCCCCTCGAGTATGGAGATTTATGCTCACCCAGACTCCTTCCGGCCCGCCAACTAGTCGCTCGATTGCGCCACTTTTTCTCCCGGCTGGTTGTAGTGGACCAGCGGCGATTGCGGGTCGAGCAGCGAGGTGCGGATGAAGTGCAGGTAGCTTTCCACCCGTCTCAGGGCTGAAGTCTCAAAGTTCCCGGCGAATGGCTCATCGGTCTGTTGCACGCACTCAATGGCGTGCTCGACAGCCTCCAGCGCGCGCTGCAAATAACCGGGCCCAGGCTTGACGAACAACCGCACCAGTGCGCGACCCATTGCCCGGATGGCGAGGCGCCAGGGCATGCTCTCGGCGTAACAGGCCTGCGCCGGCAACCGGGCCTGCTCGCGGCGCAACTCGATGATCGCGTGCCCCACGTCCAGTACCACGAACGTCCAGCGCAGCAGGCGATGCTGCACCGATGCCCTGCCCGCCGCAAAGTTGTAGGCCTGGTTGAGCAGGTCGCGGGTGCCGCTTTCGAAACCGGAGCCCAGCGCCGGCAACGGCGCGCTGATGGCAACCACCACCTGGCGGCGCAGATCCTGTTCCAGCCGGCGCCACAGCCAAGGGCTGTTGGGTGGCAGGATAATCGCCCCCGCCGCGGCGCACACCAACATGCCAAACACCATGGCGAGATAGTCATTGATCAGCCCGTAGGGGTTGTACAGCGTCAGGTTGGCAGGCACTGAGCTGGTGCCGAAAAACACCAGCATGCCCAGGCCATAGCCGGCCAATTGCGGCCTCGCCAGCCAGAACGAACCCAGTACGATCACCGGCGCCATGACCACGCACAGCAACGGAAAACCGTCGATCATCGGGTACACGAAAAACACTTCGAAAATGCCAATCACCGCTGCCAGTAGCGTACCGCAGGCGATTTGAAACGACATGCGCCTGGGGTTGGCAGAGAACGCCGACAGGCCTACGGTCAGCGCCGACACCAGGGTCATGGCCGCGCCGCTGGGCCAACTGGTGGCAATCCACAACGTACTGAGCACCAGTAACACCACCGCGGCGCGCAACCCGGCCGCAAGGGTCGCCAGCCAGTTGGTCCGAGGTTGAAACGGTTCGTTCCATTGCTCTCGCACATGGTTGTGATCGGCGAGGGACGCATGCGTCTGGGCGTAGCTGTGCAACTCGTCGACAAAGCGGTAGAGCAGTTCATACGCGGTGTGAAAGTCCAGCAGGTCATCGGCTACGGGAGCGGTATGTTGCAACGCCGCACGAAGGCGCCGGACCCGGTCTGGCAAGCCGGCTTTGTAGACTTTCAGTTCGGTGGACAGCACGGCCGCGTCACGGTCCGTCAATGGGTGCCCGGCGAAGGGTTTGAGCAGCTCGGCCAACGCGATCAACCCCGGATCGACGGCCTGGACCACCTCCACGCCACCGCGCAGGCGAACCCGTTCAAGCAGTTGATGCAGCGCATTGAAACGCGTGGTGATCGCCATGAACTCGCTGTTGAGGCGGTTGATTCGCCCATTGCGCTGGCGCATGTAAGGGTCTTCGAACACGCTGACGCTGCGCATTACTTCCAGGCCAACGGCCTCGGCGATAAACCCCAGGTTGGCGCTCTCGAAGGCCGCCTGGTCACCGGTATCACGCAGGCGCTGCCGCACAAATCCGGCAAAGCGGCCAAAGCGTTGGTACAACGTGTTGCGCATCGCCACGCTGGAGGTTTTAGGCAATACGGTGGCGCTGATCAGCGTCGCGCAGACGATCCCCAAGGTGATCTCCAGCACTCGCCAGACGGCCGCCATGAATACCTGCTGCGGATGGCCCACCACGGGAAGCCCGACCATCACCGCCGTGTAGCCGGCGAGCACAAATCCATAGGCGCGGAAGTTGCGATTGCGCGCGGCACCACCGGAACACAACCCCACCCACAATGCCAGGCCCGCGAGAAACAGCTCGGTGCTCTGGGCAAACAGGGCCATCAACAGCACCATGAACGATGAGCCCACCAACGTGCCGATGAAGCGATAGATACTCTTGGCGAGGACGTGCCCGCTGTGGGGCTGCATCACGATAAACACAGTGGTGATCGCGGTGCTCGGTTGTGGCAGTTCCAGGCGCATCGCCAGCCACAGGGTCAGGTACGAGGCGATCAATACCTTGCCCAGGTAGATCCACATCACCCCATCGCTGCGGGCCCACTCCATGAAGCCCCGGCGCCAGGGCAGCGACACCAGCCAGCGGCCCGCTCTACCGGCGATATTGAAACGACGAACAGTGAGTCGAGGCACGCGACCTTCCGGCTGACGGGAAATGGGGCGGCGACTCTAGGGGCTTCCATGCGCCCCGGTAAGTCATCAGAAACGTGAATGACTGTTACGTAAAAATCCACAATAAATAGCGTTTACAGCCGTGGATGAGTTCATGCCACACTAAAAAACGTTCCACCTGGAGAGCATCGATGGACATCCTGCAGAACATGCGCATCTTCCGCTGCGTTGCCGAAGTCGGCAGTTTTACTGGCGCGGCAGTGCAGTTGAATAGCAACACCACCCATATTTCGCGCTCCATTTCCAACCTTGAAACCCACCTGCGAACCCGCCTGTTCAACCGCACCACACGCCGTACCGCACTGACCGAATCCGGCAAACGCTACCTGTTGCGTTGCGAGCAAATCCTGCGCTCCGTCGAGGAAGCGGAGCTGGAAGCCGGCGACGCCCACACACGCCCTACCGGCCAGTTGAAAGTGCACTCGATGACAGGCATCGGCCAGCACTACGTGGTGGACGCCATCGCACGCTACCGCAAGAACTACCCCGACGTGACGTTCAACCTGAGCATGAGCAACCGCACGCCGAACCTGGTCAACGAAGGGTTCGACGTGTCGATTGTGTTGGCCATTGACCTGCCCGATTCCAGCCACGTTTCACAGAAACTGGGCACGACCTACAGCATCGTCTGCGCCTCACCGTCCTACATAAAAAACCATGGTGCCGCGCAAACGCCGCAAGACCTGCTCAGCCACGCCTGCCTGCGGCTGGTCAGCCCGGTGATCCCGCTGGAAGACTGGACGTTCGACGGCCCCCGTGGCCAGGAGAGCGTCACCATCAGCAGCTCGCCGTTCCTGGTGGACTCGGTCGACGCCATGAAGACCGCCATCAGCAACGACATGGGCGTGGGCATCCTGCCGGTGCATGCGGCAATCAAGGGGCTGCGCAGCGGCACTCTGGTGCGAGTCCTGCCCGAGTACCGCCTGGAAGAACTGAGCCTGTACGCCATCTACCCTTCCCGGCACTACCTGGATGCAAAAATCAAAACCTGGGTGGAGTACCTGCGCAGTTCACTCCCGGAAGTGCTGGCCGACCATAAGGCTGTGCTGAAGATTCGCGACCGGGTCAGCTAAGGCTGATCATCGCTGATAGTGCTGATTCAGCCATCCGAGTGCCCACCGGCGGGCACTGGCGTCGGCCTCCATGACGCCATACAGGTCCGTCACCGCCACCACCGGCTCCTTGTCCAGCACATGCCGGATGCACTCGGCGATCTGCATGAAGCCGATGCGTCCGTCCAGAAAGGCCTGCACCGCGACTTCATTGGCCGCATTGAGCGACGCCGGTGCCGTGCCGCCCACATCCGCCACCTCGCGCGCCAGGGCCAGGCAAGGAAAGCGCTTCTCGTCCGGTACTTCGAAATCCAGCCGGGCCACCTTGAACAAATCCAGTGGTTCAACCCCTGAATCGATCCGTTGCGGCCAGGCCAGGGCATGGCTGATGGGCGTGCGCATGTCCGGGTTCCCCAACTGCGCGAGCATTGAGCCGTCGACGTAATCCACCAGCGAATGGACGACGCTTTGCGGATGGATCACTACCTCGACCTGGGACGGCCTGGCGCCGAATAACCAACAGGCCTCGATCAGTTCGAGTCCCTTGTTCATCAGGGTTGCCGAGTCCACCGAAATCTTGCGGCCCATGGACCATTTCGGGTGAGCGCAGGCTTGGTCCGGCGTTACGTTGTGCAGTTGCGCCATCGGCGTTTGGCGAAACGGCCCGCCGGAGCCAGTCAACAGAATGCGCCGCACGCCCGCGTGGGCCAGGCCGTGTTGAGCATGGGACGGCAGGCACTGAAAGATTGCGTTGTGCTCGCTGTCCAGCGGTAACAGCACCGCCCCACTGCTGCGCACCGCCTGCATGAACAACGCACCGGACATCACCAGTGCCTCTTTGTTGGCCAGGAGGATTTTCTTGCCGGCCTCGACGGCGGCCATCGTTGCATTCAAGCCCGCCGCACCGACGATAGCGGCCACCACCGTGTCCACATCCCGGTGACCGGCGACGAATTTCAGACCGCTTTCGCCGCCCACTACCTGAGTCTGAGAGCCCTCCTCCAACAGTTGCTTCTGCAGCGTCGCCACGGATTGCGGCGTGGGCACCACGGCGTAGTCCGGACGGTGCAACAAGCATTGTTTTTTCAACAGCTCCAGTTGGGTGAACCCGCTGAGGGCGAAGACTTTATAGCGCTCGGGGTGACGCGCGATAACGTCCAATACGTTGACGCCCACCGAACCGGTAGCGCCCAGCACGCTGATGGCTTGCAAGCGTTGACGGGTGGCGATCACCTGGCGAATGACTTTTTTGCGCGGAATAAGCGACATGACGTAATGAGCCTGACGTAGAGAAAACAGCCGCCATTAACCAAGGAAAGTGCCAGCGCCGTCATCGCGATAACGCCAACAACTATCGCAAAAAAGCCAAGCCTTCGATCAGCTCGAAAACGGGCCTTGGTCATAACGACTACAGCACGTCATAAGGACTACATAACACTCGTGTCATATCGACTACAAAAAATATATCCAACTGATTTATAGGAACTTTTCATATGGCATGAATCCTGATCAGTGCTGCGCGCCCCTTTGGCAATCTATAAAGAGAACCCCATGAACAATGACTTCAACCACCGCCTTGCCGTAGTGACCGGTGCCAGTTCAGGTATCGGCCTGGCTGTCACCTGCAAGCTGCTTGAACAAGGTGCGCAAGTGGTCGCCATGTCGCGACAGATTGGCGAATTGGGCGCATTGGCGGAGCGTTTTGACGAGCAGCTCTACTGGCTGGCGGGGGATGTCACCCAGGCTGCCGACCAGGCACGCCTGGCGCAGTTGACGGCGTCCATCGGACCGGTGGATTACCTCGTGCCCAATGCCGGGATCGCACAACTGGCCGATGGCCTGGACCTGGCCGCCTTTGACCGGCAATGGGCCGTCAATGGAGCCGCGGCTCTCAACACCCTCGGCAGCCTACGCGAGCAAATGGCCGCCCAGGCGTCGGTGGTATTTATCGGTACATTCCTGGAGCTGGCGACCTTCCCTGGGCTCGCCGCGTATATTGCTTCGAAGGCCGCCTTGCGGGCGCAAATGCGCACCCTGGCGGTGGAGCTGGCGCCCCATGGCATTCGTCTGAACATGGTATCGCCCGGCCCCACCGCCACGCCGATCTGGAGCACCTTGGGGCTCAGTGACGAAGCGTTGGGCGGCGTTGCCACCACAGTCAATCAGCGCCTGCTCAATGGGCAATTCCTGGAGCCGGGCGCTATTGCCGATGTGATCCTGTTCCAGTTGAGCCAGGGCGCACGCAGTGTGTTTGGCCAGGACTGGGTGGTCGACGGCGGCTACACCCTGCGTTGACCATGGCCCCGCAGGCCTAATGCGCAGCGCACAGGTCTGCGGGCAATGCCTTGGCGCCTCCGAACGCCAAGGCCTTCCACCCAATCACAAGCAATGACAGTGCGGCAAATATCAAGCCGCAGCCGATCACTCCGGTGGTGCCGAATGCATTGATAAACAGCCCGCCCACGGACGCCCCGATCACCACGCCGGCATTCGCCGAGGACACATACAGGCTGGTTGCGAACTCATGCGCCTCGGGCGCCGACGAGGTCAGCCAGACTTGCGTGACCACCAGCCCGCAGGTATGCGCAGCGCCCCACAGCAGCACAATCAAGCTCATCGACCACCACGACGGGCTGCCGAACGCGTACAAGACCACGTACGCCGCCGCCAGCACAATGGGGTACAGCACCACCGTCGCCACCATGCTTTTGCCCAATAACCGGCCCACCAACAGGTTGCCCGTGACACCGCCCACGCCGAAGATCACCAGCATGATGCTGATGGCCTGGCCATCCATGCCGGTCTGGGTCCTGAGGTACTCGGCGGCATAGCTGTAGACCGAAAACATCGTGGTGAACACCAGCACCGTCGCGATGATCGCCAGCCACACCGACAGGCTGCGCAGCACCGCCAGTTGCTTGCCGAAACTCAGCGGCATCGGGCGTTCATGATGGGGCAGTTTCAACAGCAGTCCGACACCTGCCAACCCCGTTGCCAAAGCGCAGAAGAAGAACGATGCCTCATAGGAAATACTCGCGCCCACCCATGTGGTCAGCGGCACCCCAAGCACCAGGCCCAAGGTGGTGCCCACCACGGCCAGGGCCGTGGCATGCGCCGCGCGGTCCTTGGGGTACAAGGACACCGCGGTGGAAAACGCAGCGGCAAAAAACACCGGGTGCAGCATCGCCGGAATTACCCGCAACGCCATCAAGGTTTCGAAGTTCGGCGCAAACGCCGACAGCACGCTGCACACGGAAAAACCAAAGAGCGCGCCCACCAGGATTTTCTTGCGCGCCAGGCGCGACGCCATCAGCACCAGGAAAGGCCCCAGCACCGCCACGATCAGCGCAAACAAGCCCATCAATAACCCGGCCTGAGACACGCTGATGCCGAAACGTTCGACGATCATCGGTAAAATACCGACCACACCAAACTCCAGGGTGTACAGGCCGAAAAGACCCAGAATGATGTAGATCACCGGCCGACCTCGATCACGATCTTGCCAAAGGCACCGCGCCCGAGATGAGCGAAGGCTTCGGGCACTTGCTCGAAGCCGTAGGTGTGATCGATTACCGGCTCGATGCCGTGGCGGTCGATCATGGCAATCAGATCTTCCAATGCGCGGCGCGGCCCCACGGAGATGCCGATGATGGAGGCCCGCTTGCCCAGCAAGGCCATGACCGGAGCATTCAATTGGTCACTCTCCAGCAGGCCGATCACCGAGATGCGCCCACCGTTGGCTACCGCGTGCAGGGAACGCGTGAGGTTGTCACCGCCGGCCATTTCCAGGATATGTTCGGCGCCACGCCCATCGGTCAGCGCTTGCACCGCCGTGTGCCATTCCGGTACCCGGCTGCGGTTGATGCCATGGGTGGCACCCAGCTCTATGGCACGCGCGATCTTTTCATCGCTGCTACTGGTGATGATAACGCGGGCACCATTGGCCGCAGCCAGTTGCACCGCAAACAACGAGACGCCACCGGTGCCCTGCACCACCACGGTATGGCCGGCGTGCAGGTGGCCCAGTTCGAACAGCGCCATCCACGCCGTCAAGGCGGCCACTGGCAAGGTGCTGGCCTGCCCTGCGGTGAGGCTGAGGGGCGCATGCACGCACCATTCGGCAGGTGTTGCCACGTACTCGGCGAGCATGCCGGGGAGCGGGCCACCCTGAGGCGGCGCTTCACTCCAGGACAGCGGAGCGCCATCGACCCATCCGGCAAAAAACGTCGACAGCAGCTTGTCGCCCACCTTGAAACGCGTAACGCCCTCGCCCACGGCGACCACCGTGCCCGCCATGTCGGAGGCCGGCGTGAATGGGAATGTGAGGTCGGCACCCATGCTGTTTTCGACCACTTCACCGTCGCGGTAATTGAGCGAGACGGCCTCGACGCGCACCAATACCTCCCCGGCCTTCGCGATGGGGCGTGGCACGTCGGCAAGGCGCAGTGTGTGCAGTCCCAATGCAGGTGTTTCCCAGCGTTTCATGGTGTCGGTCATCTTGGTATTCCTCGTGAATGGGCAATGCCACAAGGATATGGGCCTGTCCTCACGGGATTAAGGGGGCGCCGGCTCCACTGTCTACGGAGCTTTTGTTCCGCAATCGGGATAAGGTAGCCAGGCCTCGCCTCAGCCAAACCGGAGCCTCGATGGACAGCCTCAACACCCTGAATGTTTTTGTGCAGGTCGCCGAAACCCGCAGCTTTGTCGCCGCCGGGCGCGTGCTGGGCGTAACGGCCTCGGCAGTCGGCAAGAGCGTGGTACGCCTGGAGGAACGCCTGGGTGTGCGCCTGTTCAACCGCAGCACCCGCAGCGTCACGCTGACTGCCGAGGGCGAGCTGTTTCTGGAGCGCAGCCGGCGCATCCTGATGGAGATCGACGAAGCCGAAGCCGAGCTTTCGCAAACCGTGTCGGCGCCTCGTGGCCGGCTCAAGGTCAGCCTGCCGCTGGTGGGCCATCCGTTCTTGCAGGTGCTCGCGCAATTCAAGAAAGCCTACCCCGAGGTGCAGCTGGACCTGAGCTTTACCGACCGCCGCGTGGACGTGGTGGAAGAAGGTTACGACGCCGTGCTGCGCAGCGGTGAAGCGCCCGACTCGCGCCTCACATCGCGCCTGATCGGCGGCTACCGGATGCTGCTGGTAGCATCACCGGCTTACCTCGCCGAGCGCGGCACGCCGCAACGGCCGGAAGACCTGGCTCAGCATGCATGCATCAAGTTCCGCTACCCCAACACCGGCAAAATGCAGCGCTGGCCCCTGCGCCAGGACGGAGTGGAAGCTGATTTCCCACTGCCCGCCGCGATGGTCTGCAACAACCTGGAAGCGCGCATCTGCTTTGCCGTGCAAGGTATCGGCATCGCCTACCTGGCGGATTTCGCCATTCGTGAATGGCTCGACAGCGGACAATTGGTGCCGGTGCTGGAGGCGTGTTCGGAAGCAGAGAACTTCCGGATCATGTGGCCTTCGGGCCGCCATCCAACGCCCAAGCTGCGGGTGTTTATCGACTACCTGCATGCGCACCTGTTTCCCGAGGATGGGCCTGCGAGCAAACGTGCAGACTGCCGGCCCACGTCTTGATCACAGCGCCTGATCAGCGTCGAACTGCTCCCGGGATCGCCTGAATCCGTCGGCATTTTCCACCACCCACGTCCACAACGGAATCATGTGCACCAGCAGCTGTTTGCCCAACTCCGATAGCTGGTATTCGACCTTGGGCGGCACCTCCTGGAAGTCATGGCGCAGCACCAGGCCATCGCGCTCCAGCTGGCGCAAGGTCCGCGTGAGCATGCGCTGGGTGACGCCCTCCATGCGTCGGCCGATCTCGGCGTGGCGCAGCCGGCCGTTCACGCCCAACAGGTGCACGATGCCCAACGACCAGCGGTTTCCCGCATGGGTCAGCACCTGCCGTTTGAGCCCGTCTTCATCGGCGCTAAGGGCTTCACAGGCGGCTTGTGAGCGCCTGATGATCTCGTCGTTATCCACCTTCTACTCCCGGTATCACTGGTGTGCCTTCTTATGCGCGGTCGGCAATTCTGCAAGCATGGCATGACTTTCACCTGAACCGAGACCCCTATGACTGCTTCGATCCTTGTACTGGGCGCCGGCGAACTGGGCCTGGCGGTACTGCGCCAACTGTCCCGCCTGGCTGCACCGCAAAATGTGTCTGTGACGGTGTTGCTGCGCCCCGCCACACTGAACTCCCCCGACCCGGCCAAACAGCAGGAAATCATCGAACTGCGCGCCTTGGGCATTGAGCTGCTGGCGGGTGACCTGGCCAATGGCTCCGAGGCCGAGCTGGCAACGGTGTTCGCCGACTATCACACCGTGATCAGTTGCATCGGCTTTGCCGCAGGCCCCGCCACTCAGCGCAAGCTGACCCGCGCGGTCATCGCAGGCGGCGTGAAACGTTATGTACCGTGGCAGTTCGGTGTGGACTACGACGTGATCGGCCGCGGTTCGGCCCAGGACCTCTGGGATGAACAGCTTGACGTGCGCGACTTGCTGCGCTCCCAGCAAGGCACGCAATGGGTGATTGTCTCCACCGGGATGTTCACCAGCTTCCTGTTTGAACCGTCCTTCGGCGTCGTCGACCTGGCGCAGAATACCGTGCATGCATTGGGAGATTGGGACACCGCTGTCACCGTCACCACGCCTGAGGACATCGGCCTGCTGACGGCACGCATCCTGTTCAGCACGCCGCCGATCACCAATCAGGTGGTGTACACCGCCGGAGACACCCTGACCTACGGCGAGCTGGCCGATACCGTGGATGCGCAACTGGGGCTCACCCTCAAACGCGAACGCTGGTCGGTGCGCTACCTGGAAGCGGAACTGGCCGCTGCACCCGAGGACAACCTGATGAAATACCGGGTGGCCTTCGCCCAAGGCAACGGCGTGGCCTGGGACCCTGCCATTACCTTCAATGGGCAACAACAGATCGCCGTGACCAGCGTTGCCCAATGGATTGAGCAGAACCTCAAGGCACCGGCAACCACCCGCTGAACTGCCCCTGGCTGTCCAACGTGCACCAGGCGAAATCCCAGGGCAGCGGCGGCAGCCTTTGCAGCGCCACGCCACTGCCCGGCTTCCAGTCCACCACCTGAAGCGGCGCGCCTTGCCAGGCCACAACCACGCCCCGGACCTGGCTGGTGTCATCGCCGACCCAACGGGCCGCAGCCGCCGTCATGAATGCTTCGATGGGCTCTTCATCGATCTGCGTGCGATACACCGAACCGAGCAGCCAACGGCACACGTTTACATGGTAGGTCCAGTCCAGGGAGGGACGGTTGCGGTAAGCCCAGGTCATGAAGCTGCGAAACAGGTTCAAGCCCTCCGGCGGGTCGAGCTTGAGCAAACCGGGGCAGATGTCGAACAAGGTGTGCCAGTACGGCAGTAACCGTGCATCCAGGTGGACGAAACAGCGGGCGTTACTCGGGTATTCGACAGACGGTAGCAACACGTCGCCGCGGGACGGACGGCGCGACGCCTTGCTGACCAGGCGGGCAGCGCCGGAAGGCAGGATAGAGCTCATGGAACGCACTCACACTCGTGACGATAGAACGCCTCCTGGTATCAGGAAGCCCGGGGCACACGTCAGAATGCAGGGGAAGCGCGAGGGTTGGCCGAGGGCCAGGAATACCGTGGAGGGGCCTTGTTGCGCCGCTCATGGGCCGGGCGCGGCTTTTGCCCCAGGCCCAACAGCCAGGCCAGGCAAAACAGGAAGACAATGCCCAGGGTCACGGCGGAGCACACCGGGCAGGCGAAGAAGTTGGACCAGCTGCTGGCCGTCGGATTGCCCAGGCCGGCATCCGAGGCCGGCGCCTTGGTGCCCAGGCTTGAACAGAATTGCCCACCCAGGCCATTGAGCTCAAGCCCCATCATCTGCCCATGGCCCAAACCGCAGACGAACACATTGAACAGGACGCAAAAATACAGGGTCCAGGCAATGAGTGAACGGTCCGGGCGGGAGAGTTTCATGGCGGCGACTTTACCATTCCCCCTGTAGGAGCTGTCGAGCTTTAGCGAGGCTGCGATGCAGGCGCCACGGTCTTGCAGGAATACCGAGCCGATCCCTTCGCAGCCTCGCTCAAGCTCGACAGTTCCCACATTTGGTCTTGCCCGGCAGGGCCTGTGACAGAACGTCGCAGATTACGCCCAGAGGCCCGGGTTGTTAGAATGCCACGCTCTCCTCGCCTGATTTAACGCTTCGTGGTACCCAGGCGCTTCACAGGATGCACAGTTGATGAGTACGTTATTCACCCGCCGCAAAGTCCTCTCCGGCATGGGATTGCTGGGCCTGGGCCTGCTGGCAGGCTGTGACAACAGCCCGAAACTGAACTTCAAGTACGGCAAGGATCTGAGCGACAAGATCATGGGCCGTACCTTCAAGCTCAAGAACACCGACGGCGAGACCGTCACCTTGAGCTCTTTCCGTGGCTTGATGCCGGTGGTGTTCTTCGGCTTCACCCAGTGCCCGGCCGTGTGCCCGACCACCCTGGCGCGCATGGCCCAGGCGAAAAAACTGATGGGCCGCGACGGCAAGATCATGCAGGTGGTGTTTATCACCCTGGATCCGGAACGCGACACGCCCAAGATACTGGACGCCTACGTCAAGGCCTTCGACCCCAGCTTCCAGGCGCTGTACGGCACCCCGGAAGAAATCGCCGTGGCCGCCAAGGAATTCGGGATCTTTTATGAAAAGATCCCCGCCGGCGACAGCTACACCCTCTCCCACACCGCCACCAGCTTTGTGTTCGACACCCGGGGCACCCTGCGCCTGGGCTTGTCTGCCTCGCTTAACGCCAAAGAGTGCGCAGAAGACCTGCTCACCGTCATGGAGGTCTGCTAATGACTGCCGTTCAACACCTCAAGCGCTTCGCCCTCGGTCTCTCCTTGCTGGGCCTCGCCGCCCACGCCAGTGCACAGGCAGTGGTCACCGACGCCTGGGTACGCGCCTCGGTACCGGGCCAACCGTCCAGCGGTGCGTTCATGACCGTCACCGCCGACAGCGACAGCAAACTGCTCAGCGTGGCTTCGCCGGTCGCCAAGACCGTGCAGATCCATGAGATGACCATGAAGGACGACGTGATGCGCATGGGCCCGGTGGACTCGGTGCCATTGCCCGCCGGCAAGGCCGTCAAGCTCGACCCGGATGGCTATCACGTGATGCTGATCGACCTCACCGCCCAGATCAAGGAAGGCGACCAGGTGCCGCTGACCGTCACCGTGGAAAATGCCAAGGGTGAAAAGCAGTCGATCGAAGTGAAGGCCCAAGCCCGTGCGTTGAATGCAACGGAAACCATGGATCACAGCAAGATGCACTAAAGCGCAGATCAAAATGTGGGAGCGGGCTTGTGTGGGAGCGGGCTTGCTCGCGAATGCGGTGTGACAGTCACCGGATGTATTGACTGATCCACCGCTTTCGCGAGCAAGCCCGCTCCCACATTCGCCCTTCAGTGCCTGAAAAATCGGGCGTCCGCTTCATACTTTTTTCGTCTCGCCTCAACACTTTCTATATATTTTCAATCTGCAATACAACTCGTTAGCCTGCGCAAGCCGGACGCGTCTCCCTGTCGCCGTCCGGCCAGATAATTCTAAAAATAAGCAGCAGACAACGGGAATAACAATGAACAAATCCCCCATTACCCTGGGCTTGACTTCGGCCACCCTCGGTTTGACCCTCGCCTTCCCAACCTTTGCCGAAGCTGACTTTTTCAAAGACAGCAAGGCCGACCTCGAATTTCGCAACTTCTACTTCAACAGCGATTACCGCCAGCCCAACGCGAGCCAGTCCAAACGCGATGAGTGGGCCCAAGGGCTGATCCTCAATTACCAGTCGGGTTACACCGAAGGCCTGGTGGGCTTTGGCCTCGATGCCATTGGCCTGCAGGGTTTGAAACTGGACTCAAGCCCCGACCGCCAAAACACCGGCCTGCTTCCCGTGGGCGAGGATGGCGCACCGGACAGCTACAGTCGAATGGGCGCCACCGCCAAGGCGCGGATCTCCAAAAGCGTGCTCAAATTCGGCACGCTGATCCCCAAGCTGCCGACCGTACTGCCCAACGATGGCCGGCTGCTGCCCCAGACCTTTCGCGGCACTCAATTGACCAGCCAGGACATCGCCGGCCTGACCTTCGATGCCGGGCGCCTGACCAGCAACACCCTGCGTAACGACAGCGGCCATGCAGACATCGAAGTCGACGGCAAAGGCATCAAGGGCGCCGTGCCCAGCGATAAATTCGACTTCGCCAGTGCCAGCTACGCCTGGACCAAAACCCTGGTCACCGGCTACCACTACGCCAACCTCGAGAACAACTACAAGCAACACATCTTCAACCTGGTCCATACCCTGCCACTGGGTGACGCGCAGTCGTTCAAGACCGACCTGCGTTACGCCGACTCCAGCAAGGAAGGCAACAGCAACATCGACAACCAGGCCTTCGGTGCCAAGTTCACCTACAGCCTCCACGGCCACTCGTTCGGCGCCGCCTACCAGCGCATGAAAGGCACCACCGGCTTCCCCCACCTGGACGGTACCGACTCCTACCTCGTCAACTACGTGATGATCTCGCCGGACTTCGCCAACCCCGAGGAAAAGTCCTGGCAGGCCCGCTACGACTATGACTTCGCCGCCCTCGGCATCCCCGGCCTGACCTTCATGACCCGCTACCTCAAGGGTGACAACTTCGTGCGTACCCGAACCCTGGAAGGTACCGAGTGGGAGCGCAACACCGATATCGGCTACGTGTTCCAGAGCGGTGCCCTGAAGAACCTTGAAGTGAAATGGCGCAATGGCACGTATCGCAGCAATGGCAGCGGCAGCGATATCGACCAGAACCGCTTTATCGTCAGCTACACCCTGCCCTTGCTGTGATTTTTCCCGGAGCGTTGCACATGAATAGCAGAAAAAGCCTGATCCACCTGGCCGTCGCCTTTGCCCTGTTCAGCAGTTACGGCGCCTACGCCGCCGACACCGGCGCGTTGCCCTGCAAAACCACCGAAGAATGCGCCGCCCAGGCGGCCAAAGTCGGCGCCACGCCGGGCTCCTCGCAAAGCGCCCACAAGGCCAAGGGCGACCCGACCCAAACCCAGTTCGCCTGGTTGAACCGCATCAACAAAGCCTCGATCGTGATGCTCACCGAAGAAGGCATCGTCAAGCCGGACATGGGCCACAAGATCGCCGGCGGCGTGCGCTTTGCCATCGACCAGGCCGACCAGCCCGATGGCAAGCGCCCGGAAGACGTGCTGCAACTGGAAAAAATCATGACCGACAAGATCGGTCCGGAAGCGTCGCTGATCCACTCCGGCCGCAGCCGCCAGGACATGCTCGCCACCTACCGCCTGGCCAAACTGCGCTCCCAGGTGCTGGCCTACAGCGAGGCACTGAACGCCACCCGCCAGCGCATCCTTAACATCGCCGACAAGAACATCGACACCCTGGTGCCCGCCTACACCAACGGCGTGCAGGCCATGCCCATCAGCTATGCGCACTACCTGCTGGCGTTTGAAGCCGCGTTTGATCGCGACGGCCAGCGTATTCGCGAACTCTACACCCGCCTCAACCTGAGCCCGATGGGCACCGCCGTGCTGGCGAATTCCGCTTACCCGCTGAACCGTGAACGCCTGGCTGAACTGCTGGGCTTTGACGGCGTGCGGGAAAATTCCCTGGACTCGAGTCAGGTATCGACCTATGACATCCCGATCGAAGCGGCCAACCTCGCCGCATCTTCGGCGATTCGCATCGGCGCGATGATTGGTGATATCCACACCCAATACCATCAGATCCGCCCTTGGCTGCTGCTGGACGAAGAGTCCACCTACACCAGCAGTGCGATGCCGCAAAAACGCAACCCGGGGTTGTTGATGCGCACTCGGGAATCGGCCTCCGACGTGGTGGGCCTGGCGCAAACCGTGACCTTGCGCGCGCATAACGTCACCACCGGCATGACCGACTACAAGTTCGCGTTCGATTCATTGGGACTGTTCCAGTCCACCGATGACATGTTCAAAAGCATGGATGCCGTGCTGGATGCGCTGCAGATCAACCCGCAGCGAGCGCTGGATGAGCTGGAGTCGGAATGGACCACGTCCATGGAGTTGGCCGATACCCTGGAGCGTCAGTTCAAGGTGCCGTTCCGCATTGGCCACAGCTTCGCCTCGTTGATCGTCACCGAGGCGCGCAGCAATGGCACCACGCCGAAGACCTTCGCGTATGCGGACGCGCAGAAGCTGTACACCCAGGCCGCGGACAAATACAAATGGACGCCGAATACGTTGCCGCTGGATGAGGCCGGTTTCCGTGCTGCGCTGTCGCCGACCACGATGGTCAAGACTCGCAAGGGTACGGGTGGGCCGCAGCCGGAAGAGGTCAAGCGGATGCTGGTGGAGGCGCGCAAGAATCTCGACGCGGACCAGAGTTGGTTGAAGGAGCGTCGTGAGAAGCTGAAAGGTGCTGAAGGCAACCTGGACAAGGCCTTCGACAAGTTGCTCAACGCCAAGGGCTGAAATGCGATCTGAATGTGGGAGCGGGCTTGCTCGCGAAGGCGGTGTATCAGTTAGCAGATTTATTGGCTGACCCACCGCATTCGCGAGCAAGCCCGCTCCCACATTTGACCGCGTTTGGGTCTGGAAAGCATGTTCGGCTCAGTGACTCAGTTCCCGCTTCAACACCTCATGGTCAATCGACTTCTGCCACCCGCATATCGCCAGGCACGCCACGCAATTGCCCAGCACATTGGTCAACGACCGACACTTCATCAGCCGTTCCACTCCCAACAACAAACCCACCCCTTCCAGTGGCACCAGTTGCAGGATGTTCAAGGTAGCAATCAGGGTAAACAGCGCCGAGCCCGCCACACTGGTAGACCCCAGCGAGGTAAACAGGCAGATCACCAGTACCGCCAGCAACTCGGGCACGGCAATCTCCACCCCGGCCAGATGCGCCAGAAACATGATGGCGGTGGTCAGGTAAAGATTGGTACCGGCCAAGTTGAACGTATACCCGGTGGTCAACACCAGGCGCACTAATTGGCGATCACAGCCCAGCGCCTCAAGTTTGCTGACGCAACCTGGAAGTGCGGCCACTGAAGAGCCGGTGAACGTCACCAACAACAACTCTTCTTTCAAGTAAACAATTAGCCGGCTCAATTTAACGCCGAGCAGGCGGGTAATCGTGGCGAACACTAGAATGACGAACACCGCGCAAACCAGGTAAATAACAACAATGAACTTCAAGAGCGGTAGCACCGAACTTAAACCGTACTTTCCCACCACAAATGCCATCGCCCCAAACGCCGCCAGCGGTGCGAACTTCAGGATAAACCGCAGCAACCAGAACAACCCGGCGACCGCCGCTTCCAGCCAACCGAGGCAGCGGTTTGCGACCTGGCCGCCACGCCCCAGCAGCAGGCCGCACAGCACCGCCACCAGCATCACCTGGAGCACCAGGCTTTGGGTGAAAACCTTGTAAAGGCTGGACGAAATCGAGGTCATCGACAGCTCGTGCAACAGCGTTTCGGGCGCAGCAGGCGGTGTCAGATGATCAAAATCCAGGTTAGCCACTGCCGTATGATCCAGGCTGAACAACCACCCCGTCGACATTCCCAACACCAATGCAGCAAGGGACATCAGCTGGAAATACACCACGATCCGCCCCACTACATGCCGATGGTGGGGCTCGCGCTTGATACCTGCGACACCGGTCGACACCAGCACAAACAACAGAAATGGCATCAGTAACCCGACCACTTTTATAAAGGCGTCACTGAGCAGCTTCATCTCGATTGCCACGCCCGGATAAAACAGCCCTACTACCATGCCGAGTGCAATGGCAATCAAAATAGGCAAGGTAGCATTATTGGCAAGTCGGGTTGGCATCAATGCTCCATGGTCTTTTTATTTATTGTTATTGTCGGATCAGGCCACTTTCGGCATATTGGTCGCCAAGGCGCATTCAGGCCACAAATAATAAAGTCTTGTCACGGGATATACCACCATGGAACTTCGGCATTTACGTTATTTCATCATGGTGGCCGAAGAGCGACATTTCACCCGCGCTGCCGCTCGCCTGAACATGCAGCAGCCGCCCCTCAGCCAACAGATACGTGCCCTCGAACAAGAGCTGGGATTCGACCTGTTCAAGCGCCACCCCAAGGGCGTCGACCTGACTGCCGGCGGGCTGGTGTTTCTCGATGAAGCGCGAGTGATCCTCGCCCGCGTCGAGCAAGGTTCCCTCAAGGCGGCTCGCGCTGCCCAGGGTATCGAAGGCACGTTGGTCATTGCCTTCACCAGTTCCGCCGCCGCCCACCCGCTGATCCCGCGAATCATCCGCGCCTACCGCGAGCAATACCCGGGCGTGGAGCTCTCGATCAACGAAGGCAGCGCCCGGGAAGTCACCGAAGACACCATCGAAAAACGCATCGACATCGGCATCCTCCGCGCACCGGTGGGCGACCACCAAAGCCTCACGTTCCACCGATTGCTCAACGAAGAAATGCTGCTGACCCTGCCCGTCGGGCATGCGCTGCTCAAGGGCGCCGAGCCAAAAATCACCATGGCCGACCTCAAGGACGAACGCTTCATCCTGGTCCGCCGCCCCGGCGCGCCGGGGATGTACGCCAACCTGATCAAGGCCTGCCAGAACGCCGGCTTCGAGCCGAAGATTGCCTTTGAAGTGGAGCGCATGCTGACCAACGTCAGCCTGGTGGCCGCCGGCGAAGGCATCTCGGTGGTGCCGGCGTCGATGCGCGACGTGCATCGCGAAAGCGTGGTGTACTGCCGGATCAGCGATGCGCGACCCAGGTTGCTGGCACCGATCACCCTGGTGCGGCGCGCGTTCAATCCGTCGGCGCCGTTGCAGAATTTCATTGGGCTGGCGCGGGAGTTGGCGGGGGTTTATCGCAAGGGTTGAGTCATCGCGTGAAAACTCTCGGTGAGCAGTTCCACTGCCGCGCGGATGCTGTCGCTTTGCCGTGGAACGGCGTACAGGCCGTAGTTGACACTCAAAATAGGCCCATCGCTTTCAGCCAGGGAAATGATGCGCATCGTCTCCGGCCGAATATTCTCCGCCGGCAGCAAGGCCACACCCAATCCGCCCTCCACCGCTGCGGTGATTACGCCAATGTTCGGGCTGGTCACCGTGACCCGAAAATCCCGCCCGGCGTTCAGCAAGGCATCAAACATCAAGCGCCGCCAGGCACAGGGTTCGGCATACACGATGACATCCAGCGGCAGCGCCGCATCGATTTCTTCATCAATCGCGCACACCCAGTACAGCTCGACGTTCCAGGCGTGCACAGGGTCGGCGTTGAACGATGAGCTGACGCCAATGGCCACGTCCAGCTCGCCGTCATTCCAACGTTCGGCGAGTGCGTCGCCGTGATCAACAACGACCTCCAGGTGTACATGCGGGCAGGCGCGCCGCAGCCGGCCGAGCGCTGCCGGCAACGCCGATACCGCCACGTCTTCCGAGAGCCCGACGCGCACATTGCCCATCACCGTGCGCTCTTTCAGGCGCGCTGCTACCGTCTCGCCCAAGGCCAGAATGCGCGTCGCGTAGGTGAGCAGCAGTTCGCCTTCGGTAGTGGGCACCACGCCCCGACCTGTTCTGCGCAACAGCCGCTGGCCTAGCAACTCCTCAAGCCGGCGGATTTGTGCGCTTAGGGCCGATTGCGCCCTGCCCGCCTGCTGGGCTGCGCCACTCAGGCTGCCGTGCTGGCATACCGAGATAAAGGTTCGTAGCAGATAGGGTTCAAACGCGTCAGATATCATGTTTTGGTTAACTCTGAATCAACAGCTATCACCCTACCTCGATAGCTTGAGCATGACTACCCTGCTGGAACGTTATCAACCAGGAAGAGCCTCATGACCCAGCTCCAGAACCAACGCATCGTACTGGCCGCCCGCCCCGACGGGCGCCCGCAACCCAGCGATTTTCGCGTGGAGTACAGCGCGATTCCCGAGCCTGCCGAAGGCGAAGTGTTGCTGGAAAACCTCTATCTGTCCCTCGACCCCTACATGCGCTGGCGCATGAGTGCGGCCAAATCCTATGCCGAGCCAGTGGGCATCGGCGAGGTGATGGTGGGCGGCACGGTCGCGCGGATCAAACATTCACGAAACCCGTTGTGGCAAGAGGGCGACATCGTGCTTGCCTATGCCGGCTGGCAGCGATTTGCGCTCTCGGACGGCCTCGATCTGCGGCTTCTGGATCCGGGCATCGCCCACCCCAGCACAGCGCTGGGAGTTCTTGGAATGCCGGGGTTCACCGCGTACTCGGGGTTGCTCACTATCGGCCAACCCAAGCCCGGTGACACCGTGGTAGTGGCGGCGGCGAGTGGCGCAGTGGGCTCGGTGGTCGGCCAGATCGCCCGTATCAAGGGCGCACGCGCGGTGGGTATCGCGGGTGGGCCGGAGAAATGCGCATTCGTGAAAAATGAACTCGGGTTTGATGCCGTCATCGACCATCGCGCAGCGGATTTTGCCCAGCAGTTGGCCGAAGCCTGCCCCAATGGAATTGACGTTTACTTCGAAAATGTCTCGGGGGCGGTTTGGGATGCCGTGAGGCCGCTGCTCAATGACTTTGCGCGGATACCCGTATGTGGGCTGATCGCCCATTACAACGACCGCTCGGTGCCCGGGCAACAGGTCGACCGACTGCCGGCGACTATGCACGACATCCTCGCCAAGAGCCTCACAGTGCGCGGCTTTATCCAGACCGAGTTTGTTGACGAGCAGCAAGACGACTTCTTGCAGGAAGCCGCGCAGTGGATTGATCAGGGCAAGCTGAAGTGGCGCGAAGACATTGTCGAGGGCCTGGAGCAAGCGCCTGAGGCGTTTATCGGGCTGCTGGAGGGGCGCAACTTCGGCAAGTTGATTGTGCGACTGGCTTGACGCCTCAATCCACCACGAACAACTTCGCCCCGACGGTAGTCGATGACCGATGCCCCTCCATGTCATTGCCCACCTGATAACTCATCCCGGCAGTCAGCGTGAACTGCCGGCCATCCTCCAGCTCGGTGTGCAGCTCACCTTCCAGGCACAGCAGGATATGCCCGCGCCAACACCAGTGATCCGCCAGGTAACCGGCGCTGTATTCGACCATGCGCACGCGGGTTGAACCGAACTGGCAAGTGCGCCAATACGCACTGCCGGTTTCGCCGGGATACATCACCGGCTCGAGGGTCGACCAGTCGGTGGTGCCAAAGGGGATTGCGGTCAGGTCCATGGTTTTCTCGGCATTGAATAGGTATGGATGAACCGTATCTATAAGGTGAATGCCGCGATAGAGACAGATCCGCTGCATTTGCGGGATACAGGGCGATGACTCTTGGTATCCTGCCAAGCCTCTTCGCATGGAAGCCCGTCGATGAAGATCGATCCATCCTTTGTTGTGCATGAGACCGAGCACTGGCTGCTCAATCATCACCTGTCATCCGCACTGCCGGGCTACCTGATGCTGGGTGCCAAGGCGCCGGTTGACTCACTGGCCGAGATGCCCGATGCGGCGCTCGCG
Organism: Pseudomonas sp. C8002; assembly: GCF_013385765.1. Taxonomy (NCBI): domain Bacteria; kingdom Pseudomonadati; phylum Pseudomonadota; class Gammaproteobacteria; order Pseudomonadales; family Pseudomonadaceae; genus Pseudomonas; species Pseudomonas sp. C8002. The sequence continues at coordinate 294,786 of NZ_JACAPJ010000007.1, forward strand.
GAGCTGGGTGGGTTGCTGGCCAAAACCCAGCGGGTCATGGAGGCTCAGTTGAAGCCCAAGTGGCTTTACATCAGCCGGTTCGGGCATATGCCGGGCTTCCCGCTGCACTTTCATTTCATACCGGTGTATGGATGGGTTGAAGCGCTGTTCTGGCAGGATGAGCGCTATCGGGTGTTGCAGGATTTCGGGACGCAGCAGAAGGCTACCGACGGTGCGGAGCTGACGCTTTTTATCTGGCGGGAGTTTGGTGAGAGCCCTACGCCGCCGGTGGTTCAAGGAGCTTCGGTGAGCGAGGTGATCAGGTGTTTGCGTACGGAGTTCAATACCCAGGACGACACATGACCTGTGGCGAAGGAGCTTGCTCCCGCTGGGCTGCGCAGCAGCCCCAAGAAGGTCAGCGAGTTCTTTCAGTCAGATTGCGATAGCTTTATTGGGGCCGCTTCGCGACCCAGCGGGAGCAAGCTCCCTCGCCACAGCAAGCGCCCTCACCACAGTTTTTCCGTGTCAGCGCAAACGGCGCAGGTGTTTACGCATAGGAATACAGGCCAACTGCAACCCCGATGGCGAGTGGTAGATCGCCTGCTCATCGCCCACATACCCACACCGTCGATAAAAATCCGCCGCGTTCAACGTCGCGTCCAGGATCACTTCCTCGATCCCCAATTCCTGCGCCAACGCTTCCAGATACGCCAGTATCTGCTTGCCAATCCCGCGTCCGGTAAACCCGGGCAGCACAAACAGCGCACCGATTTCGTTGTTCGCCAGATCCAGCATGCCGGTGGCCACAGGTTCAGCGTTCACGCAGCCCAGGTAAAAATGCTTGTCCATCAGCGTGTCGTAACCGTCCTTGGCTGCGCCTTGCGTCCACAACATCATCTGCTCGGACGTATAGGCGCCGATGCATTGGCTGCGTATGGCCAACAGGCGAATGTCGAAGGCTGCCTGTGCATCTTCCAGCGTGGCGCGTCGTATCTCGAGCATCTGTCCCTCCATGGACGTCAGGCGTTCTCGTCACCCGGTCGGGTAAACGAATAGCGATCAATATCGGTCCTCAGCTGCCAGCCCTGGCCCTGCCAATAACGGGCAGCGCTGTCGTTGGTCTTGAACACATCCAGGTGGCATTTGCGGATGCCCAATTGCGCCAGGCGGGTGAGGCAGCGCTCAACCAACGCGTTCGCAATACCCTGGCGCCGATACGCGGGCAGCACCAGCAAGTGCTGCAAATACCCGCGCCGGCCATCGTGCCCGCACATCACGCACCCAACCAGCCCCCCATCGACCTCGGCGACGAAACTCATGCCTGGATTGCGCTCCAGGTAACGCTCAGTGGCCTCGCGGGAGTCGGCATCGCGCAGGGAGATGCCAGGCGTTTTCTGCATCAGTTCGAGCACGGCGTCGTAGTCGGCAGTGCTCATTACGCGAATAGTGACCATGGTGTTCAAAGCCCTCTGAGTTCGCACTGATTTTGCCTGTAGTTGTGCCGGCCGCGCACGCATAAATACACGACCGGATAACCGCTTGAGTCAACGCAGCTGAAACCAGGTGGTTTTCAGCTGCGTGTACTTGTCAAAAGCGTGCAGCGACAAATCACGCCCGAACCCGGATTGCTTGCCACCACCGAACGGCACCGCCACATCCAGGGCGTCGATGGTGTTGACCGACACCGTCCCGGCATTCAGCGCCCGGGCCACGCGGTGCGCACGATTGAGGTCATCACTCCAGACCGAGGCCGCCAGGCCGTAGAGGCTATCGTTGGCCTGCTGTATCGCCTGCTCTTCCGTGTCGAAAGCGCTCACCGCAAGCACCGGGCCGAACACTTCATCACGGGACAGGGCCATGTCGCGGGTCACGTCGGCAAAAATGGTTGGCTGAATGAAGTTGGAGGAGCCATTGATGGTCAACTGTTCGCCACCGCACAACAGCCTGGCGCCCTCCCCCTGGGCCTGGCTGATGGCGTGCATGATGCGTGCGGTTTGCTGACTGTCGACGATGGCACCGGCCGCACTGCCGGGGTCCAGCGGATCACCCGGTATCCAGGCGCGCGACTTGGCGATCAGGCGCTCGACGAATTCGTCATGGATGGAGCGTTGCACGTAGAGACGGGAGTTGGCCGAACACACTTCGCCCTGGTTGAAAAAGATGCCGAAGGCGGCCTTCTGCGCCGCAAGGTCCAGGTCCTGGCAGTCCTCAAACACCAGGTTCGGGCTCTTGCCGCCACACTCCAGCCACACCTGTTTCAGGTTGGACTGGGCGGAATACTGCATGAAGTATTTGCCCACCTGAGTGGAGCCGGTGAACACCAGGCAATCCACGTCGGGGTGCAGCCCCAGGGCCTTGCCGGCACTGTCGCCGAGGCCGGGCACCACATTCAACACACCTTCAGGGACACCGGCTTCCAGGGCAAGCTGGGCCAGGCGCAGGGCAGAAAACGGCGACTGCTCGGCAGGTTTCAAGACCACGCTGTTACCGGCCGCCAACGCCGGCGCGAGTTTCCAGGCGGCCATGTCGAGCGGGAAGTTCCATGGTACCACCGCCGCGATCACCCCCAGTGCTTCACGCGTGATGGTTGCCAACGCGTTGTGAGCGGTGGGCGCGACTTGATCGTAGAGTTTGTCGAGGGCTTCGCCGTACCAGGCAAACACATTGGCGGCGCCGGGCACGTCAACGTTGTAGGCGTCCATCACCGGCTTGCCCATGTTCAGCGAATCGAGCAGCGCCAGTTCCTCGCGGTGGGTCATCAGTAATTCGGAGAGCCTGATCAAAATTTTCTTGCGCTCCACCGGCGGCATCCGTCGCCAGGGGCCGGTCTCGAAGGCCTGGCGTGCGCTGCGCACGGCCAGGTCGACTTCTGCGTCACCGCAGGCTGCAACCCGCGACAGCAACTGCTGGGTCGCAGGGTTAATGGCATCGAAGGTCGCCCCGGATGCCGCATTCACTGAGCGGCCACCGATCAGGGCGGTGTTGATGAACGTCTGGCGGGCAACACGCTGTTGCCAGTAGTTAAGGTCGAACACGTTGTACTCCCAATGAATGGCGATGGATAGACGAGGGGTTCACTCGGCGATCTGCAGTTCCGGCATCTTCACGCGCAGCCCCCGCGTGATGCCCAGCAGGCACAGGAGCCCAAGCCCCATCCAGCACAGGCCGATGGTGAACGACAGGCTGGAAAGGCTGCTCCATAGCCAGATCGTGCTGAGGAACCCCAGCGCCGGCACAACCGCGTACAGCAAGTAGTTCCTGGTACCGCGCAACTTCTGGTCGACCAGGTAGTGCTTGATCACCGCCAGGTTCACCGCCGAGAACGCAAACAGCGCACCGAAGCTGATCATGTTGGCGACGGTATCCAGCGTGATGAACAAGGCAATCAGCGAGAACAGGCTGACCAGCACGATGGCCGTGGCGGGCACGCGCTTTTTCGTCACCAGCTTGCCGAGCACGCGGGGCAGCGCGCCGTCACGCCCCATGGCGAACAGCACCCGCGACACACTGGCCTGGGAGACCATCGCCGAGGCGAAGCAACCGGCGACATAGGTTGCGGTAAAGGCGGTCACCAGCAGTTCGCCGCCCACCCGGCGCATCACATCCACCGAGGCGGCATCCGGGTCGACGAAGCTGTTCCATTGCGGGAACACCATTTGCGCGAAATACGAAACCAGCAGGAACAGCAGTCCGCCGAACAGCGACACCACCATGATCGCCAACGGGATGGTGCGGCGTGGGTTGGGCGTTTCCTCGGCCATGGTCGACACCGCATCGAAGCCAAGAAACGACAGGCACAGCACCGCGGCGCCCGCCATGATCAGCGGCGCGCTGAAGCCTTCATGGTGGAATGGCGCCAGCAGCGACACGGGTGCGGACTGCTCGCTGAGGGTGTGCACCGACAACGCCACGAACACCACGATGAACACCAACTGGGCGACGATGAGTATCCAGTTGACCCGGGTGATGGACTCGATGCCCACCAGGTTCAGCGTGGTCACCAGGGCAATCGAGCCGAGCACCCACACGGCGGTCGGCACCCCGGGAAAATACTCGGACATGTAGATGCCGATCAGCAAATAGCTGAGCAACGGCAGGAAGATGTAGTCCAGCAACAGGGTCCACCCGGCGATGAAGCCGAAGTAGGCGCCAAACGCCTTGCGGGTGTAAGAGTAGACCGAGCCCGAATAGGGATGCGCCTGGACCATGCGCCCATAGCTGTAGGCCGTCAGCAGCATGGCGGCGAGAGTCAGCATGTAGGCGGTCGGCAAGTGGCCCTTGGTCATTTGGGTTACCAGGCCGTAGGTGGTAAACACCGCCAGCGGCACCATGTACGCCAGGCCGAACAACACCAGCCCGATAAGACCCAGCGGCTGACGGAAGCGGCGGGACGAGGCGGCTTTGGGTGAGGATTGATGAGCGGGTGTATCGGTCACGTTTGTTATTGTATTCATGGGTGACTCCAGGAAATGGGGATGCAGGGCGTCGCGGCATTCGATGGCATCGATGCCGTTCAAGCGTTGCCTGATGGAGGTTGCGCACCACCCCTCGCCTGGGGTGGCGCGCTGGTCACTTCAGAGTTTTCCCGCGATCCGTGCGGTGCGATCCACGGCGATGCGGGTCTTTTCAACCAGCTCGTCCAGCTCAGTGCGCGTGGCCACCAGTGCCGGTGCCATGATCATGCGGCCCAGCGTCGAGCGAATGATTACGCCCTCTTCGAAACCAAACGTGCGGCACTGCCAGGCCAGGTCGTTTTCGTTCTCGAAGCGCTTGCGGGTGCTCTTGTCTTCAGCGAACTGCAAGGCCGCGAGCAAGCCCGTGCCCTGGATCTCGCCGATCATCGGGTGATTGCCAAACACTTCATGGAGGATTTTTTGCAGGTATGGTCCGGTGTCGTTCTTCACCTGGCGCACGATGCCTTCGTCCCGCAGCGCCTTGAGGTTGGCCAGCGCCACCGCCGCCGCCACCGGGTGTCCGGAATAGGTCAGCCCGTGGGCAAACACGCCGCCGCGCTCCACCAGCGCATCGGCCACGCGCTTGCTCAGCACCAGGCCACCCATCGGCAGGTAACCGGAGGTCAGGCCCTTGGCGATGGACAGGGTGTCGGGCTCGAAACCGAAGTGTTGATGGGCGAACCATTCGCCGGTACGGCCAAAGCCACCAATCACCTCATCGGCACACAGCAGCACATCGTATTGCCGGCAAATGCGCTGGATCTCGGGCCAGTAGCTTTCCGGCGGGAAGATCATGCCGCCCGCGCCCTGGAACGGCTCGGCGATAAACCCGGCGACGTTTTCAGCGCCCAGCTCGAGGATTTTCTCTTCCAGCTGCAAGGCGCAGCGGCGGCCGAACTCGGCAGGCGTCAGCTCGCCGCCATGGGCGTACCAGTAGGGTTCGTCAATGTGTGCCACGTCGGGAATCAGGCCGCCCATCTCGTGCATGAACTTCATGCCGCCCAGGGCAGACGCCGCCAGCGTGGAGCCGTGATAACCATTCCAGCGCCCGATCATGATTTTTTTCTGCGGCTGGCCGACCACTTGCCAGTAACGGCGCACGGTACGGATCAGTACTTCGTTGGCCTCGGAGCCGGAGTTGGTGTAGATCACGTGGCTGTAGTGGCCCGGCAACAGGCTGAAGAGCAACTCCGACAGCTCGATCACCGCCGGGTGGGTGGTGTGGAAGAACATGTTGTAGTACGCCAACTGGTCCATCTGGGCGGCAGCGGCAGCGGTCAAGTCCCTGCGACCGTAACCCAGCTGGGTGCACCACAGGCCCGACATGCCGTCCAGGTAACGCTTGCCTTCGCTGTCCCACAGGTAAAGGCCCTCACCGCGCACCATCACCCGCGGGCCTTCGGCATTCAGCGCTTTTTGATCGACAAATGCATGGATGTGGTGGGCCGCATCCGACTTCTGGTAGTCCTCGGTCAGGCGGTTCAGTTGGGCGGGTACGTTCATGGTATTTCTCTCTTATTAGTAGTGACGCAAGGGCGAGCAACGCCGCTCAGCGGTGCTTGCTCATGTAGCTTTCAAGGGGGTCTTTGCTCAGCACTCCCTGGGCTTCGGCCAGCGAATCGATAAACAGGGCAAACAGTTCCGATTGCGCGCCGATATCGAGCTTGGTGTAGATGTGTTTGCGGTGGGACTTGATGGTGTCTTCCGAGACGTCGAGGCGTTCGGCCAGCGAACGGGTGGAATGCCCGCGCAGGATCAGTTGGGCGATCCGGCATTCCCGCTCGGTCAATATCGACGAGCCGAAGTTGTTCAGCGCCGAGTGAATGCGCTGCTCCAGCAGGTTTTCGAATCGCGCCCCCTGGGCATCCAGGCCAACGAAATGCTTGCCCAGCACCGCCAGCACCCACGGCGCGATGCGTTTGAATTGGCCGGTGATGGTGGCGTCGAGCTTTTGCGTAAAGGCCAGCGACACCGCCAGGCTCGAGCCGTTGCTCGACTGCAGGATGTAGTTCAGCTCATCCTCCAGATGCGAGTGGCGGTAAAACGACTGGAAGTATTCGCTGAGCTCGAAGTGATCGGGGGCGACCTCGGCCAGCTCGTAACACCCGGAGCTGACGCCCTCCACACAGGCCCCGTAAAACGGGTCGAGCAGATAAAACCCCGACAGGTACTGGCGCACATTGCCTTGTGGCAACCATGGCCCGTCCAGCTCGAACAACGCGCTGGGCATGCCGCCGCGCGGGTAGAAATACAGCGTGGTGGCCTGGATCGGCTGGAGATAACCGAGAGCCTCGAACAAGGTCGCGGCGAACCCCGGCTGCCCGATGCTGTCGGTCACCCGGGCCATCTGTTCGAACCATTGCGCAGAAGAAAGCCGGTCGTTTTCCACTTCAAACACTCGCTGAAAGAACTGCAAGGATGGTTGCACACCCGCTCCATCCTCGAAATCACCCGATAGGGTGAGCCTGCATCCGATATTTATGCTCACTTCCCAGCTTAATAATATTTTATTAAAAACCGCCCTCCCCCTAGCCTTGAAGCCATGCCCAAGCTGAATCCAACTGCATTACGCAAGGACAGACACATGACTCAAGCAATAACAAAAACAGACACGCTGGTGGTGGGAGCCGGTCAGGCTGGCGTCGCCATGAGCGAGCACCTGAGCAAGCAAGGCGTGCCGCACCTGGTGCTGGAGCGCAGCCGTATCGCCGAGCGCTGGCGCACCGGCCGCTGGGACTCGCTGGTTGCCAACGGCCCGGCCTGGCATGACCGTTTTCCGGGCCTGGCCTTCGATAACGTCGCCCCCGATGGCTTTGCGCCGAAAGAGCGTGTGGCGGACTACTTCGAAGCCTATGCACGCAAGTTCAATGCACCGATTCGTACCGGCGTCGACGTGACCTCGGTGGTGCGCAATATCGGTCGCCCCGGCTTCACCATCCACACCAGCGAAGGCGTGATCGAAGCCAACCGCGTGGTGGCGGCCACCGGGCCGTTCCAGAAGCCGGTGATTCCGGCGATTGCCCCTCAAGACAGCGCGCTGCACCAGATCCACTCCGCCGACTACCGCAACCCCGCGCAACTGCCGGCCGGCGCGGTGCTGGTGGTGGGGGCGGGTTCCTCCGGGGTGCAGATCGCCGACGAACTGCAACGCTCCGGGCGCCAGGTGTACCTGTCGGTGGGTGCTCACGACCGCCCACCGCGTGCCTATCGCAACCGCGATTTCTGCTGGTGGCTGGGCGTGTTGGGTGAGTGGGACCAGGCCGCGATGAAACCCGGCCGCGAGCACGTGACCATTGCGGTGAGCGGCGCCCACGGTGGCAAGACCATCGACTTCCGCGAGCTGGCCCAACAAGGCATGACCCTGGTCGGCCTGACCCAATCCTTCAACGGCAGCGTTGCGAGCTTCCAGCCCAACCTGGTGGAAAACCTGGCCCGCGGCGATGAGAACTACCTGGCCCTGCTGGATGCGGCGGATGCCTATATCGAGCGCAACGGCCTCGACCTGCCGCCAGAGCCCGAAGCGCGTCGCGTATTCCCCGATGCCGAGTGCATCAAGCACCCGATCCTGGAACTGGACCTGGCCAAGGCCGGTATCACTTCAATCATCTGGGCCACCGGCTTTGCCGTGGATTACAGCTGGCTGAAGGTCGATGCATTTGACGCCGCCGGCAAGCCGCAGCACCAGCGCGGCGTGGCCAGCGAGTCGGGCATCTACTTCCTCGGTTTGCCATGGCAGTCGCGCCGGGGCTCGTCGTTTATCTGGGGCGTGTGGCATGACGCCAAGTACGTGGCCGACCATATCGCCATCCAGCGTCAATACCTTGAGTACCGCGAACCCACACCGGTTGTTCACACCTCACCTGTCAGCGCCTGATCACTTTTTTCTGGAGTTTTTTTGATGCCTACTCACACTCGCATCCGCATGTTCAACACCAAGGAAACCTACCCTAACCAGAGCCTGGACAATGACCTGTGCCAGGCCGTACGCGCCGGCAACACGGTGTACGTACGAGGCCAGGTGGGCACCGATTTCGACGGCAACCTGATCGGCCTTGGCGACCCGCGCGCGCAAGCCGAACAGGCAATGAAAAACGTCAAGCAACTGCTGGAAGAGGCCGGCAGCGACCTGAGCCACATCGTCAAGACCACCACCTACCTGATCGACCCGCGCTACCGCGAGCCGGTGTACCAAGAAGTCGGCAAGTGGCTCAAGGGCGTGTTTCCGATCTCCACCGGGTTGGTGGTTTCGGCCCTGGGCCAGCCACAGTGGCTGATGGAAATCGACGTGATTGCAGTCATCCCCGAGTAATCCAAGGAGGCACGACATGACCTTTTCAATCGTCGCCCGCTGCGCGGAAACCGGCCAGATGGGCATTGCCATCAGCTCATCGAGCATCGCCGTGGGCGCCCGCTGCCCATGGCTGCGGCCCGGCGTGGGTGCGGTCTCGACCCAGAACATCACCCTGCCCGCCCTCGGCCCGGACGTACTCGATCTATTGGAGCAAGGCCTTGCCCCTGCCGATGCCGTAGACAAGGCCCTGACCCGCAACGGCTACAGCCAATACCGGCAACTGACGGCGATTGATCACCTCGGGCGCACGGTGCATTTCAGCGGCAACGAAACCCTTGGCACCCACAATGCGGTGTCTGGCGAACAGTGCGTGGCCGCCGGCAATATGCTCGCCGACCGCGCGGTGATCGAGGCGATGGTCAAGGCCTTCGAGCAAGGCGAAGGCCAACTGGCAGACCGCCTGCTGGCCGCGATGCATGCAGCCATTGCCGCCGGGGGCGAAGCCGGGCCGGTGCATTCCGCCGCGCTGGTGGTGGTGGGCGAGCTGACCTGGCCGATCATCAACCTGCGGGTGGATTGGGCCGACGAGCAGCCGATCGCCGAGCTGCAAAAGCTCTGGGACGCCTACCGTCCACAGGTGCAGGACTACATCGACCGCGCCCTCGCCCCGGACCGCTCCCCTGGCTACGGCGTGGCCGGAGACGACCGATGAGCACCAGCCGGGAACTGCTGCAAGCGCTGGTGGGGTTTGATACCACCAGCCGCGAATCCAACCTGAAGCTGATCGAGTTCGTGCGCGATTACCTGGCAGGGTTCGGCGTGCCTTGCGAGTTGATCTACAACGATGAGCGCAGCAAGGCCAATCTGTTCGCCACCCTCGGCCCGGCGAATGTGCCCGGGATTGTGCTGTCGGGGCACACCGATGTGGTGCCGGTAGATGGCCAGCCGTGGACGTTGCCGCCGTTTGAGTTGACCGAACGCGACGGCAAGCTGTTTGGCCGGGGCACGGCGGACATGAAGGGCTACATCGCCTGTGTACTGGCGCTGGTGCCGGCCTTGGCAAGCGCAGACTTGCGCATGCCGGTGCACATCGCCCTGTCCTACGACGAGGAAGTCGGCTGCCTTGGGGTGCGTTCGTTGCTCAAGGTGCTGGAACAATGGCCGGTGAAACCACTGCTGTGCATTATCGGCGAGCCCACCGAGTTGAAGCCGGTGCTGGGCCATAAAGGCAAGCTCGCCATGCGCTGTGAAGTGCATGGCGAGGCCTGCCATTCGGCGTATGCGCCCCAGGGCGTGAATGCGATCGAGTATGCGGCCGAGTTGATTGGTGAGCTGGGGCGAATCGGCCAGCGGCTCAAGGTGCATCAGGACGAGCGCTTTGACCCGCCGTTCAGCACCGTGCAAACCGGGGTGATCTCCGGGGGCAAGGCGTTGAATATCGTGCCTGCCGATTGCCGTTTTGACTTTGAAGTGCGCGCCCTGCCCTCGATGGACCCGGGTGAAGTGGCCGAGGAGCTGCAAGCCTATGCGATGCAGCAGGTGTTGCCGCGGATGCAGGCGGTGAGCCGGCAGAGTGCGATTCGCTTCAGTGAGTTGTCGGCGTACCCGGGGCTGGCCACCGACCAGCGCAGCCAGGCGGCGGAGCTGATTGCGGCGTTTTGCGGCTCGCGGGAATTTGGCACCGTGGCGTTCGGGACCGAGGGTGGGTTGTTTGATGCGGCGGGCATTCCGACGGTGGTGTGCGGGCCTGGGAGCATGGACCAGGGGCATAAGCCGGATGAGTTTGTGAGTGTTGCGCAACTGAAGGCTTGCGATGCCATGTTGTTGCGCATGCTCGACTCGATTCGCGCCTGAAACGCGGGCCAAATGTGGGAGCGGGCTTGCTCGCGAATGCGGTGCGACAGTCACCCAATGTATTGACTGATCCACCGCTTTCGCGAGCAAGCCCGCTCCCACATTTTAGTTCTGTGTCTAACCTAACAACCGCGCCAGCTCTTCCCGGCAATACTCCACAAACAACTGCACCGGCTTGGTCAACGGCGCCCGCCGCAACCACACCGCCGACAACCCCGACCCCGTCACCGTCTCCGCCAACGGCACGCACACCAGCTTCTGCCCGTCATAGGAATACGGCGAAAACGGCTTGGTCACCAGGATCGAAAAACCGAACCCGCGCCCCACCATCCCCCGCACCATCTCGATCGACGGCGAACTGAAGACAATATTCGGCGTCAGCCCACGCTCTTCAAAGATGCTCACGAAGTACGTCCGGCTCGGCAGCACATCCAGCAAAATCATCGGTTCCAGCACCAAGTCCGCCAACGACACCTTGGCCTGCTGCGCAAACCGGTGATCCGCCGGCAGCAACGCATAGGGTTGCTGCGGCGGCATCAGCGGCGTGGTCTCGATGGCGCTGCCCAGGTCATGCTCAAACAGCATCGCCACATCGATACTGCCGGCCGTCAGCGCCTGCACCAGTTCCTGTTGTTCGCCATCGCGCAGACGGATTTCCACCCCCGGCCAACGCTCCCGGAAACCGGCAATCAAGCGCGGCAAATACAGCGGTGCCACGGTTTCGAAGCAACCGATATCGATCTGCCCCGCCACCACGTCATTGTCTGCCAGGGCGTTCTGCTCAAACTCATGGGCCACCCGCAGCAGCTCCAGGGCTTTACGATAGAACCGCGCACCGCTTGGCGTCAGCGACACCCCTTGGGCGTGATGGCGGATAAACAGCTGCACACCGAAGCTGTCTTCCAACTGCTTGATGGCCGTCGACACCGACGGTTGCGCGATATAGAGCTTGCGCGAGGCCTCTGCCACGCTGCCGCACTCGGCCGTGGTTACAAAATATCTGAGCTGGCGCAGGTTATAGGCAGCCATCGGGACCTCCATAAACGTGGGATTTCGCCCCAAACAAGTGCGTGAAAATCGGCTTTTTCACACTGATTCAAGTGCATGCAACATACCGGAGCAAAAAACCCCGCGAGATATTATTTTTAAGGTCTATAGCAACAAACTTACTAATTTACCTCCCTGTGACCATTGCACATGATCACTCCAACAACAAAAGCGACGCACACGCGCCGCCCAGCGAAGTACGTCAACGTACTCACCTTGCCTTGGAGCTCGTCATGGTTACCACTGCAACATCCTCCGCCCCGCTTATCGAAAAACACACGATTGGATACGTGCCCCCGGAAGATCGCCACGGAAAGGTAAGAGACCTGTTCACCCTGTGGTTCGGCGGCAACATCGCGCCGTTGCCCATCGTCACCGGCGCGCTGGCCGTGCAACTGTTCGGCCTTAACCTGGTGTGGGGCATCATCGCCATCCTCGTCGGCCACCTCGTCGGCGGCGTGCTGATGGCGCTGCACTCGGCCCAGGGCCCGCAGATGGGCATCCCGCAAATGATCCAGAGCCGCGCCCAGTTCGGCTCCCTTGGCGCACTGCTGGTGGTGGTGATCGCCGGCGTGATGTACATCGGCTTCTTCGCCTCCAACATCGTACTGGCGGGCAAATCCCTGCACGGCGTCGTCGACGCGATCCCGGTACCGGTAGGCATCGTCATCGGTGCCATCGGCTCGGGGATCATCGGCATCATCGGCTACCGCTTCATCCACGTCCTCAACCGCATCGGTACCTGGGTGCTGGGCGCGGGCATCGTGCTGGGGTTCGGCTACATCTTCACCCATGTGCAGACGGCCGACTTCCTGACACGCGGTAACTTCAACATTTCCGGCTGGCTGGCCACCGTGTCATTGGCGGCGCTGTGGCAAATCGCGTTTGCGCCGTATGTGTCTGACTACTCCCGCTACCTGCCGGCGGATGTGCCGGTGGCGTCGACCTTCTGGACCACCTATCTGGGCACCGTGCTCGGTTCCAGCCTGTCGTTCATCTTTGGTGCGGTTGCGGTACTGGCTACGCCGGTGGGCATGGACACCATGGACGCGGTCAAACTGGCGACCGGCTCCATTGGCCCGCTGATGCTGTTGCTGTTCCTGCTTAGCGTGATCAGCCACAACGCACTTAACCTGTACGGCGCCGTGCTGTCATTGATCACCCTGGTACAGACCTTTGCCTACCGCTGGATCCCGACCGCCAAGGCGCGTGCCGTGATCTCGGTGCTGGTGCTGGCGGCGTGCTCGATTGCGGCGGTGTTTGCGTCGAAGGATTTTATCGGGCACTTCGTGGACATGGTGCTGGTGCTGCTGGTGGTGCTGGTGCCGTGGACGGCGATCAACCTGATCGACTTCTACGCGATCCATAAGGGCAAGTACGACATCGGTTCGATCTTTCGGGTGGATGGCGGGATTTACGGGCGGTACAACCCCCAGGCGCTGGTGGCCTATGCGGTGGGGATTGTGGTGCAGATTCCGTTTATGAATACGCCGCTGTATGTCGGGCCGATTTCGGCGCATATCAACGGGGCGGATTTGTCCTGGTTGGTGGGGTTGGTGGTGACGTCGCCGTTGTATTTCTGGCTGGCGAGTCGGGACAGTGCGTATAAGCGTCGGTTGGAGGGGGGGAAGTTGGTGGGTGGGGTTTAATAGAGCCTGGCTCAGTTACGAGAAAACCCGCATTTGCGGGTTTTCCAGTTATCCGGCTTGGCGAATATTGATGGTGCCAGGAAGGCCGCCATCGCGGCCTCGCTAAAGCTCGACGGCTCCCACAGGGGGTCGGTGGTGTGAGTGGGGTTTGTGTTCGGCGGTGCTGTCGGGGTGTTCTTTCTTTATCATGGGGGCCGTCGTTCAACTTCTTCGGTAACCCAATGCCCGCCCTCACCTTCCGTAACGCCAACCCCGCCGACGCCAACCGTTGCTACGAAATCGAAATCACCGCCTACGAAGGCGATGAAGCCGCGACCCTGGAAAAGATCGCCACGCGCATTGCGCTGTACCCGCAAGGCTTTCTGATCCTGGAGGCGGATGGTGTTGTGGTCGGTTTCATCAACTGCGGTTGCGCCGATGAAGTGGTGATGTCGGATGAGGCCTTCAAGGAGTTGGTCGGGCATTCAGCCGATGCGCCGAATGTGGTGATCATGTCGGTGGTGGTGGATCCCGCCCAGCAAGGCAAGGGCTACTCCACGCGCTTGATGACGGAGTTCGTGCAGCGCATGCAGGCGATGGGCAAGAAGACCATTCACCTGATGTGCAAGGACCAGCATGTGGAGCTGTATAAGCGCATGGGCTATCGCTATGTGCAGCCGTCGGCGTCGGACCACGGCGGGATGGCGTGGCATGAGATGGTGATGGATATCTAGCCATCGCACTCCCCCCTGTGGCGAGGGAGCTTGCTCCCGTTGGGGTGCGAAGCGCCCCTGATTCGGTGGATGCGGTTTTTCAGAGACCTGGTGACTGGTTTTGGGGCTGCTGCACAGCCCAACGGGAGCAAGCTCCCTCGCCACAGGGAAAGCATTTGCCTTGGGTTACAGGTTTCCCCCGGCCCACACGTGCGGGCGACGTGCAGCCCAAGGCGTTGCCCGTTCCAGTTGCGTCGCCAGGCCAAGCAACATGCCCTCCTGACCAAACGCGCCCATGAACTGCATGCCGATCGGCAGCCCGCTCCGGGAATCATGACCCAGCGGCACCGACATCGCCGGCGCGCCAATGACGTTGGCCAGCGCGGTAAACGGCGAATGCGCAAACACTCGATTCATCCACCCTCGCCCGTCCAGTTGCGCCTGGCCCTGGTTGTAGTCGCCGATCATCGGCGCCAGCCCGGGCAGTGTGGGCGACAGCAGCACGTCATATCGCTGGAACAGGTCACCCATGTGGCGCGCGACGATGTTGCGTTCCCACAGGGCCCCCAACAGGTCTGTCGCTTGCAGTGACTTGCCCAGGCGATACAGCGCCAGTGTCGCCGGTTCCAGGTATTCAGCGCTGATCGAACGACCCGTCGCGCCGGCAACTGCATCTATCCAGGCTGCCGTGTTCGACGACCAGAAACGCGCATTGAGTTCGACAAACGCTTCCCAACTCACGCCAATGTCCGGCTGGATTTCTTCAACCTGATGACCCAGTGCTTCCAGTTGTTTGGCGGTATTGAACAGCGCCTGTTTTACCGCCGGATGCAGCTTCTGCCCGTTTAAAGGCAGGCTCTGGAGGGCAATGCGCAACGAACCGGGCGCCCGTTGGGCAAGCGCCGAAAAGCTGCTTTCCGGCGGTGCTATGTGAAACGGATCTCCAGGCGCGCCGCCATGGATCGCGTCGAGCATGCCAGCGCTGTCGCGTACCGAACGGGTCAATACCCCGTGCACTGCCAAACCACTCCAGACTTCGTCGACGTCCGGCCCCATGGGCACGCGACCACGGCTCGGCTTGAGCCCGAACAGGCCGCACATGGACGCGGGTACGCGGATTGATCCGCCGCCATCGGTCGCATGCGCCACCGGTACCAACCCCGCCGCCACCGCCGCTGCCGAGCCGCCGCTGGAACCACCGGCGCTGCGCTGCACGTCCCACGGGTTGCGGGTGGGGCCTGAAAAGCGGCTTTCGGTGGTGGTGCTGGCGGCGAATTCGGGGGTGGTGGTGCGGCCCAACGGCATGAGGCCGGCGCGGCGCAGGCGGGTCATCAGTTCCGAGTCGGCATCGGCGGTGCAGCCCTGCGCGAGCGCGCTGCCGAGTTCATTGCGGCGGCCTGCGGCGCTGACGCCCAGGTCTTTGAGCAGCAGCGGCACGCCATGGAACGGGCCTTGGGCCGCAACCGGTTCATCGTCCCAGGCTTCCACCAAGGCGTTGATCTGCGGGTTGACGGCTAAGATGGCTTGCAGGGCGACCGCGCGCACCTCGTCGACACTGACAGCGTGGGTGTGGATCAGGCGTGCCAGGCCGGTAGCATCCTGATCGGCATATTCAGACAGGTACATGAAACCCTCCAAACGGGTATGATGAATACTCTTCGGTATCGGACGATACCGAAGAGTATCATGCGATACTCAATGGTATCGCTGTCAAGTGGAGAATGTGCATGCGTGCGCAACGGACACCTCAACTGCCGCCCCGCGAGCGGATCGTCGATGCGGCGCAAACGCTGTTTGTCGAACAGGGCATCACCCGTGTCAGCGTGGATGCCATTGCGGCACTGGCCGCCTCGACCAAGATGACCGTGTACCGGCATTTCGAGAATAAGGATGCGCTGGTGCTGGAGTGGCTGGAGCGCCTGACGGAAAGCTACAGCGATGTGCTGGATGGCCTGGCGCAGCAACACCCCGACTCCCCCAGGGAACAGCTGCTGGGCTTGGCGGGTTTTATCGTCGACGACCTGGAACGGGCGGGCTATCGCGGTTGCCCGTTTACCAACACCCTCGCGGAAATTCCGGAGGCCGATCACCCTGCGCGAGCGCTGATCCAGGCGCATAAAAAACGCCAGTTTGAGCGGGTGAAGCTGCTGTGCACGCAGCTCAAGGCGAGCAAGCCCGGGGAGCTGGCTGAAGAGCTGACGTTGTTGATGGAAGGTGCCCAGGTGGTTGCGCAAAACAAAGGCGTGGATCAGGTGGGTGAACGGCTGATGCGGATGGTGCGGGAACGGCTTTGACAGGGAGCAGAACCTGATGAAACAGCATTTGATTGAGATAGGTGACCAACCAGACGCCGAAGCCGAGCAGCTTCTCGGCAAGGGACTCGCCGCCTTCAACGAACACATCACCGGCTCCAATGACCGACGTCCGTTGACGGTGCTGATCAAGGATCCCGACACCGGTGAAACCCTCGGCGGCATCACCGGCAAAACCAGCCTCGGGATGGCGTTCCTCGACCTGTTCCATTTGCCCGATGCGCTGCGTGGTTCAGGCCTGGGTACATCGCTGCTGAAGGCGTTCGAAGACGAAGCCCGTCACCGAGGGTGCCGCTCGGCGGTGCTGTACACCATCAGTTTCCAGGCCCCGGAATTTTACGAGAAGAATGGCTGGGTACGTTTTGGTGAAATACCATGCGACCCGCAAGGCAGCAGCCGGGTTTTCCTCAGCAAAACGCTCTGACGGCTAGACGCCAAGCCTTTTGCCAAACAACCGATTTTCATGGGTTTCATTCTGGAACGTATACGTAGGCGCCCCCAATAGCTTATAACCACGACGCGGATAAAAACCCAGCGCCCGCTCGTTGCCGACCCACACCGTCGCCCACAACAAAGAAGCGCCACCCTGCCCTGCGCGCTGTTCAGCCGCTTGCAGCAAACGGTAGCCGAGTCCGAGCCCGGTAAACCGTTCCTGGATGTAGAGCCGCTGCAACTCCGCCGGTTTCGGGGTTGAGATCAGCGCATGGCCGGTGTCCATCGCCACCTGGGCAAACCCCACCAGATGCCCGTTGGCTTCAGCGACGATGATGGCCGTAGCCGGCTGGACGATCAGCGCGGAAATCGTCTGGGGCGAAAACGCTTGCAGCGCCTCGGCGGCGATTGAGTCGCGAATGCCTTCGGTGGCGTAAGTATCGAGAAAAACCTGCATGCCCAGCACACCAACGCATAACGCGTCTTCAGGCCGTGCATCGCGGATAAGCATGTCGGGAAGCATTCGAGGGGTACTCTCAAAATCAGCAAAGGCAACGTTTTAACACAACTGCACATCTCTGCAATTGCCAGCCTGAATTCGCCCCAGTAGGGTTATCGCTTCCCCCGCCAACAGGAGCCAGCAATGACCTGGTTTTCAGATCCCGACGCTGTCGCCCGCTACGCCGAAGGCCCGGTGAGGCTGGTGCCGGGTTTCGAGTCCTTGCAGCGCATGAGCACGCTGCTGCTGCGCGAAAGCGTCCCAGCCACCGGCAAGGTATTGGTACTCGGTGCAGGCGGCGGCCTGGAGTTGAAGAAGTTTGCCGACAGCCAGCCCGAGTGGCAGTTTGTGGGGGTGGACCCGTCTGCCGAGATGCTGAAGCTGGCCGAGGCCACCTTGGGTCCGCTGATGGCCCGGGTGCAGTTGCATGAAGGCTATATCGATACCGCGCCCGAGGGGCCGTTCGATGCCGCCACGTCCTTGCTGACCTTGCACTTCATCCCGGCCGAAGAGCGTCTGCAAACCTTGAAAGAACTGTGGCGGCGCTTGTCGCCGGGCGCGCCTTTGATTGCGGCGCATCACAGCTTCCCCCAATCCTCGCCAGAGGAAAAAGCGCGCTGGCTGAAGCGTTATGCAGCCTATGCCGTGGATTCCGGCGTACCGGCTGAAGATGCCCAGCGGGCGATTGCCGCCATCAGCAGCCACTTGCCGGTGTTGTCACCCAACGACGATGAAGCGCTGCTACGGGAGGCAGGCTTCGAAGGTGTGGAACTGTTCTACGCGAGCTTCAGTTTCAAGGGCTGGATTGCCTACAAGCCCGCCTAGCTTCCGGGGGAGTCTTACCAACTCCCCGACGCCCCACCCCCACCGCTGGAACCGCCACCCCCCGAAGAGCTGCTGCTGGAACTGGAACTCGAACCGGAGGAGCTGGAGCCCCCACCCGACCCCGACCCCGACCCGCCGCTGATACCGTGGGCAAAGATGAACAGCGCCGCGAACGAAGCGAAGGGAAACGCCAGCAGCCATCCCGTGGCGCCCTTGTCAATCAATGCCCCCACGATCCCGTACACCACCAGCACCGCGACCAGCCGCGCGATAAAGCCACCCTGGCTCTCTTTCCACATGCTCTTCATCACCAGGAACAGGCCGAGATACAGGCCCAGGACCAGCAACCCTGCGAATGGATAAGCCAGCCAGTGAATAAGGGATATCTCGCGCACGAAGTTATCGGTCAGCAGCACGCCGGCGATGTAGCCCAACAGCACCAGCACGGTGTAAAACGCCGCCCTCGCCTGCCACAACGCGCCGAAAGTAGCGCCACCGATCAGCATGCACAGGGGCAGCAACAGCAAATAGACCGGCCAGTCCTTGCCGCCCGCAACCGCGACCAGCACCACGGTGACAACGACCACCGCCATCAGGGCCCGGCGCCAAGGGAGTTTTTCGGCCCCCATCAATACCCCGACCACCCCGCCAAACATGAATGCCAGGAGTACCGCATACGCTTCAGACGGGAAACCGGCCTTGGCCACCTCGGGCAAATTGCCCCCGTCCACCAACAGTGTCAGGTCGTCCACCGCCTGCTGCACGCCGCCTGCGTAATCGCCCTGGCGAAACGCCGGGGTGATGTGTTCCTCGATGATGCGGTGGGCCAGCAGGTCGGTGACCACGCCCTCCAGGCCGTAACCGACTTCGATCCGAACCTTGCGATCGTCTTTCGCCACCAGCAGCAGGATGCCGTCGTTGACGTCCTTGCGCCCCAGTTTCCAGGCACGGAACAGTTGGTTGGCGAAGTCCTCGATGCCAACGCCCTGGGTGCTCGGCAGCAGCATCACTGCCACCTGTGCGCCCTTGCGTTGTTCCAGACCGGCGAGTTGCGTGGTCATACGCGATTGAGTGGCAGCGTCGAGGGTTTGGGTCAGGTCGATCACGCGCTGGTCCAGCGCAACCGTGACCGGCGCCGGGGGAACGGTATCGGCCCACACTTGCGAGCCGGAAACGATCAGCAGCAAGCCCAAGACACATTGCCGTAGGAACACCATCATGTTTTGTTACCTGAAGTTTCATCCTGAATCGGCCGACTTTACCCTATCGACGCTATAAACAGGTGACCCGACGCCACCGACTATCTAGACTTACGCCACCCCCACACACGCCCTACACGAGAACGCCATGGACCTTCAGCAGCGCAACAACGTCAGGGTGTATGGCAGCGGTCCCTCGACCCTGGTTTTCTCCCATGGCTTCGGGTGTGATCAAACCATGTGGAATTATCTGTTTCCTCATTTCACCGGGCGTTTCCGTGTGGTGCTGTATGACCTGGTGGGGGCTGGCCAATCCGACCTGGGCGCGTACGACAGCGAAAAATACAGCTCACTCGCCGGCTACGCCCATGACTTGGGCGAGATTGTTGATGAATACGCCGTGGGCCCGGTGGTGCTGGTGGGGCACTCCGTCAGCGCGATGATCGGCGCCCTGGCCGATCGCCAGGCGCCCGGAACAATCGCCGCCCATGTGATGATCGGTCCTTCGCCGTGCTATATCGATTCCGGCGACTACACGGGCGGGTTCACCCTCGACGATATCCATTCGTTGCTCGATACCCTCGACAGCAATTACCTCGGCTGGTCCAGCACCATGGCCCCGGTAATCATGGGCGCACCCGGGCAACCGGCCCTCGGCGAAGAACTGACCAACAGTTTCTGCCGCACCGAGCCCGACATCGCCAAGCGCTTCGCACGGGTAACCTTCCTGTCGGACAACCGCCAGGACATCGCAGGCCTGATGACCCCCACCCTGATTCTGCAATCCACCGACGACTTGATCGCACCGGTCTGCGTGGGTGAATACCTGCACGCGGCGTTGCCCGCCAGCACGTATTGCCTGGTCGATAACGTGGGGCATTGCCCGCACATGAGTGCACCTGGGGCCTGCTCAGCGGCCATGGACAGTTTCCTGTTGCCATGGGTGGGTGCCGATGCCAGCCGATAACCTGTCGTTGCCGGACTCTCAACGTTTGTTCGACGGCGCGCCCTGCGCCTTGGTGGTTACCCGGGAAGACGGCACCATCGTGCAGGCCAACCAGTGCTTCAGCGACTGGACCGGCTTCAGCCTCGATGAGTTGAAAGAACGGCGGTTTCAGGACCTGCTGACGACGGGCGGGCGGATCTTCCATCAGACGCACCTGGCGCCGCTGATGAAAATGCAAGGCTCCATCGCCGAAGTGAAACTCGACCTGCTGCACCGTGACCGGCGCACCGTCACGGTATTGCTCAACGGCGTCAGGCACGAACATGCCGGTATTGCCTACAACGAACTGGCCCTTTTCGGCACCACCGACCGCGACAAGTACGAGCGCGAATTGCTCAACGCCCGCAAACTGGCTGAAGCCTTGCTGCAGGAAAAGACCGCCGCTGAAGTCGCGCTGCAGCAGGCCCAGGCCGAACTGAGCAGCGCCTATGAAATTGCCCAGCGCCGGGCGCTGTTTGCCGAGCAGATGGTCGCGATTGTCAGCCATGACCTGAAGAACCCGCTGACCGCGATCAAGATGGCCTCGGAGTTCCTCGCCCGTGGCGAGCGCAGCCCCAAGGAGCGCCAACTCCTGGGGCATATCGGCCTGTCCACCGAACGGGCGCAGCGGATGATCGCCGACTTGCTGGACTTCACCCAGGCCAGAGTCGGCCAGGGCATCAGCATCAATCCCGTAGCACTCGACCTGCACGCCGTCACCCGTGACAGTCTCGACGAGTTGCAAGTGGCGTTCCCCACGGCGACCCTCGAACATCACGCCACGGGCAGCGCCCGCACGTTCCTGGATGCCGACCGCATACAACAAATCATCGGCAACCTGGTGGCCAACAGCGTGGCGTACGGCGACCTGCAACAGCCGATTACCGTCACCTCGCACCAGGACGCACAAGAGAGCCGGCTCTCGGTGCATAACCAGGGGCCGGCGATTCCCGAAGCGTTGATGGCTGGCTTGTTTGAGCCCATGACCCGAGGCACGGAGCAGGACAGTGAGGTGCGTAGCGTTGGCCTGGGGCTGTTTATCGTGCGGGAAATTGCCAAGGCCCATGATGGAGGTGTTTCGGTGAGCTCAAGCCCGGACCGGGGCACCACCTTCAGTGTGCACTTTCCATTGCGCCACCCATGAGCGCGGCCGCCACCGTGCCGTGAACAACGGTTTGGACAGCCCCCGTCAACACCACGCCGCCGCGCCCATCCCAATGCACCGTCACGGTACCGCCATCGCATTGCACGTCGACGGTGTCATCCAGCAGCCCACGACGAATCCCGTTGACCACCGCGCCACAACAGCACGAACCCGAGCCTTGCGGGACACCGCCGCCCCGTTCCCAGATGCGCAGGCGGATATGACCCCGGTCGAGTACCTGCACGAAATGCACATTGGTCTTGTTGGGGAACAACGGGTGGGTTTCCAGTGACGGGCCAACCGCCGCAATATCGACCGTCGCCAGATCATCGACAAAGAAGGTGCAATGCGGGTTGCCCATGCTGCACGCCGCCGGGTCACCCTCCAGCGGCAAGCGTTCGGTGTCCATCGCTTGCGCCAGCGGAATAGCTTCCCAGCCCAATGACGGCGGCCCCATGTCCACCGACACCCGCTGCGCCGATTCGCGCACGCAGGTCAGCAGCCCCCGGTTGGTTCGCAGCACGATGGTGGCGGTGCCGGCTTCGCGCATCAGCATGTCCGCCACTCCACGGGTGGCGCTGCCGCAGGTGTCGAGCGGGGTGCCGTTGGGGTTCCAGAATGTGATGCGGGCCGCGGCGTCAGCGCAATCGAGCACCACGGCCAATTGATTGAAGCCGATGCCGCGATGACGGTCACCCAGGCGGCGGGCGATTTCAGCGGTGATCGGGTCATCCTGGCCACGCCGGTCGATCACGATGAAATCATCACCGTGGGCGTGCATCTTCACGAACTGCAAAGTCATGGGGCGTCCTGTTCTCGACCGGGCAAGGCCTGCAAGGATAGAGGGCTGGCGGGTATTTCATCAAATTCCCATCACGGGCATGGTAGCGTGGCTGCGCCCCGATCGGGTCAATCCATCCCTGAGGAACAGCATGCTCCAACGCCCTCTGCACACCGTGGCCCTCGCCGCGCTGCTCGCCGCGTTCGCCAACGCCGCCTTTGCCGCGCCCCAGGTCCTGAGTGCCTGCCAGCCCGCCACCTCGAATCCGACCTCCAAATCGCTGCTGGCTGCCGCCCAGCGCCACCTCGGCGACCAGCCCGACGCCCTGCCCCATCTGCACACCGAAGGTACCCTGCCGAACCACGGCATCCGCGAGCAAAGTATCGCCGCCGAGAAGGATTGGCCAGTCATGCGCCAGGCGGCCCTGGCCTGGCGCCTGAGCCGCGACACGCGCTACCTCAAGCAAGTGGATGACTACCTGAGCGCGTGGGCCAGCACCTACCAGCCGGACTTCAACCCGATCGACGAAACCAACCTCGACATGCTGATCAGCGCCTACGCCCTCACCGCCAGCGACCTTCGCCCCCAGACCCGCGACGCCACCCGCGCGCTGCTGACCAACCTGGGCAATGGCTATATCGAGCGCATCAAGCAGTTCCACGGCGAAAAGAAAGCCACCAACACCAATAACTGGCAGAGCCACCGCGTAAAACTGGTCACGGTGGCCGCCGCCGCACTGGGCGACCGCGAGATGCTCGAACAGGCCTTCCAGCTGTTCCGGCAACAGATCAACGACAACGTACTGCCCGACGGCTCGGTGAGCGACTTCCAGGACCGTGACGCCCTGCACTATGTGGTCTACGACCTGGAGCCGCTGGTGCAGGCCGCGCTGGCGGCCAAGCCCTACGGCATTGGCGGCAACTGGCTGGACGTCACCGCGCCCCACGGTGGCTCGCTGAGCGAAGCACTGGACTGGCTGGCGCCGTATGCCAAAGGCCAGCGCAGCCACGAAGAATTCGTGCATACCCACGTGCAGTTCGACCGGGACCGGGCCCGCGTAGGTGAGCCTGGCTACAGCGGCGAATGGAACCCGAAAAGCAGCAATACGCTGTACTGGCTGGCGGCGCAGTTGGACGCCCGGTATCTGCCAGTGGCCGAACAACTCGCGCCCAAGCCTTCGGACTGGATCAGCGCCTGTTATTTGAAGTGAGTCGCCCGGTAGACTGAGCCGACTCACCCCTTCGAAGGATCGACCATGCTTATTGTGTTCAGCGGCCTGCCCGGCACTGGGAAGACCACGATTGCCAAGGCCCTTGCCGGCCAATCCGGCGCCGTGTATCTGCGCATCGACACCATCGAGCAGGCCATCCGCGATGCAGGGGTCCTGGAGCAAGGTGTGGGCAGCAGCGGTTACCAGGTGGCCAATGCGCTGGCGTTGAGCAACCTGTTGCTGGGCCGCACGGTTGTCGTCGATTGCGTTAACCCGGTGGCTGAAAGTCGTCAGGCGTGGAGCGACACTGCGCTAAGCGCCGGTAAGCCGCTGGTGAATATCCAGGTGGTGTGCTCCGACCCACACGAACACCAACGCCGCGTGGAATCACGCACCAGCGATATTGCGGGGCTCACGCCGCCCACCTGGCACTCCGTCCTGGCCCATGAATATGAGCCATGGGTCGAGTCGCCATTGACCGTCGATACGGCGCGCTTGCCTCCCCATGAGGCGCTGACGATGATCAACGCACAGCTAAGCGCCTAGAGCGCACTCTCCATCGCTTTCATCAACACCGGATCGCGCCCGTAAATGTCCGGCGCGTAGAGCAACGCGCCCTTGCCATCGACCTGCACCGTCCAGTACCCCAACAACACGGGTACCGGCGTCGCGAGCCGGAACTCGTGGGTGGTTTCCGTCGCCAGCAATTCTTCGGTGCGGATCTTCTCCGCCGGGCTCACCAGCAAGTCGCGCAACAGCAGCGGCTGCTCAACCCTCACACATCCCGAACTGAAGGCCCGCGGGCCCTTGGAGAACAGCGGCTGGCTCGGCGTGTCGTGCAGGTACACCGAATACGGGTTGGGAAAGCGCAGCACGATCCGGCCCAGCGGGTTGCGCGGGCCGGCGCCCTGGCGCAGCAGGATGTTGCCGGGGTGCGACCAGTCGACCTGTTCCGGTGCCAGCGGGTTGCCCTGGCTGTCGAGCACTTGCAGGTTCTGCTGGCGCAGGTATTCGGGGTTCAGGCGGATCGCCGGCAGCTTGTCCTCGCGCATGATGGTGGGCGGGATGGTCCAGGTGGGGTTCAGGGTCAGCCGGGTGATGCGCGACTTCAGCAGCGGCGTCTGGCGGTCGGCGCGGCCGACTTGCAGGCGGGTTTGCCACACGGGCACGCCACCCTGGTAGAAGCTCAGTTGCGCCGCTGCCACGTTCACCAGCACGCCCTCGGGTTCCAGGTCCCGGGACAGCCAGCGAAACCGTTCAAGGTTGATGCGCAATTGTTCGCGGCGAATCGCCGGGCTGATGTTCAGCTCGGTGACCGTGCCGGGGCCGATCACGCCGTCGGCTTGCAGGGAATGACTTTGCTGGAAGGTCTTGACCGCGTTGACCAACTCGCCACGGTATTGCGTCCCCGCGGAGGTGGCGCTCAGGTAGCCGCCATTGACCATTCGCCGCGCCAGTTGCGGCACCCGCGAATCGTCCATGCCCGGGCGCAGCAACGGGCCGCTGGCCACGGCATCCCAATGCTGCAACGGTTGCTGGCGCAAGGCGGCGTAGGCACTGCGCAGGCCAAGGTATAGCGGCGCGCTCGGGCGGGCCTGGTCGAAGGCTTGGGCGACGTTCTGCATGCCGGCCTCGGCCATGGCCAGCAATTGGGTGTCGGGGTCCGGGGCCGGTTGCGAATGCCAGACGGGCTCGAAGCGCGACTGCTGCAAGCGGCCGAAATGCAGGTCCTGCAGGGCTTGCAGGTACTGCTGGCTGGTACCGATATCGATGCACAGCACGTTCCCCGTGGCATCCGCCGGGGGCAGTCTATAGTGAGTCGGGTCCAGGCCATCGTCGGCCAGCAACTGCAGTTGGGCTAGCAATGCGGCGCGGCGATCCCCCTCGGACCACAGCACCACGTCGCCCTGCTGCTGATAAAACGCCTGCAAACGCGCCAGGGAAGGCGCATCGACCTGCCCGGCCGGGCCTGGGCAAACGGTCGACAATTGCGAGAGCGCCAATTGCACCGGGGCCGGCGACACCACCAACAGGTCTTCGGCTGTCGCGACCAGCGGTGCAACGAGCAGGCAAATGCTCAAGTAACATGCGTGTTTTTTGAACAATCGCTTAGCTCCCATCCACGGCGGAGATGCTTTATACATGCTGACCTTTTGCTGCCGACTCGGCCTGATCATCTCGACCTTTGCCTCGCTGAGCACCGTTGCGCTCGCAGACACGGGTAAACCCCTTACTCTGTATAGCAGCCTCGCCCACGCCGCTCCAGAACTCAACCCCGATGTACTGAAAAGAGCCTTGAGCGCCATGCAATGCGCGGTGGGCAATGGCATCGAACAGTCCGACCGGCTGGCGGTGATCGACTATTCCCAACCTTCGACCGCTCGTCGCCTATGGATCTTCGACCTGCGCAAGAAGACATTAGTGCTGCGGGATTTGGTGGCCCACGGACAAAAATCCGGGGAAAACTTCGCCACCCAGTTCTCCAACCGTGAAGGCAGTTACCAGTCCAGCATTGGCTTGTTCCGCACCCAGGAGAGCTACGAAGGCGCCCACGGCTACTCGCTGCGCATGGACGGCCTGGAACCGGGTTTCAATGACCGTGCACGGGACCGCGCCATCGTGATCCATGCCGCCGACTATGTAAGCCCGTTGTGGAGCAAGCGCGAAGGCCGTATCGGCCGCAGCCAGGGTTGCCCCGCCGTACGCCCGCAGGTAGCGCGCCAGGTGGTGGACAAACTCAAGGACGGCCAGTTCATGTTTTCCTGGTACCCCGACCAGCGCTGGCTGAAGTCCTCGGCTTACCTCAACTGCAAGCCGCGCCAGATGGCGAGTGCCGGTACTGTCAAAGGCGGTTGATGCTCTCGCTGTTGCCGTGCACCATGCGGCTCACGCCACCAGGAACTCCACCGTGTTCCTGGGCTTGATGAGAGAGAGAACCTGAGATGCTTTTACATCAATCCACCTGGATCGAGATTGGCCAGTTTCTGGAACGCAGCCGCAGCATCGTGATTCCCATCGGCTCCAACGAACAACACGGCCCCACCGGCCTGTTGGGCACCGACTGGATGTGCCCGGAAATCATTGCCCATGAAGCGCAGAAGAACGCCGACATCCTGATCGGCCCGACCTTCAACATCGGCATGGCCCAGCACCACCTGGGCTTCCCGGGCACCATTTCCCTGCGCCCTTCGACCTTTATCGCGGCGATTGGCGATTGGGTACGTTCGTTGGCAGGCCATGGTTTCGAGAAGATCCTGTTTCTCAATGGCCACGGCGGCAATATTGCCTCGATCGAAGCGGCGTTCTCCGAGCTGTATGCCGAAGGCAGCTTCAGCGGGCGCCCGTCGGGTTATGCGCTGAAACTGTGCAACTGGTGGGACCTGGAAGGCGTGAACGAACTGGCGCACCAGCAGTTCCCGGTGGGCCACGGCAGCCATGCCACGCCGTCGGAGATCGCCGTGACCCAATGGGCCTACCCGGACGCGATCAAGTCGGCTGACTACTCGCCGCAAATCGCCAACACCGGCCCGATTCGCGAAGCCCGCGACTTCCGCGCGCGTTTCCCGGATGGGCGCATGGGTTCAGACCCGGCGCTGGCCACCCCGCAAAAAGGCGGTGAGTTGGTGGCGTTGGCGGCCAAGGGGTTGGTGAAAGCGGTCGATACGTTCAGCAGCGAGCCAAAGCCGAGCTGAATCATTCGCTCAAGACAATGAAGATCAACTGTGGGAGCTGTCGAGCTTAAGCGAGGCTGCGATGGGATCACCTCGGTGTCACTGTCAGACCGCAGTGATGCTATCGCAGCCTCGCTGGGGCTCGACAGCTCCCACAGACTGGCCCCAGTCGATTACAGGCAATCCTGCGCCGCATGCTCGAACCGCGACGGCTTGAACGTCGATGCCAACGGCTTGCGCTCGTACAGGAACACCTTGCCGCCGTCCTGGGACTTGTAGACTTCGAGGATGTTGTCCGCGGCGATCTTGCTGCTCACCACGATCCGGGCATGCCGCGAATTCTGCGTGACCGTGGAGGTCATGCCGTTTTTCTCGAACTTGGGCACCACGCACTGCACGTAGGCTTCAGGGTCCTTGGCGGTTTGCAGGGTAAGGGTTGGGGCATTGGGGGCGGATGCACAGCCCGTCATCAATAAAGAAGCAGAAGCCATCGCTGGCACTAACAACACGCGCATAAAAATTCCTGAAAAATAAACGAAGTGGGCTAACCGGCAGCGACCAACGCCTTGAGCGAGGCATCGAACTGCTTTAATGCGTTCAACTGAACGTCGCGCTGCTGCCCAATCTGTGCAGCGATCTGGGGCGCCGTTTTGTCATGTACCCACACATTAGGCAAGTGCATTTGCATCGAACCCTCGGCTTTGGCGATGTATTGCAGGTCAAGGTCATAGAACTTGGCAACAAACCGCGCTTCCACCCGATCATTACGCTGGGTCAGCAATTGGTTGTAGGTATCGAGCATCACCACCACATCCGGGTGCGCCTGCAACAGCGCATCAAGGTTGTCGTAACGGGTGACCGAGGCAAAGGTGTGCCGCAACGAAGCCATCAGCCAGTCAATCGCCAGGTCCGGGTCGGAACTGTCGACGAAGGCCTGGCGAATCTGCTCGTCCAGCTGGCCCTTGGCACCATTGACCGCCATGGCGTGGTAGCGCGCCAGGTACTCAAGGTTGTCGAGGGTGTTGTCGCTGTAGAGCACGCCGACCGATTGCGAATGCTGCAACCCGACCGGGCTGGCGACGATTGGCGCCAGGTGGCTGGCTTGAAGCCCCCCGGCCGACGCAGAGCCAACCATTGTGCTCATCAGCAGCGCCACCAGGGCCAAACCGGTAAAAGTCCTCATCGCAGGGTCCTTGCACATCATGTTCAATGATGGCAATTGTCCTCCTTTTTCAGAAAAACAGAACTCGCAATACTTGATGGTGACTATTATCTAGAGCAATAGTGTCGTGCAGGCCGCCTCACACAAAATGATAAGGAACGCCTATGAAGCCCCACCAGAAAACCTTCGATCGCATCCGTGAAGCTGTGCTTCCGGAGTTTCGCGAGCGGGTTGCCGATTACCTGGTCGACTATGAGGAAGTGCTGCTGGACAACGCCGCCGAACCGGAAGTGGTCTACGCGATTGCCCAGCAATTGCGTGGCTACTTGCGCGGTTTGAACACCACCCGGGTGCTGGGCATGGCCGACTGGGAAGACCTTGACCGCCGGGTGGTGCAAAGCTGGCTGGTGCTGCTCAAAGCCGAATAGCACCGCGCCTCAAGCTCAGCGTATATCCACGCGATAACGGAAATGTTCGGCGTGGCCACGGCCGCGTCGCAACTCCAGGGGTTGGCCGGCGTAATCCCGGGCCAGCCGCTCGATCACCATCACCGGGCTGCCCACCGGCACCTGCAACCAGCGGGCCCACACGTCATCGATGGACTCGGCGGTGAGGGCTTCCTCGGCAGAAGCGACTACTTGCCCGCAGACTTCTTCGTAAGTGGGGTACAACAGCAATCCCTGCCGGGTCAGATCCACGTCCAGCAGCGTCTGGAACCGCTCGCGCGGCAGCCAGATTTCCTCGGCCAGCACTGGCCCGGTGTCCAGCACGTGTACCCGCACGATGCAGATTACCGGCGCATCCGCTGCCAGCCCCAGCACCTCGCTCACCGACAACGGAGCCTTCACCGGCTTGACCGACAGGATCCGGCTCTGCGGCAGCTGGCATTCACCGCCCGGGCCCTGGAAGCGGAAACACCGGAACAACGACGACTGAAACTTCGGGCGGCGCACAAACGTACCACGGCCCTGCTGGCGCTCCAGAATGCCCTCGCCCACCAACGCCTCGATCGCTTTACGCACGGTGCCGGTAGACAGCTGGTACTGGGTGGACAACACCGCTTCAGGGGGAATAGCCGCACCGGCACGCCAGTGATTATTGGCAATCTGCTCAATCAGATGATCCCGAAAACGCTGGTACAGCGGCAGGCGGGAGTCACTCGACAGTATATTCATGGACCAGGATTCACTTTGTAATTGAGGAGTGTGACTACAGCGACGGTCGTGCCTGCTTGACCCATTCCTGGACCGAAGGCCGTTGCCATTGGCGCTGGGCGTACGCCACCAGGTTGGCGGGTACGCTGTCACCGTTGAGGATCAGCCGGTTGAGCATCACGGCCAGGTCCACGTCGGCAATCGACCACGCGCCGAACAGGTAGTCGCGACCGTCGGCCAACAGCGCCTGCGCCGCGTTGATCAGCGTGTGGGCCGCTGCTTCAGCAACCGGCGACAGCGGTTCGCCCTTGAGCCCGTAAAACACCACCAGGGTCGAGCGTTCCTGCCGAATCGGCATCAAGTCACTGCGCAACCACGCCTGCACCTGCCGCGCCCTCGCCCGCTGGCGGGGTTCGGCCGGGTACACCGGCACCTGCGGGAACACATCCTCCAGGTACTCGGTTATCGCCGACGACTCGGACAGCGCAAACTCACCCTGCACCAGGGTCGGTACGCGCCCGGTCAGCGACAAGTGCGTGTACGCGTCAGTCTGGTTCTCGGCCGTGTCGAGGTTCAACGTGAGCAGTTCAAATTCAAGGCCCTTTTCCCGCAGGGTCACAAACGCCGACATCGCGTAGGGACTGGTGAAATGGGCGTCAACGTACAGGCTCAGCGGGCGATGGTTCACGGCGACATCTCCTTGGTGGGAGCACCACACTACGAGATCGCGCCGCGCAAATGAAATGCGCGGTTTTTATGGGGGCATTCCTGGCTGGAATACCATCGATAATGGCAATACTATGGCCCCTTGAACCCCACCCGTAACGCCCCGAAAAGCGGATCAAGGAACGATCACTAGATGAAACAAGCGGTTGTCGTCATCCACGGAATCGGCGAGCAGCGCCCGATGGATACCCTGCGTGGCTTCGTCGAAGCGGCGATCCCGGCGGACACCCCCGAGGCGACGCCTTTCTACTGGAGCAAACCCGACCGGTTTTCGCGCAACTTCGATTTGCGCGTGTTGAAGTCGGCGGGTCGCAACACCACCGATTTCTACGAGTACTACTGGGCCCACAAGATGCAGGGCACCAAGGTCGGGCACCTGCTCAGTTGGCTATGGGACATTTTCAAGCGTCCGCGCCGGGATATCCCGACGGCCATCGTGCCGATCTGGCGCGCCACGCGCTGGGCCTTGCTGGCCCTGCTCGTGCTGCTGGTCAGCGGAACCCTGGCGACGCTGTATGGCCGATTCCCCCACAGCGACAACCCCTTCGCCCTGATCCCGGTGCTGCTGGCGGTGATCGGCCTGGCCCTGAAGTACTCGGCACTGTCATACCTTGGCGATGCCGCCCGCTACCTGAGCCCCAACCCGCAGAACGTGGTGGTGCGCGAACAGATCCGCGCCGATGGCGTCGACCTGCTGCGCGCCCTGCATGACAAGGGTGATTACGACCGCATCATCGTCGTCGGCCACAGTTTGGGCAGCGTGATTGCCTACGACATCGTCGGCTACCTGTGGCACGAGCATCACGATCAGTTACGCCCCGGCGGCCCGGAACTCGCCGCCCGCTACGCCAACCACGAGCGATTGCAACCGGTGGTCCAGGACACGCTGCCAAAGGCTGGAAACGCCCTCGACGGCCGCCTGCAAAGCCTCCTCAGGTTCCGCGAACAGCAAGCCGAAGCCTTTATCGAACAACGCAACCTCGGCAACCCGTGGCGCATCACCGACCTCGTCACCCTCGGCAGCCCGATGGCCCACGCCAGCCTGTTGCTGGGCCGCAGCGTGAGCGACTTCAAGCGCCGCATCGAACGCCGCGAAGCCCCCGCCTGCCCGCCGACGCTCGACGATAAGGGCTACGGCTACAGCGGCCGGCTGCCCGTCACCGTGGGCGGTCGCCCATTTTCACCCCTGTATTTGCACCATGCCGCGGCCTTCGCCGTGACCCGTTGGACCAACCTCTACTTCCCCGCGCCCCTGGGCCTGTTTGGCGACATCGTCGGCGGCCCGGTCAGCCCGGTGATGGGCCCCGGCGTACTGGACCTGCCGGTCAGCGTGGGCAAATGGAAAGGCTGGCTCGCCAGGTCCTGGCTCAGCCACACCCATTACTGGAGCGAACGCGGCGGCGCCAGGGGCTACCTGAATAAGCTGACCACCGATGACGCGGCAATTACCCAAGGCGAACGTCCGTCGGCGACTGAAGCGTTGCGTTGGGCGATTGATCTCAAGGGTGTGCGGCGTTTTCGCCAGGCGGGCGTCAGAGACTTAGTGGCTGAACCCGAGGCCTAGCCCGAAAAGCCACCGTCCTCCAGGAACGCCCGCTCCTCCTCTGTCGTGACCCTGGCCAACACCTCATTACGATGAGGAAAGCGCCCGAACCGCTCGATGATGCGGGCGTGCTCCTTGGCCCAGCGGTAGGTATTGGCATCAAGGTCCTTGTTCAGGGCCACCGACAGCTGTTGATCCCCGGGATCTTCAGAATGCTCGAAGGGCAAATAACAAAACGCCCGCAACGGGGTTTCGATCGACTTGTCCATCCCCGCCTCGACCATCTGCCGCGCGTACAAACGCGCCAGCGGGTCGGTGGCGAACATATGCGCCGTGCCACGGAAGGTATTGCGCGGGAACTGGTCCAGCAGTAACAGCAACGCCAGCGCGCCTTCCGGCGTTTGCATCCAGCTCTCCAGTTCGCGCCGGGCCGCCTGCAAATGCGTGGTGTAGAAAGCCTCGCGAAAACGCCGGTCAAACCCTTCATCCTTGGCAAACCAGAGCTTGGGCCCCGCCTGTTTCCAGAACTGAATAACCGCCATTGCTGCATTTTCGATCGTCGTCACAATCCTCTCCTCACTCACTCCACAAATTTCATCATCACTCTAAACAAAATCTATAAAGTTTCGGAACGTGTCTGAATGTTTCCAACGCACACAGGTAGTGTTGATGATCCTACGCCTTGCCCAGATTTTCAGTGACTCCAGCACCCAGGTTCGCGCCAAGCTGTTTGGTATCTACGGGTTGTTGATCGGCATTAACGTGGTCGCCTGGATCTGGGCGCTGGTGGCGTTCCATGAGCACCCGGTGTTGCTCGGCACCGCGCTCCTGGCCTACGGTTTCGGGCTGCGGCATGCGGTGGATGCCGACCATATCGCCGCCATCGACAACGTGACCCGCAAGCTGATGCAGGAAAAGAAACGTCCGGTGGCGGTGGGCTTCTTTTTCTCCCTGGGACATTCTTCGGTGGTGGTCCTGGCATCCATTGGCGTCGCTTTTGCGGCCTCGGTGATGCAGGCGCGGTTTGAAGGGTTCAAGGCCATCGGCGGGGTGATCGGCACGTCGGTCTCGGCCTCGTTCCTGTTGGTCATCGCCTTGATGAACCTGGTGATCCTGCACGCGATCTACAAGGCCTGGCGCCATGTGCGCCAGGGCGGTGCGTATGTGGAGGACGACTTCGACCTGCTGCTGGCGGACCGGGGTTTCATGGCGCGGATTTTCCGCCCGGTGTTTCGCCTGATCAGCCGCAGCTGGCATATGTACCCGTTGGGTTTCCTGTTCGGCCTGGGCTTTGATACGGCCACCGAGATCGGCCTGTTGGGGATTTCTGCGACCCAGGCCTCTCAAGGGCTGTCGCCGTGGGCGATCATGGTGTTCCCGCTGCTGTTCAGCGCCGGCATGTCCCTGGTGGACACCCTCGACGGTCATCTGATGCTGGGGGCATACGGCTGGGCGTACATGAAGCCGATCCGCAAGATCTACTACAACATGACCATCACCCTGGTATCGGTGGTGGTTGCGGTGGTGATCGGCAGTATCGAGGCGTTGGGGTTGATGGGTGACCAGTTGGACCTGAAGGGATCGTTCTGGAGTTTTATCGGCTCGCTGAACGACAGTTTCGGGATGCTGGGCTACATGATCATCGGGATCTTCGTGGCCAGTTGGGCGATCTCGGTGATGCTGTATCGCCTCAAGGGCTTTGACCGGATTGAAGTGAACGCGGGTTGACCGAGGGACATTCAGCCTTGTTGTGGCGAGGGAGCTTGCTCCCGCTGGGTCGCGAAGCGGCCCCAATAAGGCAATCGAGAGCCACCTGAAAGAACACCGTGTCCTTTTTTTAGGGCTGCTTCGCAGCCCAGCGGGAGCAAGCTCCCTCGCCACGGGTTGTCCATTCACCCGATAGGGTTTTCCAGGCTCAGAAATCCACCGTCGCCGACAATTTCACTGTCCGCGGCTCACCCTGGGTCAGGTAGTTATTGGCCGTCGACGCCGACGACCAGTACGCCTTGTTCGCTACGTTTTCGACGTTGGCGCGCAGGGTGATGTATTTGTCATCCGCCTTGAAGCCATAACGCGCCCCCAGGTCGACGCGGGTCCAGGCCGGGATGCTCAGGCTGTTGGCGGCGTTGACGTATTCGCCACCGGTGCGCAGCATCCGTGCGCTGACCGCCGCACCCTGGATGCCCGGCACATCCCAATCCGCACCGACGTTGTACTGGAAGCGCGGCACACCCGCGGCGCGGTTGCCGTCGGTGGCACCGTTGGAAGTGCTCTTCTGTTCGGTGTCCATCCAGGTGGCGCCGGCCAGCAGGCGCAGGCCGTCGATGGGCTCGCCGAACACGTTGAGTTCCACGCCTTTGTTGATCTGTTCACCGTCGACAGTGAAGGTGTCGAACTTCTGGCCCGGGAACCGGGTGGTCGCGTTGTTCGGCTGTTCGATGCGGTACACACCCAGCGTGGCGCCATAGTTTTCCCAGTCCAGCTTCACCCCGGCTTCCGTCTGCTTGCTGCGCTTGGGCGGGAAGACTTCGCCGGGGTTGGTCACGTTCGTGAGTGGCGCCGTCGGGCCCTGGGCCAGGCCTTCGATACGGTTGGCGTAGAACGATACGTGCTCCCATGGCTTGATCACCAGGCCATAGACCGGTGTGGTGATGGACTCGGAGTACGGTGTACCCCGTGCCCCCGTGGCCGTGTTCCAACTGTCCACCTCGATGGTCTGGCGCCGCACGCCCAGGGTCAACAGCACCCGATCATCCAAAAAGCCCAGGGTGTCGGACACCGCCGCACTCTTGATGCGGTTCTTGCCGACAACCCGCGGGTCGTGAATATCACTGCCGAAATAGGTGTTGGTAGGTCGCGGCGTTTGCGTCGGGTCGTACAGGTTGCCGGGCTGGCGGTTGGCTTGCAGGATCGCCTCGTAAGACGAGCGCTGCTCGCCCCAGATCCCCGACAGCCCGAAGTTCATCTGATGGGTCACCGGCCCCGTCGCAAAGTGCCCGTTCAAGCCGGCCATGGCGCTTTTGTTGTCTTCGTCATGGGGTGAATAGAGGAAGCCCACCTTGGCGCTGCCATCGTTGGCGACATACAGCGACGAATACTGGCCGTTCTCCCGAGTGTGCTTGGCGCCACCTGCCGCGTAGACCGTCCAGTTATCGTTCAAGTCATATTCGGCGTTGACCATGCCGTAGGTGTCTTCCAGCTGCGACCAGCTCCAGTCCTGGGCGTAGTTGTTCTTGGCCGACGGCGGGCTGGGCACTTTGGTGCCGGTCAGGTAGACCACCGAGCGGCCGTTATTGATGCGTTCTTTCTGGTAGCCAAAGTCGGTGGAGACCCGCAAGCGCTCGCCGCGATAATCCAGGGCGACGGCGATCAACTGCGAGCTTTTGTTTTCGTCATCCACAGCGGTTTCGCCGCCGTGCCGCGCCAGGTTGACCCGGGCGCCAAAGCGGTTGTCTTCGCCAAAGCGTTGGCCGAGGTCGATGTGGCCGCCGGCCTGGCTGTCGCTGGCGTAATCGAGGGTGACGCTGCGGGTGGGCGTGTCTTCAGCGCGCTTGGGCACCAGGTTGACGCTGCCGCCGATCCCGCTGCCCGAGGGCGACACGCCGTTGACGAAGGCATTCGGGCCCTTGAACAGCTCCACCCGTTCCAGGGCTTCGGTAGTGATGATCTGCCGGGGCAGCACGCCGTACAGGCCGTTGAATGCGATGTCATCGGTGCTCAGCGGCAGCCCGCGAATGGTGAACACCTGGGAGAAGTTGCCAAACCCGGACGACTGGCGCACCGACGCGTCGTTGAGCAATACGTCGCCGACGGTTCGCGCTTGTTGGTCGGCGATGGTTTTCGAGGTGTAGCTGACCACGCTGAATGGCACGTCGTTGATGGACCGATTGCCCAACACGCCCAGGCGTGCAGAACGTGCCACCTGGCCACCGGCATACGTGTCTGCCTGCGCCCCGCTCGCTTCACCGCTGATGGTGGTGGCGCCCAACTCCAACGCACCGCCGCTGGCCTGGGGCACCACGGTATAACCGTTGGTGCCGGTGCCTTGCAGGGTGTAGCCGCTGCCTTGCAGCAACTGGGCAAAACCCGATTGTGCGCTGTAGCTGCCTTGCAGCCCCGGGCTTTGTTGATCGTTGAGCAACGTGGAATCGAACGACAACGGCACCCCGGACAACGCCGCAAACTGCGCCAGCACATTCCCCAGCGGCCCCGCCGCGATGTTATAGCTGCGCGCCGCACTGCTTGGCGCAGCATCTTCTGCCTGGGCGTTCTGCAGCGGTGCGACGGCGGCAAGGGCGACCGCCAGGCTCAGAGCCTTCAACGGACGGGGGCAGTACGGGAGCGGTCTGGCGGTCATGGGCATTCCTGTCGGCGCGGAGCAATGTTGAGGGTTCTCCCCTACACCGGGCGACAACGAAAAAGGTATCAGCGAAAGTTGAAAAAGATCAGCGCGGCTCGACCGTCACCCAATACTCCGTCAGGCTGCTGACCTTGACCGGCAAGGTTTCCTGCAACAGGTGCAGGCTGGCATCGGTGTCGCGCAGGGGAAACGCACCCGACACCGTGAGGTCGGCAACCGAGGCATGGCAGCGCAATACGCCGGCGCGATAACGCCCCAGCTCATCCAGCAGGTCCGCCAGGCGCATATGCTGGGCCAGCAGCATGCCGTTCTCCCAGGTCAGGGTGCTGACGTCCAGCGGCTCGACGGCGGCTACCCGGTCAACACTGAAGGCGCCCTGCTCGCCCGCCTTGACGATCACCCCCTGGCCGGCATGCGCCGCCAGCAACTCCACCGCGCCTTCGGTCACGGCCACTCGGCTTGCCTGCTCACCTACCCGCACGCTGAATCGGGTGCCCAAGGCCCTGGCGGTACCGTGGCGGGTCTGGACGATGAACGGGCGATGGGCCGAATCCTTGGCGGTGGTGATCAGCACTTCGCCCTTGAGCAGCTCGATACGCCGCACCTGCTCGGAGAACGCGATATTCAGCGAGCTGCCGGTGTTGATCAGCATGCGTGTGCCGTCGGGCAAGGTGAGATTCCTTTGTTCGCCGATGGCCGTGTGCTGGTCGGCGGTCCACTGCTGCCACGGCACCTGCCGATACGCCAGCCAGGCCGCCGGGCCGGCCGCCAGCAACAACCCGAGCGCCTGGCGTCGGCCGAGGGATTTTTTGCGCCCGATGCGCTTCAAGGTATCGCCGGCAATCGCCGCCGGCACGCTGTTGAAGTCCCCCAGAATCGCCTGCGCCCGTTGCCAGGCCTGGGCATGCTGGGCGCTGCGGCCCTGCCACTGGGCGATGGCGCGGCGGTCCTCATCGGTGGCGCTGCCGGACTGCAACTGCACCATCCAGTCGGCGGCTTCACCGAGGATCAGCGGATCAATCGACTGGCTCATGCCACGCTCAGGCAGGCCAGGAAGGCATCGCGCATGTAGCGTTTGACCGAAATCAGCGACACACCCAGGGCATCGGCGATCTGCTGATAGGTCAGGCCGTCGATCTGCGACATCAGGAAGGCCTGGCGGGTTTTTTCCGGCAGATCCCGCAGCATCGCCTCAATGCGGTACAGCGCTTCGAGGATCAGCCAGCGGGTTTCCGGCGAAGGTACATGCTGTTCGGGCAGGTGGGCGATGGTTTCCAGGTAGGCGCGTTCCACTTCCTGGCGCCGCCAGCTGTCGATCATCAGGCCCTTGGCGATATGGGTCAGCAATGCCCGTGGCTCGGCGCCCAGGTTGCCGGTGGTTTGCCGGGTCAGCAGGCGCATGAACGTGTCATGGGCCAGGTCGGCGGCATCGCTGGCGTTGCCCAGCTTGCGGTCCAGCCAACGGTGCAACCATCCATGGTGTTCGCAGTACAGGTCCTGGATATGCAGATTGAGGGGAGACGACATGCCGATCACCGGGGCGCGCCGGGCGGTGGGGCCCAAGCGTAATTAAGAATTGATCGCATTCTAGTCTGCGCGGGGTAATGCTGGCAATTTCATGATTTTGATAACGCCGGTGACCCAATGTGGGAGCGGGCTTGCTCGCGAATGCGGTGGGTCAGTCGACATCTCCAGCGGCTGATACTCCGTATTCGCGAGCAAGCCCGCTCCCACATTTTTGATCTTCACCCGGCGTGTAATTCCGGGTGTTGGATCAGGCCAGTTCGGCCCGTAGTTGACGCGCCGCAGTCACCATGTGAATCAGTGCCGCTTCAGTCTCCGGCCAGCCACGGGTTTTCAGGCCGCAATCCGGGTTGACCCACAGGCGTTCGGCCGGGATGCGTTTGGCTGCCTTGCGCAGCAGGTTGGCCATTTCCGAGGCATCCGGCACCCGTGGCGAGTGGATGTCATACACACCTGGGCCAATGTCGTTCGGGTAAGCGAAGGCTTCGAATGCCTCCAGCAGTTCCATGTCCGAGCGCGAGGTTTCGATGGTGATCACGTCGGCATCCATCGCCGCGATGGACTCGATCACATCGTTGAACTCGCTGTAGCACATGTGGGTATGAATCTGGGTTTCGTCACGCACGCCGGAGGCGCACAGGCGGAACACTTCAGTGGCCCAATCCAGGTATTCCTTCCACTGCGCCTGGCGCAACGGCAAGCCTTCGCGGAACGCGGCTTCGTCGATCTGCACGATCTTGATCCCGGCGGCTTCCAGGTCCACCACTTCGTCACGAATCGCCAGGGCGAGTTGCCGCGCCTGTTCTTCGCGGCTCACGTCTTCACGGGGGAACGACCACATCAGCATGGTCACCGGGCCGGTCAGCATGCCCTTCATCACCTTGTTGGTAAGGCCCTGGGCGTAGCGGATCCACTCCACGGTCATGGCTTTCGGACGACTCAGGTCACCGAAAATCACCGCCGGTTTCACACAACGGGAACCGTAGCTCTGCACCCAGCCGAAGCGGGTAAATACATAACCGTCCAACTGTTCGGCGAAGTATTCGACCATGTCGTTACGCTCGGCCTCACCATGCACCAGCACGTCCAGGCCAAGGTTTTCCTGCACTTCGACAGCGTGGCGGATCTCGCTGTGCATGGCTTCGACGTATTCGGCTTCGCTCAACTTGCCGGCCTTGTAGGACTGGCGAGCCAGGCGGATCGAAGCGGTTTGCGGGAATGAACCGATGGTGGTGGTCGGAAACAGCGGCAGGTTCAGGCCGGCACGCTGTTTCTCGATACGTTGGGCAAACAGCGAGTCACGCTGGCTGTCCTTGGCGGTGATCGCCGCCACACGGGCTTGCACCGCCGGCTTGTGGATACGCGGCGAAGCGGCACGGGCCGCCTGCACGGCACGGCTTTCGGCCAGGGCAGCGATCACGTTCGACGCTTCAGGCTGGTTCACGGCCTGGGCCAGCACCGCCACCTCTTCGCACTTCTGCACGGCAAACGCCAGCCAGCTTTTCAGCTCGGCATCCAGCTTGTCTTCACGGCCAAGGTCTACCGGGCTGTGCAGCAACGAGCAGGATGGCGCCACCCACAGGCGATCCCCCAGGCGCTCATGAGCATGCTGCAAGGTGGCCAGGGCTTTTTCCAGGTCGCAGCGCCATACGTTACGGCCGTTGACCACGCCCAGGGACAGCACCTTATAAGCCGGCAGGCGATCGAGGATGGTCGGGTACTGATCCGGTGCACGCACCAGGTCGATGTGCAGGCCGTCCACCGGCAGGTTGGCTGCCAGGCCGAGGTTCTCTTCCAGGCCGCCAAAATAGGTGGCCACCAGCTTCTTCAGCGGGTCGCGCTGGATCAGGTTGTAGGCACGCTCGAAGGCGTTTTTCCAATCCTGCGGCAGGTCCAGCACCAGGATCGGCTCGTCGATCTGCACCCACTCCACGCCCAGGTCCGCCAGGCGCTGGAAGATCTGGCCGTACAGCGGCAGGAGGCGGTCCAGCAGGTCGAGTTTGTCGAAATCACCGCCCTTGGCCTTGCCCAGCCACAGGTAGGTCAGCGGGCCGATGACCACCGGCTTGACGGTGTGGCCGAGGTCGCGGGCTTCCTTGACCTCTTCGAACAGTTGCTCCCAACCCAGCTGGAATTGCTGGTCGGCGCTGAATTCAGGGACCAGGTAGTGATAGTTGGTGTCGAACCACTTGGTCATTTCCTGGGCGTGGGCACCGCCGCAGCAGTTGTCACTGACGCCACGGGCCATGCCGAACAGGGTGTGCAGGGTGGCTTTGCCGTCGGCCGGGCGGAAACGCTCGGGGATCACACCGAACATCAGCGAGTGAGTCAGTACCTGGTCGTACCAGGCGAAGTCACCGGCGGGCAACAGTTCGATGCCGGCTTTCTTTTGCAGGTCCCAGTGCGTCTTGCGCAGTTCACGACCTACGGCGCGCAGGCCGGCTTCGTCGAGCTCGCCCTTCCAAAACGCTTCCTGCGCTTTTTTCAGTTCACGATCGCGACCAATGCGCGGGAACCCAAGGGAATGGGCAACAGCCATGACGTAAAGCTCCAATGTGTTTGTATGGGAGCCATTGTCGGGATCGAGTGATAGTGAGACAAACTCATTTTATTTGAGATGATCACAAGTTCCACTCATGATGAAATGCAC
The DNA here is from genome assembly GCF_013385765.1 of Pseudomonas sp. C8002. NCBI lineage: Bacteria > Pseudomonadati > Pseudomonadota > Gammaproteobacteria > Pseudomonadales > Pseudomonadaceae > Pseudomonas > Pseudomonas sp. C8002. The sequence goes on from NZ_JACAPJ010000007.1 coordinate 334,929, forward strand.
CGCCCAGGCTTGAGTGATCGCGCGGCGCTCATGCTCCACGCGCGCGGGAGTGGGTGGGCCTTCGTTTTGCTTATCACTGAAATAGCTGGCGGCGTCTGTTTCGGTGCCCGGCCGCTCAGCATACTTTTGCTTCCCAAGCCCCAAGGAAGCCCCCACATGGAACAGCAGCAGCCACTGACCACCCTCCTCGTTCACTTCGTAGCCCTTGGGCTCACACTCCTCGGCATCGGCAGCCTGGCGCTGCTGATGGCCTGGGCCGGGCGTCTGATTTTCTAGTTCAATCGGCGGGAATATCGGCGCTCAACGTGCGGATCAACGCTTGCGCCTGAGAGTCCCGCTGCGCCGTATACAGCACCACTTCGCGACTGGGCAGCGGCGGCAGGTCGAAACGCTGCTCCACGTCGACGCAGCCACTGGGCGCCATTCGCCCAACCATCGCGCCGATGCCAATTCCCGCCACCACTGCAGCGCCGATCGCCAGGATCCCGCTGCCCACGAACGCCTCTTCCCAGGCACGGTTCTGCTCGGCCAGCGCCGCCATCACCATGCTGCGCATGCCGCAGGGTTCCGGCTGGATCGCCAGGGGCAACGCCCCGCCCTGGCGCAATTCGAAGTCGTGGGAAGCCATCCAGCCAAAGCGTTCGATGCCCACCACTTCGCCGTCCTGGCGACGGTTGTCGTGCCGCAGGATCATCGCCACATCCAGCTTGCCCTGCTCGTAGTTCATCAACATATCCCGCGAGGTGCCGAGGCTGAACGCCACGATCACGTCCGGGTCGGTGGTCGCCAAACGTCGCAGCCACAGGCTGAGATCGGCGCCGACAATGTGGTGGCTGACGCCCACGCGCAAGGTGCGTTTCTGCGGGCCAAAACAATTCATCGCATCCTGGTAGTTGTCCAGCAAGCGGCGGGCGCTGGCCAAAAACATCTGGCCATGGGCCGACAGCGTGACCCGTCGCGGCGTGCGCTCCAGCAGCTTGCGGCCAAGGCTTTCTTCGAGGCGTTTTATCTTCAGGCTGATAGCCGCCTGGGTGCCGCCGATGGCATCGGCAGCGCGGGTAAAGCTCTTGAGTTCGGCGACCAGGACGAACGCCTGGATGGCGTCGATATCGGGCATTTTCATGGATGGGCTGGCGATAGAGAGTCAAGACGTGACGTTAGCATGCCGCGCCTGCTGACCAAACCACTGCATGATGAGCACGCAGCCTGGGTGTGACGCCGCCGATGACTGCAAGCACAATGCATACACCCCGCCGGTCACCAGCGGCTGACCAAACGGCACCACCAACACACCCCGTTCGATCGACTCGGCCGCCAGCGTCAGATCCGTCATCGCCACCCCAAGCCCGCGCGCGGCGGCATCCAGCGCCAATTCGTCAAGGTTGAACGGGATATGCCGGTAGTCGTCCAGCGACCGCGCGCCATTGGCCGCCAGCCAGGTCATCCAGTCCTGCTTGTCGGCTGAACGATGCAGCAGCGCAAAGTGTTCGAGCTGTTCCACGGAAGCCAGTGGCCCCAAACCCGGCGCGCAGACCGGCACCAATGATTCGTGGAACAAGGTCAGCCGCGCAGGATCGTTGTCGGGCTTGGGCAGGTAAAGGATGTAGGCATCGCTGTCACTCGCCGGCTCGACCACCTCGGTGGCGACGGTCTCGATTGCCAGGGAAATATCGGGATGGTTGCGATAGAAATCGCTGAGCTTGGGCAGCAGCCAGCGCACCGCCAGCGACACATGCAGGCGGATGCGAAACGGACGTTTACGAGGCGAGAGCCGATCCTCCAGCCCCTTCAGTTGCGCCAGGATGCTCCGGGCACTGGCCAGCACCTGCTCACCTTCGGAGGTCAGGCGCAGGCTGCGGCTGGTCCGGGTGAACATCGGCACGCCGAAATGGCTTTCCAGTTGCTGGATTTTGCGGCTCACCGCGCTTTGGGTCAGGCACAGCTTCTGCGCAGCCACGGTGAAGCTCGCGCAGTCGCTGACTTCAACCAACGCCTGAAGGCCCTGCAGCGAAGGCACGTGACGGATGTTATCCATGCGTTTTCCGAATGGCTGGATGATTTTATAACGTTGGTTGTATCACCGCAGGCCCTATAGATTCCAGCTGCAGCCCGAACTTATTTATGCCAGCAACGCATACAGCCGAGGATCTTCATGGAAAACACATGTGGCTGGATTGCCCAGACTGAAAGCCTCCCCGCCCGGGACCGACTCACCGGCCTACAAAAAGCCGACTGGCTGGTGATCGGCGCCGGCATCACCGGTTTGTGTGCGGCCCACAACCTGGCCGAGATGCACCCCGAGGCGCGCATCGTGATCGTCGACCGCCAGCGCGCCGCCCAAGGTGCCTCAGCGCGTAATTCCGGTTTTGTGGTGGCCCATGAGCATCCCGCTGCAAGTGAACTGATGGGCAACGCAGGCTTCGCTGACTTTGAGGTGGACACCGCGATCTCCCGCGCAGCCAGCGATGAAGTGCGCGAGCGCATCGCCCGCCATGCCATCGACTGCGACTTTCGGGACAGCGGCTACTACTTCGCCGTGCACGATCGCGACAAGCTTGCGCATGTGGATGCCAAGTTGGCGACCTTGCGTGCCGCGGGTGCTTCAGCGCAGTTCCTGCAAGGTGCCGCACTCGCGCAGACACTCGGCACCGAGCATTACCAGGCCGCCATCTGGTGCGGCCACGGCAACGCCTTGCTGCAACCGGCGAAGTATGTGAAGGGTTTGCTCGAAGCGCTGCCGGACAACGTGACGCTTTATGAGAACACCGACATCACCGGCCTTGAGCGCATGGCCAATGGCGGCATTCGCGCCAACGGCCTGGACGCCTGCATTGAAGCCGGCCAGGTGCTGGTGTGCCTCAACGCCTTTATTCCACGGGTGGGCCTTGAGGCCAGTGCGACGTTCCCGATGGAACTCAGCGCCAGCCTCACCCGCCCTCTCAGCGATGAGGAATACCGCCGGATCGGCGCAGTGGAACCGTGGGGCGTGCTGTCCACGCGGCCACTGGGTGCCACGGTGCGCCTGACACCGGACCATCGGGTGATGATCCGCAACACAGCGGAGTACCGCACCCGGGACTTGTCCAACGGCGACCTGTTGCACCGGCGCCAACACCATGTAAAGGGCATGCAGCGACGCTTCCCGTGGCTGACCGAACAAGACATCCACTACACCTGGACCGGCCACTTGAGCGCCTCCCGCAGCGGTCAACCGTATTTCGCGCGGGTCGAAAGCAACCTGTATGCCGTCGCGGGCTGCAACGGTTCAGGCGTGGCCCGCGGCACGCTGTGGGGTCGACTGCTGGCCGAGTGGGCGTCGGGCCAGACTTCCTCGCTCCTGCACTCTGTGATGCACAGGGCACAGCCCGGCTGGCTGCCACCCCGGCCGCTGTTCGACATCGGTGCCATGCTGCGTATGGGCGTGGAAACGGTTCGAGCACGGACAGAAATCTAGAACAAGAAACCTCGATAAAGGTGATTCACATGCACATCAACAGTCTGTCCCTGGCGGTCATCCTCAGCGCGCTCCCGGCGGCTGTGTACGCCGCCGAAGAAGTGAACATTTCCAACTGGAACGGCTACATCGCCGATGACACCTTGACCAGTTTTACCAAAGCGACCGGGATCAAGGCGACCTACGACATTCACGACAGCAATGAAGTGCTGGAATCCAAGCTGATGACCGGCAATACCGGTTATGACGTGGTGAGCCCGTCCAACCACTTCCTCTCGCGGCTGATCAAGGCCGGGGCGATCCAGAAGCTCGACCGAAGCCAACTGCCCAACTGGAAAAACCTCGACCCGTTGCTGATGAAAAAGCTGGAGACCAACGACCCGGGCAACCAGTACGGCTTCCCGTATATGTGGGGCACGGCGGGGATTGGCTACAACGTCGAGAAGATCAAGGCGATCTTCGGCACCACCGACGTCACCCATTCCTGGAGCCTGTTCTTTGATGAAAACAACATCAAGAAACTCAGCGCCTGCGGCGTGGCGATTATCGACAACCCCACGCAGATCCTGCCGATCACCCTCAACTACCTGGGCCTGCCGCACCACAGCCACGAACCGGCCGACTACAAAAAGGCCGAGCAGGCGCTGTTGAAAATCCGCCCCTACATCCAGTACTTCCATGCCTCCAAGTACATCAGCGACCTGGCGAACGGCAATATCTGCGCAGTGATCGGCTTTAACGGCGACGTGGTACAGGCTGCCGCCAGCGCCAGGGAAGCGAAAAACGGTATCAGCATCGCCTACTCGATCCCGGACGAAGGCTCGACATTGTGGCTGGACATGGTGGTGATGCCCAAGGGTGCACCGCACGAGAAAAACGGCTATGCCTATATGAATTACCTGCTGGAGCCCAAGGTGATTGCCAACATTAGCAACAGCATCCACTACGCCAACCCCAACAGCGCGGCGGATGAGCTGGTGACCCCTGAGGTGAAGCAAGACCTGGCGATCTACCCGCCGAAAAGCGTGATGGACAAGCTGTTTATCGTGGAGGACCTGCCGCCAGCGATTGCGCGGCTGGCCACTCGGTTGTGGACCAAGTTGAAGACCAATACGTGATACCGAAAACCGGACTTGCTCAAGGCTCATGGGAGAGCGGTATAGTCACTCCATTGAGCTTGGGATTGAATCAACATGGAAGGACTTCACCAGGGTAGCTGCCTGTGCGGCGCGGTCAGCTACCGAGTATCGACACCGCTGAAAGCTGTGACGCATTGCCACTGCAAAAAATGCCAAAAGAGTCATGGCTCCGCCTTCGCGACATACGCGAGTGCTCCGAAATCGTCGGTGCACATCGAGTCTTCGCTGCAAACGCTCAAGGCTTATGAATCTTCCGAGGGTGTGTTTCGTGAGTTTTGCTCACGCTGCGGCTCGTCGATGTTCTGGTCCGATATCAATGGTGTTTACCCAGACTGGGTCTCGATAGCAATCGCTACACTCGATACGCCGCTCTTGCCTGGCAAGCAGGAGCACTCCTGCGTTGACTCCAAGGCCGCTTGGCTGGATCTGGAGAATCGCAGTGGCTGAATCAGAGGACGGTTTGTCGATACGCACCCTCTCGGCGTTGCCCGAAGAGATCCTGGTATTGGAAGCAGAAGCCGTCGCCGAAGGATTCAGGTTTCTCACGCGACTCGTTGCAGAGTGGTCCAGCGGCGCCAACCGTTTTGACCAGCCAGGCGAATGTCTTTTGGGTGTATTCAGCAACGGGCAGTTGATCGCCGTTGGCGGTTTGTCCCATGACCCTTACGCCGGTCCGGAGGTTGGCAGGCTGCGCCGGGTGTACGTCGCACAGGCATCAAGGGGACGCCAGGTGGGCAAAGCGTTGGTAGGCCAGCTTTTGGCACGCGCTGCGCAATCCTTCCATGTCGTGCGCCTGTCTACCGACACCCACGAGGGCGCAAGCTTTTATCTGCGCTGCGGGTTTGAGCCGGTACAGGACGAACATGCAACCCACGCTAAATCATTAATTGATCAGGAGGCTTCATGCAGGTGATCAACGACAATCGGCCTGAATACGTCCGGGGGAGATGACGGTTTAATGTGAGTGTGGGTGCGTTTTTGTCATGTGGGAGCTGTCGAGCTTTAGCGAGGCTGCGATAGCGGTGTGTCAGGCAGCTTATTTATCGGCTGTGCCGCCGCCTTCGCAGCCTCGCTGAGGCTCGACAGCTCCCACAGGGGATAGGGGTTGTTTGGTGGGCTTGTGTTTCAAAGTCAGGCCACCAAACCCGCTTTGGCGGCGTTGGCGAGTATGTCTTGGGCGGGTACATTGACCCATGTGGCGGCGTCCACCTCGCCCTGTTTTGCCAGCCAGGCCTCCACCATCTGGTAGCCCAGCGTGTATCCCAGCCATCTTGGCCGCGCGCCGGTACCAAAGAACCATTCACTGTGGTCGTAATACGTGGCCTCGAGAAGCTGGCGGTCTACCGGGGCACTCAGCAGTTCCTGGGGGGCAAGCGCCCGCTCCCACAACTCCGGCTCACTGCCCAGCACCTGCCGCACAAACTGCCCGGCCAGGCCCTCACTGACCATCGCCTCCCCCAGCGTCCAGCCATAACCGGGGCCCGCCATGCGCAGGCAATGGTGCACCTCATGCACCACGTGTCGACGCAATGCACCGCTTTGCAGGCTGGTGAGGAAATTCGGGTTATCGGGATCAAGGGTCATGCTGAACATCGTGCTGCGATAAGCACGGCCCACCAGGCCGAGTTCCGGAAGGGTCTCCCCCGGCAACCGCTGGATCAGGATGTCCAGCCGCGGCGGCGGCAGCAGTTGCGCGATTGCCTCGTAGGCAACCTCAAACTCTCGGATCAACTCCGGGCGAAACTGCGCCAGGCTCCCCGAAGCTTCCAGCCAATGCTGCGTCCATGCGTCCATTCTCACCTCTCGTCGCCCAAGCCGTGGTCCGTTATCAAAGCGGCTCATCATACCTACGGGCTGTCATATTCACAGGCCAGCTTATAACCGGGCCAGCAAATTCCGCTGACTAACCTTTCGATCTGTCCCAAGTGCGGGCACAATGCGTGTCCTTTTTTGGCAGGCACCGCCGCAGGCTCTGAAAATGATCAAAACGCCGTACTACCTCATCGACAAACAGAAGCTTCTGGTCAACATGCAGAAGATCGCCTACGTGCGCGAACAGTCCGGCGCCAAGGCTCTTCTGGCCCTCAAATGCTTCGCCACCTGGTCGGTGTTCGACCTGATGCAGGAATACATGGACGGCACCACCTCGTCGTCGCTGTACGAGCTCAAGCTGGGTCGCCAGAAGTTCGAAGGTGAAGCCCACGCCTACAGCGTGGCCTGGGCCGACGATGAAATCGAGGAGATGCTCGACAACTGCGACAAGATCATCTTCAACTCCATCAGCCAGCTGCAGCGCTTTGCCGAGCGCAGCGAAGGCAAGACCCGCGGCCTGCGCGTCAACCCGCAAGTGAGCAGCTCCGACTACCTGCTGGCCGACCCGGCGCGCCCGTTCAGCCGTCTGGGCGAGTGGGACCCGGTGAAGATCGAAGGTGTGATCGAGCAAATCTCCGGCTTCATGTTCCACAACAACTGCGAGAACGGTGATTTCAACCTGTTCGACCAGATGCTCAACACCATCGAAGAACGCTTCGGCGCGCTGCTGCACAAGGTCAACTGGGTCAGCCTCGGCGGCGGCATCCACTTCACCGGTGAAGGCTATGCCATCGACGCCTTCTGCCAGCGCCTCAAGGCGTTCTCGCAGAAGTACGACGTGCAGGTGTACCTGGAACCCGGCGAAGCGGCGATCACCAACAGCGCCTCCCTGGAAGTGACCGTGCTCGACACCCTCTACAACGGCAAGAACCTCGCCGTGGTAGACAGCTCCATCGAAGCCCACCTGCTGGACCTGCTGATCTATCGCCTCAACGCCAAGCTGGCGCCGAGCAATGGCGAACACACCTACATGGTGTGCGGCAAGTCGTGCCTGGCCGGGGACATCTTCGGTGAGTACCAATTTGATCAGCCGCTGGCCATCGGCGATCGACTGTCGTTCATCGACACGGCAGGCTACACCATGGTCAAGAAAAACTGGTTCAACGGCCTGAAAATGCCGTCCATCGTAGTGAAACAACTCGACGGTACAGTCGAAGTGGTTCGTGAATTTGGTTACGACGACTACCTGTCCAGCCTTTCGTAAAGCGGACAGATAAAGGAGAGATAAAGCAATTGAAAAAGAACGTTCTTATCATTGGTGCAGGAGGTGTCGCCAAGGTGGTGGCCCACAAGTGCGCGCAGCACAACGACGAACTCGGTCGTATTGCTATCGCGTCGCGCAACATCTCCAAATGCCAGGCCATCATCGACAGCGTCAAGGCCAAGGGTAGCCTCAAGGTACCCGCCGACATCCAGGCCTTCGCGCTGAACGCTTTGGACGTGGAAGCGACCAAGGCACTGATCCGCGAGACTGAATCGCAGATCGTCATCAACGTCGGTTCCGCGTTCCTCAACATGTCGGTATTGCGTGCCTGCATCGACACCGGCGTGGCGTACCTCGACACCGCCATCCACGAAGAGCCGGGCAAGGTCTGCGAGACCCCGCCGTGGTACGGCAACTACGAATGGAACCACCTGGAAGAGTGCAAACAGAAGAACATCACGGCCATCCTTGGCGTGGGCTTCGACCCGGGTGTGGTCAACGCTTATGCAGCGCTGGCGCAACAAAAGCATTTCGACCGCATTGATTCGATCGACATTCTCGACGTCAATGCCGGCTCCCATGGCAAATATTTCGCCACCAATTTCGACCCGGAAATCAACTTCCGCGAATTCACCGGACAGGTGTGGAGCTGGCAGAACAGCCAGTGGACCAGCAACACCATGTTCGAAGTCAAACGCACCGACGACCTGCCTGTGGTCGGTTCGCAGAACCTGTACCTGACCGGCCACGATGAAGTGCACTCGCTGTCGAAAAACCTCGACGTGCCCAATGTGCGTTTCTGGATGAGCTTCGGCGAACACTACATCAACGTGTTCACCGTGCTGAAAAACCTCGGCCTGCTCTCCGAAAAACCGGTCACCACCGCCGAAGGCCTGGAAGTCGTGCCGCTGAAACTGGTCAAGGCCGTGCTGCCCGACCCGTCGTCGCTGGCGCCTGGCTACACCGGCAAGACCTGCATCGGCGACCTGGTCAAGGGCACCAAGGATGGCCAGCCACGCGAGCTGTTCATCTACAACGTGGCCTGCCACGAAGAAGCCTTCGCCGAGACCGACAGCCAGGGCATTTCCTACACCGCCGGCGTACCGCCGGTAGCCGCAGCGCTGCTGGTTGCCCGTGGCGAGTGGGACGTGAAGCACATGGCCAACGTCGAGGAACTGCCGGCTGAGCCGTTCCTGAAGGCGCTGGACGTGATGGGCTTGCCGACTCGGATCAAAGACGAGAACGGTGACCGTGCCTGGGATGCGATTGCCTGACAGGCGATAGTTGACCGAACAAAAAAATGCGCCCTCAGGGGCGCATTTTTTGTTGGGGCTCACATAAATATCAAAGAACAATGAAGATCAAAATGTGGGAGC